>NZ_ARWE01000001.1:600000-1200000 GCF_000384395.1 Geopsychrobacter electrodiphilus DSM 16401
GGGTCAGCGCCTTGGCCAATTGAATCGCGGCGGTGTTGACGCCGCCGCCGCCGCCGTGGAGGATCGCCGTCTGGCCATCTTTAAGACCGCCGATCATGAAGACATTCAGGAAAGCGGTGATATAACTCTCATTGACACAGGCGGCCTCCTCAAAGCTCATACTGGCGGGGATCGGCATCAGGTGGCAGGCGTAGGCCACGGCATACTCGGCATAGCCACCGCCACCGACCAGCGACATGACGCGATCACCGACCTTCCAGCCGCTCACTCCGCTGCCGAGTTCTTCGATGATGCCCGCGACTTCGAGGCCGAGAATCACTGAATCACCCGGAGGTGGCGGGTATTTACCTTCACGCTGGACCAGATCGGGGCGGTTGATGCTGGTCGCGGCGACCTTGATCAAAACTTCATCAGCTTTGGGCTGTGGCCGTTCGGCCGCGTCGACTTTCAATACGTCGACGCCACCGAATTCATCTATCAGGACTGCTTTCATCTCTCTCTCCTTGCAGGACAATGTCGGAACTGGCAGACTGTTAACCAGTTAAAAATGTTCGAATAACAAACAGTGTCTCGATTATAGGGATTCCCCCATGGGAGTCAAATCGAAACACCAGCTAAAATACATCCTAGGGGAGGACTTCATGCAGAAACGCTGGCGTTGTACGGTTTGTGGTTATGTTCATCAGGGGGATGAACCGCCGGATATCTGTCCGGTCTGCGGCGTTGGGTCGGAGAAGTTTGAGCTGTTGGTCGAACAGAGTGATGACAAATCCGCTCCTTCGGGGATCAAAGGTCTGCTGCGGGAGATGATCGATACCTTCATGCCCCACGCCGTGGCCGCCCATTTCCCCAATGCCCTGGTGCCGACCCTGGGACTTTTTCTCATGCTCTGTCTGCTGGTCGGGTTGAAAACCCTGGATCACGGGATCTATCTGCTGCTGGCGATGATCGCTGTCAGTGTGCCCGCCACGGTGGCGACCGGTATTTATAGCTGGCGGCATCATTACAATGGCGCCAGGAGTCAAATCTTTCACCGCAAGTTGATCCTCGGCGGTTGTCTGATCCTGATCTGTCTGGAGATGCTGTTCATGCGCTATACCAACCCGGAGCTTCTCATTGCCCCCGGCGGAGCAACCTGGTTCTTCCTCGCCCTGGCAGCGGCGGCTCTCTTGTGTGTCACGATGCTCGGTCATTACGGTGGGATGCTGGTTTTTGGGCGGATCGAAAAGACCCCTGGGAAATTCGATTAAACTTATGAAACGCGATATTGAGGAAAAGGGAGCTATCATTCAACGTGATCGCAGGACCTATGCGATCGTGCCGCACTTGCCCGCCGGGTTGGCCACGCCCGAACAGTTGGAGCTGATTGCTGCCGTGGCGCGCCGTTTCGGGGCACGCCTCAAGTTGAGCAGCGCCCAGCGGGTCTTGATCGTCGGTCTGGCCGAAGAGGATCTTGATGCGGCCTGGGCCGATTTGGGCGGGATGAACCGCGCGCGACCGTTCGGTCCCTGTGTGCGTTCGGTAAAAATCTGCCCCGGCACCGACTTCTGCAAGCGTGGGCAGCAGGATTCTGTCGCGCTCGGGTTGAAGCTCGATGCACGCTATCAGGCCAAAGAATTGCCCTGGAAACTGAAGATGGCGGTTTCGGGTTGCATGAACGACTGCGCCGAAGCCTGCATCAGGGATATCGCCCTGCTCGGCACGCCCAAAGGCTGGCATCTGCAGGTCGGAGGCAATGGCGGTTCGGCCCCACGCCTGAGTCGTCGCCTGCTGGAACATATCCCGACTGAAGAAGAGGCTCTGACCGCAGTCATCCGGCTGGTCGACTGGTTTATCGCTCAAAACCGCAAATGCCGGATTGGTAAGCTGATCGACGAGGTCGGGTTGGACGAGGTTCGCCGGGTTGTGCTGGACGAGGGGTAGCATGTGTATGGGACAATGCTTTGAGCAACCTTGAAGTTGACATTCCCCGGTAATGGTATCTATGTATCTTCCTTGGAGTTGACAGTGTTCAATATCAGAGGAGCGCCTGGCGGGATTCTTTTTGCGGCTCTATTCCTGTGTCTGTTGAGCCTGTTCAGCTCAGTTTACCTCGCAACGCATCTACGGCCGTGGCTTGGACTCACCCTGCAAGCCGAGGATGATTTGCCTGGAGCCCTGATTACAAACGTCTACCCGAACAGCCCTTCCACCTTGATCTTATCTGCAAACGACAGGATATCTGCGATTCGATCAGTTTCAGGAGAGCCATTGGCAATTCGCGGATCTGACCTGGTGGAAGATCCCGATGTCTTTCCGACCTTCGATTCTTTCCATCGCTTCCTGACGAGACAGGCTGTGTTTGCCAGTATTTTGCTTGAACCAGTGACGATCTTTGCGCTGGAGGATGGTCGGGAGGTGCGCCTGCAACCGGCCGCTTCCCGCCCCATTGGTTCGCTGCCGGCTAGGTTCTGGTTTCTGAATGCTATCGGGATTATCTCCTGTCTCCTTGGCGCGGGGATTATCTCCGTGCGGTTAGATGTGCGGGCCGCTCAGGTGTACGCCATTGCCGGGGTCGGCCTGATGGTCAGCACCATGGCGGTCGCTGTCATCTCCTCACGCGAACTCGCTCTGGATCCGGGGTTGCTGTTCAACCTGCGCACCGTTTATCACCTGGGAAACGATGTCTATGCCCTCTTCGCGATCTTTCTGCTTGCTCTCTACCCCACACCGCTGAAATCGTTTTTTCTTCCTGGGCTGGCCAGCCTGCTGGTCTTGCTGTTTCTGGGGAATGAATTCTTCGAATGGACCGATCTTCCGGGGAATACCACCCTGATTCAAGCGCCGATCTATATGGCGATTGCCCTGATTATCGGGTTTCGGCAATGGCAAAATTCCAGAGGAAGCGCCATCGATCAGGCCGCGTTCAAGTGGTTTCTACTGGCTTTTTTGATTCCGACCGGTCTGGGCTGCTTTCTCTACTTCGTGCTGCTGCTGATAACCGGGCATGCAGTGTTTTCAGTCAGTGTCGGGTTGGGGTGTTTTTTGTTCATGCACGTCAGCCTCGCGCTGGGCATCCTCAAGTACCGCCTGTTTGACATCGATCGCTGGTGGTTCAATATCTGGCTGTGGTTTTTTGCCGGGGTTTCGGTGCTGATTGTTGATGGCCTGTTGGCTTTTTCCATGCATCTCAGCACCGGCTCGGCTCTTCCCCTCTCTCTGCTGTTTGTCGGATGGGGCTATTTCCCAGTGCGTCAGTGGGTTCTGGGGCGGATTTATCGAAAACACCGCAAGAGATTCGAGCAGTATTTGCCGATTCTGGTCGCCGGTATCGTGGATCAGGAGAAACATGGCGATGTCTTGTGGGAATTCGTGCTGACAGAAATTTTTGAGCCGCTCTCGCAGAAATTTTCGCCGGGAAACATAGCTTCACCGAAAATTCTGCAATACGGACAGATCCTTCAGGTTCCCAATATCAGCGGCGAGGGGACTATTGAAATAATGTTCCCCAAAAAAGGTCAGCGCCTATTTTCCGCTATGGATGTTCGTTTGGTGGATGAGCTGCACAAGATATCGAGTCAGACCGAAAGCCGGCTGGCCGCACATACGCGCGGCGCTCAGGAAGAGCGTGAACGGATTCTGCGCGATCTGCATGATGATATCGGCGGGCGGCTCCTCTCCCTGGCACAGACATCGAGCAGCCAGCGCACATCTCAGCTTGCCCGTGAAGCCCTGCGCGCACTGCGCGACATCGTCTACAGCCTTGATCCGCAGGCGAGTATTGCGCTGGAGGAGGCTCTAGCCAACTGGCGCCAAAAACTGCATGAGCGTTGTGAGTCAGCCAGCGTCATTTTTGATTGGCAGGTTCGTCCCTTCGATTTCGAGTACCAGCTGAGTCCGCGTCAATTGACAAACCTGTCGCGGGTCCTCTCGGAAGCTGTGACCAACGCTTTCAGTCATGCTGATCTGGATCAGCTCTGGGTCGCATGGCACCTTGAGGGTCAGCAACTCAGGGCGAGTATCCGTAACAATGGGGTTGGGCACGAGTCTGAAGAGGTTCGTTTCGGTAAAGGGTTGAATAATATGCGGAGGAGAATTGCCGATCTGGGCGGGACCCTCGATCACTTCTGTCGCCCCGAAGATAATTCCTTTGAGGTCCGGCTGTCGTTGCCGCTTTCCCCCGAACCCTGAAAGGTGAAACCGCCATGAAATCGGTACTTATCGTAGAAGACCATGACGATACGCGGGCCTGGTGGCTGGAGCATATATCCGAGGCATTTCCCGAGGCGCAAGCGCTGGGCGCGGTGACCCTCAAAGAGGCCCGCAAACACCTGAAGAGCAACTCTTATTGTTTGGCGCTGGTGGACATCAACTTACCTGATGGGTCGGGGATCGACCTGGTCAGGGAGATCGCAGTCTCTCATCCGAGGACTTATACGGTCATCACGACCATCTTCGATGATGATACCCATATCTTTTCGGCCCTGCAGGCCGGTGCCAAAGGGTACCTGATCAAAGAGCAGCTGCTGTGCGAGCAGGTTGATCAACTCAAAGCGGTGCTACAGGGACAGCCCCCACTATCTCCGGGTATCGCCCGCCGTATTCTCGCCTATTTTTCCCGTTTGGGACAAAAGGCCGAAGAAACGGAAGCGCTGACGACACGTGAAAATGAGGTCCTTCAGCTCATCGCCAAGGGGTTTTCGCGCCCTGAGGTCGCCAGACTGCTCGGCTTGACCACCAACACGGTGGCCGGATATACCAAAATCATCTATCAGAAATTGAATGTTTCAAGCCGGGCCGAAGCGGTTTATGAAGGCTTGAGGCTCGGACTGATCGATCCTTTCTAGATTTTTTCTTTTTAGCCTCCTTTTTTCTTATCCCCCCCAATCGGGGGTGTTCCCACCTTGTAGTCACGGTTAATTTCAGATCAGACAATGCATGGAATTTCGCAAGAAATTTCTCTGACAAAGTGTCGGGGAATGCCTTTTGCCTCGTGAGGAGGATTTATGAAACGCGTATTTTTGGTTCTAATCGTTTTGTTGTTTGGTTTGTGTACCGTCTCAATAGCTGACTCGATTTGCCAGTTCTTGCCCATTACGGACCTGGGTAAACAGTCGATGACGGCTCAGGGGAAAACCACAGCTGATATGCAGAGCAATTTACCATCAGCAGAAGAGATCGCGATTCCAGTTTATCCTGATGCCTTTTGTGGCGCGACCGGCGAGTCAAATGGCGAGCTCAGCACGCTGACTATCGTTTCTAAAGACAGTCCCGAAAAAGTAGTGGCCTGGTACCAGGAAAAACTGGCCAATGGATGGCAATACACACCTGAACTCGCGGTTAAAGAGGCCGGTCAGGTGGGACTCTTTGTCAACACGGATAAAAAAAACATTTCCCCAATGGATTCTCTGAAATATAGGCAGTTAATTGTTTCGAAAGTTGAAAAGCCCGGGGATACGGGGTTTGTGGAGATGATGTTTGATGTGAAAGGGGTCAAATCGATGATTGTCATGTCCCTGAAGCCGATGCTGTAACAAGGAGCGGAGAGGGGATATGCGGTGTCGTCTGAATTTCTACAAAATTCTTGGGCTGATTGTTCTGGTCTGTTCTGGGTCAGGTCTTGAGGTCGTCGAAGCCTGTCAAAAACGCCCGCTACCAGCTGTCGAGCAAGCATTCTACGAGAAGGTTACGACCATTTTGGAAGAGGTTCTTCCTTCACCAAAATGCTTTATATCGGGAAATGGCGAATTGAAGATTTCATCAAGAACTTGAACCTGTTCCGGCCCGATGTCGCTTACGCAAAGATCGGTGCGATACGTCTTGAGTTAACAGGCAAGCGTCCTCAGGTTGAGATCCCTCTCTCCGACACAGCCAATATAGTCTCTCTGGAATTGGCTACGAAGTAGTGGTCGAAAGGACAGGGCGTCAATGAAACGACTAAATATCTTCTTCTTAACGATTATTGCTGGGCTGGTTCTTCTTGGGGGCGTGGCACAGGCCGCGAACCAACAATGGCAAGGTAATGCATCTCAGCGTAAAGGGGCTGCACCCGTCGCAACAGACAAAAACATTCCGCAACGCTTCGATCTTCAATGTCCAACCGCTTATGCCGGAATCAAAGGCGAGCTGTTGCCAACCTATTGGGAACCGATCGACAAGGCACAGACTGTTGAACTTATAAAATCCCAGGTACTTAATCAATATTTTTACTGTGTTTACCGCATTCCGAGCTCGGGTCGTGACATTCATTCGAGCATCAGAAAACTGCTCCCCGAAGGCTATAACTGTCTCTCAGATGGTGCTGGACGGTTTGAGTGTCGCGCAAAAGGGCGTTGAGCTCTTGGTAGAAGGGCGAAAGTCGATATTAAGAATCAGTACGAGTTGCAGGCAATATCTATCGGAGATGAGCTAAGTCCCTTGTCAATTTACAATCGGCCTAGGTAGCCAATAAGAGGAAGTTTTGAAAAAAGACTGTTAGTAGGGGAAAAAGGACTGCCCGGAAACCCCTATGGTGGGAAGGCTCAATAATTAAAGCCCGATTAAACATCAATACCCCTAGGAGTCTGTCCGAGAATAGGGGCCGAAGCGAAAAACCAGAAGTTTGAGAACAGATTTTAGCTCGTTTGCAGGCTTATAGCCGTAGCTATGGGGCAAAAAGGAACTGAAATATGGGCCAAACTGCTGGTTTTGCAGCCGGGTTTCTATCCTCGGACAAGCTCCTAGGGTTTAGTCCAGATTATCGTTTTCGCAATGAACGGACATGCTTACCTGTCTGTTCTGAGTTCCAGGGTATTTTATGACTCAAAGGAGTTGTGATGCTTCTCAAAAGATTAGATCGGTATGCTCGTTACATTGATAAGCTCAGGATATTCGGTTTGGCAACTTTCCTAGTCTGCGGCATTTCTACTTTTTCAGCATACGCCGATCCCATCAGCGATGCTGAGGATGTACCTGCAACCGCTGCCGAGATGCAATACATCAATCATGTAATGGATCAGGTCAAGCAGTCGGTGCCTCCCCTCGAAGGGTGGAACCGGAAGCTGAGAGTCACTGTTTCGGGAAACTCGATGCGGGAAGGTGAACCGGTGCTGATCTTCGAACGCGCGCGTAACTTTCCCCTGAAGCTCATTCTGGATTTCAGGTTCAGCAAGATCACCGATGTGCAAAAGAAGAGAGCTGTCGCGAAGAGAGATACTGCGGTTCTTGAGCAGGAGATGATGGCCGCGATTCAGAGGCAGGATCTGGAGACGGTGGCCGAAGTGCAACAAAAGCTTATGGCGCTGGCCCATGGGCAAATGGCGGAGCAGACTCAGCTGATGGCCCAGGCGATGAACCAACCGTCGGGTGCGAGTGCGCAGGGCACTGCAAAGAAAACCGCTAAATTTTATGTTCAGGTTTTGATTAACGGCGCTGGGGAGAAAATCGGGAAGGCCTACGACATGCCCTCGCCGCCAGGGGTTGTTCACGCATTTCGTATCGACAAGAAAAATAGTGGTCCGCTGGGCTACAAATATTACCTCGGTGGTTGGGCCGTCAGTGAGCTTAACAAAAAGAACTGGCGAATCGTTTTCCCCAAGGAGATCCAGACACCAGACAACCACCTGCGTTCACTTGTCGTTTTTGCGCACGTGGACGGGGACAGAGAAAGCGTGGAGAAGTATGTGACGAGTTCCCTTAATCTGAAGGGTCTCGAGAGCGTGCTGGACTGAATTTATATAGGAGGCGTGCATGAAGAAGATCATTATTTTTGCCCTGTTTTTGATGGTGTTCGTCGCTTGTGGGATGGCCTGGGCGGGCCCCTTCGCGCCGATGGCAAAACTCGATGATAAATTCAAGTCGATGGTGCAGCCGAAGGATCGGGAGGTTCCTGATGCAGCCGAAGTGGTCATGCCAGCCTATCCGAATAGTCAGTTCTGTACGATCGATCCCGACAGTTCCGGTCCCGAAGGCTGGAGAGAGGTTCAGCTTCTTTCCACAGATCCCTATGCAAAGGTGTCCGCCTGGTACCGTGAAAAAATGTCTGATTGGCACTGCCTGGAAGAGACCAGGGGGATGAGTTTCAGTTGTTCGGATGAAAATCCGGATGTGCCCGGTCAATATAATCCAGAGACTTCCAATGTGGTTGAGGTGGTTAAGATAAATGTTCCCATTCCCTGCGTTCTGCCGGGTATGCAGACCGGGATTTTTGTCCGGTTTCAGCCGGATTGAGCACTCAGGAGAAAAAGCACTTTCAGCTTAGGGCGTTTATTCTCAGTAATCATAGAAATGGGGTGTCGTTATGCAGAAAATAATGTTTTTCGCAACGATGTTCTTAACCGTAGTGATAGTGGCCGCAGCACCAGCAACTATTTGTGCGGCGGACATGGCAGCGAGTCAGCAAAAGTTACTTGAGGATACAGGTATCCCGGTCTATCCGGAAGCCAGCTTTACTACTGGCGATGACAGCGTCGCTAGCATGCTTTGGTTCAAAAGTAAGGATTCTCCAGAGAAAATCATGGACTGGTACGAGGAAAAACTCTCAGGGTGGTCCGTGCTCCTGGCCAACGGGACCAAGGTTCTCTATTTGGGGCCGAAGGGTAAAGAGGCCAAAGACCTTTTAACTTTGCCCCATATCTGGGCAAGGACCACGGATGAGACCCCGGGCTCCAAGGATTCAGAGATCACCATTCGGATACCCAAATAGGGGTTGCGCGAAGAACCTACAGGGGGAACCTATGAGGATATGGACGTCTCATCGTCTAGTGAGAGCATGCAATCTCATCATCCTGGCATGCGTCGGCATCGGCCTGATGGCGATGACGGCCCATGCCGCCAGCGTGAAACGCTTCAAAGAGCCCAAAGCCTGGCAGTGTACTTTCAAGGCGTCGATGGACCAGCAACTCGAAAGGAAAACCGGTCCGGAGGGCATGGCCAGCAACTCTCAGCGGCAATTTTTCCAGGCCCTGGGCGCCTCTGGCACCAAGGTGCAGAACCCGGGTGGAGAGACAGACTCTTACCGCCAGTCGATGAAACAGACGGTCGAAGGGAAAGCACGCCTCGACTACATCTATGACGGCGGGCCCGACGGTTTCCAGATCGCCGGCTGGGGCAATGGCGGTGCCCAGGTCCACATTGAATCCTCTTTTGAAGGTACAGAACAAAACCAATTGATCACCCGGGATAAATCAGCCAGCTACGATGGTTTTGCGAAGTTCGAGGGTGAAGAGTATGAGCCGGCCTTTCAGATCTGGCTTTATCCCGAGGGGGAAGCCTACGCCCTGGAATACAGGCTTTCAGCCGTCAAAGCGCGGCAGGTCGAACACTGCCGGATGAAGGAAGAGATTGAGGCCGACCGCATAAAGCTGGAAGCAGCCACCGACAAGGATATGCCCCTGGGAGGATTTTTGGGTGGAATGATGAAATTCACCTGCGCAACGGAGAAAATTTCCGAGGTCGACCTCGAAGGTGGTGCCTTAAGTGCTCTGTTGGAGAATATCCCCCTACCGGCTTCGGGACTGAAGCTGGCCGGAGAAGGGAAAAGTTCATTTATCGATTCCGGCGAGGTGAAGGTGCAGTGGGATTGTCGGCCGGAGTAAGCCCGGAGGAAGTAATGCGGAGATATACGTTGAAAGAGAGGTATCCCATGAAAATAGTTAAAATAAAAACCGGCATATTCATTTTTATCACAGCGGGCTTTCTCCTCATTGGAACATGGGTGTCAGCAGGCAACCTTCCTGTGTGGGGTGGTACAAAAACCACGACCCAACCCATTCAGCCAACAGCTCCCAGCCAGACAAATACTCCAGCGCAGCGCTCCCTCCAGATCCAGCCCAGGCAGACCACTGTTGCTCCTGCGGCAGGCGCAAGGTCTACATCTTCGCGGCCCGGAACAACAAGCACGCCTCAGCCGGCGACACCTGCTAAAAAGGCCCGGTTCCGGGTCACGCTGACAGGTTTTCATGTCTTTGCCATCGAAGGTGTGCTGCCAAGAGGAGGATTAACCTATTATGCCGGGGCGAAGGTGATGGTGTATTCCCCGTGGGGAGCCATCCTACGGCATTCTTTTAATAAATCGTTAGTCGTTGGGAACAATAAGAAAGTCCCTGGTGCGATCAGGGGCGGTAGCGCGACCAAGAATGGGGGATTCCGCAGCGGCGATGTGTACCCGGGCAGCCCGCCCTACGCCGCACCGGGAGCGTATCCGGACAGGATACCCCTGGTTGTCTGGGAGGGAGAACTGGTGGAGGGCGGCAATGTGGTTGTTATCGAGCCCACCCTCTGGGAAAAACGGGGCAGTGAAAGTATTTTCAGACTCTGGCACGAGCAGTTTCCCAATAAGCTTAATTATCTCATTCCGTGCCCCCCCAATGGGCTGGATCAATCTACAACCCAATTCCCGATTCCCGCCTGGACTCAGCAGAATCAGGCCCCCATTCACAGCCTGCTGGCTTCGGCGAATGAGTTCCGACAAAGCAGGGCCTGCGTAAACATTACGTCCGAGTCGACCTTTAGAGTCGTTGGGCGCGGTTCGCCGGATATTCCCATTGACATCCATCCTCATGGAATGTTGCTCACTTACAGCAAGGCTTATGAGATGGCCGCTGAAAAGGGGACCGGGCCTGTTTCGCCAGTTCGATATGATCGCTCTTTCCCTAAAAGTCTTTTCAGGGGCAACGCCCGTGGAGCAACTACATTTCCGGTGGGCGGTGTGCAGCCCTTCTGGTTTGGTCGCACCTCAGGTGGAGACATTGTGTATATAAACATGAAACAGGCGGCATATGTTGCCAGTTCACTAACCTTCGGGGCGGCACGCCCCATTCAACCTGATATAACAGCCATCGAGCTGTATCTAAAGGTAACGAAGATTAATCCGTAGGGTTGGGGGTCAATATACCTATGGCCAGATTTTCTTTTCTGGAGGATTCAACGTGTAAGTGAATTATTTCTGGTTTCCATCAACCTTTTGATTCTTGGAAAGTGAGGGGCAACATGGCAGATGTTTTTGATTATAAGATCCATGGCATCGTCATGTGGATGGTTGAGGGCTTGTACCCGACACAGCCATTGGTCTGCACTTGGGGGTTCAGCTGATTCCGTTGTGATTCTTTTGTTTTTCGGTTGAATGCGAGGAGGAAGCGTGTATGAGCAGAGTTATTTTAAAAACTGTTTCTGTCCTGACGTTAATTTTGGGGATGGGTATTTTTAACCAATTTGCCTCAGCCGTTACTTAGCCGAATTGGGAGAAACGTCTGACAAACAACCTCAGATCAAACCAGAGAAAAAAAGCTTTTGTCTTTCGTATCGTTAAGGAGGTAACTATGAAAAAACGAGCAACCTGGCTGATGTCATTGGTTGTTTTATTGGTCCTTATGCCTTCTGGCGCTGATGCAGGATGCACGGTTGAACTCAGGGCAAGGTGGACAGGAATCCCTCCTGGATCCCGGGGGGTGATTGTGCTCAAAGGCTTTAAACAAAAAGCTCAGGTAAGAACCAAGGGCGGCACCTGGTCGCCCTTGCTTGGGGCTGGGCGACCGGCTCAGCGACAGGTAACTTTCTACCCTAATGGGAGTTTTAAGGATTCACATGTTTGGGGGAATAGTGGTGGCTGGAGCGTTATAAATTCTGGATCAGGAATTTGGAGGTTCACGAAAAATTTGCGCATGGGCTGTAAGCATGAACGCCAGTATCGGTTCTTGGCGGAAACATACGGCCATACGGGCGGTGCACTAGGTGGGTGGATGATTAACTTTCCAGGGCAGAGCAAATTTGCTCCCAAAAATACGACAGTGATTGATTTCGGGGATCTGGGTCGGTTCAGCTGGACCTATAAATAGTCTTCAGCGGGATCGGCACAAAGTATTGGTAAAGGAAGTCATCATGGCTGCCGGCGACCCTTGGCGGACCTGGCAAGGTATATTTGCAAAGCCTGCCCTCGCGCCTTGCTCACCGGATTGTCGCGTCATCAGGCGGAAGCAGTGACAAAGGCGAAGAAAGAGGGAGTGGTCTTGTCGGCCGATTTTTGGGTGGTGACTGAAAAAGGGGGAGATAACATGTCTGATCGAAAGGCTTCGACTTCAGTATTAGCTTTGATCTTGGCTATGGTTTTATCGGTTTTGCTTGTGACCTTTTCGGTCGCCGCAGAGGGCGAGGATCACCCGTTGATGAAGCGCTATCCGGGTTCGGAAATCAGTAAGTCATTTATAAAGGACTTCGATGAAGTTGTGATGCCTACGGGCAAGTCGGAGCGTAAGGGGTTTGCCGATAGCATTACCGTCAAAGGGAAGGTCACCGGGATCGTTTATCAGAATCCCAAAAAGAGATCGACGCTTGAAATCTACCAGAACTACGAGCAGGCCATGAAGGCAGCCGGGTTTGAGTTCCTGTTTACCTGCGCCGACAAAGAGTGCGGTAAGCCCGGCCCGGAAGATCCACTGCTTAATTATCGCTGGGCCTGTTTTGAACAGCGTCATGCGACGGCAAAGCTTGCGCGCCCCGAAGGGGATATTTTCGTAAACCTGCATGTGTGCAAAGGCACCGACAAAACCTTTCTGGGGATTGTCGAGTCAAAACCGATGGAAGAAGGATTGGTCAAAATTGACGCCGATGCCCTGGCCAATGAGATTGAGCGGACCGGTCACGCATCTATTTACGGTATCTATTTCGATACCGATAAAGCGGATGTCAAACCGGAATCGGAGCAGGCATTGGGAGAGATCGCCCGGCTTCTCAAGGAGAGGCCGGATCTTAAGTTGTTTGTAGTTGGTCACACCGACAGTGTTGGGAGCCTCGATTACAACAAGGACCTGTCGATTCGCCGGGCGCGCGCGGTGGTTGATGTTTTGGCCGGGACATACGGCATTTCAAAAAATCGACTGCGGGGAGAAGGGGTTGGGCCCCTGGCGCCGGTTATGGCAAACAACAGCGATGGAGGGCGGGCGAAAAACAGGCGGGTGGAGTTGGTGAAGCAGTAATCGTCGAAGGAGACGACAAGGATGAAAACTACAATTCAAAAAAGGACCGTTTGTTCGGACCGTAAACATAGGCACAGTCAAAGCTTTTGTTCACTGTCCGGAGAGAGGGCCGAATCAACCTCCCTGCCTCATGGGCTCTGCCCCTTTGCTGATGTCCAGAAGATGCAATTGCCAGATGGCACTTTCTGCGCTCCAAACCGAATACTAATTACTTGGGGCTTAGGCTGCTCAGAGAAAATCAGCTCTTTGCTTCCTAAACTTCTACATCTTAAAGGAAGAGTTAGTAGGCTGTGGTCGGCAGTGAAGTGGGTGGCCGCCTGAACATTTCACAAAGGAGGAAAATATGAAGAGGACCAGCTTCCTGTGGCTATTGGTGCTGTTACTGGGCACGACTCTGGGGGGGTGCGGTAGCGACTCTCCTTCTCCAGACCTGACGCCTCCGACTCTCGCTCAGAACCAACCCTCTAATCCCGCTGACGGTGCCACGAACGTTCCCTTAAACACTGTCATCACCCTTAGTTTTAACGAAACGATCGACTCGGCCTCGGTAACCGCCGGTACTTTTACACTAAGCTCCAATGGGACAAACGTTCCAGGTGCGGTCAGCGTAAGTGGCCCCACCGTTACGTTTCAGTCCGTCGCTGATTTGGGTCCCGACACGACCTACGTGGTGACTCTGGCTCCTGGTGTGACCGATATGGCGGGGAACGCCATGACCACAGGATACTCCTGGAACTTTATGACCTCTGCTGCTCCTGATCTTACTGCGCCGTCGGTCAGTCCGCCGCCTGCACCGGCAGATGGCGCCGTCGACGTTCCGATTAATACTTCCATCACGCTCACTTTCTCCGAACCGATTGCCTCCACCTCGGTGACCTCGAGTACCTTTGTCCTGAGTGCCGGTGGAACAGCGGTCCCCGGGACCCTCGCGGTGCAGGATGGGACCATCACCTTCCAGCCTCAGGCGGCCCTCGGCTACGACACCCTCTACACCGTGACCGCCCAGGCCGGGATCACCGATCTGGCTGATAACCCGCTCGGTGCGGCATACAGTTGGAGCTTCACCACCGCTGCCGCACCGGATACCACACCGCCGACGGTCAGTACTGTGACGCCACCTTCTCCTGCGGATGGGGCTGTGGACGTTCCGGTCAGCACTGCTGTTTCGATTACTTTTTCTGAGGCGATGGCCGCTGCCTCATTCACCTCCGCCGATTTTCTCTTGAGTACGGGCGTGTCTAATGTCGCTGGTGTAATCAGCGTCAGCGGCGCGACCGCCACTTTTCAGCCGTCCGCCGATCTGACCGCCGGAACCACCTACACGGCCACGGTGAAAGGGTCCGTCACCGATCTTGCCGGAAATCCTCTGGGGAGCGATCATACCTGGGGGTTCACCACCGCAGCAGCGACAATCGGCCCGGCCTTGGACGCGCCGCTCATGCTCAATACCGCGGGGGTGACGACCTATTCCTATACGTACGAGGGTGGCCTGGTGCAGATAGACGATCAGGGCAATGCGATTGCCGTCTGGATACAGGCCGACCCCTATATCCATGAACTCTGGACCAGTCGTTACCAGGCACCGACCGCCACAACGGCCGGTGCCTGGAGTTCGCCGCAGATGTTAGCCTCTCCAGCGACCGGTGAGACCATCTACGAGCCTGCTCTGGCCATGAATGGGGCCGGTGAGGCGATTCTGGTCTGGCGGGTCTATGTCAGTGCGGCGAGTCAGAGCTATCTCTATTCACGTTATTTTGATCCAGTCAGCGGCTGGGGGGCGGTTGAACCCTTGAACTCCGCTGCTGGCGGCGGCCTGATGAGGGTGGTGTTGGATGATTCAGGGAATGCTACAGTTGCCTGGGAGCGGAGCAAACCAGTGCCCGGAAGACCTTCAAGCGGACGGGTGAAGACGGTGGGTGCAAATCGATATGACCCGGCCAGCGGCTGGGGCCCTGAAGTTCTCCTGGAGGATCTCGTTTTCACCGATGCCGCTGACTTTTCCGACGTCAAGGTGCCAACCCTCGCCCTCGACTCTGCCGGTCATGTGACAGCAGTCTGGAAAATGTACGATACGACGAATTACAATGTTCACGCCGCGCGGTTCAACGGAGTGAGTTGGAGTTCGGTAGCGACGCTCCATACGACCTCCAATTACATTGTGCCCTTTATGGCAGCCGGTGCTGACGGTAGCGGCAACGTCACCGTCGCCTGGCGGCAAAACGGAACTGGATCAAACACCCTCGGGGTTGCCCAATTTGACGCCACAGGGAGCAGTTGGGGCACCCCGCTGCAGTTGGCTGATGCTGCAGGGTTGACGGCGAGCGACCTGGCGGTTGATGCCAGCGGCACTGCCATGGTCATTTGGCGCCAGGAGCCGGCCACCAACCAGGAAATCATGAGTCGTCTCTATACCCCTGGTAGCGGTTGGGCCTCAGCAGTCTCCGTAACCGGTGCTGATCTGCAGACCGCGCCGAGTAGCGAAAGCGTAACCCGCATCGCGGCCTCGGGCAGTGGAAACTTCTTTGCAGGCTGGAATGCCGGCGGGTCGGTCAGCCCGTCGGCGACATTCGCCAACCTGTACGATCCTCTTACCGGTTGGGGAACCCTGACGGTTATACATGACCAGAACGGCAGCGCCGCTGGCCTGCCGAAACTCTCAGCAAACCCGAGCGGCGAAGCGGTAATGACCTGGGGGCAGAGTAGCGATAAAGGAACTTGGGGCAGTCTCTACCATTAAAACGAATGTTGTACTGAAAAAAGCCAGGGCTACCAATCTATAGGTAGCCCTGGCCTCCACTTTTTTCTGCGGCGGGAGTCCGATCAGGGACAACCTGCGTGGTCATAAATTGAACTTTTTTGCCTCAGCCGGGCGCATAGAAAATACAATCTTTCAAGCCCAGAACTGAGCCGACTTTCTGCTTGCGCGGCCCCCAGCCGGAAGTATACTGAACTTCCAGCACACATCGTCCTTAACCTGTAAGCAGCCCCAATCATTAAACGGTGGATTGGCGATGATGTAGTCAGCCTTGAGTCCCCATGTGGCAGACCTAATCGATTACAAAAACTACCGTGACGACATGTAGATCGTCGAAATTAAGCTTGATCCTGGTGAAGGTGTGCATCGAGGTGGGGCTATGATGTGCATGGCAGATTGCATCGAAATGGAGACTAATGCCAGCGACGGTTTCGTGGGCCTACTGCTTGGTGACGATTAAAAATGGAGGTGAGTATGCAGGCAAAAACAGCTTCCATCATGTAGGTTTGAGGGAGCTGGTTGTGATTGTTTTGTTGGTTTTGACTACTTCTTTGCCTAAGAAGGCAAGGATCACCCGCTGATAAAACGCTACCCGGGTTCGGAGATCAGTAAGTCATTTCAGAAAGATTTCGATGAAGTCGTGATGCCGACCGGCAAATCCGGACGCAAAGGTTTCGCGGACAGCATATCCATCAAGGGCAAGGTGACCGGCTTTGCCTATCAGAATCCCAAGAAGCGTTCGACCCTCGAAATATATGCGAACAATGAGCAGGCATTGAAAGGCGTCTGTCCGCTTTTATCGGTTATGGCCAACTCGAGCGTTGGAGATCGCGCCAAAAAACTTTATGTGGAATTGATGAAACAATAAAAGTTTTTTTATCTGCAAACTACACCGATTCAGGTAGATTAAGTCTAAGGGATAAATTCTTGTTTTGGTTTTATAACCTGAATCTATGCAAAGGTATGTTGCTCGCGCCTCTGCGTAACGTAGATTCTAAGAGCGACAGCGCAAGAAACTCTGGGAGCAGTCGCGCCATTGGTTGACTGGTTTATCGCTCAAAACCGTAAATGTCGGATTGGTAAACTGATCGACGAGGTCGGGCTGGACGAGATCCGCCGGGTTATGCTGGGTGCAAATGTGCGCTGAAGTAATTTGTGATTGGCTTCCCCGATGAAACCTGCTGGATGAACTATAGAGGAGCGTGCGCACATGGCTTTAATCGGAATCTTCAAAAACAGTATCGGGATCGAAAAAGAGATCGACTCTTTTCTTGATCTGGCCAGTGAGTCAGGGCTGATTTATCTGCAGGGGATGAATGCCTATCTGGCCGGGAATATCGAAGGTTTCTGCGAGCATCTGGCGCAGAATGTCAATACGGAAAAACAGGCTGATGTCCTGCGTCGCTCGATTGAAGATCTGCTCTACCGGAAAACCCTGATTCCCGAATCACGTGGTGATGTTCTAAAGCTGATTGAACGGATGGATGCCCTGCTCGGGCAGTTCAAGGGGGTGATGTTCCGCATTGAGATCGAACGGCCGCGGATCGCCCCTGAGTTTCACGAAGATTTGAGAGCCATAAATGATTGTGCTGTACAGTGCGTTGAGGCCATGACCCTGTCATTGCGGGCCTATTTCAAGGATATCTCCCAGGTCGCCGATCACATGCATAAGGTTATTTTTTGGGAAACCGAATCGGATAAGGCTTCGACCCGGTTGCAGAAGGCGATCTTCGGTCATGAGCAGCTGGGGCTGGATGCGAAAATGCAACTGCGTGATCTGGTCAAACATATCGATAAAATTGCTGATCAGGGCGAAGACCTGGCCGACAGCCTGGCGATTTTCGTCATTAAACGTTCATTTTAGGCATCTGGAATGTTTCTGTTTTTTCTTTCAAGTGGCATGTTCCTCGGCTGGTCCTTAGGCGCCAACGATGCCGCAAATGTCTTCGGCACCGCCGTTGGCACACGCATGCTCAGGTTCCGCACGGCTGCTGCCCTTTGTTGTCTTTTTGTTATGCTGGGCGCCGTGATCAGCGGCTCTGGGGCCAGCGCGACACTGGGCAAGCTGGGCGCGGTCAATGCTATTGCCGGCGCATTTGTGGTCGCTTTCGCTGCCGCTGTCAGTGTTTATCTGATGCTCAAGGCCAGAATCCCGGTCTCAACATCACAGTCTATTGTCGGGGCCATTGTTGGCTGGAACCTCTTTTCCGGATCACAGACTGACAGCGCTACTCTGGCCACGATTGCCCTGACCTGGGTTGTCTGCCCTCTCATGGCGGGAATCGTCGCGGTTCTCTCCTATAAATTCCTGTCCTTTTTTATCCGGATATTCAAAGTCCAAATGTTTACCCTGGACAAGGTGACCCGGTTCGGTCTGGTGCTGGTTGGTGCCTTCGGCTCTTTCTCTTTGGGGGCCAACAATATCGCAAATGTCGTCGGCGTTTTCCTTCCGGTGTCTCCCTTCAAGGAGATTCTTTTGCCCGGCGGTCTGCATTTCTCTGCGGCGCAACAGCTTTTTTTCCTGGGCAGCGTGGCAATTTCTGTCGGGGTAGTTACCTATTCAAGACGGGTGATGGGAACCGTCGGCAGCGGGATTTTCAGACTCTCACCGCTCATGGCTTTTGTTGCTGTCTGGGCTCATTCGGTCGTCCTCTTCCTGTTCGCCTCGCAACAATTGCAGCAATTTTTGATCAGTAAGGGGTTACCCTCTCTGCCGCTGGTGCCTGTTTCGAGTTCTCAGGCGATCGTTGGCGCCGTCGTCGGGATGGGGCTCCTTAAGGGGGGACATAATATCCAATGGAAAACTGTTGGGGGTATTGTCCTTGGATGGGTTACCACCCCTCTGGTTGCCTGCCTGGTGAGCTTTATCTGTTTATTTGTTCTGCAAAATGTCTTTCAGCAGGTGGTTTACTTGCCCTGATCGGGTTGTCGTGAATAACAACAAATAGCGCAAAATCGACTGGCATGGAGTTTTTGTGGTTGAGTCTCACGGGAGATTATTCAGGTTGAACCAGCGGATCAGCGGATTATCACGCCCGGTTCAGTTCCTTCTGGCCATATTATTGTTGATGCTCTGCGTCCTGGCCGATTATTTCAGCGGCGCGGAGATCTCATTTTCAATCACCTGTCTTGCTCCAACCGCTTTCGCGGTCTGGTATGCCGGTGCTCTGCCGGGGGTTGTCACGGCGATCACTGCTGCGCTGCTGTGGTATGGCGTTGATTACATTTCTGGACCTGCCTACAGTCATCCGATGGTTCCGGTCTGGAATTCCCTGGTTCGGCTCGGATTTTTTTTCATCGTGACCGTCCTGTTATTGCAGATCAGAAACTTGTTGCGGCAGCTGCAGAGTCTGGCCGAGACTGATAGCCTGACGGACCTGGCGAACAGTCGAAAATTTTATGCCCGCCTTGAGCAGGAACGTGAACGCGCCCTGCGTTACCCCGGATTTTTTACGGTCGCCTACCTGGATCTGGATAACTTCAAGCAGATCAACGATTCCTGGGGCCATGATACCGGAGATCTGGTTTTACAAGCCTTTGCGCGCTGTCTCACCGAAAATCTGCGTAAAACTGACGTGGTCGCACGTTTGGGAGGGGATGAGTTTGCTCTCCTGCTGGCCGAAACAGACGAGGAGAAAGCGCGGGACACCCTGCAGAAACTGCACCTGAAGATCCTGGAGACCATGGCCGCGCAGGAATGGCCGGTCGGTTGCAGCGTCGGCGCAATCTCCTGTGCCAACGCTTCACAGTTCAGTTCAAGTGAACTGATTCATCGTGCAGATGAACTGATGTATGAGGTAAAAAGAGCTGGTAAAAACGGGGTTGCGGTGATCACAATTCCTTGTCGGTCTTCTCTGGCTTGAAACGTTGTTGTGAGCAGGTTTGAATAAATACCTTTTTGCTCTCTCTTCTCTCCCCTTTGCTCTCAATGAGCGGCGATAAACAGATCCAGTTCTGCGTGCCAGGCATCAGGTTCAAAGGTGCCGGGATGCGTTTCTTCGGCCTGCGTCTTGACAGTTCAATTCACAGACTCGGCAGGAGTCCTCTGGGGATCAGATCGTTATAGGCACCGGTCTGTACCAACTCCTTGGACTTGGCAATATCGGGTGAGAAGTAGCGGTCCTGATCATAAAAGGGGACACGGGCGCGCAGGCGGCTTTTGGCTTTTTCAAGCAGCTGCGAGGTCTTCAGCGGTCGGCGGAAATCGACTCCCTGGCAGGCTGCCAGCAGCTCCACCGCCAGAATCCCGGCGCTGTTGTCGGCCATGTCGCGCAGTCGGCGGGCGGCGAAGGTCGCCATTGAGACATGATCCTCCTGATTGGCCGAGGTCGGCAGGCTGTCGACGCAGGCCGGGTGGGCGAAGGTTTTGTTCTCGCTGGCGAGCGCCGCGGCGGTGCACTGGGCGATCATGAAGCCCGAATTGAGGCCCCCCTTCTCGACCAGAAACGGTGGCAGCTTGCTCAGGTTGCTGTCGATCAACAGGGCGATACGCCGCTCGGCCAGAGCGCCGATTTCGGCAATCGCCAGGGCCAGGTTGTCGGCCGCCATCGCCACCGGTTCGGCGTGAAAGTTGCCGCCGGAGAGGATGTCGCAATCCTCGCTGAAGACCAGCGGGTTGTCGGAGACGGCGTTCGACTCGGTGATCAGCACCCGTGCGGTGTTGCGGATCTGTTCGAGGCAGGCGCCCATCACCTGCGGTTGGCAGCGCAGCGAATAGGGGTCCTGCACCGCTTCGCAGTTGCGGTGGGAATCCTCGATCGCGCTCTTCTCCAGCAGGCTGCGGTAGGCGGCGGCGGTGTCGATGCGACTGGCATGGCCGCTGACCTCATGAATGCGGGCATCAAACGGGTTGCGGCTGCCCAAAGCCGCTTCGAGGCTGAGGCTGCCGGTAATCAGGGCCGTCGCGAACAGGTCTTCGGCGGCGAACAGGCCGCGCAGGGCAAAGGCGGTTGAGGCCTGGGTGCCGTTGAGCAGCGCCAACCCCTCTTTGGGCGCCAGGGTCACAGGTGAAAGTCCTGCGATCTCCAGGCCTTTGCGACCCGAGAGGCGCGCCCCATGATGGAAGACTTCCCCCTCACCGAGCAGCACCGTCGCCATGTGGGCCAGCGGAGCCAGATCGCCCGATGCCCCAACCGAGCCCTTTTCCGGGATGCAAGGGTAGACCTCGGCATTCACCAGACTGATCAAGGCTTCAATCACCTCACGTCGGATCCCCGAGTAGCCGCGCGCCAGACTGTTGATCTTCAAGACCAGCAGCAGTCGGACCGTCGCTTCTTCCATGAAGTTACCGGTCCCGGCGGCATGGGAGAGGACGATGGAGCGTTGCAGGGTTTCCAGCTCGTCGTTCGGGATGCGGGTGTTGGCCAGCAGACCGAAACCGGTGTTGACCCCGTAGACCACCCGGCCCTGTTCGATGATCTCGTGGACGGTGGCCGCGGCGCGGTCGATGGGGCCGGCGGCGTCAGGGTTCAGGCTGAGTTCGACCGGTTGAGCCTGGACCTTGCGCAGAGTGGCCAGATCAAGCTGACCGGGGGTTATTTGCAGTTTGAACATGTTGATTCTCCAAAGTCTTTATGTGATGAATATAAATCCACCGCTCAATTCTTCTCCCTGAGGGAGAAGGTGGCCGAAGGCCGGATGAGGGGGTGCCGATTGCGATCATTCCCGCCTCACCCTGACACTCTCCCTCAGAGAGAGGGAAATTTATTCAATGTTACTTTCCGAGCATCGGTAGATCCAGCCCCTGCTCCCGCGCACAATCACGAGCGATATCATAACCGGCATCGGCATGACGCATCACTCCGGTCGCCGGATCATTCCACAGCACCCGCTGTAGGCGCGCAGCTGCAGCGTCAGTCCCGTCGGCGACAATCACCAGTCCGGCATGCTGGCTGAAGCCTATGCCGACCCCGCCGCCGTGATGGAGGCTGACCCAGGTGGCTCCTCCGGCGGTGGAGAGCATGGCGTTCAGCAGCGGCCAGTCGGAGACTGCATCGGAGCCATCAAGCATCGCTTCGGTCTCACGATTGGGGCTGGCGACCGAGCCGGAATCGAGGTGGTCACGGCCGATAACGACTGGTGCCTTGAGTTCACCACTTTTGACCATCTGGTTGAAGGCCACTCCGAGGCGCGCGCGATCCTTGAGTCCGACCCAGCAGATGCGCGCCGGCAGCCCCTGGAACTGGATCCGCTCGCGGGCCATGTCGAGCCAGTGATGCAGGTGCGGATCATTCGGAATCAGCTCCTTGACCTTGGCGTCGGTCTTGTAAATATCCTCAGGATCGCCGGAGAGCGCCACCCAGCGGAAAGGACCGATCCCCTCGCAAAAGAGCGGCCGGACATAAGCGGGGACGAAGCCGGGGAAGTCGAAAGCGTTTTGCACGCCTTCTTCCAGGGCCATCTGGCGGATGTTGTTGCCGTAGTCGAGGGTCGCCGCGCCGCGCTGCTGCATGGTTAACATCGCCTGAACATGCAGGGCGATGGACGCCTTGGCGGCTTTGACCACTCCATGCGGATCTTTTGTGCGCTGCTCGACAGCCTGCTGCAGCGTCCAGCCTTTAGGCAGGTAGCCGTTGAGCGGATCGTGGGCGCTGGTCTGATCGGTGCAGACGTCGGGGGTGATGCCGCGCGCTACCAGCTCGGGCAGAATATCCGCACAGTTGCCGAGCAGGCCGATGGAGATCGGTCTCTTCTTTTCTCCCGCCTGCTCGATCATCTGCAGCGCCGTATCGAGATCCGTCGCCTTGCCATCGAGATAACCTGTTTTCAGGCGCATGTCGATACGGGTCTCATCGCATTCCACCGCCAGCATCGAGAACCCGGCCATGGTCGCCGCCAGCGGCTGGGCTCCACCCATCCCGCCAAGCCCACCGGTCAGCACCCAGCGGCCGCCGGGGTCAGCGCCAAAATGTTTTTTGGCGATGGCGACAAAGGTTTCGTAGGTCCCCTGGACAATCCCCTGCGAGCCGATGTAGACCCAGGACCCTGCCGTCATCTGGCCGTACATCATCAACCCCTGACGATCGAGTTCGTTGAAATGTTCCCAGGTGGCCCAGTGCGGAACCAGATTGGAGTTGGCGATCAGCACCCGCGGGGCATCAGCGTGGGTCTTGAATACGCCGACCGGCTTGCCCGATTGCACCAGCAGGGTCTCATCCGCTTCGAGACGTTTCAAGACCTCGATGATTTTGTCATAACACTCCCAGTTGCGTGCCGCGCGTCCGATCCCGCCGTAGACCACCAACTCTTCGGGTCGTTCGGCGACTTCGGGGTCGAGGTTGTTCATCAGCATGCGCAGCGGTGCTTCGGTCAGCCAGCTTTTCGCGCTGAGTTGTGTGCCGCGCGGGGCGCGGATGATGCGGCTGGGATCGCGTCGTTTAATCATTGGTTGTGCTCCTCTTTTAGTTCACTTTGCGGCAAAGCAGATGGCAGAGTCTGGCGGCCACCTTTGCAGTGCGGTTGTCTATATCGAAGTCCGGGTTGTATTCGGCAATGTCGGCCTGGCGCAGTTTTGAACCGGCCCGGGTCCGGATATGGGTCAGCAGATGTTCAAGTATTTCGAACGAGATACCGCGGCCGGCAGGGGCGCTGACCCCGGGTGCTGTGGCGGCAGGCAGCACATCCAGATCGATACTCAGATAGAGTGCTTCGCAGCCGGCGATAAATTCACTGAGTTTGGCTTCGAGCGGGGCGAGATTCCAGGGCACCAGTTCATGATCCTCGATGATGGTCGTGCCCAGCTCGGCAGCGCGCCGAAAGAGCGCGGCGCTGTTGGCCGGGCGGCTGATGCCGAGGCAGAGGTAGGAAAATGGCTCGCCGCACCCTGTCGCATCTGCAGCGAGTTGCGCAAAGGGGGTACCGGAGCTGGGCCGCGCGTCACTGCGCAGGTCGAAATGGGCATCGCAGTTGATGATGCCGATCCGCCCGGCGTCATGCGTCCCCCGCAGGTGATGGCGCAGCCCGGCGCCGCTGCCGTATGCGATTTCATGTCCGCCGCCTAAAAGCAGGGGGAAATGACCGGCGTTCAGTAGGGCGGTGACCAGGCCGGCCTGCTGCGTCTGCAACTCTTCGAGCCGATCGTCTGGCAGCACAAAGTTGCCGGCATCATAAACCGGGCTATCCAGCTGCCAGGCCTGATTGGCAAGGGCGCGGCGGATGGCGTCGGGACCTTTAGCTGCGCCGGGGCGGCCCTGGTTGCGCTGTACCCCGGCATCGGTGCAGATCCCAAGCAGCACCCGGCCTGGTGCCGCGTCCTGCGTATAGGGTTGGACCTGCTGGTGCCAGCGCAAAGCGTCGGCGCCGTCGGCACTGTCGATCCGCCCCTGCCAGAGGCTCATGTCAGCCTGCTTATACATGGCAGACCTCCCCGTTAAAGATCCGTTGTTGCGGAGCGAAGGTGCCGACTTCGGCGGTAAGCTGATCGGGATGTTCGAAATTCCAGAGCAGCATATCAGCCTGGTAGCCGGTCGCCAGCATCCCAAGTTTATCACCCAGACCGAGGGCGCGGGCAGCGTGGCGGGTGACCCCGGTCAAGGCTTCAACGGGGGAGAGTCCGAACAGCACCGCGCCCATATTCAGCATCAGACGCAGTGAGGCCAGGGGTGAGCTGCCGGGATTCAGGTCGGTCGCCAGCGCCATCGGCACCTGCTGTGCGCGCAGCAGGGCGACCGGTGGTAATTGGGTTTCGCGCAGAAAATAGAAGGCCCCCGGCAGCAGGGTGGCGACCGTCCCGGCCTGCTTGAGCGCGGTAACTCCGGCGGCGTCTAGATGCTCGAGGTGATCAACTGACCAGGCGCCATAGCGCGCGCCCAGGGCCGAGGCGCCGGAGTTGGTGAGTTGTTCGGCGTGGAGTTTGATACCGAGGCCGTGCGCCTGCGCCGCCTGCAACAGGCGTTCGGTCTGAGCCGGAGTGAAGGCGATGGTTTCGCAGAAGACATCCAGCGCTTCAGCCAGCCCTTCGGCGACCGCCTGTGGCAGCAGCTCGTCACAGATAAGGCTGACATAGTCATCCGGGCGCTCGCGATATTCGGGGGGGACGGCGTGAGCGGCGAGCAGGGTGGTGCGGATACGCACCGGCAGTTCCTTGCCAAGGGCGCGGGCGGCGCGCAGCATCTTCAACTCATCTGGGAGGTTCAGCCCGTAGCCCGATTTGATCTCGACCGTCGTTACGCCTTCGGCGCAGAGGGCGGCCAGTCTCGGTCTGGCCAGGTCGGTCAGCTGCTGCTGGCTTAAGGCGCGGGTCGCGGCGACGGTAGCGAGGATGCCGCCGCCAGCGCTGGCGATAGCGGCGTAGCTGTCGCCGGCAAGACGGCGGCTGAATTCGTTGCTGCGCTCTCCACCGTAGACCAGATGGGTGTGGCTGTCGATCAGCCCGGGGGTCAGCCAGCGGCCTTGAACATCGATCTGGCGTCCCGGCAGCCGCTCCAGCTCAGCCTGCGTCATCGGCCCCAGAGCCTGAATCCGCCCCTGACGGACGCCGACTGCCGCATCCTCGATAATCCCGTAAGGTCCGGGAATTTGAGGGTCCATGGTCGCCACGCGGGCATTGATCCAGATCTGTTCACATTGCTGCCAGTTTTCAGACATTTTTTATCCCTTTGCGATTTACTCTTTGACCAGCTGCATAATTGTATATACAATACTAGACAACAAGGCAAGGGGTGGATGATTTTTTTTTGTAACTGTTCAGCATTTGGTCGGCGGCTTGTGGTCTACAGCTGTTGCCTGCGTCCAACGTTGCCACTTAACTTCCCGCTGTCAACAGCTGCAGACCACATACATGGTGCTCAGATCGAGCTGGGTGCTGAATAAATTACGATTTTTTTTACCTGGGAGGCATGTCGAGCATGCAACTGGCCAAAGCATCGCAGCCGCGTTATCAGGCAATCAAAGAATTTATCTGCCGTCAGATCCGGGATGGTGCGTATCCGCCGGGGGCGCAGGTGCCGACAGAGCAGCAGCTGACCCGATTGTTTGAAGTCAGCCGCATGACCGTCAACCGGGCCTTGCGCGAACTGGAGAGTGAAGGGATGCTACTGCGGCGCCAGGGGGTCGGGACCTTTGTCAGCGAGATTCAGGCCGAGTCACCGCTCCTGGAGATCCGTAACATTGCCGATGAGGTACGTGCCCGCCACCATGTCTACAGCAACCTGCTGCATCGGCTGGAGGAGGTCACAGCGGATCAGGAGATCGCCGGGCGCCTCGGCCTGCAAATCGGGACGAAGGTGTTTCATTCTTTGCTGGTTCATCTGGAGAACGGCGTACCGCTCCAGCTCGAAGACCGCTACGTTAACGCGCAGATTGTGCCGGACTATCTGAACCAGGATTTTTCAGGCACTACACCGGGCCAATACCTGAGTGGAGCCTTTCCGCTGTCGGAACTGGAACATATCGTCGAGGCGATTCTGCCTGATGAGCGGATGCAGAAGCTGCTCGGGATGGGGAAGAACGAACCCTGTCTGTTGGTCAAGCGCCGCACCTGGTCAAATGAGCGCCTGGTCAGCTGTGCCCACCTGATTCATCCCGGCAGTCGTTACCGCCTGAGCTCACGCACACGAACATCCGGCACGATCTGAGTTGACCGTTGCTATCTCTGGAGTTACTCTCCCCGCAGACGCTTATCTCTCTGTTCCTAAAGGCTCTCCTTGAAAACTTACCTTAAACTCTTCGCCGTAGCTTTTTTCTGGGGCGGGACTTTCGTCGCCGGCCGGTTTTTAGCCGGGCAGGCGCAGCCAGTTTCGGCTGCCTTTTTCCGTTTTGCCATTGCTTCGGTGCTCTTGTTGCTGGTCGTTCGGTTGCGCGAAGGGGGGCTGCCGCGACTCGATCTCCGCCAGGCAGTCGCAGTATCCGCGCTCGGTCTGACCGGCATCTTCGCCTACAACCTGTTTTTCTTTAACGGCCTGACCCTGATCGGCGCCGGTCGAGCCGCGCTGATCATCGCTCTGAATCCGGTGGCGATAACGCTCTGTTCGGCGTTGGTCTATAAAGAGGTCTTGCCGCTCAGCCGAATTATCGGTATCCCGATTTCGGTCCTCGGGGCGATGGTGGTAATTACCAGGGGCCATCCTGCAATGATCTTCAGTGGTGGTGTGGGGCGGGGAGAGCTGCTGATGTCTGGCTGTGTCCTGTCGTGGACGCTCTATTCCATCATTGGTAAAACGGCGATGCGTGGCTTGTCGCCCCTGGCTGCGGTCTGCTGGTCCTCTCTGACCGGGACGCTCTTTCTGCTGGTTCCGGCGCTGATCTATGGCAGCCTCCCCGAGGCGTTGACCTTCTCCTGGTCGGTCTGGGCAAGTATCGGTTATCTCGGTCTGTTCGGTACGGTCATCGGCTTCCTCTGGTATTTTGAGGGGATCCAGAAGATCGGGCCTTCGCGTGCCGCTGTCTTCATCAATTTTGTGCCGGTCAACGGGGTCTTGCTTGGAACGCTGCTGTTGGGCGAATCGCTGAACCTCTCTCTGTTGGCTGGGGGCGGTCTGGTGGTGTGCGGCGCGTATCTGGCCAATGCGCCGAAACCGCTGTTCTGGCGTAACCACTAATTTGATTTATTCTCACTCTGTTTCACTGACCCCAAAAACAATCCTTCTGCAATTAGGTATAATCCAACGGTAAGTAAGACGGTATGCATTGACTCGACAGGCGGCTAGTCATGGTTGAGCAGAATTCCGTTTCGACTACGATTCTCTGGCACCGACTCTCCTCGCAACAGGCGCTGGAACAACTTGCGGCCGCTGCCACGGGGTTGTCCGCTGCCGAGGTCCGGCAGCGCCAAATCCGTTACGGCAGCAATCAGCTTGAAACCATCGGCGGCGAAACCGCCTGGACCATCCTGCTCGATCAATTCAAAAACATCCTGATTATCATCCTGCTGGTTGCTACGCTGATCTCGGCTTATCTCGGTCACACCATCGAAGCCGTTGCCATCATGGTGATCGTGCTGCTCGCGATTGTCCTCGGCTTTGTGCAGGAGTATCGCGCTGGCAACGCCCTGAAGGCTCTGCGCAGCATGGCCGCACCCACGGCAAGGTTGCGGCGCGCCGGGCGGGAGTGCGAGGTAGCGGCGCGGGAATTGGTCCCTGGCGACATTGTGCTGCTGCGGACCGGCGACCGGATACCGGCCGATCTGCGTCTGATCGAGGCGGTCAACCTGCAGACGAACGAATCCTCCTTAACCGGCGAATCAATACCTTCATCCAAGCAGACCGCGGCCTTGGCCGCCGCCGAACTGTCGGTCGCTGATCGCACGAATATGGTCTATGCGGGGACCCACGTGACCTACGGGCGCGGACTGGCGCTTGTCACCGCCACCGGGATGGAGACCGAGTTCGGACGGATCACCGGCCTGTTGCATGAGGTCAGGGTAGACAGGACCCCGCTGCAAAAAAATCTGGATCGCGTCGGTCGCCTGCTCGGGATTGCCGCGGTGGTGATCGTGGCGCTGGTTGTACTGTTCGGCGTGGTGCGCGGAGAACCGCTGCTGGAGATGCTGATCTTCGGTATCGCCCTGGCGGTGGCCGTAGTGCCCGAGGCCTTGCCGGCGGTGGTCACTATTTCGCTGGCGATCGGCATGCAGCGGATGGTCGGACGCAATACCCTGGTCAATCGCTTGCCGACGGTTGAAACCCTGGGGAGTACCTCGATTATCTGTTCAGATAAAACCGGCACCCTGACTAAAGATGAGATGACGGTGCGTGAGATCTGGCTGTCTGGACAAATTGTTGAGGTTGCCGGCGATGGCTATGAGCCGCTGGGGATCTTTTCGGCGGCTGGCGTTGAGATCGCACCGCAACCGTTCTGGAGCGAATTCCTCCGTGGTGCGGCACTGGCCGGAGATACCCGTCTGGTGCAGGAAGAGGGGCGCTGGGAGATCAAGGGAGATCCGACCGAAGGCGCACTGGTGGTGCTGGCGGCCAAGGGCGGAATGGACAAGCAGGCCCTGGAGCGCGACTATCCGCGTCTGGACGAAATCCCCTTCACTTCGGAAAACAAGCGGATGGCGACCCTGCACCAAACCCCGGAGGGGACAAACGTCGTCTATCTCAAAGGGGCTGCCGAAGTCATTCTGGCATGTTGCGATCGCCAGCAGACCGTAGCCGGGATATCGGCGTTCGATGCACTGCAAAAAAAAGAGATTGAGGCGGCGGTTGAGCAGATGGCGGTTCGGGCGTTGCGGGTGCTGGCGGTTGCCTGCAAACCCGGGGGCGCTTTGGCCGATGTCGATCAGGGCCTGGTTCTTCTCGGTTTGGTCGGCATGATCGACCCGCCGCGCGCCGAGGTTAAAGAGGCGATCAGGGTGTGCCGTCAGGCCGGCATCAAGCCGGTGATGATCACCGGGGATCACCCCCTGACGGCGCAGGCGATCGCGCGCGAGCTGGATCTGCTCCGGGACGGTGAGTTGGTGACCGGGGTCGAACTGGAAGGGATGTCAGACGTGGAACTCACGCAAAGGGTCAGCGGGATTGAGGTCTATGCGCGAGTCTCGCCGGAACATAAGTTGCGCGTGGTGGACGCATGGAAATCCACGGGTCGGATCGTTGCGATGACCGGTGATGGGGTCAATGATGCTCCGGCCTTGAAGCGCGCAGATATCGGCATCGCCATGGGGATTAGCGGCACCGATGTCAGCAAGCAGGCGTCCGATATGATCCTGGCCGATGATAACTTCGCCTCGATCGTTGGTGCGGTTGAGGAAGGGCGGGCGATCTTCAGCAATATCAAGAAATACTTGATGTACCTGCTCTCTGCAAATATCGGCGAGATCGGCCTGCTGGCTGGTGCGACCCTGGCGGGTTGGCCCTTGCCTTTGACGGCGGTGCAGATCCTGTATGTCAATCTGGCGACCGACGGCCTGCCGGCTCTGGCGTTAGCGGTCGATCCTGCAGAGGAAGATCTGATGCAGAGACCACCGCGCGATTCGCGGCGTGGCATCTTTACCCGGCCAGTGGTTGCCCTGATGCTGACCGGCGGGGTCTGGTCGACGTTCGTTAATTTAGCCCTTTTCCGCTGGGCGCTCGATTCAGGGCGTAGTCACGCCGAAGCCATGACCATGACCTTTGTGTCGCTGGTGTTGATCGAATTTATCAAAGCCTACTGTTTCCGCTCTGATCGGAATCCCGTTTCACATCGACCCTTTATCAACAAGTGGCTCAATCTGGCAGTTTTGTGGGAGTGTGGTTTGCTGCTGGTGATCGTTTACCTGCCTGTTTTGCAGACCCCTTTTGCAACCTTCGGTCTCAGCTTAAGCGACTGGCTGATCATCCTCTGTGCGGCGGCGACGATAATTCCGGTTCTTGAAAGCTGCAAGTGGTTGGTGAGGCGCAACCTGTTCGGTGACCTGGATTCTGCTCCGGCGGGCTGAACCTTGTCCTTTTGCTGTACTGCCTCGATGAGGGTTTATCTTGCAACGTTGGGTCAGGTTGCCGGTTCTGAAAAAAACTTACCGATATCCCACTTCCCTGAATAACTGAACCTTGTCTCTGCGTGCGTCAACCAAAACCCGCTATAATGTAATGGCAGGAACTTCTTCATCCAGGTTTGTTTTCAAGCTGTTTACATGAAAGGAGCGACGGCGATGACCCAAGAATTTAATCATCAAGAATCGATCAGACGTGCTGCAATGGCGGAAAAAGAACTGATGGAGTTTTATGAGCGTGCTGCGCAGATCACCACAGATCCCGCCGCGCGCCAGGTGTTCGAAACGCTCGCCATGGAAGAGCGAGAGCATGCCGGCCGCTTTTATGGCCTTTATTCTGGCGGAGATCAGGGTGATTTCGATAAATTCATTAACAGCCCTGCACACTCCAGGTCTGTCATGATGCACCAGCTGGAGCAGTTGATTGATGAGCAGGTTGACGAACGTGGTGCCATGGAGATTGCACTGCGTGAAGAGGAATCCCTGGCTAAAAGTCTACAGTTTACCGCAGCCAGATTGATTGATCCTGTTTCTCGTCTGGTGTTTGAACAGATGGCCAAAGAGACTCACGAGCACTACCTGATTATCGAATCTGAGTATGCACGCCTGATGAGGATGGTGCATGAAACAGACATCGATACCTACGTCAGGGAGTAGGGGGTCGCCGGCGTGGGATGGTAAACAGACTGTCTGTTTCAAGGGGCGAAATACGCAGGTTGGGGGAAGTGGCCAGTTCAAGAAAATTAAAAATAGTGCAATTTTGCACGCTGCTCTGTTTTTCATGCTCGGAGGTACGGATCGGGATGAAGCGCTGGAGGCTTTGATCCGGGCCTATGGCACAAGATTCCCCTTCTTCTCTTTTGGTCTGAAACTGATGTTGGATGGATTTCGTTGTTTTGCCAGGGAGTGCGATGCTCAATCGCGTGAGCGGCGTGCTGTACTGGAAAGCATCGCAATTCAACCTGACCCGTCTCACCCCTTCCTGTCGATCAAATTTTCTCGACGCTGGTAAAGGATGTGACGAATTCAGCAGGAATAAACAGATGCTTGACACCTTAAGTGTGACAATGCTGCCCGCAAAAGAGGGTGACTGCCTGTTGATTTCTTACGGGGAGGAGTTTAACCGCAAATACATACTGATAGACGCAGGAAGAGCATGGACTTATGAACAGGCGCTGAAGGGTTTTCTGTCAGATAATGGTGTTTCAAGGCTGGAACTGCTTGTGGTTACCCATGTAGACAGAGACCATATTGAAGGAGTCCTCAGCCTTGTAAAAGATCCAGAGCTAAAGTTGGAGGTTAAAAATATCTGGTTTAACACCTGGGAACATCTCTTTGGTCACCCAATAGTTTATCCAGGATTTGACGCCGATCTTAAAGAATTCGGGGTTAAAATGGGTGAAGAACTAAGTATCGAAATCATTGCAAAGGGTTGGCGCTGGAACCGGCATTTCGGCGGGCAGGCAGTCGAACGTTACAATGATCCCACCAGCAATATTATTCTCCTCGACGATATAATTTTGACCCTGCTGTCTCCTGACCGCGCCAAGCTCGAAACATTGATACCCACCTGGAATGCAGAGTGTCTGGCGGCAGGTTTGACCCCCGGCGTTTCCGTTGAGGATTATGCTGTGCCAGATGATGCCCTTGAAGAATCTGGGACGATTGACATTGAGACCCTGGCGGAAGAGGACTTTATAGAAGATCATTCAGCGGCAAATGGATCCAGCATCGCCTTTATCCTCCAATATAAAAATCTGAAAATTCTCCTGGCTGGCGACGCTCATTCAGGGTTATTAGTGGAAAGCTTGAAGGCTCTCGGGTTTTCTATAGAAAATCCAATCGTGCTTGATCTGTTCAAAATTCCGCATCATGCGAGCAAATTTAATTTATCAAAAGATCTGATTCAGTTAATGCGCTGTGAAAATTATTTTGTCTCGACGAACGGTAATTATTCCAAACACCCGGATAATGTCGCGTTGGCTCGCTTGATCAAGTACTCTACGACGAAACCATCAATTGTTTTTAATTATCGAACCAGCTATACAAAATTATGGGAAAATTCGAACTGGCAAAAGAAGTACGGCTACACGACCAGGTATCCTAAAAACAAGGAAAACGGTTATAACCATCTGGATTTAATTGTCGTCTAAGTGGGACTTTTCTCCTGCTTTAAATTAGGGTCTATTCTGGTTGACGCCGTGAACTGCCGGCTTTCAAAAACGGGACACAGGCGTCATGTCCCGCATGCGGATAAACAGACTGCATCTACTTGAATCAAAGGTATCTGCCCCTTGACTTTGGCTGGCTCCGGCCCCGCAGATCACCACTCTCAAGGCTGTAATTGTGGTATCTTAGAGTCCGGTCATCTTCAGTTTACAATCACATTCACGTGAAGAAAGCATGCGAGGGAAACATGAAGAAAATTGTTCTGGGCGCGGTTCTTGTCCTGCTGGTCAGCGTGGGAGTTGGAGTCTACTTTCTGCTGTCAAACCTTGATGGCATCGTAAAATCTGCGATTGAAACCTATGGCTCACAGGCAACGCAGACTGCGGTGCGAGTTGATCGTGTCAAAATCGGCCTGAAGACCGGTTCCGGAGCTATCACCGGACTGACGGTCGGTAATCCGCAAGGGTTCAAATCACCTGAGGTCTTTTTTCTGGGTGAAATATCAACTCAGATTGACCTGAAGTCGCTTTCGGGAGACCTGTTGGTCATCGACCATATCCGCGTGATTGCGCCGGAGGTTTTCTTTGAGCTGAATCAGGCCGGGAAAACCAATCTTGACCAGTTGAAGCAAAATCTTGCCTCTTCGACATCTGCGTCATCCAGCGCGTCGAAAAAGAGCGGTCCTGAACCGAAAATCCGAATCCGCGAACTCTTGTTCACCGATGGGCATATCCACGTCAAGGTGGTCCCTTTAAATAAGGACTATGATGTGGCGCTGCCGACGATCTCAATGAAAGATCTCGGTGGCCAGAACGGCGCCACTCCAACCCAGATTGCCGATCAGGTGGTGAAACTCTTGACGGATCAGGCGTTGGCCGAGGTTAAAAAACAGGGGATCGATCAGTACAAAAAACAACTTGAAGGGAAAGTTAACAAACGGATTGACGCCGAAACACAAAAAATCGAGCAGAAGATTAATGATAAGGTCGGGAAGGACGTCGGTGGCCAGATTGGTGGCGCCCTGAAAGGGTTGTTGAATAAATAGCCTGAGGTTGTCAACCGGACCGGAAGATTCTCTTCCGGTCCGGGTCAAACTTTAGAAAGTCTGCCCTGGTTTTTATGCCATATTTCCACTTTATCCGTCAGGGCCTGAGTTCGAGGCGCAGAATTAACGCACAGTCGAGAATTCAGGTGAAATTCACGACCCTTCATTGATCAGGATGTGGCCCCGGATGAATCTGAAAACAAAAACCACCTTGATCGTGATGGTGTTTTTTTCTGCGCTTATTCTGGTGGTTGTCGGGTTGACCTACCGCAGCACCAGGGCGCTGATAGATCAGACGATTATTGACAATCAACGGGCCATCGCTACGGATGCGGCCAAGGCGACAGAGGTCTGGCTGAATCAGCAGATGAAAATCCTGAATGCGACCGCAGCTTCCATCGACATGGCCGCCATCGGCAAGAATTCCATCACCCTGCGGCCCCTGAAAATGGCCATGAAAGCCGGACATTTCAGCGATGTTTATATCGGCCTGACCGGCGGGCTGCTCATCGATGGCGCCGACTGGCCCCCGCCAGCTGACTACGATCCCCGCGCCCGCCCCTGGTATAAACGGGCCATTCAGGCCGGACGAACGGCATTTACCACCCCCTACATCGATTTTGTGACCATGAAGCTGGTGATTGCGCTGGTCACCCCGCTGAGCGTTGATGGCGAACTCGTCGGGGTCATGGGGGCCGATACCGTGCTCGATACCCTGGTGGAGAACGTGGTGAATATCAAGGTCGCCGATACCGGTTATGCCTTTATCGCCGAAAAGGCCGGTACGATTCTGGTGCATCCGAACCAGGCCTACGTCATGAAAACCAGACTGCAGGATATTGAGCCCAACCTGCATTGGAAACCCGACACCTCAGCGGGCTTGTCTTCCGGAACAATGATTTACCGATCGGTGCAGGATGGGACCACGGATATTCTGGCCTATCAGCAGATCGCCAATACCGACTGGTTCCTGTGCACGACGGTGCCGCTGAAAGAAGCCTACGCCTTAACCCGAAAAACGACGGTGCTCTACGCGGCCGAGATCGTCCTGATGGTCCTCGGGGGGCTGGCTTTTGTGACCCTGATCGGCGGAGTCGGGAGCGTCCTGGTTTTGTGGGGCTTCAGAAAACGCTTCGAAACCCAGGTGTTGCAGCAACAGGCCGAGATCACCGATATCAACAAAGATCTGCAATGGAATATTCATAAGCGCAAGGAGATGGAAACCTACTATCAGACCCTGTTCAACGTGGCGAATGACGCCATCCTGCTGAGCAAGGAGCTGCTCTATGTCGAATGTAATGAGAAGGCCTCGCAGATGTTCGGTCTGCCGCGTGAGGCCCTCATCGGCAAAAGCATGCTTGAGGTCTCCCCGCCGTTTCAGCCCGATGGGCGTGACAGCGCAAACCGGGTGCAGGGGATTATTGACAATGCCAGGGAGGGCGGGCAGAAGTTTTTCGTCTGGACCTTTCAGCGCGCCGATGGTACCGAATTCCCGGCCGAGGTCGGGTTGAAGATTCTGCATCTCGACAACGAAGAGCTGACCCTGGCGAGCATCCGCGATATCTCCAAACGGGTGAACGCCGAGGAACAGCTGCGTCAGGCGCAGAAGATGGCGGCCATGGGGGAAATGCTCGGGGCGATAGCCCATCAGTGGCGACAGCCGCTCAATGCCCTCTCGACCTATGTCGCCAGCGTGCCGTCCGCGTATTTCAATAACCTGATTACCAGAGACTTTGTTGATCGGTTGGTGAGCGGCGCGGACGCGCAGATCCAGTTCATGTCAAAAACGATTGATGATTTCCGCCACTTTTTCAAACCTTCCAAGCAGAAGACTCCATTTGCGCTGGAAGAGGCGGTCGACAGTGCGCGTAAACTCATGGAACCGCGCCTCAAGCAACACGGAGTGCGCCTGCTGATCAATCGCAAGGGGCCGCAGAATCCGTTGATTGTTTACGGCTTCCAGAGTGAGTTTGTCCATGTGCTGGTCAACATCCTGGCCAATGCCATGGATTCCATCAATGAAAAGCCGTTGTCCGCCGAGAACCCGGCCGCCCGCTTGATCGAAATAGAGATCAGGGATCTCAGCTCCGCCTACCAGGTGCGGATCAAGGATGACGGTTGCGGCATCCCGGAACACCTGTTGACCAAGATCTTTAGCCCCTACTTTACGACCAAGGGGACGGCTTCGGGCACCGGGATCGGTCTTTACATGGCCAAAATGATTGTGGAGAAGGAGATGGACGGGGTGCTTTCCGCCACAAACGGCAAGGTCGGCAGTGTCTTTACCATCCGTTTACCGCATGCCCAAAGTCAGGAGAACCATGCTTAATTTCAGCAACCAAAACCCGCATATCGTGTTGGTGGATGATGAGTCTTCCGAACTTGAGGCCTATCGCTTTTTGTTGAACTCAATGGGGGTACAGCAGATCACCACAGTCCAGGACAGCCGCCAGGTGCTGGCTAAACTGGTCGATATTGTCGCGCCGATCGTGTTTCTTGATCTCAACATGCCGCATCTGTCCGGGCAGCAGGTGCTTCAGCGCATCAAAGAGCAACTGCCGCAGGTGCCGGTGATTATCTGCACCGCCAATTCGGAGATTGAGACCGCAGTCGAATGCCTGAAGCTGGGTGCTCACGATTACCTGGTCAAGCCGATCAACCTGAACACCTTCGGTTCGGCGCTGCGCACGGCGCTTGAAATCAATTCATTACGCGCCGAGGTCATGTCCCTGAAGGGGATCTCTTTCGGCAGCCAGGGTTCGCGCAACCGGGCATTTGATCAGATTGTGACCCGGAGCCCTCTGCTTGAGGAAATTTTTCAATACATTGAGGCCATCGCTCCCAGTGGTCAGCCGGTGCTCATCCTCGGCGAAACTGGCTCCGGAAAGGAGCTTTTGTCCCGGGCGATTCACGAGGTCAGCGGCCTGCCCGGAGAGTTTGTCGCGGTCGATGTCTCCGGTCTGGATGATGCCCTCTTTTCCGATACCCTGTTTGGTCATGAAAAAGGGGCCTATACCGGCGCGGGCGGGGTCCGCTCAGGTCTGCTCGAAAAGGCCAGAGGGGGGACCATCTTCCTGGATGAAATCGGTGATCTGCACGAAGTTTCGCAGATGAAACTGTTGCGTCTGCTGCAGGAGGGAATTTATTACCCCCTGGGTTCAGACCAGCCCAAGCGCTGTCAGGCGCGCATTGTGACCGCTACCAACAAGTCCCAGGTCGGGCTCTCCGGACAGGAGGGCAATTTTCGCCGTGATCTGTATTACCGCCTCAGCACCCACCTGATCAAAGTCCCCCCCTTACGGGAGCGGTGCGAGGATATCCCGCTGCTGACCGAGAGTCTGGTCGCCGAAGCCGCCGAGAGTATGCGCAAGGAAACTCCCCGGATTAACCCCGAAGTCATCCAGTTGCTCAATAACTATCTTTTCCCTGGTAACGTGCGGGAGCTTAAAACCTATCTTTACGATGCGGTGGCGCGCTGCACCTCAGGCGAGTTGACCCGCCAGTTGATCGCCGAACGCTTGAACGGAGCCGGGTCGGTCTGGAAGCCTGAGCAGACCAGCGGGAATCTTCTGGAAAACTTGTTTGGAGAATTTCCGACCCTGGAACGCCTGATTGAATACGCCATTGATCAAGCGCTGGACGCGACCGGCAAGAACCAGAGCCGGGCTGCCAAACTGCTCGGAATTTCCAAACAGGCGCTCAATAAACGGCTGAAAAATCGCCGGACAGCAAAGTAAAGGTTTGGTCAGGGTCGATAGCGGCCCTTAGGCGGTTTTTGGTTTTCTGGTTATCTGCCGGGCTCCACCCATGTCTGTGATGTGCCCACGCTCACCTTTTCCAGGGATGCATGAACCCATCCCTGGGGCTTGACGGTATCTGCTCCAGTCGACACTGCCCCGACGGATTTTCCCAGTGGTCTCCTCTGCCTTAAGCCATCCCTGTCGGGGTGGCTTTTTTGTTGTCAGACGGGTCAACCAGGGTTGACGACATCAACCCTGGTTGACCCGTCTGGTTGACCCTGCATCACTTCTGTTCGCTTCCTCCCGTGGAAAATTACATTATTTCAGTTAGTTACAAAGGTAGAATTGTAATGAGACTTTGGCATGGGCGTTGCTCATAACAATGTTCTGCATAGATCAAAACAGGGTTCCGTAAACCTGTGTATCCCGTCGTCATCACTAGCCAAGGGATGACTCATCGCACAAACTCCGCTGGTGCGGAAAATCTCATTGTGAGAAGGAGCAGAGTATGAAGATTGTTAAGACAATGCTTATCCCCGTAGTCGCTCTGACTATGATCGCCGGCTCTTTTGGTGTGGCGCAGGCCGCCACCAAGACAGTCAAAATCGGCAACATTATCCCACTTTCCGGACCTTCGGCTTCGGTCGGTATTCAGGGGAAGAATGCCCGTGAGATGGCAGTTCAGGAGATCAATGATGCCGGTGGTATAAAATCAATGGGCGGCGCCAAGCTGGAAATGCTTTATGCCGACAGCAAAAGTGATCCGACCGCAGGGGTCTCGGCCGCTGAGCAGATGATCAACTCCGACAAGGTTGCACTCTTGACCGGCTGCTGGAACTCGGCCGTCACCTACCCAACCACCCAGGTGGCGGAGCGCTACGGCGTGCCCTTCGTGGTGCCGGTTTCGGTCCGCGACACCATCACCGAACGCGGTTTTAAATACACCTTTCGGGTTGCGGCCAAAGATTCCTGGTGGACGCGCGATCAATTCGCATTTTTGAAGGATATGGCCAAAGAAACGGGTACCAAAATAAAGACGGTTGCCTTTGTTTATGAAAACGGCGACTGGGGCACCGGCTTCGCCGCGGGTTGGAAAAAGCTGGCCAAAGCGGCTGGCTACAAGGTGGTGCTGGATGAGCCCTATCCGAGTACCGCCAGCGATCTGACTCCGGTGGTGCTGAAGATCAAGCGCGCCAAGCCTGACGTCCTGTTTTTGACTTCTAACGCGTCCGACGCGATTTTGCTGACCAACACCATCGCCAACATGAAAGTGCATGTGAAGGCGATCATCGGCAGTGGCGGTGGTCATGCTGACCCGGCCTTTCTCACGGCAGTGGGTAAAAATGCTGAAGGTATCTTCGACATCGGTGAATGGGAAACCGACCTCAACAAGCCAGGCGTTGATGAAGCCAATGCCAAGTACAACAAACTTTATGGCTACAACCTGTCGGGCGAAGCGGTCGATGCCTATTCTTCGATGTACCTGATCAAGGCAGCCCTTGAAACTGCAGGCTCTACCGATCCGGTTAAACTGCGTCAAGCGCTGGCCGACACCAAGCTGTGTTCTGGCCCGGGCTCAATCTTCGCCTATAAGTGCATTGATTTCGACAAGGACGGCCAGAATAAGCAGGCAGCCCTGGTGGTGGTGCAGATCCATAATGACAACGGCACCATGAAGCGTTTTACGGTCTGGCCTAAAGAGGGTCGTCATGCCGGCTACACGCCGACCTTTCCAATGGCGCAATAAATAATCACGCCCTGTTTTCGCGGGGGATGAGTCAAACGCTCATCCCCCGGTTTTATTGCGTTCATCGCTGCTTGTTACGATGAACGGAGCGGCCCTCCTTTTCAAAGACTGGCTGGACGAAATGGAAATCTATATCGAATCATTGCTCAATGGCCTGTTGATGGGCTCGATCTACGGCCTGACCGCGGTCGGGTTGACCGTGATTTTCGGCGTTTTGAAGGTCATCAACTTTGCCCACGGTTCCATCCTGATGGTCGGGATGTTTGTGGCCTACTGGTGTGTCACCCTGACCGGCATGAACCCCTACCTGGCGATCCCGATCGTCGTGCCGCTGATGTTTTACTTCGGCTACTTTATGCAGCAGATCGTTATCGAGCCGGTGTTCAAGGCGGAAAAAGATGTTCGCGAGCCGATCACCGTCATTATTGTCACCACCGGGGTCTGGTACATCCTCGATAACCTGGCCTTGATGTTTTTCGGTGCCGAGTATCGTGTGGCCCATACCAGCGTCACCGGCAAACTATTTGAACTGCCGGGCGGGATCTATCTGTTGCAGCCCAAGGTTTACGGCTTTGTCATTACCTTCGCCTGTGCCCTTTTTCTGTTCTGGTTTCTTAAAAATACCGTCATGGGTAAAGCGATTCGGGCGACCAGCCTCGACCGCGATGCGGCCAGTCTGATGGGGGTCAATCAATATCGCATTTATCGGACCGCCTTCGGCATCGGCACCGCGGCCTGTGGTCTGGCGGGCTGTGTACTGATTCCCTTTTACTATGTCTATCCCAGCGTCGGACTCGTTTTCGATATCCGCGCGTTTATCATCGTGGTCCTCGGCGGTCTTGGCAGTATTCCGGGGGCAATCATCGGCGGCATCATCATCGGCGTGATCGAAGAGGTCGGAGCCATGTTTATGCCGTCAACCTGGACCGAGTTGGTCATTTACGGTCTGTTTCTGTTGCTGTTATTTGTCAAACCTGCCGGTCTGTTCGGTAGTAAACAGGATTTCTAAAGCACGAACTCTGTTTTCCTGCTGAAAACCGACGGGGATAAATTCCATTGCCAGGCGTCAGGATTGCCCCTGTTTTTGCTCCTTAAGGAGAAATTTTTGTGAAAGCACTCATCGATAGTCACGCTAATAAATATTTACTGGCCGCGGCGCTGCTGATCGCTCTGCTCGCACCCCAGATCATTACCAGTCCGTCGATCATGCAGATCATGATCCTGACCCTGTTTTTTGCCTATCTGACCTCCTCCTGGAACCTGGTCGGGGGATTTGCCGGGGTTCTGCCCATGGGTCACTCGGCGTTTGTCGGCATCGGGGCCTATACCTCGACCATCCTCTATCTGCATTACGGCCTCTCTCCCTGGTTCGGAATGCTGGCCGGCGGGGTGCTGGCTGCGGTGGTCGGGATCATCATCGGGATTCCCACCCTCAAGCTGCGCGGCGCCTATTTTGCCCTGGCGACCATCGCCTTCGGCGAAGGGATCCGCGTGCTGGTGGAAAACCTCGATATGATCGGCCCGTTCAAGGTCAACGGTCCACGCGGACTCTTGATTAGTCTGGCCGGAAATTCCTTCAAGGATTATCAGTTCACCAGCAAGGAGAGCTATTACTACATCATTCTGGCCCTGCTGCTGGTGGTGCTGGCCATGACCTGGGTGCTGATGCGTTCCAAAATCGGCTATTACCTGAGTGCCGGTGGTGAAGACCCGGAGGCGGCCGCCGCCTTGGGGATTAATGTGCCGCGCTACAAGGTGATGGCCATGGCGATCAGCTGCTTCTTTACCGCGCTGGCGGGGACCTTTTATGCGCAGATGTTTCTGTATTTCTACCCCAAATCGATTCTCGGTCTGGATATGTCCTTCGAGATCGCCTTTATCGCTCTGATCGGTGGTCGTGGCACGATTGTCGGGCCGCTGCTTGGCGCGTTGTTACTGCGACCGCTGAATGAATTCACCCGTATTTATCTGGGGGGAATTCTGCCGGGAATGCACCTGGTGATCTTCGGGTTGATCCTGATCCTGGTAATGATCTTCCAGCCACGCGGGATTCAGGAACCTTTGACCCGCCTTTATCGCCGGATTCTATACCGAATTCATGGCAGCTGAGCCTGCTACCAGAGGAGAATAAGCCGTTATGGCATTATTGGAAGTTAAACAGGTTACGAAACGTTTCGGCGGGCTGGTGGCGGTGAATGACGTCAGCCTGACGGTTGAGGAAGGTCAGATTATTGGCATCATCGGCCCCAACGGCGCAGGGAAGACTACGCTGTTCAACTGCATCGCCGGGGCCTTCCCTCCGAGCGACGGACAGATTAAGTTCGAAGGGCAGGAGATCGGCGGCAAAAAACCACACCAGATTTGTAAGCTCGGGCTGTCGCGCACCTTTCAGGTGGTGAAGCCGTTCGCCAGCAAAACTGTGCTGTACAATGTGACCGTCGGTGCCTTTGCCAAGACCAGTCGCCGTTCCGAAGCCGAGGCCAAGGCGCTGAAGGTGCTGGAATTTCTGCAGATGGCGGATAAAAAGGATGTGCTGGCCAAGCACCTGACCCTGCCTGAGCGCAAACGTCTGGAGCTGGCCCGCGCGCTGGCCACCGAACCGACCATGCTGCTACTGGATGAAGTGATGGCCGGGCTGCGTTTTTCGGAGATCGAAGTGATGATCGAGGTGCTGAAAAAAATTCGTGCGGCCGGGGTCACGCTGGTGATTGTTGAACATATCATGCAGGCGATCATGTCTTTATCCGACCATATTTACGTGCTGAACTTTGGGGGCCTGATCGCCCAGGGGGCGCCCGCCGAGATCGCGCAGAACCAGGAAGTGATCAAGGCCTATCTGGGAGATGATTATGTCACTGTTGAAGATTGAACGGCTGAACGCTGGCTATGGAGATATCCAGGTGCTCTTCGACCTGTCGCTGGAGGTTCGTCAGGGGGAGGTGCTGAGTATTATCGGGGCCAACGGCGTCGGTAAAACCACCCTCTTAAAAACCATCTCCGGCCTGATGAAGTCCGAATCCGGAAGCATCCGATTTAAGGATCAGGAGATCCAGAAACTTCCACCCGAAGAGATCGTCAGCCTGGGAATTGCCCAGATTCCCGAGGGGCGGCGACTCTTCACCCTGATGTCGGTGCTCGAAAACCTAGAGATGGGCGCCTATACGCCCCGGGCCAGACCGCACAAAGACGAGACCCTGCAGGAGGTTTACCGGATTTTCCCGCGCCTGCAGGAACGGGAGGCACAGCTTGCCGGGACCCTTTCCGGTGGAGAGCAGCAGATGGTGGCGATCGGGCGCGGGATTATGGCCCGGCCCGAAGTCATGATGTTCGACGAGCCCTCGCTGGGCCTGTCGCCGGTATTGCGCGAGGAGACTTTCCGCGTGGTGCGGCGGATTGCTGAAACCGGGGTGACGGTGGTGCTGGTAGAGCAGGACGTCAAGCACAGCCTCAGCATCAGTGACCGCGCTTACGTCATGGAACGCGGTCAGGTGGTGCTGGAAGGGACGGGAGCCGAGCTGCTGGTTAATCCCCATGTCAGAAAAGCCTACCTGGGAATCTGATTTTCGTTTGATCTGCAGGCTAAAATGTTTCAGCCCCGGCCGCACACTTTGCGGGCGGGGCTGAGTTTTTTGGGAACCCCGATGACGCGAGTCTCAGCCGCAGGAATGATTCTCTATTGAATTTATTGATTCAGTATTGAATCCGCCCCAGGGACTATGTTAACACTAGGGTCCGGTCAAAATGTCTTCAGGTTTCTTTGGCGAAAAGCCAAAGGCCCAGTTTCTTTCGGGGGTTCCCATGCAACCATCTGCCTACCGTGACGCCCTGCTCGATTCAACAACCGCCGGATTGATCGTCTTTGATCTGGAGGGGGACATTTGCTTCGCGAACAATCTGGCGCGGTCTTTTTTGCAACATCCGACAGATCAATCCCTGATCAGCAGTTTCCCTGAAATCTGGAATTTTACCCGGGACGCGACGGTTTATGAGACCGAGACCCTTCTTCCGCCCATGCAGCGGGAGGGCCGTGATTATTCCGCGACTGTCAAAGTAGTGAAGCAGCAGGATGAGATTGTCGGCTACGTCTGCGCCCTCTATGCCCACTCCCGTTTGGAGCGTTTGGCACGCGACACCAAAGCCTTTCAGGATCTTGCGCGGGAGGAGAGCGCGATAATCAATTTTTCCTCCGATGGCCTCTGGATCTGTGACGCCTCGGCCAAGGTTGTGCGGATCAATCCGGCTTCCGAGCGTTTGAACAACGTCAGCGCCAAAGAGGTGATCGGCAAACATATGGCCGAGCTGGTGGCCGCCGGGATGCTTGATAAATCGGTCACGTTGGAAGTCCTCAAAAACAAAAAAAGCGTCAGCCTGCTGCAGAAAAGCGGTGAGCGTTCGCTGCTGTTGACCGGTACTCCGGTCTTCGACCTGCAGGGTCAGCTCATCCGCGTGGTTGTCAGCGAGCGTGACGTTACAGAAATTGATGATCTGCAAAGGGCCCTCGAAGAGGAGGAAGCGCTTAAAAATAAATACATGGAGCAGGTCCGCTCGTTGCAGCAGGCGGAATATGGCGGGCGGGCAATTATCGCCAAAACGCCTGCGTTTATTAACCTGATCAATCAGGCGCTCAAGGTCAGCTCGGTCGATTCAACCGTGCTGATTTCCGGGGAATCCGGGGTTGGTAAGGGGCTGATCGCCGATTTGATTCACGAGAATTCCAAACGTAAAGCCAAGCCGATGATCAGGATCAACTGCGGGGCCATTCCCGAAACCCTGATTGAATCGGAGCTGTTCGGTTATGAAAAAGGCGCGTTCACCGGGGCCCAATCGAGCAAGGCCGGTCAGTTTGAGCTGGCGAATAATGGAATTCTCTTTCTGGATGAGGTCGCAGAGCTGCCGCTCTCGGCTCAAGTCAAGCTGCTGCGCTTTCTTGAGGATGGCTGCATCACGCGTCTGGGGAGTACCCAGCGCAAGAAGGTCGATGTGCGGGTGCTGGCTGCGACCCACCGCGACCTGGATGCCATGGTCAAAGCGGGGAGCTTTCGGCTTGATCTCTATTATCGATTGAAGGTTATTCCACTGCATATCCCGGCCTTGAAAGAACGTAAAGACTGCATCCTGCCGTTGTTGCGTCATCATCTCGATTTTTTCGGCAAGAAGGTCGGGGCGCAAAAACGGCTCTCGGTTGAGGCCTCGGATATCCTCTTGAACTATGAGTATCCGGGGAATGTGCGTGAGCTGATCAACCTTTGCGAGCGGCTGGTGGTCATGACCGATTCCGAGACCATTAGTTCTGCGGATCTTCCTCAGGAGATTATGAACTCTGTCGAGGGGAGTGGCTGGAAGGCGACGCGCTGGGTCAAAGAGAAGACCCTTGCTGAAACCCTGAACAAGGTCGAGGAACAGGTTTATCGCGAAGCCCTGAAACAGTACCGGAATCAATATAAGGTTGCTGCCGCCCTTGGTGTCAGTCAGGCGACGGTCGCGCGGCGTGTCCAGAAGTACGGCATTCTGCAAACCTCAGCGATTGAAGATCAATAATCCTTTCTCTTCAGCGCCAGGATTCAAAACTGAATCCTGGCGCTGAGCCGCGTTGGTAAAATCGGGCGCCACCGCTCTTCATCCTCTGGTCGAAGATCCTGCCTTCATTTTTTTTCAAAGTTTCAACTAGCTGTTATTACGGCACTATTTCAAGCTTTCTGGCGATTATTGACGACTCGACCACTCAGGGTTTTCCGCCTGGTTGTGGGTGGCATATCCCTTGCTCTAAGTCAGGGTAGGAAAACGGCAGGCGTAGCTTTGTCTCTGTCGATAGTCAGTCTGCTATCGTGATCAAAATAACCGATTCAGTTAAAGGAGCCATCATGTCCAATGCCCAGTTGTTAGCCCGACGCAACGCCGCTGTTCCGCGTGGCGTCGCCTCTGCCACCGCCGTCTTTGCCGTCAAGGCCGAAAACGCCGAGATCTGGGACGCCGAGGGGAAGCGTTATCTCGACTTCGCCGCCGGGATCGCGGTGTGCAATACCGGTCACCGTCACCCCAGGGTCATGGCCGCCGCCGCGGTGCAGAGCGAAGCCTTCGTCCACACCGCCTTTCAGGTGCTCCCTTACGAAACCTACGTCGCGCTGGCCGAGCGCTTAAATGAACTGGCCCCGATCAAGCATGCCAAGACGATTCTGATGACCACCGGCGCCGAAGCGGTGGAGAATGCGGTCAAGATTGCGCGCCACTACACCAAACGCCCGGCGGTTATCTCTTTTGTTGGCGGTTTTCATGGCCGCTCGCTGTTGACCATGGGGATGACCGGTAAGGTCGTGCCTTATAAGACCGGTTTCGGCCCCTTTCCGGCCTCGCTCTATCATATTCCGTTTCCACTCGAGCATCATGGCGTCAGCGTGCAGGACAGCCTGGACGCCCTCGAGCGCCTCTTCAAGGCCGATGTCGAGCCGAGCCAGGTCGCTGCGATTATCCTTGAGCCGGTGCAGGGGGAGGGCGGGTTCTACATCGCGCCCAAAGAATTTATGCAGGCGCTGCGTGTGCTGTGCGACAAGCACGGTATTCTGCTGATCTGCGACGAAGTTCAAACCGGTTTCGCCCGCACCGGCAAGCTGTTCGCGACCGAGTATTTCGATATCGAGCCTGACCTGATGACCATCGCCAAGTCGCTGGCCGGCGGTTATCCGTTGTCGGGGGTGATCGGCAAGGCCGAAATTATGGATTCCCCGGATCCCGGCGGTCTCGGCGGCACCTATGGCGGCAGCCCGCTCGGTTGCGCCGCGGCGCATGCGGTGCTCGATGTGATCGAAGAGGAACAACTCTGTGCGCGCAGTCTGTGCATCGGCAAGCGCATGGTCGAGCGGATTCAGCAGATGAAAGAACACCCGCAGAGCGCCGCGATCGGCGATATCCGAGGGCTGGGCGCGATGGTCGCATTTGAACTGGTGACCGAGCGTGGTGGTCACAACCCAGATCCCGAAAAGGTGAAGCAGCTGACCGCCAAGGCACTCCAAAACGGGTTGGTCCTGCTGTCGTGCGGAATTTACGCGAATACCATCCGGCTCTTGGCGCCGCTGACCACGCCCGACGCACAAATCGAGGAAGGTCTGGATATCCTCGCCAAGTCGTTGCGTGAGATTAATTGAACGGCAGCGATAAGGTCTGAGATTTATCCGTCATTGCTCCGGCCGCAAGTCTGCGGTCGGAGCAGATTACAATGCGCGTCATAACGGGGTGACAGGGCAGGAGTTTACCAATGGATTGCGACATGTTGTATGCGGTTCAAGAGCGGATCAGTCTGAATACGGTTCGCTGCGGGAGCAATCTGGAGTGGCTGAAGGCCCAGATGCATCCCTATTTTTTTATCACCAACTCTGATCAGTTAGCGGCGCTGGCCAACCTTGCGAGCGGCCTGCACAATCTTGAAGAGAATCGCCGTCTGACCCTGCTCGATAAACAGGGGCTGCTGATGCTGGCCCAGGTCGCCGGCCCGGGTTCGTTGTACAAGGCTCTGCGCAGCTGCCCCGAACAGGATATCTCCTACCTGCAGATCAACTCCTCCTATGCCCCGATTCCCGGCACCGCTACCAAGCTGGAGGTGTTGCGCTTCGCGTCTGACGTTAAAAGCGATCAGGCGATTGCCGAGGCACCCGCGCCGACAATCCCCGCGGCGATTATGGATGCCGTCCTCGAGGCGTTTGCCCAAACCTACGCCGACTTTGATGCCAGCCAGTGCGCAAGGTTGCTGCAGCTGCTGTGGTTGAATAACGAGACCTATGTCAAAATCTCCCCGGCGGATCGGGTCGCGCGGTTGCTCTGGCTTTACCAGCAGACCCTCAAGCATGAGGGGGTTTATCTGGCGGTCGAAGCAGCGGATGGCCTGGATGGTGCCATGGAATACCGGATTCTGTTCGGGGTCGGTAATCCGCCGCAGAAGGGTTTTCTGCCCCAGACCCTCGAAGTGTTCAAACGCCTCGGACTGAAGATTAAGCGCGCCTACGGGTTAAAGTTGAGTAACGGGGTACACCCCTATTTTCTGGCGACCTTTTATGCCAGCGCTGCAACCGCTGAGCCGCTCAAGCCGGGGTGTGAGCTGTTTGCCAGGTTGCAGGAGGAGCTGTATCACACCCAGATCCTGCCCGACAGCAGCCTGACTTACCGCCGCCTGGTGCTGCCGGGGCTTACCAGCGGCGCCGATGCCTCCTTGATTCGTGCCTTTATTGGCTTTTGTCACACCAACCTGGCGCATAATCATCCTGACAGCTTTGATCTCGAAGGGGTAATGCGCGCCTTTCACAACCATCCCGAGCTTTCGTTGCAACTGGTCAAGCTGTTCCGTACCCGCTTCGATCCCGCATCAACAGCTGAAGATCGTGATCAGCGGTATCAGCAGGTTCTGGATGAGACCATCAACGCGATCGAAACTTTTACCAGCGGGCGTCGTTTCCTCGATCACTATCGGCGCACCATCTTCCGCTGTTGTTTGTCGTTGATCCGGCACACCCTGAAAACCAATTTTTTCGTGCCGGAGAAACATGCCCTGGCCTTACGCATCGATCCGGCCTATTTGCAAGAGATCGGCGCCGAATTTACCGCCGATCTGCCCGCTGAGCGCCCCTTTCGCATCACCTATTTTTCCGGGCGTTACGGCTCCGGCTACCATATCGGCTTCTCCGATATCGCTCGCGGCGGCTGGCGCACCCTGATCACTCAGGGGCGCGACGATTACGTGACCGCGGCCAACACCCTGTTCCGCGAAAATTACGTGCTCGCCCACACCCAGCATCTCAAAAACAAAGATATTTATGAGGGCGGCTCAAAGCTGGTTGCGGTGCTGGACGCCGGCGGCGAGGACGATGCCGAACGGATCAGGCAGCGGCTCTACAAACTGCAATACGGCTTTATCAATGCCTTTCTGGATATATTCGTCACCGAAAACGGCGTCGCCAAAGATCCGCGTGTTGTCGATTATTATCGGGATGACGAACCGATTGAGCTTGGACCCGATGAAAACATGCACGACAGCATGATTGAGCTGATCGCCCTCCAGACGGTTAAGCGCAACTATCTGCTCGGGGCAGGGATCATGTCGAGCAAACGGGTCGGGATTAACCACAAGGAGTTCGGCGTCACCTCTTTGGGGGTGGTGCGTTTTGCCGAAATCACCCTGCAGGAGTTGGGGATCGATCCGCAGCGCGAGCCCTTCTCGGTCAAATTCACCGGCGGGCCGAATGGCGACGTTGCCGGCAATGCCATGCGCCTGCTCCTGGAACGCGCTCCGCAGGTTCAGATCAAGTTGATCGTCGACGGTACTGCGGCACTCTTCGACCCGGAAGGAGCGGAACCTCAGGCTCTCAGTCAGATTGTGCTCAAGGATGACCTGCAGGGGTTTGATCCGACGGCCCTGCACCCTGGCGGGTTTATCCTCTATCGTCAGCAGAACCGCTGGGACGGGATGCGCAAGCTGTATAAAAAGCTGAGCTGCACCGCCGACGGGCTGCAGGAGAGCTGGATCTCGAACGATGAGTTTTATCGCGAATATGACCATCTAATTTTCGCGGTGCCGACCGATCTGTTTATCCCTGGCGGTGGGCGACCCGAAACCGTAGATGATAACAATTGGCAAGATTTTTTCGGCGCGGACGGTAAGCCCAACACGCGGGCGATTATCGAGGGTGCCAACTCCTTTATTACCCCGGCGGCGCGGATTAACCTGCAAAAAGGCGGGGTGGTGATCATGCGCGACTGCTCGGCCAACAAGTGCGGGGTGATCTCCTCCTCTTATGAAATCATCGCCAACCTGCTGCTGAGCGATGAAGAGTTCCTGACGCATAAGCCGCGCTATGTTGCCGATGTCCTGTGCATTCTGCAGCAGCGTGCGGAGGAGGAGGCGCGCCTGATTTTCCGACGTCAGCGCGAGTCTCAGGGGGAACTGCTGTATACCGAGATCTCCGATGCGATCAGCAGAGAGATCAACGGGCATTACGCCAGGCTGTTTGATTTCTTCCGTGATAATCCACACCTGTGTCAGGAGCCGCTTTATCTGCAGACCATCTATCGTCATCTGCCGGCTTTCGTTCGCGAAACGGAATTCGTGCGGCAGCGGGTTGCAGATCTGCCGGAAAAGATCAAACATGCAATTTTGGCGAGCGAAATTTCTTCCTCTATGGTCTATCTTGGTGGACAGCATTGCGACTTTCAGACCCGGATTGAAAACCATATGAAACGGCTCAGTTTACCCGCGGCTTAAAAGCGTCGCCTGGCAGGTGGTCTGATGAATGTTGACGTCAAATTGGTAGGATTTTTTCAGACGGGCCGCTTCAAACACAGGACTTGTGTCTATCCTGCGGGGGTGACGGCTCAGGAAATTTTTGACGATCTGCAGTTACCGACGCAACATTTAGGTATTATTCTGATCAATGGTCTGCATGCCAAAAGGGACAGGGTTTTAACTGAAGGCGATCAGCTGAGCCTTATGCCGCTTTTGGGTGGCGGCTGATGACAATGGTTACCAAATTTAATACAAAAGAGGTGAGTGACTTATGAAATTTAAGACGACAGAGCCCGCATCCAATCCTTCAGACGTCAGCTATAAACGCTGCACGATTGATCTGGCGAAGGGCGATATCAGTTTTGCCGATCTTGCCTGCCGTAATCTGGAGGATGTGCTGGGTGGATTTGGCCGCTCCTTTCAGGATCTGGCCCTGCGGCAGATCGATCAAGCCTATTCTGAAAAGAACCCGCTGATCGTCAATGCCGGGCTTTTGACCGGATCTTCAGCTATGACCGCCTTGCGCACTTATTTCTCCGGCTACAGTCCGATCAAGGGGTCCAAAGCCGGCCGCCCCGCGGCGATGTGGTCGACCGGCAGCGGCAAGTTCGGCGCCAAGTTCAAGTGGACGGGCCTGGATGAACTGGTCTGCGAAAACCGCTCGGCCACGCCGGTCTATATACTAATCAAAGAGACCGCCGACGGACCGCAGGTCGAACTGAAACCGGCCGAACATCTGTGCGGACTCTCGACCCACGCCAAGATCATGGCGCTGCAAAAGGATTACCCCAACGCCCACTTCGCCGCCATCGGTCAGGCCGGCGAAAACTGGCAGCACAACTATATGGGCGCGGTGGCGCTCTCGACCGAGAACCAGCTCAAGTCCGGTGAAGACAAGTGTCGCTTCGCCGGGCGCGGCGGCATGGGGAGCCTGATGGGCTACAAGAATATCCTCGCCCTGGTCGCCGAGAGCAACGATAAGCTCGGCACGCTGAGCGAGGCGGTCAAAAAGGTCAACCTCAATGTTCTGAAAGGCGGTGGTTCGGCCCGCATCCAGCCGTTAAGTCGCGGCGGCGGGGGCGGCACCTGGGCGGCTTACGATGTGCTGCAGGAGTTTCATGCCGTGCCGTACAACAACTTCCGTCCGCAGGGGAATGCTCTGCCGGAGAAGCTGTTTCGGGCCAACGTTGAACCCGATTATCACATTCAGTCGCAGGCCTGCTACCGTTGCGGGATCACCTGCCACAATAATATTTCCGAAAAGAATGCCGATGGCGGCAAGGGGGAGTTCCTCGCCAAGTTCGATTATGAACCGCTCAACCTGCTCGGTACCAACCTCGGCATTCATGACGCCGGTCAGGCTGCGCGACTCATCCAGCTGGGGGACAACTACGGCATGGATTCGATCTCCCTCGGCGTGACCATCTCCTATGTTTTGGCCTACAATGAGCGCCATCCGCAGGCTCCGATTCTGAACGGTGCGACCTTCGGCGATTATGAGAAGATCCGCGCGTTGACCATTGCCGCCGGTGAGGGTACCTGCCCCGAGATCGGCCAGGGCTCGATGCGCCTCTCTGAGTCATTGGGCGAACCCGCTTATGCCTATCATGTCAAAGGGCTTGAACTCCCCGCTTACCAGCCCGAAACCAACCCCGGCTACGCCTGGGCCATCGCTGGCGGCCATATGTCCATGGGCACCTACGGACTTTTGACACGCGAAGGGAAGTCGGACCTCGAGTCCTGGGTCAAGGGGATCACCGAAGACAAGCTGCACATCGTCGGTTTCGATATGATCGGGCTGTGCAAGTTCTTCGATATCGCCAAAGGGATCGGCACCCAGATGGTGGTCGACTGCCTGGAGAGCGAATTCGGCTTCAAGGTCAGTATCGAGGATCTGCGCGCCAGCGTACGCCGCGCCTTCCTGCGTGGTCTGGCGCTTGAACTGCGCCAGGGCTACACCAAGGCCGAGTTCTGTCTCCCCGCCGAGGTGCACGAAAACCCGAATCCACACATCAAGCTGCCGAATATCACCAGCCCGGAGTTTATTGCTGAACTGGAGAAACGGGTGTGGGAGATTTTTGAGCCTGAGTTGGAAGGGTTGTTGGCTTTTCCCGAAGTCTAACTGCTGACCCATCATTTTTATGGATACTGCGAAGGGCCCACCCTGGCAGAACAAGGGGATTACTTAATCTAGTGATGATTTGGTAAAACCTACTGTAATTTCCCTGGCCATCTGGACCTGGGAGATTACTAAGTTGATACCGGAGAAGACCCTCATGGCCCCTACTCGATACCGATGGGTGTGCTATTAATCCTGATAAATAAGAAACGCCCACTATATGGCAATAGTGGGCGTTTGGCGTTCTATTTGATGGTGACTTTTCAGAAAACAAAGGCTCAGTTCGTTTGTGAACCCGTCACGCTTGCCAATTGAAACCAAAGTCGACTCATATCTTCTCGGCAGCATACCCGTCGTATTAGACAATAATGTTGTGGGTGACGGAATCCGCAAGCGGTTTTATCCTCAATCTGCCGGGAAACTTTGCCATCACACCTGTAAAATCAGTAGCTTGGCTCCAAATTTTCTAGGAGGAATTTGTGGCACGCTAGTTGCGCTTTCATCAAAGGTTAATAAATCGCTTAAATCGGTAAAGAGGAAGTTTTCTATTAATCAGGAGGTATTATGAAAACCACAAGATTTCTGTTTTTGATTATCGCAGTTGCTCTGGTCAGTTTCTCATCCGCAGCCTTTGCGGCGTCAGACGGTGACAATTACATGGCACTCAAGGCAGGAGTATATTCCCCCAGCGAATCTCACGACCTTAATAATTTCAACAATGGGGAGACCCATCACCTAGACAGCAAAACCGGGTTTGCCGGAGAGGTTGTCATCGGTCATTACTTCTTGCCCATCCTGGCCGTGGAGTTGGGCATCGGCTATTTTGAGAGCAAGGGTTCCCCTGCGGCAGGATCAGGGGAATCGAAGCTTAAAGTCGTTCCGATAGTCGCCACAGGGAAAGTTTTTCTGCCCATCGGGGCCTTCGAGCCCTACGGTCTGTTTGGCATTGGCGCTTACATTTCCGACTTGGAGCTGAATGGCAATCTTAATGACTTCAATGGCTCGACCGAGACCACTTATGGATTGCATGCAGGTGCCGGGTTCAATATCAATTTGTCTAATAATTATTTTGTTGGTTTGGAGGGAAAATACGTTTGGGCCGAGCCTTCTTTTGGCGGGGACCATATCAACCTGGATGGGTTTGTTTCGACCGCAATAATCGGAACCAAATTCTAGAATCTGGTTTTCCAGTTCGCTCCGCCTACAAAATTAAATATCAGGGGGCCGGAGTAATCCGACAAGGACCAGAATAGACAACTATTCTGACCTGTAAGTTATGCCACACGAAACCATTAGAATGGAGAAGGGGGAATCGTTAGGTTCTCGTTGATCCTTATACATACTGAAACCCCGCCTGTATCGCAAGCGGGGTTTCAGTATGTGCAGGTCGTTAATTTTGAGGCAGGGGGACCGAAGGTGCTGCTCATGTCAATAAAAGGTGCGGTTGCTGCTGTTTAATTCTGTAATGCTATCATTGCACTATTAACTTTATGGTGATTTTTATGTTCAATTCTCTATCCATCTACTCTTTTTAGGAGTCCACTGGTTATATGAAAACATTTCAATGCACTTGCAAAGATCATCCAACTCTATTTTTTGAAAGTAACCGTTGTCTTGCTTGCGACAGGATTGTTGGGATAGATGACGAGTTTAACCAAGTGGAGCCTTACAATCTAGATAAAGAAAGTGGGCAATTTTTTAAAGCAGCACAACCAGAAATTCGTTTTCAAAAATGTGATAACAATTCTCAATTCAAAGCCTGTAATGGCATGGTTGATTTAAGCACATTTGTTCCCGATGCCGACAAAGATGAAGTGTTGTGTTTTGCTTGTCGTTTTAACGAAACTATTCCGGATCTAACTATTGTTGATCACATTCCGTTGTGGAAAAAAATGGAAAAGGCAAAACGCCGTGCTTTGTATACATTAAACGCATTACCCATACCGCTTCTTAATATCAGTCAAGATCCAGAAAATGGATTAAGTTTTGATTTTATAACCGACCGTAACGTGAAAGATCACTTTGTCAGTAAGTTAACACATCTTGAAGCTGTGTTTACTGGTCATGATTGTGGTCACATAACTATTAACTTGGCCGAAGCTGACGACGTCGCACGTTCTAGTACAAAAATGGCCATGGGCGAAAATTATCGTACCGTGCTTGGGCATTTTCGCCATGAATTGGGTCATTATTATTTTGAACGATTAATTGCAAACTCTCCGAAAAAACACGCGTTGTGCAAACAATATTTTGGTGACGATGAATTAGATTACCAAGAAGCGATGGATCAACATTACGAGAAAGGTGCGCCAGGAAATTGGCACGAAACGTTTGTTAGCGAATATGCCACCATGCATCCCTATGAAGACTGGGCAGAGACTTGGGCCCATTACATGCATATTATCGACACTTTAGAGACGGCACAAAATTTTTCTATCACCGGTTCAACTTCTGGTAATGCTGCAAATAGTGAACAAGTCAGCAAATTACATTTACCCCAAGACCAACACTATTTTTCTATTCAAACACCGATTGCAATTATTCTAGATACCTGGATTGATTTTTCCATGGTCCTCAATTCATTAAACCGCAGCATGGGTTTGGATGATGCATATCCGTTTGTGTTAACTCAATCGGTACGTACAAAGTTGTCATTTATTCATCATGCCATTCATAATAGGCTAAATCAGTTACCTGTATTGGCGGCAGAAACGGAAAATAATAAACTGAAATATGAAGCAATAACTCGTAGCCAATAACAATATTTTAGGGGCCCGCTATGCGAATTGGCGCCGGGGGGGGGGGGAGATAGTTTCCCATTCATATAAGCTGAGAGGAAAACTACATATCAGATTTTGATTTGAAGGTTTTTGAGGTCCAATACTCTGCGCAATTTTATTGCTGAACCTTCAATACGAGAACGGCCCACGATTACCTGCCCGTAGGTCATTGGCGTTTTGTGGGGGGGTAAGTCTTGTCGGCTAGAAAGTGTCTCGGATTTTGTGCCACATTGTTTTTGAGTTAAAAATCTTAGTGAGTCTAAAATTGTTACATAGCCTGACATATGAGAAAATCCCGGCTAGATGCCAGACTATTCGGGGATTTGGTTATCTAAAGGTCCCCCATTTCCTAAAAATGTGGCAGGTAAGGAATTACGCTCCTATTCGTAATGAGTCCACATTCGTAGAACCTTGATCGTTCTTATATCTTCCAGCACCTGGTAGACAAGCCGGCGCTGAATATTGATTCGGCGCGAATAGGCTCCAGCCAAGTCACCGACAAGCTTTTCATAAGGGGGTGGGGTCTGATATGGATTTTCAGCAATAATCCCGAGCAGTCTTTGAACTTTCAGTTTCATGCCTGATGCGGCTAACTTTTTAGCATCCTTTTGGGCCTGCTTGGTGTAAACAATTTTCCAGCTCACCAATCAAGCTCCTCGTCGCACTGGTCGATAGGTGCTTGCATCCCTTCTATAATCGACTCTTTCATTCCAGGAAGTGAGTGGAGATAGAGCGTCTCTTGGACAGCCCTCCAGTCATCTTCTGAGATCAAGATTGCATTACCGCGCTTGCCCGTAATCTGTATCGGCTCATGCGTATCTGATACTTCATCGAGCAGTCGATAGAGACTCTTTCTTGCTTCTGTCGCTGTGATTGTTGGCATAACTGCCTCCTCTATTTGTACGTAATAGCGTACGCCAAGAAAGTTGAATTGTCAATAGAATAAGCCCTGCATAATGATGCTTGTAATTCCTGCATTCCGATAAGGATCCAACCACCAATCCTTCTATGAAGATAAACTTTACTCCGAGACCCTGCTTCGTTACTCAGACGAGAAGGGGTCATTGCTAACCCTTTGCGGCGGAGGTCATTATGGGAATGCGAGTTGGATATGCGAGAGTCAGTAGTCTTGGCCAGAAGCTTGATGTGCAATTGGACAAGCTTTCAGATTGTGATCGGATTTATCACGAAAAGGCATCGGCCGGTTCAAAAAAGATTCGGATGGAACTTCAAAAGGTATTGGATTTCGTACGGGAGGAAGATGTCTTTGTCGTTACCAAACTAGATCGGCTAGCACGTTCCATGGTTGATCTATCTATCATCGTCCAGAGACTCGAAGAGAAGAATGTCGATCTAGTTGTCTTGGATCAAGGGATCGACACGACAACAATTTACGGTCGGCTGCAATTTAACATTTTGGCGTCTATTGGGGAGTTTGAGAGGGGATTGATTCGGGAACGCTCCCGAGAAGGAAGAGAGAAAGCAATTTCAAGAGGTGTGCAGTTTGGAGCAAAATCCAAGTTGAAAAAAGAAGAAGTTTGCCAGCTTGTCAGAGATTTTGAAGCTCCAGGGTGCAGTAAGGTTGAAATAGCCGAACACTATGGACTGAGCCGATCTTCAGTCTATAGGTTTCACAAAGAGCATTGCAACGATCTGTGCTAAATATAGCGCATTACGCGAAGAGCCCACGACATGGTAACAGTGGGCTCTTCGCGTGTTATTGATGGTAATCAATGGGATTCTGTCTTCAGATGGGAGCCTACTCTGCTCCATTGCTTCTGAACTTTGCTTGGCAAAAATTGACAATTGGCAAGGTTTGCCATAGTCTCTAGATGTGATCTTAAAAAGGAGAATACTCTATGGCAACCATGAATATTTCGTTACCAGATCAGATGAAATCTTGGGTTGAAGAATGCGTGCAGAGCGGGCGCTATGCAAACGCATCAGACTACGTGCGTGATCTGATCAGAAATGACCACCTTAAATTAGAGCAATTGCGCCAAGCTCTGATAGAGGGTGAGAGTTCTGGTCCCTCAACGGGGTTAGATATTAATGCCTTCATTGCCGATAAGAAAAAGTCACTCTCTCTATGAGCCAGGTTGTTTTATCTCCGAAGGCCAAATCAGACCTCAGTGGTATTTGGGACTACACACTTGAGGAATGGGGTGTCGAGCAGGCTGAAAAGTATGTTCGTGAACTGTGGGCAGCACTGCAATCACAATCTCGCGATCATTCTACATCCACCAATATCAGCGATGTGAGGGCAGGGTATAGAAAAATCAGATATGGCTCACACGTCATTTTTTTCAAACTTGTTGATGGTGGCATTGATGTGATCAGAATACTGCATCAGCGAATGGATTTTGAACGTCATCTATAAACGTCTTAATATGTAGTAAGTTTTGCCCGGTCTGATTCCGGCAAGTCGGTATCAAATCACTAATCAGTTCAAAGTGTCCTGGAAGTTGCTCCACCCAAAGCCAGAATATACTTACCCTTGCGATGGGCATATTCCTACATACCCTGATAAATCAGAAAACCCCAACCGGGTCGCCAAGCGGGCTTTCAATGCTCTATTTGTCGTTATTTTCGAAACTGGGGAAAATCGACCCACCTCGTGTCAATTCAAAGAAATCCCACGGCTTTATTTTCAAAAAAATCCAAGTTTTGACAAAGGTGTAGAAGCCCGCAATACTGAATCTATCTCAGTCTGGTCATGAAAGGGCATATCGCATGGATATCACACTTCTCGATGGTGGTCTGGGCCAAGAACTACTGGCACGTTCTGCAACAGCACCGACCGGACTCTGGTCAACTCAGTTCTTAATCGACCATCCCGATCTGGTGCGTGAGCTGCATGGCGATTATTTTTTGGCAGGTGCAGACATTGCCACCACCAATAGCTATGCGATTCTTCCAGATCGGCTGAGCCCTTTTGGTCTCGAACATCGCTTTGCTGAGCTCCACCGGCAGGCGTGCATTCTGGCGGTTTCGGCCAGAGACAAGCATGGTCAGGGGCTGGTCGCGGGATCAATGGGCCCGACAGGTCGGTCCTATCGCCCTGATCTTGCCCCTTCAATCGAGGAGGGCGCGGCGCTATATGCTGAAATTGCCTCCATCCAAGAGCCTTATGTCGATATATTTCTTTGTGAAACCATGTCATCTGTGGCGCAGGCCCGTGGGGCGGTGATGGGAGCAAACTCCGGCAGGAGGCCCGTTTGGCTTGCGATCAGTGTCGATGACGAGGATGGCACGAAGCTCCGATCTGGAGAGTCGATCACAGAGATATTGCCGCTGATCTCAGAATTTAATCTCGCAGCATTGCTGATTAACTGCTCGCCCCCCGAGGCTGTCAGCCAGGCGCTCCCCGTGTTGGCTGGGCAGGGCATTCCGGTGGGTGCTTATGCAAATGGATTTGTGGAAATTGCGCCCGAATACTTAAAAGAGGGCGCGACTGTAGATCTCTTGCAAGCCCGCACCAACCTGGGGCCAGAGATTTATGCTGACTTTGCCGAGGACTGGATAAAGCACGGTGCCAGGATTATCGGGGGATGTTGCGAGATTGGTCCAGCTCACATTGAGGAGTTGGCAAAACGGTTGAAACCCGGCTAAAAAAGGAAAATATCAATTCGATCCCGTCTTGGACTTTGGTCCACATTAATTCCGTGGCCCGAAACTGACTATCGACCTGCCATTCCAAGAAATTCTGGTATCAGAGACAAAGTGTTTGATAAATAGCGCAATGCGAGAAAGGCCCACGATATTGTAACCGTGGGCCTTTGGTGCTCTATGGGTGGTGACAAATAGTAATGGCCCCCCACTTTGGACGGAACATTTTCACAGCTCATGACTGCGACAAACGGGAGACCCGGTCAGCTCTCATCCTGGGTCATGATTAATCCCTCGCAGCAGACTGCGAGGCATCCACAGCCAGCAACTATTGCAAAAATACGCTGCAAGCTGCTGGGAATAAACCCATCTTTTTGATTAAACTTAACCCCGCTTGATTAAAATATCCTTCAATAATCGTTTCGGCACAAAGTGCTCCTGATTTTCATTTCGATAATATTTCACATCCCCTGCAAACGGCACTATTTGCACCTGTTCCACCGGAAATCCGAACGCCACCGCATAAATAATTTCATATTGCTCAGGAATCTCGAGCAATTTCACAAGCATGTTTTTATCCAGGTTGCCGATCATGCATGAGCCGATCCCCTCTGCTGCCGCGCATATGCACATATTCTGCATGGCCAGCCCGGCATCCACTTCTCGATAGGTCTGTTTAACTTCTGTATTGCCTAAAACGACAATGTAGGCAACAGGACGTTCTACGTTTACAGGTCCATTCCAGTCAGGTAGATAGCCGGCCCAGCGCATATGCTTATGCACTTCCGTAACCATCTCTTCTTTACTAACGGTAATGTAACTGAGTGGTTGCAGATTGGCCGCACTCTGGCTCATTCGCGCCGCATCCACCAGCGCGACCAAAAAATCCTCGGATATTTTCCGTCCAAAATCAAACCGACGGTAGGAACGGTTTTTCTCAATCAATGGTTTCAGATCTTTCATTCTCATATTTCACTCCACGTAAAAATAGTCGACTCTATCCACGATAATACGGCTGCGATTGAGTGCCCCATCTGCAAAAGAATTGGTTCAGCGTAGCTTGGTGCCGATAGCATGCTCAAGAAGGTCTTTTGTCAACAGCTTATAAAATGATCTATTTGCAGGGTGAGCAGCAAGTGGGCTTTGTTAAAAAAACTGATTTATTGAACGTTGCTCGGGGCAAGAGTAACATCTGGAGTATCGACCGGTCGAAAAATGTTTCGGAAGTTGGTTCACCCAAAATCAGGATATGTTGCCCCATGCAAAGGGCCTATTCGCACAGGCCCTGCATCCCGAGACAGAGTGTTCTATAAATAGCGCAATACGAGAAGGGCCCACGATCTGGTAATCGTGGGCCCTTCCTGTTTTACTGATGGTGGAATTCCGATCAGTCTTTCGGCGCATCGATCGACAGGGCCAAAACTCGGCTGAGTTCGCTCAGACCCATACCAGATTCCTGCTGCCACTGGTTGTAGGCCTGCTGAACCTTACGGCGGGCTGCCTTTCCAGTCGGCGGTTTGTCGATGACTCCGGCCTGAATCAGGGCATGGACCCCGTCACGCGAGAGAACAAAGCCGTCCTTACCGATAACGCGCAGAAAGTATTGGGCAGTCATGCCGCCGAGCCGTGCGCCGTGCTTGCCCAGATAATCAAGCAGGCCAATAAAATCCTGTGTCGACCAGTCGGCGATAAACCGACCGAAACTGCCGTGTTCTTTGCGGGTCTCAATAATCATCACAGCGTTGTGTGGAACGGTAAGAATTTTCTGCCGGTTTCTGACAATCCGCGTGTCTGCGCAGATCGCATCCTCGTCATCCGGTGACATGAAGGCACAGCGGCCGACATCGAAACCCCAGAAAGTTTCCTCAAAACCAGCCCATTTATGCTCGACAATCTTCCAGACGAACCCCGCCTTAAAAACCGCTTTGGTCATTTCAGCCAGGTAGCGGTTGTCGCTTATATCCGCGAGCTGTTGCGGACTTTTAATATTCCCCGTCAGCAACTGGCGCAGGACAACTTCACCTCCTTTACGTGCAGCTGCACGCTGATAGATCTGCTGAAACGCTTGCATCACTGTCTCCTGAGGGTGCGTGGCCCCGGACTAAGGTTCATGATCCTTGATAGTATTTTTGTACCATCCCGGTCGCATTGATTACAATTTCTGACGCTCTCAAACCTTATTAACACCCAGCGTACAAATCGATATGACAAGTGTTGGGTGCCTGAAATATCCAGCAATAATATTGCTGCCCACGAAGTGGTCACCGTGAGGTTTCAGAGTATTTAATGCGCTAAGAACTGGAACATACTTATCTCGCGCGAACTGACCTGATCTGGTCAGGCTTACGCAATAAGAACGCCGCCTCGGCATAGGTCGTGGCGGCGTTCTGTGTTTTTTGGGTGCAATTTTAATTAATCAGGCTCGATACGAGTCGCCAGAGTCCGGGCCGTTCGGGCGGGGCCACTTTGTCCCCTCTGCTGTATCTGTAGCTGCGGCCGGGGGTGCCGGTTGATCTGTCCCGTTCAGCGCTCCAGCGAGATCGACCTGGTAGCGATGCGGGGGTATCTTGAGCAAGCGAAGCTTTTCGGCCAGGCCGGTTCGCATTTCGCTCGCCAGCATCCAGGCATCGCCAGGCGAATCAGCCCAGGCCGCCAACCAGCAGCGTATTCCTTCCTTTTCCAGACCCATGACCCAAAAACTCGGGTCCTCATAAGGGGCAAAGTGGGGGCAACCGTTCGCAACCTGCAGCGCATTGGCTTTGACTTCAGCGAGATCTGCATCCGGAGCGACCCAGAATTCGATGTGACTCCAGCGATAGTTGTCACTGAGGGTCAAACTGAGGAACTCCTTGGAAAGCATATCGGCGTTGGGAATCACGTAACGTTGCCAGTCCCATGTCTTGATGATGGTATAGATCGGTGTAATATCCTCTATGGTTCCGTAAATATGGTCAATTTCGACCGTATCGCCGATGCGCAGGTGGCGTGAAAAGGTGATGACAATACCGGCAATCAGGTTTTCGATGAAGGGACGTGCGGCAATACCTATAACCACACCGGAAGATGCGATAAGTAGAGAAAACATGGCGGCGGGGATTTTGTCGAGAAAATGGAGACTGATAGGCAAGGCGACGAGTAGCACGACGGTCAACGTGATAATATGACGGATAATGGTAAAACGGAAACGAACACTCTTGGTGCGATTTTCCTGTGCTTTTTTCAGTGGTTTGTTCTGCGGAGAGCTGGTAGGCACTGCGTGCTGGTAGTTGTTCTCTTTGATGTCAATATGACGCTTTTTCTCAACCCTCCTGAGTAGCCAACGGAGTGAGAAAAGCAGAGCCAGTCCTGCTGTTATCAGGGCGATTATGCTGAGGTATTCACTAACTGCCATAATGGTCCCTCACAAAATCTGCAGATAAAAACACTTCCATTCTGGCCAAAAGTAGCATGACGGCATGTTCTGCCGGAAAATATTTTTGAGGTTGGTTGTATTGGAATCTGATAGACGATGAGTTAAAAGCCGATTTTCGTCTTAGAAGTCGAAAGTTTTGGCAGTAGGGACGTCTTGGATTTTGTGCCAAGGTGCTTTCAGGATCAAAAAACTGAGGGTTCTGGGAATACTGAATACCCTGCATTCAAGTACACAATATTCAAAAATAATATAAGCAGCGACCACCTTTTCGCAACTATTGAAAACAAAAAGTCGGTCAGGGATAAGTTCCAGGAAATTCAGTTAGTGCTGCAGAATGCGAGGATCTTCTTAGCTATGTCAGCATTGTTTAACGGTTATGAGCCCATAAATATTCTTGGTCCGGAGCTTAGGTTGTCTTATTTCTTCGATTGATCAGGTCTGGCAGCCGGAAATTATCTGTCCGACGATTGGCAGAAAAGTAATTTCTTATAGATTAACGCTAAAGATGCTTACGTTGGAAACATATATTATTTCTAATCTGAGATAATTTAATTTATAATGCTAAGCCTCTGATGCTATGTGCAAACATTTGTGTGTATAAATGTCCTCCGTATGCGACAAAAGGAAATGTAATTTTCTATGTTTCGTATATCCAATAAGGTGAGAAACATGTCCTGCCTCAGAATGCTTTGCCGCATTATCTTTCTACTTTTCATGCCGCTCGTTGCGATCTCGCCTGCCTCCGTTTTTGCGGCAGAGAATTTGGTCTCAACGGTGCAACTCACTGATGCAGAGCATCAATGGTTAAAGTCGCATCCTACTATCATCCTCGCTCCTGATCCTGAATTCAAGCCAATCGAATACATTGACAAGAGTGGTGAATATCAGGGCGCCGCTGCCGATATTATAAGGCTTCTTGAAAAAAAACTTGGGATTAAAATTACCATTGCCCACTTGAAAAATTGGGATGAGGCAATGACCAAGTTTAAAAATAAAGAGGTCGACTTGCTGGGGGCGATGGTAAAAACGCCAAACCGCGAGAAATTTGCAACCTTTACTGACACAATTGTTTCTGTCCCCGGAGGGATCTTTACACGTAGCAAGACAAAATCAGATCTGACTCTGAATGATCTGAAGGGAAAAAAGGTAGCTGTCGTTTCCAATTACACGGCCCATGACGTTTTAAAGGCGAAATATCCCGACATCATCCTTGATGTCGTACCGGATGTATCCACTGGTCTGGCCAAGGTATCGCTGGGAATGGTTGATGCCTATGTGGAGAACATGGCCAATGCAACCTACTATTCTCAAGAAGCTGGAATTACCAATCTTCACCTGGCCGGGAAGACAGAATTTGATTACCGTTGGGGGATAGGCATCCGCAAGGATTGGCCTGAGCTTCAGGGTATCCTCAACAAGGGACTTGCTTCCATCAGCAAAGAGGAACGGCAGCAAGCCATCAAACGCTGGATATACATCGAAGGGCAGCAATGGCGGCCATCAAAAAACTTTATCTACGGTGCAGTCGTTTCAACGTTTGGGATTCTTCTGCTGTTAGCAGGGTTTTGGAATTATGCACTACGTAAGAAGGTCCGCAACCGCACCGTCTTACTGCAACGAGAGCTTGATGAGCGACAGAGAGCAGAATCAGCCCTCCAGAACCTGACGAGTCAATTGGAAGAACGGGTTAGGGAAAAGACTTCTGAGCTCAGAGCCAGTGAAGAAAATTATCGCTATATTTCTGGTCTCACGTCGGACTTCGTTCATAAATGTGCCCGAACCGGTAGTGACCCTTTTCGCATTCAGTGGGTGGGTGGTGGAATAAAAGCCATCTCCGGATACAGTGCCGAGGAGGTTTATGAGAAAGGATGCTGGCTCCCTTTCGTACATTCTGACGACAGGAAGACAGTCATGTCTTATCTTCTTAGTCTGACACCAGGGGATAGAAAGACAATTGAATTTAGACTGATCTCAAAACAAGGAGAAACCCGTTGGATCGCAGAAACGTGCGACTGCACCAGAGGTGAAAAAGAGGGAGAGTTGCTTCTCTTTGGCGCCTCCAGGGACATTACTGACCGAAAACGCTATGAAGAAGAATTGCAGATGACCCGCACTAGTGTTGAGGCTGCTTCAGATGCGATCTTCTGGATCAAACCGGATGGCAGCATAGCAGATGTCAACCCAGCGGCCTGTCGCTCCCTCGGTTATACGAGGGAGGAATTGATTCAGATGAGCGTAGCGGATATCGATGCAAACACTGACGCAGATGTTTTGCTACAACAGTTTCCTGAACTTCGCAAGCTTGGCTCCATGAAATTTGAATCTGAACACTGCAGGAAAGATGGCAGTGTGTTCCCGGTTGAGATTGCAACCAATTATGTGCAGCTAGAAGGAGAAGAGTGTAACTGCGCTTTTGTAAGGGATATTTCTGAGCGTAAACAAGCAGAAAACAAATATCGTATGCTTTTTGAGTTATCTCCTATAGGTATGGCTATGGTTGATAATGAGACCGGTGAGTTTCTGGAGGTGAACAACGCAGTATTACGACCATCAGGTTACACAAGAGAAGAGTTTTTAAAGTTAAGCTTCTGGGAAATAACCCCACAGGAATATGAAGCACAAGAGCTGCAGCAACTGCGTGAGCTCGCTGAAACCGGGCGATTTGGGCCGAATAAAAAGGAGTATATTCGTAAAGACGGGACCAAATATCCTATTACTATCAGTGGAGTGCTTTTTACCGATACAAACGGGAGGCAAGTTGTGTGGGGCATCATAGAGGATATTACCGAAAGCGTGAAAGCTGAAGAAGAGCGCCTTTCTCTTGAGAAACAGCTTCTGTATGCCCAGAAACTGGAAAGTCTCGGTGTCCTGGCTGGCGGTATCGCCCATGACTTCAACAACATCCTCATGGCTATTATAGGTAACGCGGATTTGGCTCTGAAGCGGATTAACAAGGAGTCCCCCGCCGTCGAGAACCTGCACCGCATCGAACAGGCATCTGAACGGGCAGCCGACCTGGCCAAGCAGATGCTGGCCTACTCCGGTAAAGGAAAATTTGTTATTGAGAATATCGACTTAAATATTCTGCTGGAAGAAATGCTGCACATGCTGGAAGTCTCCATCTCCAAAAAAGTGGTGCTGCGCCTAAATCCATACACGCCACTCCCCTCGGTCGAAGCAGATTCCACCCAGATGCGGCAGATTGTCATGAATCTTGTAATAAACGCCTCTGAAGCTATCGGTGACAAAAGTGGCGTCATCGCCATCACCACTGGCTGCATGGATTGTGACCGGAGTTATCTGAAGGACGTTTGGCTCGACGAAAATATCAGCGAAGGACTCTACGTCTACCTGGAGATTGCCGACACCGGTTGCGGTATGAATAAGGAAACCTTGGCAAAGCTGTTTGATCCGTTCTTTACCACCAAATTCACCGGACGCGGATTGGGGATGGCAGCGGTACTCGGCATTGTTCGCGGGCACAAAGGTGCTATCAAGGTTTACAGCGAACCAAATCGGGGGACCACCTTCAAGATCCTGCTCCCTGCTTGCGACAGACCTGTTGAGATCTTTAACGGCGCCAGTCACTATGACGACTGGAAAGGTGAAGGCACGGTACTGCTGGTCGATGACGAAGAAACCGTGCGCGGCATCGGAGCAGAAATGCTCAAGGAGCTCGGTTTCACGGTCATCACCGCTGATGACGGTCGTGAAGGGGTAGAACAATTCAAACAAAACCCCGACATCGATTTCGTTATCCTGGACCTGACCATGCCACACATGGACGGGGAACAATGCTTCCGTGAACTGCGGCAGATCAAACCAGATATCAAGGTCATTATGTCAAGCGGCTACAATGAACAGGAAGTCACTCAGAAGTTTGTCGGCAAAGGCTTGGCAGGTTTTATTCAAAAACCGTACAAATTGTCAATACTGAGAGAGTCTATACAAAAAATTTAACATGCCGAAAAGAGATTTCACATTTTAGTTTAGAGGTCCATCTGCATCCTCAGAAAAGATTTAAAAATGCACTGTTGATCCCTCGATGACCTCCACCTGGAGCCCGAAGCCGACCCACCCTGTGGCGAGAAGTCTATGCCTTCATGTCGAACTTTGTCTGGTGTCAGAATCGTCTGATAAGTTTCTTCAGCCGATTCTGACGGCAAAATATTGATATATTGTGAAAATCTTACAGTCCCTGGTCAATAGGGACGGCCAACCCCTTTTTTGAGGTTGGCCGTTTCGGTGTCTGATTGATGGTGATTTTGAGTCAATGATTAAGTGCTTAAACGACGCTCAAACTTCCGATTCCGGACTCCAAACTATCGGTTTCTGATCTGCAGGTTCGTCAACTGCCGCACATCACACCTCTTCATCATTCTCCGGTTCATCCCGCCCGTAAGTATGCGGATCAGCCCTGTGACTGCGCTGGGGGCTCCGTCTTATTTGACAGAACTTCCACGTGGTGCGGAGCACGGAACGGTCATGTCTGTCCCGAGATCATTCCTGATTGTTCAAAAGCCATCCCAAAATACGGTTAGTTCGTTTCCGTGGCATGTCGCCAAACACCTTCAACTTGCATCTAGAAGAATGTGAGTTTAGGTTCAATCAGAGAGGTCGGGAGCTGAGCTGTTTGATCCTTAGTATGTTGCCAAATCAACCTTTAAACCAGTCATGACCCTTTTTACAGGAGTTAAACTATGACAATTGCAGGAAAACAATTAATTAATGGAGAATGGGTAGATGGTCGGGGCGGAACCTATCAGGCAATTGATCCTTCGACAGGCGCTAAGCTTGACCCTGTCCTGACGATGGCTTCGGCTGAACAGGTCACATGCGCGGTTGTTGCCGCTCAAGAGGCCAGCAGTGCGTTTCGTCATGCTTCTCTCGACAAACGGGCCAGCTTTTTGCGGGCCTGCGCCGACGAAATCATGGCCCTTGGTGATACTCTGGTACTAAGAGCCATGGCTGAAAGTGGTCTTCCCAGGGTGCGCATTGAAGGCGAAAGAGGCCGCACCTGTGGTCAACTCAACTTGTTTGCCGACACAGTTCTGGAAGGGACCTTTCTGGATGTCAGAATCGATACGGCACTACCGGACCGTCAGCCTTTCCCTCGACCAGATCTGCGTTATATGAACCAGGCCATCGGCCCGGTGGTGGTCTTCGGCGCCAGCAATTTTCCCCTCGCTTTTTCCGCCGCAGGCGGGGATACCGCGTCTGCTTTTGCTGCAGGATGCCCGGTTCTGGTAAAGGGGCATTCTTCTCATCCTGGAACCTGCGAGCTAGTTGCTCAAGCTATTGACAAAGCTGTTAAGTCATCTGGGTTGCCAGCAGGGGTCTTCTCCTTGTTGATGGGTTCTGGTCGTGAAGTCGGAGCCGCCCTGGTCGTTGCTCCAGAAGTCAAAGCTGTTGGCTTTACCGGTTCTTTTGGTGGTGGTATGGCATTAGTAGAATTGGCCGCCAAGCGCAAAGAACCGATTCCTGTTTTTGCTGAAATGGGTAGCATTAATCCTGTCGTTCTGTTGCCTGAAACTCTTGCAGCAAATGCAGAAAAAATCGCCGAAGGATTTGTCGGGTCCCTGAATATGGGCGTCGGGCAATTCTGTACCAACCCCGGGTTGGTGTTGGCGATAGAAGGTGAGGCCATGAACCGTTTTATTAACCGCGCTGCGGACTGTTTAGCTCAGCTGCCCGCCGGGGTTATGCTGAACGAAGGCATTCAACAGGCCTACGATAAAAATGTTGTCGCTATCGCCAGTCAGTACGGTGTTGAAAAAAAAGCGATTGGTAAGGATCGGGGGGATAACCCTGGCTTCTGTGGGCAACCGACTTTGCTTACAGTCTCCGCGGCAGATTTTATTGCTAATCCCGAGTTGACAGAAGAAATGTTTGGTCCTGCCGCTCTGGTTGTCAAATGCCGGGACCTAGGAGAGATGGAGTCTGCCGTTAAAGGTCTACGGGGGCAGTTGACAGCTACGATTCATGCTGCCGAGGGCGAAATGTCCGGTTACAGTGAATTGATTGATCTGCTGACACAGAGGGTCGGGCGTATTCTTGTCAACGGTTTTCCAACCGGAGTTGAGGTTTGCCACTCGATGGTCCACAGCGGACCATTCCCGGCATGCACCGATGCTCGGTTTACCTCTGTTGGCACCGCTGCAATGAATCGCTTCCTCCGCCCTGTTTGTTTGCAGAACTATCCAAAGGAACTACTTCCTGAACCGCTACAGGACAATAATCCCCTGACTATTTGGCGCTTGGTAAACGGCAAGTTAAGTAAAGAAATGTTGTGATCTCATTACGTATAGATTGAGTGTGATTCGAGATTTAATCGTACTCCCGCAGCTCGCTGAGCCCTCAAGCAAAGGGTGCAGGTTGCTGATACCCTGCTGCTTGCGCCAGATTTGGTCTTGATGGTCCATATGAACTGATTATCGGATGTTAGCAGGTGTTTATGCAGCAATGGGTCGATGGTGGTGGGGAGGATGACCGTAATCGCTGTTGTCGTTACCTGGGGCGTGACTATTGCCATTGTCAAAATGGGTCCGGTTTGTTTTGTGGGGTAGGCAGCCAACTATATCGCCCATGTTTTAAATTGCGCACAATCTGACACGCTGGGCCTGACAGGGGCCAGCCGATTTCTGGTCCCTGTGAGGTGTGTTTAAGCTTGACACCCTCGTCGGCAAAAATGCAGCATGAACCCCTTACGCAACTTTAAAAATGGAGCTCCGCGCTATGGCTGACAGGTCGCTCGATTATTTTTCCACCACCCTGGAGAAGGGGATGCGGATCCTTAACCTGTTTGATGAAGAGCATTCTCACTGGAGCCAGAAGCATATCGCCGAAGCGCTGGAGCTCAATACCACCTCGACCTATCGCTTCATCAACACCTTTGTCGAAATGGGCTATCTGGTCAAGGACGAGAAATCCAGGCAGGTCAGGCTCGGGCCGATGTCGATTGCCCTTGGGCACCGGCTGCTGCGTGCCTATGATCTGCGGCGCATCATTACCCCGCTGATTGAGGAGACCAGTCGGAAGTATAATCTGAGCATCGACGTTGCGATTTTTGTGCAGAATGCCATGGTGATGGTGTGCCGCTGCGAGTTGCCGAATACCCTGACCTTTCACCAGCCGGTCAGCGCTCAGGAGCTTTACTGCACCGCGATTGGTAAGGTGTTTCTGGCCCATCTGCCGGCGCCGGACTTCGAGCAGGCCCTCGAGCGGCAATCCTTTCTGGTCCGCACCCAGAATACCATCAGCGACCGCTCGCAGCTCCTTGCTCATCTGGCCGAGGTGCGGGTCAACGGCTACGCGGTGAATAATGAAGAATACATTCGCGGGTTGCTCTCGATCGGGGCGCCGATCTTCAATCCGGCAACGGGTCGGGTTGTGGGCGGGATCTCCTTTGACTCCACCACGGTGGAGACTTCGCTGCCGTGCCTGGTCGACAGTTATATCCATATTCTGACAACACTGGCCGCACGTGTCACTGCGATGATGCCAGCTTCCTGAGACGGCCCCTCTTTTTTTTGCAATTCCCCACAGTTAAACAAACGTCTTTCTAAGTCTAACTATGAAAAAGCGCCTGAAAATCAGGCGCTTTTTATTTTTTATGGTCGGATGTTTTTTATTCTTGACTGGAATAGAACACCGGTGTATCTGTAATTATCGTTTATCGTAACTTGATTACGATAAACGTAATCTAAATAGGTCAGGTTCCGTAGCGCTATGAGAAGAGAAAGAGAAACCGATGCAACCAGCCTCCGATGGATATCTTTTCTACCAGAATCGTAAAACCCTGCCGATCATCGATCGTGCGGAGGGGATTTACATGTGGGACACCAAGGGCAAGCAATATCTGGACGGCTGCTCCGGGGCGGTCGTCGCTAACCTCGGCTATGGCAACAAGCGGATTGAGCAGGCGATCAACCGTCAGGCGCAGAAAACCTTCTTCGCCTATCGCACCCAATTCGAGAGCGAACCTGCGCTTCAGCTGGCGGCAAAGTTGGTCGAAGTCTCTGCGCCACACCTCAACAAGGTTTTTTACGTGTCAGGGGGGTCGGAGGCAATGGAGGCAGCGATCAAGCTTTGCCGACAGTATTTCTACGCTAAAGGTGAAGGCTCGCGCCATCTGTTCATCAGTCGAACTCCCTCATATCACGGCTCGACTCTGGGTGTGTTGGGACTCACGGCCTACTCGCCGCTGGAGAATCCCTTTCGGCCGATCACCAAGGCGCACCCCAAGATTCCGGCGCCTTACTGTTACCGCTGTCGTTACGGGCTCAGCCGTCCGAGTTGTGGCCTGGCCTGTGCCTGGGAGCTGGAACGCGTGATTCAGGAGCAGGGTCCGGAGAATGTCGCCGCCTTTGTCGCTGAACCGATCGGCGGAGCCAGCACTGGCGCCCTGGTGCCACCGGAAGAATATTTCGGCATCATTCAGCAGATCTGCAAAAAATACGGGGTGATGTTGATCCTCGATGAAGTGATGACTGGTTTCGGCCGCACCGGGAAATTATTTGCCTATGAACATTGGGGGGTCGAGGCCGATATCGTCGGACTCTCCAAGGGGATGGGCGCGGGCTATTATCCCCTCGGTGCGATCATGGCGCGCCACGAAATTACCGATCTCGTTCTTGACAGCGGCGGCTTTCAGCATGGGCATACCTATGCCGGCAATCCGATGGGCTGCGCCATCGGCCTGGAGGCCTTGCAGATCATTGAGGACGAGCAACTGGTTGAACGCTCGGCGCAGATGGGGGCCAAGCTCAAGGCTGGCCTCGAACGTCTGGCTGCGGTCCATGCCATCATCGGCGAGGTTCGTGGACGCGGACTGCTGCTGGCACTCGAACTGGTGCAGGATCGCGAGACCCGCAGGCCGTTTCCGCCAGCCACAGAAGCACACAACCTGTTGACCGACGAAGCCTCGGAGGAGGGGCTGGTGATCTATCCGCGCCGCCCGATCAATGGTCTGAGGGGCGATCATGTCCTGATCGCGCCACCGCTGATCATTACGGCGGAAGAGGTCGATGAGCTTCTTCAACGGCTGGATCGGGCCCTTGGTCGCGCCACGCGCCGTCTGCTGACTTCAAATTGAATCTGTCTTAAGGACAATGCTCAGCTAACCGTTAAGTTTGCAGGTACCCGCCGGGTACTAACTGGATGGTAACCAATTCATAAAGCCGTCCCACTTAAAAGGAGGATCCACCATGCGTAATGTTCAGATCATCATGGCCGTCATGTCTATCTTACTCATCTTTGCTTTGACGGCATCTGCGGACGACTTGAGCCAGGTCAAGAAGAATGGTTCGCTCAGTATGGCAATGAGCGGTCAGTATCCCCCCTTCAACTTCGTCAATGACAAGAATCAGCTAACCGGTTTTGATGTCGAGATCTGCAGCGAGATTGCGAAACGGATCGGGGTCGCGGCCAAGCCTCTCAGCACCGCATGGGATGGGATCATTGCCGGCCTTCTGGCCAAAAAATACGAACTGATCTGCGGCAGCATGGGGATTACAGACGAACGGTTGAAGGCGATCGATTTCTCTGACCCCTACTATCGCTCGGGCGCCCAGCTGTTCGTCAAGCAAGGGTCTGCGATCCAATCCGCTAAAGACATGGAAGGCAAGAAGATCGGCATCACCCTTGGTACGACCTATGAAAAGTGGGTTCGTGACAATATCAAAGGGGCCGATATCCGTTCCTACAAGGGGGTCCCTGACATGATCCTCGAAACCAGTAACGGTCGAATCGACGGCTTTGTTACCGATAAGATCGTCGGCGCGCTGGCCAGCAAGGATAAGGGCGCCCCTATACAGTTGGCGGGCAAACTGCTTTATGAAGAGAAGATGGGCATTGCCCTGCGTCAGGGGAACCCCGAATTAAAAGCGGCTATCAACAAGGCGCTGGGCGACATGAAGGCGGATGGCACCTATGCCGCGATCTCGACCAAGTGGCTGGGTATCGACGTACGCTGATAAGGTTGGCTTCACCACTCCCGCCGCCAATTTGGCGGGAGTGGTTTTCATAACAGAATAGAGAGAGTCTATGCAAAAAGCTGTCATTGTCGCCTGCGGGCGAACCCCCTCAGGTAGAGCTTACAAGGGCGCGCTGGCCAAAATTCGCCCCGACGATCTCGCCGCTGTTGCGATTCAGGGGGTCTTGGCCAGAACTGGCCAACTGGATCCCGCAGAGATTGAAGACGTTATCCTCGGTTGCGCGACTCCCGAGGCAGAGCAGGGAACTAATGTCGCGCGCATCGCTTTGCTGCGTGCCGGGTTGCCCGACACTGTCCCGGGGATGACGGTGAACCGCTTCTGCTCCTCGGGGCTGCAGACCATCGCCATCGCCGCGCAGTCGATCATGACTGGTATGGCGCAGGTTATTCTGGCCGGTGGCACTGAATCGATGTCAATGGTCCCCGTCGTGGGGCACAATCCACGCCCTAATCCGTCACTTATGCTGAGCCGTCCAGAGACCTATATGGCCATGGGGTTGACCGCCGAAAAGGTCGCCGCGCAGTTTGGCGTGACGCGTCTGGAACAGGATAATTTTGCTTTACAGAGTCACTTGAAAGCCCTGGCCGCCAGCGAAAACGGGCGATTCGACTCAGAGCTGATCGCGGTGCCCCTGCCGGCTGAAACGAACAGCCCCGCGCGGTTGTTCACCCGCGATGAAGGGCCCCGCGCCGGGACGACCCTTGAAGCTCTGTCCGGTCTGCAACCGGTGTTCAAGACGGGTGGCAGCGTTACGGCGGGCAACTGTTCACCGATGAGCGACGGCGCGGCCATGGCGTTGATCATGAGTGAGGGCAGGGCGCAGCAACTGGGGCTTAGCCCCCTGGCACGTTTTGTTTCCTATGCAGTGACCGGCACTGATCCGGCCCTGATGGGGATCGGACCGGTGACGGCTGTGCCCAAGGCGCTGCGGCTCGCAGGCCTGGAAGCGGCGCAGATCGACCTCTGGGAGGTCAATGAGGCGTTCGCCTCCCAGGCCGTCTACGTGGCCCGGGCGCTGGGTATCCCGGCGGAGCGTTTGAATGTCAACGGCGGGGCTATTGCCCTGGGACATCCGATGGGGGCCACCGGGGCCAAACTAACCGCCACATTGCTTGCCGAAATGGTGCGTCGCGGGGCACGCTACGGGATCGTCACCATGTGCATCGGCGGCGGCATGGGCGCAGCGGCGGTTTTCGAAAACCTGCGTCGTTAACAACACACTACTCTCAAGCGGGTCCGTCCCGCGCCAAGGGGTTCTTATGCTCGACTGGCAGATCATCATACATTATTTTCCATTCATGCTCGAAGGCGCCTGGCTGACCCTGCAGATCTCGGTGATCTCCGTCCTCCTCGGCCTGGTCTTCGGCCTGGCTGCGGCGCTCTGCAAACTGTCGCACAACAAGTTTCTGTCAGGGTTTGCGTCCTTCTACATCTGGCTGATCCGCTCCACCCCCCTGCTGGTGCAGCTGTTTATTATTTATTTCGGCTTACCCCAGCTGGGGATCGATCTCGGCCCGATGCTCTCAGGTATTCTGGGACTCTCTCTGAATGCCGGAGCCTACAATGCGGAAACTATCCGTGGTGGGATCATCTCGGTGCATGCGGGGCAACTCGAGGCGGCCCGCTCTCTGGGGATGAGTTTCGGCCTGGCGATGCGGCGTATCATCCTGCCGCAGGCGCTGCGGATCATCATTCCGCCCCTGGGGAATAACTTCATCATCCTCATCAAGGACACCTCGCTGGTGTCAACCATCACCGTCATCGAACTCACCATGACCGCCCAACGCCTGATCGGCTCGACCTACAAGCCCTTCGAGATGTACCTGATGGCGGCGGTGCTCTATGCTGTATTGACGTCCTCGGCGGCGCTGTTGTTGAAAACCTTTGAGAAGCGGTTTGCTTTGGAGCGTAGATAATGGAGACCTTGGCAATGAAACTGGACGAACAGAGCTGTATGGTGGAGATCAGGGATCTACATAAATATTTTGGCCCGCTGGAAGTGCTGAAAGGGGTCGATATCGAGGTGAAGAACGGCGAGGTGCTGGTCATCATCGGCCCGAGCGGCTCCGGCAAGAGCACCCTGTTGCGCTGCGTCAACAATCTCGAAGAGCCGACCTCCGGCGAGATCTATGTCGACAACATCCTGGTTAATGATCGAGGCTTGAAGCACAAGGCCTTCCAGGCGCACCTTAACCGGACTCGCTGCAAGATGGGGATGGTCTTTCAGCAGTTCAACCTTTTCCCGCACATGACGGTGCTCGAGAATGTGATCGAGGCCCCGATCCATGTGCTGAATAAAGATCGGGCGGCTGCTATCGTCAAGGCCGAGGAGTTGTTGGAGATGGTCGGCCTGGCCAGCAAACGCGATAACTATCCGGCCACTCTCTCCGGCGGTCAGCAGCAGCGGGTCGCCATCGCCCGGGCCCTGGCCATGGAGCCCAGCGTAATGCTGTTTGACGAAGTGACCTCGTCCCTCGACCCGGAGCTGGTCGGAGAGGTCCTGCGCGTCATGGAGCAGCTGGCGCGCGACGGTATGACGATGCTGGTAGTCACCCACGAGATGGGCTTTGCCGAGAAGGTCGCCGACCGGGTGGTCTTCATGGCCGACGGCTACGTGGTCGAAGACGCTCCGCCGCACGAGATGTTTACCAACCCGCAGCACGAGCGGACCCGGCAGTTTCTGGCCGAGGTGCTTAAATGATCAGCAAGCTCTGTGACCTCACCACCGCCCTGGCCCATGTGCGCAGTGGCCAGACCCTCATGGTCGGCGGCTTCGGCGCACCCGGTACGCCGTTCACGCTGATCGATGCCCTTATGGCGCAGGGCGCCAACGAGCTGGTGCTGATCAAGAATGAAGCCAACGAAGGGGGGATGGGGATCTCGCTGCTTATCGAAGCGCAGCGGGTCAGGCGCATCATCATCTCCCACCTTGGCCTGAATTCGGTGGTCATCGGCATGAAGAACAGGCAGGAGGTGGAGGTCGAATTCTACCCCCAGGGGATTCTGGCCGAGAAGATTCGCGCCGGAGGAGCGGGGTTGATTGCGATCCTGACCGACATCGGTATCAATACCATCCTGCGTGAAAACAAGCAGGTCGTCATGGTCGCCGGCCGCGAAGCGCTGCTCGAACCGGCCTTGCGGGCCGATGTTGCCCTTCTGCACGCCGCCGTGGCGGATCGAGCGGGGAACCTGGTGTATGAAAAGAGCGCGCGCAACTTCAGTCCGCTGATGGCGATGGCCGCCGATCGGGTCATTGTCGAGGCGGAACGGATTGTCGAGATCGGCGAGATTCCAGCGGATCAGATCCACACGCCAGCGGCCTTCGTCGATCATGTCGTTGAACTGGGTACACTCACCTCAGCTTACGGGGTACTGGAACACCATGTCCATCATGAATTATAAAGAGAAAATTGCGCGTCGCGCCGCCCGCGAGATCGGTCGTGGCAACCTGATCAATCTCGGGATCGGCATCCCGACCCTGATCAGCAGCTTTCTGTCTGCTGATGACGGAGTCTGTATTCACTCGGAGAATGGTATTCTTGGTATGGGGCAAGCGGTGACCTTGGCCCAGGCCGATCGTAACCTGATTGATGCCGGCGGGGTGTATGTCGCGGTTGAGCCCGGCGCGGCCTATTTCGATAGTGCCGTCTCTTTTGCTCTGGTGCGCAGCGGCCGGCTTGATATCACTTTTCTGGGGGCGTTGGAAGTCTCGGAGCAGGGCGATCTGGCCAACTGGATCATCCCCGGCAAACTGACCCCCGGGATCGGCGGTGCCATGGAGTTGGCGCAGAAGGCCAAACGGGTCATCGTCACCATGACTCACACCGACCGCAACAGCACGCCCAAGATCGTGCAGAACTGTTCGCTGCCGTTGACCGCGCCGGCCTGTGTCAGCCTCATCATCACCGAACTCGCGGTTATCGCGGTCGAGTCCGGGTGGCTGGTGCTGCGCGAACTGGCCGAGGGGGTCTCCGCTGCCGAGGTGGTCGCGAAGACCGCAGCCCCGCTGCAGGTCCCAGATACTGATTTGCCCCGCTTCTAGACGAAAGGTTCCCCCATGCCCATGACCGCGCAAGAACAACGGATTGTCAGTGTCGCCGAAGAGTTGAGCGAGCAGATGCTCGATTTTGCCTGCCGGCTGCTCGCCCAGCCGAGCACGCTCGGCAATGAAATCGGCGCGCTTGAAGTCGTTGAGCAGGAATTCCGCCAACTTGGTCTGAGCCCCGAACGGGTCGCCATCGACAGTCCGGCAGCGGTCAATCACCCCGGGCATGCTTCCACCCCCTGGGAAGCTGCGGGGCGCTATAACCTGGTGGCAACGCGTCAACCGGTCTCTACCGCGACGGGAGTGGTCGGCCGCAGCGCCCTGTTCAACGGCCATCTCGACGTGGTCAGCCCCGAACCGCTCGCCCTCTGGAATCGCGACCCATTTTCACCGCTGGTGCAGGACGGCTGGCTCTATGGGCGCGGCGCCGGCGATATGAAGGGCGGTGTCGCCGCCATGACCTACGCCGTGCAGGCTATCAACGCTGCCGGGTTCGCCTTGTGCGGCCCGGTGACCCTGGAAACTGTGATTGAGGAAGAATGTTCGGGCAACGGTGCGCTGGCCTGTCGCGCCGCCGGCCATGACGCTGACGCGGTCTTGATCCCGGAACCTTTCGGTCCGACCATCCTCACCGCGCAACTGGGGGTGCTCTGGTTCAAGGTCGAGGTTGCCGGCGCGCCCAGTCATGTGCTGAACACCAGCGCCGGCGCCAATGCGATTGAAAAATGCTGGCCGCTGATCACCGCGCTCCGTGGATTGGAAAAGGAATTAAACGAACAGGATGTGCCCTCTGCCTATCGGGGTATCGCTCACCCGATCAACCTGAATATCGGCATGGTACGCGGCGGCGATTGGCCCTCTACAGTGCCCGCTGCCGCAGAATTTCATGCGCGGCTCGCTTTCTTCCCCGGCGTCGAGTATGAATCTGTCTGCAGGCGCATCGCTGCTGTCATCGAAGCCGCCGCAAAAAGTGACGCCTGGCTCGCGGCCAACCCGCCGAGCGTCTCCTTTTATGGTTTCCGCTCGCAGGGGCACGCGCTGAGTCGCGATCTGCCCGCCCTGCAGACTCTGAACGGTTGCCATCACAGCCTGCAAGGCAGCGAGGCTGCCAGCTATATCGCCTGCTGTACCACCGATCTGCGCGCCTTCGTTCATTACGGGCAGGGGCAGGCGACCTGTTACGGGCCGGTCGCCGAAGCAATCCATGCCGCTAATGAGCGGGTGCTGGTCTCTAGCCTGGTCGATACCACCAAGACCTATGCGTTGTTTCTGGCGCGCTGGTGCGGGCTGAGCGAATGATGTGCGTCCAAACGGCGCGCGAAAACCGGTTCCTGGATATCACGGGCTAAAACTGACGGAAGACGATGCGTCCGTCAAACAGTGTCATGTCGATATGTACCCCGAGCAACCGAGCGGGAGGGGCAGCTAAAATGTCCTCACTGAGGACAGCGATGTCCGCCTTTTTCCCCACCGCCAGCACCCCTAACTCAGTGGCATTATGGACTGCGGCCGGTGTGGCGGTGTAGGCCTGCAACGCCTCGGCCACTGTTATGCGGTTCTCCGGGTGCCAGCCTCCTTCGGGCTTGCCATCGGCGCGTTGCCGGGTCACTGCAGCATGTATCCCCAGCAGCGGATTGGGATCGCACACCGGGCAGTCGGAACTGAACATCAGCGGCGCGCCCGCATCCAACAGGGAACGGATCGCATAGGCCCAGCGCCCCTTTTCGGCCATCGTCTTGTCGATGAGTTTGATATCCAAGGGCAGATTGGCCGGTGTCATGTTGAGGGCAAGATTCAACTTGCGCAGCCGGGCAACGTCCTCCGGTCTGATGACCTGCACATGTTCAATGCGGTGAGCAATGGCCGGCGCTGGCGCGCCGGATCTGGCCCGTGCTGCTTCGAGTGCGGCAAAGATTTCGATCACTTCGCGGTTGGCCCGATCGCCGATCGCATGGACCATCACCGATAACCCGGCTGCGTCCGCCTTGCTGATATCCCTGGCCAGCGCCGCCATATCCATTAACGGCATGCCGTGTTCTGCGTCCAGATAGGGATCGATCATCCAGGCGGTCCGGGCGCCCATCCCGCCATCGGCGAAATATTTGACATGGCCGACCCGCAGGTGATCGTTCCCGAAACCAGTGCGTAGACCGAGAGCTATGGCCTCGTCCAAGCGATGACCCGGCAAGCTGACCCATGAGCGCAGCCCAAGACGACCCTGGTGGTCCAGTTCCTGAAAGACCCGGAACGCGTCGGCACCATCCTCATCCGCCATTAAGCGAATATCGTGAATGCCGGTGATGCCCAGACGGTGAAGGGCTTTGATCGCATCCTCGAAAGCTTCCATAACCTGATCTGCCGCTGGCGGTGCGACCGCCTGACGCGCCAGATTGATCGCCAGTTCCCGCAGGATTCCGGTGGGCTCGCCTCTGGCGTCGCGCTCGATTCTGCCGTCAGGCGGATCCGGCGTGCCCGCGTCGATTCCGGCCAGGGTCAAGGCGGCCGAGTTGGCCACTGCCAGATGCAGGTCGCAGCGCCATAGCAACACCGGGTGATCCGGCACCGCACGGTCCAGGATCTCCCGGGACGGCATCCGCGATTCAGGCCAATCGGCTTCGTTCCAACCCTGGCCCATGATCCACTGCCCCGGCGGTTGCGCCTCGGCGGCTGCCTGGACCCGGGTGACCATCTCTTCAATACAGCTGACGTCGTCCAGCTTTACGCCCTTCCGCTTGAGAGCCCATTCGTAAAGATGAAAATGTGTATCGATGAAACCCGGTATCGCCAGCCGGCCGTCGAGATCGATTTTTTCGGTATTCGGGCCGGCGAGTTCAAGTATCTCAACACTGCTGCCGACGGCAAGAATGCATCCCTGACCCACGGCCAGGGCCTCCGCGCACGGTTGTCCCGCTATCAGGGTCGCGACCTTGCCGTTGAAGAGGATGATTTCGGGAAAGGTTTCAGCGCTTATCACAATAAAAATCCTTTGGGGAAGGGATCATGGGCATCAACCACGAATTGATGGTACCCGGTGATCTGGGCGTTGCCGCGGAATTGACCGACAATCCCGTCGAATTTGCCGATTCTGGTGGTTCTGACGATCTGCCCTTCGAAGACCGTCCCCAGCGGGCTGGCATTATAATAGCTCTGGCCGGGTGTGAGCTTTCCCCGGTGGTGGAGCAGGGTCAGCTTGGCCGTGGTGCCGGTGCCACAGGGGGAACGATCCATATGGGATTCACCGTAGATCACGCAGCCCTTGCCGGTGCCAGCCTGCTTGTCTTCAGCATAAAATTCGGTCACATCAACCGTGCTCACCTCCGGCCGCTCCGGGTGTGAGACCTTGAAGGCCCGATTGGCCGCTTCAATGATGGCCATCCCCAGAGGGATCAGGCGGGCGCTGTTCTCCGCGTTCAGCTCGATGCCGATGGCCTGCGCCGAGACCATCGCAAAAAAACCGCCGACACAGACCAGATCGACAGGCACCTTGCCGAAGTCAGGAATCTCAAGCTCCTGATTGCTGGCGAAGACGAAGGAGGGGACCATGTCGATGGCGACGGATTCTACCCGACCATCACGCATCCGGGCATGGGCGTCCAGCGGTCCGGACGGGGTGTCGACAGTGATGACGCTGTCCCCCTCAGCGGCGGTCAGGACACCGGTTTCAATTAATGTGGCCACTGCGCCGATGGTCGCGTGGCCGCACAGATAAGGGTAGCGCCGGGCGTCCATGTAAAAAAGTCCGAAACTGCCGTTCTCGCTGACCGGTTCAGTTACCACTGCCGCCATAATGGCCCGATGTCCCCTGGGTTCATGGGTCAGCAACCGACGAATATGGTCAAAACGAATTTCAAAATAGTCCCGTTTTTCCTTCATGCTGCTACCCGGCAGGGGGCCGACCCCGCCGACCAGCAGCCGGGTGACTTCCCCCTGGGTATGCGAATCGATGGTGACAATCCTGTCTGGATAGCGAGCCAGAAACTTGCTTTCAACCCGCTCTAGTCCGAGCATATTTTTTCTCCTTTATTTGCCCTGGTAACTTGTAGCTCCGAAAAAAAAGACCTGAAAGCAGATATTGCTCTTTCAGGTCTTAAATTGGAATAGCTTCCTGCCGAAGCGGTCGTCGCTTCATTCCGCGGAGATGAGGTGGCAGTGGTGTGGCGAAACTTGCAAGCTGACGACATCTCCGATGTTGTGGACCTGTTTCTTCATCATACAGATAACATGAATTTCTCGTTCGGCACTCAGTTCGATGAAGTAGCTCATTTCTCCGCCCATGTAACTGCGGTCTGTGATGCGCCCCTTGAAACAGTTCACCTTTGTCTCCGGTTTAGATTCGTTCTGGGGGAAAACATCGAGCCGCTGCGCACGGATAATCATCTCCACCGCGTCGCCCATGGAATAGCCCCCTTTGTTCTCAGCCAGAAGCACATCACCGGTTTCTATCCTGACGCTGACATTGTCGTCAGCGACAGCCACGACCTCACCGCGGATAAAATTGGAGTGTCCGAGAAAATCGGCGACAAAGTGGTTGGCGGGCTCATTGTACACTCCTTCAGGGTCGCCCTCCTGTTGTTTGCGCCCTTTGTTCAGGACCAGAATCTTGTCCGACATGCTCAGTGCTTCCCGCTGGTCATGAGTGACAAAAATTGTGGTAATGCCGAGTATCTGCTGGAGGTTGCTCACCTCGCGCCGCATCTCTTCGCGCAAATTCTCATCCAGGGCCGAAAGCGGTTCGTCCATCAGCAGCACGTCCGGTTCGATCACGATCGCCCTGGCCATGGCGATCCGTTGTTGCTGGCCACCGGACAACTGGCTCGGCATGCGTTTCTCCACGTCGGGCAGACGCACCATCGCCAGGGCCCGCATCACCTTCTCACGGATCTCATCCTTTGCCACATCCCGATACTTCAGGCCGAAGGCCACATTGTCATAAATGGTTTTATGCGGGAACAGGGCGTAATTCTGAAAGATCATGCCCAGATTCCGCTTGTGGGTTGGCGTGTCGTTAATCCGTTTGCCCCGAATCAGAATATCCCCCGCGCTGGGGTGTTCCAGGCCCGCCACCATGCGCAGCAAGGTGGTTTTTCCGCATCCGGAAGGGCCCAGCAAGGTCACCAGACTGCCCTCTTCGATGTCAAAATCCAATTGCTCAACGGCGGTGACCTTGCCGAAGCGTTTTGAAATACCTTTAAACTGGACGATGGGCTGCTTCTTGCGGGTTGTCAATTTACCCTGCCTTCCTGTACTGATATGACGATGGTCGGGGTCGGTCAGCTCCCGAAAAAAGAGATGCCGACACCGGCGGTTACATGATCGATAATAACATCATGGCAGTGAAGGTTTCAGCTGCCCGCTTTGATTCGATCCCAGGTCTCTGTCCATTCCAACTGATTGGCGTTCCAGTAGGTCGGATCGGCAAACAGGTAACCATCAAGTTTGCCAGTGGGATCAAAGGCCGGCATCTTCTTGATCTTGTCGGTCAATGCAACTTTGGTCGGATCGAGGCTGGGCGGATAATTCTGCCCTTCGGAGACGGCGATGGCGGCTTTGGTATCCAGCATGAAGTTGAGCAGCTGCTGGGCGACCGCCAGATCGGTGCCTTTGAGCACGAAGAGATATTCCATCCAGGAGTAGGTCCCCTTGGGTGAGAGGTAGCCGATGGGATGTCCTTCCTGCTGCAGTGCCGCGACCCGTCCGGACCAGGCGACCGTGGCGTAGATCTCTTCGTTGGCCAGCAGACTCATCAGCTCGGCACCCGAACTCCAGTATTTTTTCATCAGGTCGCGCTGCTCACGCAACGCCGCCCACACCGCTTTAAGGTCGGTGATATTGTTGGGACTCTGGCCGGTATGCAGCGCCGCGTACCACATGTTGGTACGGAAGTCGCCGCCCCAGCTGCCCAGTTTTCCCTTCAAACTCTTGTCCCATAGCAGCGAAGCACCAAGTTTTTCGGCCTTTTCTTTGCTGATCTGTTTGGTGTTGTAGGCGATGCCGGTCTGTCCCAGGTCGTAAGGAACCGCCGAAAGTGTGCCCTTGGTGATCTCCCGCAGCGGTTTGATCATGGCTTCCATGACGTTCTTGAGGTTGGGAATTTTCGACTCATCCAGTACCGAGGCAAAGCCCAATTCGGTATAGCGGGCGTAATCAAAAACCGCGCTGAGATGGGCGATATTGAACTCCCCGCCCGGCGGGTAGGAAGCCTTGACCCGTGTCAGGTAGGCATTCATATCACCAAATTCACCGTCGATGACCTCAATGCCGGTTTTTTCGGTAAAGGGTTTGAAGGCGTACTTGCGGAATGCTTCTGACGTTGATCCGCCCCAGCTATCGACACGAATCGATTTGGCGGCCCAGGCGTTCTTGACCGCACCACCGAAGGGAGAACCTACCAATCCCATGGTGGCGCCGGCCAGGCCGAGGTACTTGACAAAGTGCCGTCGGCTCAGTTTGCCATTCTTGTACGCATCATAAACCCGATCCAGTTTTTCCTTCGTGACCATGGACATTGGTTCTCCTTTCGGCTGGTGTTGACTAACTATTCTCTTAGCTTCGAAAGCTTGCGGGACAGATAGCCCGCCAGCAGGGGTGTCGCAACGGTCAGTACAATCATTACGGCACCTAAGGCATTGATTTCAGGACTGATAGAGTTCCGCAACATGCTGAAAATCTTCACCGGAACTGTCTGGTTCTGGGCTGTGGCCCAGAAGAGCGTCGCCGTGATGTCATCAAAAGAGATGGTGAAGGAAAACAGGGCGCCCGCCAGGACAGCTGGCAGTAACAGCGGAAAAGTAATCTCCTTAAAGGTCTGAAAGGCATTGGCACCCAGACTTTTGGCGGCGTCTTCGTAATCTTTACGAATGCCACCCAGACGGGCCTGTACGATCAACAGGACGTAGGGCAAAGTCAACACCACGTGGCCAATCAGCAGCAGAAAGAAGCTTTTGGGCATTTGCAGGAAGCGCAAAAAGAGCAGCAGCGCAACGCCCAGGACCACTTCCGGGATCATTATCGGTGCCAGCAGCAGGGTGTTGAGGGTGTTTTTGCCGGGGAACTCGCAACGGATGAACGCCAGAGAGGCGAGGATGCCGATGGTGGTGGAAAGCAGCGCAGTCAGTGCACCCAGAATGAGGGAGTTTTTAAACGCATCAATAATCGCTGAGTCTTGCGCCAGCTTGATGAACCAGCGCAGGCTGACGCCCTCCATCGGAAAGATGCCGAATTGCTTGGGGTTGAACGCCAGCACGATGACCACGACAATGGGAGTGAACAGAAATATATAGACGAGAAATGTGTAGATTTTTATTAATGTCCATCCGGGTGAAAAGTTTTTCATGGTTTATTTGCCCTGCAAGCTTTTGAAGATCTGATTGACCCCAAAGTAGCGATTGTAAGTCCAGACGATGGCAAACAGCAGCAGGAGCAGGATGACGCTGATCGCTGAACCAAATGGCCAGTCCAGCGTGCCTATGACCCGTTTATAAATGAGATTGGCGATCATGTCGTTGCCTGGGCCACCGAGGATCATCGGTGGCAGGTAGGTTCCCGCCGTTAACACAAATACCAGCAGGCTTCCGGCGCTGACCCCGGGGAGGCTCAAGGGCAGGGTCACCTCGCGAAACGCCTGCCATTCAGTGCACCCCATACTGCGTGCCGCTTCGAGCAGATTTTTGTCGATCCCTTCCAGACTGACGTAAATATTCAGTACCATGAATGGCAGCAGATACATGAGCAGGCCCATCAGCACGCTGAACTCATTGTAGAGCATGGCAATGGGAGCATCGATCACCCCGATTTTCAGCAAAAAATGGTTAATCAGTCCCGAATCACCCATGATGTTGATCCAGCTCATGGTGCGGATGATGAAACTGACCCAGAAGGGCAGCATGATGAGCAGCAGGAAGACCTGCTTGAAGCGGCTTGTGCTGCGGTAGAAAAAATAGGCGGGGATATAACCCATGACAACACAGAGAACGACGGATTCAAGGGCGATCCGGATCGTGCGCAGAAGGATTCTCGGGTAGAATAAGTCTTCGAAAAATTTGGCGTAGTTGCCGAACTGGAAGGCCGGGATGTCAGCTCCGCTGGGAGCACGCAGCCAGAAACTGTAGACGATGATAAAACAGACCGGGATGACCAGAAATAAAAAAACGGCAGTCACGGAGGGTGCCAGCAGCGCCCAGGGTTTCCACTTGCCACTTTTCACGGGCGATCCCCTTTGTATATTGTCATTTGCATATCCTGGGTCGTATGAGCCACTGGGTTAAAAGGCTCGACTTGGTTTGTTATTCTATTCTTCGGTCATTGTCCTCGTGCGATTTGTGGTTTGCAATATAGTTAAAATAACGCGGTTATATTTTTCAACCCTATGGAGTATCATCGGGTCTGTCAAGGACTCCCTGACACGGTCTTGATCTGGATGAGTGGTCACCCTGTTGCCTCATTGTCACATATGAGAGGCAACTGTCTGTTGCATAGTGGTTTTCTTGGTCCTGGCAGTAACAGTTTTATAGAACCCTATCCTTAAACCCTAAATTGGGCTGAAATTAAAGCATACCATCTGTGGCACGGATTGCCCGGATTTCGACAGAAATTTCAGAAATGCCGGCACCAGATAGGCAGAAAGGGTGATCCAAACGGTGGTTTTATTCTGGATTTTGTTTCACAACCTAAATGGCAACCTTGCCACTCTCTTTGCCCGGGACAGGCTTTGTTGTAACTTCGCTTGCCGTGAATGAGGTGAATTATGTACGTCCCCGAACTGTTTGCAGAACCTGATACCGAAGTCATGCATGAGGTGATACGTGCTCGGCCCATGGCCACGCTGGTGACCTTGAACGCCGCCGGACTTGAGGCCAATCACATCCCCCTGGTGTTGCAGGCACAACCTGATTCATTGGGAGTTCTTCAGGGGCATGTCGCACGCTCGAACCCCCTCTGGCATGAGCATCCGCAAAACACCGAGGTGCTGGTAATTTTTCAGGGCCCTGAAAGTTACGTTACCCCTTCCTGGTATGCGTCCAAGGCCGAACATGGCAAAGTCGTTCCAACCTGGAATTACGTGAGTGTTCATGCCAGAGGAAAGTTACGTGTTTTCGAAGACGTAGGGCAGATACGGTCTCAACTCGAAGCCCTGACCGCCCAGAGTGAAGCCGCTTTCGCCCATCAATGGCGGGTGTCGGATGCACCGCAGGACTTTGTTGAAAAGTTGATCGAGTCGATCGTTGGCATAGAGATTGTGATTACTGAGCTCAAGGGAAAATGGAAGGTCAGTCAAAACCGCCCGCCAGAGGACCGAGCGTCCGTGATCGCAGGCTTGTCGGAGATGGGGAAAGAAGAGATGGCGGACCTCGTGCGTACGCGTGGTGGCAAACCGAATCAGCAGACCTGAGCTACAGGTTTTGCACAGGGAACTCTGCTGCTCTTCCACGGCAGAGTTCCCTTCGTCGGGCGGCATTTTACATCGACGGATAAATGCCCTATATTGCCTGCATTATTTGAGTTAATGCGAGGGTGATATGGGTTGCTGTGGTGGGGCAGTTGGGTGAGTTGATGACCGTTTGTGTCGGTACGTGCCGGGCAGACGGTTTTTTGTTGTCTTGAAGGTTGTGTTTTTGACCCTTCAGGTTTGGATGTTGTTTTTGTGAGGGAGTAATTAAGTGACGCCAGCACCTGAAGCTGAAGCACGTCAAAAGATTGATGCCCTCCTGGTGGCTGCCGGTTGGCTGGTTCAGGACGCCGCCGCCGCGCATATCCACGCCGGTCGTGGCATCGCGATCCGCGAGTTTTCATTGCCCGGGCATGGTTTCGCTGACTATCTGCTTTATGTTGATGGCAAGGCCGCTGGAGTCATTGAAGCGAAGAAGGTTGGTTCCACCCTGACCGGTGTCGAAGTCCAATCCACCAAATACACCCAGGGTCTCCCTGCCGGGCTGCCACGCTGGCACAATCCTCTGCCGTTCTGTTACGAATCGACCGGTGTCGAAACCCGCTTCACCAATGGCCTCGATCCAGAGCCGCGTTCTCGCAATGTTTTTGCCTTTCACCGTCCGGAGATGCTGGCTGATCTTCTCGATATAGCCGGGACAACCGGTCTTCCGTCTGATTTGGGCGGAGCTTCTATTGCCGCAGAATTCCAGCCGCAAACGTTTCTCGCTCGCCTTCAGCATATGCCTGAGCTGGTCACCGAGGGCTTGTGGCCGGCACAGATCAAGGCGATTCAGAATCTCGAATTTTCCTTGAAAGAAAATCGCCCACGTGCCCTGATCCAGATGGCGACCGGCAGCGGCAAGACTTTCACCTCAATAAACTTCATCTATCGGCTGATCAAATTTGCTGGTGCACGACGCGTACTCTTCCTGGTCGATCGCGGCAATCTCGGACGCCAGACCCTCAAGGAATTTCAGCAGTTCGTCTCGCCCTACAACAACTTCAAGTTCAGCGAGGAGTACATCGTCCAGCACATGACCAGTAACGTGCTCGATACCACTGCACGGGTCACCATCTGCACCATTCAGCGCCTGTTCTCGATGCTCAAAGGACGCGAGCTTCCGGAGGAGCTGGACGAGGAATCGATGAGTGAACTCGGCTCGCTATTCAAGGAGCCGGAGCCGATTGAGTACAACCCCGACTTTCCTATCGGCAGCTTCGATATCATCGTCACCGATGAATGCCACCGCTCGATCTACAACCTCTGGCGGCAGGTTCTCGAATACTTCGATGCCTACCTGATCGGCCTGACCGCGACCCCAAGTAAACAGACCTTCGGCTTCTTCAACAAAAATCTGGTCATGGAGTACGGTCACCCCCACGCGGTCGCCGACGGGGTCAATGTTAATTACGATGTCTACCGGATCAAGACCTCCATCACTGAGCAGGGGAGCGCAGTCGAAGCCGGCTACTACGTTGACAAGCGCGACCGCGAGACCCGCGAGGTGCGTTGGGAACAACTTGATGATGATGTCAGCTACGAGGCGAAACAGCTCGATCGCGACGTGGTCTCCGTCGATCAGATCCGCACCGTCATCCAGACTTTCCGTGACAAGCTCTTCACCGAGATTTTCCCCAACCGGACCGAGGTGCCCAAGACCCTGATCTTCGCCAAGGATGATTCTCACGCCGAGGATATCGTCAAGATCGTGCGCGAGGAGTTCGGCAAGGGGAATGACTTTGCCCAAAAGATCACCTACCGCACCACCGGGGCCAAACCCGAAGATCTGATTTCAGCCTTCCGCAACAGCTACTTTCCGCGCATCGTCGTCACCGTCGACATGATCGCTACCGGCACCGACATCAAGGCCTGTGAGTGTGTGTTTTTCATGCGCAGCGTTAAGTCGCGCGCTTACTTTGAGCAGATGAAGGGGCGCGGGGTGCGGATCATCAACGACAACGACCTGCAGGCGGTTACCCCCGATGCGGTGACCAAGGATCATTTCGTTATCGTCGATGCGGTCGGGGTCTGCGAGATGGATCAGACCGATTCGTTGCCGATGGAGCGCAAGAAGAATGTCGGCTTTGAGAAGCTATTACAGGCGGTCGCCTTCGGTAATGCCGAACCAGATGTGATATCTTCTGTCGCCGCTCGTTTGGCGCGAATGGAGAAGAAACTGACCACCGACGAGCAGGCCGAGGTGGCGAATCTGCTCGATGGTAAAACCCTCAAGGAATTGACCGGCGATCTGGTCGAGGCGCTCGATCCGGATAATCATCTGGTGCGTGCGCAAAAACTGTTCAGCGTCACCGAGCCGGACACCAAACAGATGCGCCAGGCGGCAGCACAGGTTATCGGCGAGGCGGTCAAGCCGCTCTGTAATCCCGAACTGCGCGAGCTGTTGCTGGCGATCAAGAAGAAGAACGAACAGATTATCGACACGGTCAGCACCGACACCCTGATCTTCTCCGGTTTCACCGAGGAGAAGGCCAGGGGCGTGGTCGAATCCTTCGAGCAGTTTATCGCCGACAACAAGGACGAGATCACCGCCTTGCAGGTGCTCTATAGCAAGCCGTATAAGCAGCGGTTGCGGTTTGAGGATGTGCGCGAGCTGGCCGAAAAGCTGGTTGCACAGGTCGAACAGTTGCAGATCTATCAAACCCACCCGCAGGGGTGGGAGAAGCGGGTGCCCGATGAGCTGTGGGCGGCTTATCAGAAGTTACAGGCAGGCAAGGTGCGCGGTGCGTCGGCCAATCATATCTTGACCGATCTGGTGTCGCTGGTGCGCTTTGCCATGCATCAGGATAATGAGCTGGTGCCGTTCCCGGAGAAGGTGCAGGTCAATTTCCGCACCTGGGTTGAGCAGCAGCAGACGAGTGGCAAGAGCTTCACCAGTGAGCAGCGCAAGTGGCTGGAGATGATTCGTGATCACATCGCCGCCAACCTTCAGATCGAGACGGATGATTTCGATTATGCGCCGTTTGCGCAGGCTGGTGGGATTGGGAAGGTGTGGCAGTTGTTTGGGGATGGTTTGAATGTAATTCTTGATGAATTGAATGAGGCGTTGGCGGCGTGAGTAGTTTTAATATTAAAGATTTACCTGAAGGTTGGACCTCCGCAAGGATTGATAAAGTCTGCGATGTAAACCCTCGGCTGAATAAGACCGAAATATCCGATGACCTTTTGGTTTCCTTTGTGCCAATGCCGGCCGTAGGTGCGGGAGATGGCTCTATAGATGTTTCTCAGGAACGTCCGGCTTCTGAAGTTAAAAAAGGATTTACCGCTTTTATGCAGGGGGATGTTCTCTTTGCCAAGATAACACCTTGTATGGAAAACGGGAAAATGGCTGTTGTCCCCAAGGTTTTAAATGGATATGGATTCGGATCAACAGAGTTTCATGTTTTGCGGCCTAAAGAAGGTGTGGAAGCTCGGTACGTTTATTATTATGTGTCTAGCCAAAACTTTCGAGGTGTTGCAGAACATTACATGACGGGTGCCGTTGGGCAAAAGCGTGTCTCTACGACTTACCTGAAAGAACAAGCGATCCCCCTTGCGCCTCTAGAGCAACAAAAACGCATCGTCGCGGAGATCGAAAAGCAATTCTCCCGCCTCGACGAAGCCGTCGCCAATCTCAAGCGCGTCAAGGCCAACCTCAAGCGCTACAAAGCCGCCGTCCTGAAAGCCGCCGTCGAAGGCAAGCTCACCGAAGAATGGCGCAAGCAGCATCCCGATGTTGAACCTGCCGCCAAGCTGTTGGAGCGGATTCTTGAAGAGCGTCGTGCGAATTGGCAGGGGAGGGGGAAGTACAAGGAGCCTGCTGCGCCGGATACGACAGACTTAAATATGTTGCCAAGTGAATGGTCTTGGGTGTCATGGGAAGCTGTATTGGCTCATGAGGATGGTGCTTTTAAGCGTGGCCCGTTCGGTAGCGCATTGAAAAAATCTATCTTTGTCGAATCCGGCTACAAAGTCTATGAACAGTATTGTCCAATAAACGATGACCCTTCTTTTGTTCGTTATTACATCACTGAGCAAAAATATCGTGAGATGGAAGGTTTTTCAGTTAAGGCGAAAGACTTTCTTGTCAGTTGCTCAGGAGTTACGCTGGGGCGAATAACGCAAATTCCGATTGAATTTGAAGAGGGGGTTATTAACCAGGCTCTTTTGCGCGTTCGGGTCAATAGGCAGGCTATTATAGATGAGTATTTCTTAGAACTATTTCGTTCCCCTTACTTTCAGGCAAAAATCTTTGATAATTCTCAGGGAGCCGCAATACCAAACGTAAAAGGAGTTAAGGAATTGAAGGCGATACCAATACCATTGCCTCCCTTAGCTGAACAACGTGCCTTGGTTCTGAAAATTGAAGAAATTAAAACTGTAATAGAAGCAGTTGATAAGCAACTTGAAATGAATCTGAAACGTGGTGAGCGTCTACGCCAATCGATCCTCAAACAAGCCTTCTCCGGCCAACTCGTCTCCCAGAACCCCAACGACGAACCGACCAGTGTGCTGCTGAAGCGGATACGAGCAACAAAACCCGCGCAAACCAAAGAACCGGCAGCACGCCAACATAAGCACAGAACCCCTGCTCCCAAGGCAGTTGCACCCTCGCCCGAGCCGATGCCGCTGGTCGCCGAAGTCACCGCCACCTACGGCGACGCCATAGCCGCCCGCATCCTTGCCGTCATGCAACCCGACCGCGAGTACGCCCGCGCCGATCTGGTCGATCCGCTCGGCTTGACCACTGGACAGTGGAATAGTGCCATTCAGGAGTTGAAGCGGCGCAAGAAGGTGCGGCAGGTAGGGGAGAGGCGCGGAGCGCGGTATTTGTTGAGTGGGAGGGCGCTGCCATGAGTGAAAAGTTGTGCCATATCAATATTTATTGCGATGAAAGCCGGCACACCTCGAATGGTGAAGATCCCTACATGGTGATCGGCGCCATTGCCTGTCCGCGTGAGCAAAAAGCCGAAATCTATCATGCCATCAACCTGCTCCGTAAAAAGCACGACACTTGGAAGGAGTTTGGCTGGAAAACCTTGTCGCCCAGCCGTAAGGATTTTTACTGGGAACTCCTTGAACTCTTTCGTATCCGGAAAGATTTGAGTTTTCGCTGTCTGGTGGTTGATCGAAATATTCTCGATCATGAGCAATACAGCGAGGGTGATGCCGAGTTGGGCTTTTACAAACTCTATTATCAGATGTTGGTTCACTGGTTACAGCCGGAGTGCGCCTATCACCTTTACCTCGATTGGCAGCAGAATCGTGAGCAGGGGCGGTTCAAGGACCTGGGGCACGTTCTTGGCAAAAAGCTCTCCGGTCGGGCCAAGATTGAATGTCTTGAACCAGTTGGCTCAAAAGAACAACCGTTGGTGCAGTTGTGTGATCTGTTTATCGGTGCCGTGGGGTATGCGTGGAATGATCGGGCGGGGAGTGAAACCAAGGTCGAGTTTTGTAACGCTCTGGCGGCAGGTGTCGGGTTGTCTTCGTTGAAGGTGGGTACTTACAAAAACGCCCCCAAGTTTAACGTCTTTCATTTCACGGGGCGCTGAGATGTCTGAGCATCTCTGGCCGTTGCTGAGACTAAAATCTGAATCAGATGCCGGTCTCAAGGAAGAATATTACAAAAAATATCTTGAAACTTATGTGCGAAATTCTGATGGAGAGGCAATCCAAATTTACGACTGGAATCAAAATAGGATTTTTTTCAATTCGCATTTTAATTCATTTGAGCATGCTTTTACTGAGAACAAAAATTATCGGTACAGCTATGGTGTGCATTCAAAAGAATTGTGTAAAAATCGTGCGAGACGAATGCTTTGGATAAAGGAGGTTCTCAAGGGAGAGATTGGCACCATTGAGCGCCGTCAAGAATTTCGCAAAGACAATCGTGGAAGAATGAAGAAAAGACGGACCCTGGTTGTCTTGGAAGAGCGGTATGTGGTGGTTTTGGAGGAAAGAGACGGACGGGATGGGTATGATTTCGTCTCTGCAATCCCGGCGGATGAGCCCTACCTCAGCAGAATGCGCAAAACTAGTACTCTGCTAGAAACAAAAAAAAGCCCCAGTCTTAACGGCGACTGAGGCGCTGCCACGGTCCTGAGCCTTGAGCAAAGGGCCAACAGCCTTGCGGCTTGGATAGATACTACCCAACGTTGCCTCCCCGTGCAACAAGTTTTTTGTATGCAGTATTGCATAACGCAACTCATCTAATGAAGGTTGATTGAATGACCCCAGCAGCAATTGTTTCCAAACTTTGGAATTACTGTAACGTCCTGCGTGACGACGGCATGAGCTATGGCGACTATGTCGAACAGCTTACCTATTTGCTCTTTCTCAAAATGGCCGACGAGCGGACTAAACCACCATACAATCAATCGGGTAATGTCCCGGCCGCTTACTCTTGGCCGACGCTGCTCAAGAAGGACGGCGACGAGCTGTTCGACCACTACCGTCATACCCTGGAAAACCTCGGCAACGAGAAGGGCCTGCTCGGACTGATCTTCAACAAGTCACAGAACAAGTTCCAGGACCCGGCCAAACTGCGTCGCCTGATCGTCGATCTGCTCGATAAGGAAAACTGGTCGGTGATGAGCGCCGATGTGAAGGGGGACGCCTACGAGGGGCTGCTGGAGAAGAACGCCCAGGACACCAAGAGCGGGGCTGGACAGTATTTCACCCCGCGTCCGCTGATCCAGGCGATCGTTGACGTCATCGCCCCCAAGCCGGGTGAGACCATCAGCGACCCGGCCTGCGGCACCGGCGGCTTTCTGCTCGCCGCTCACGACAGCATTGTTTCCAAGCATCCCCACATGACCAAGACTGAACTCAAAGGGCTCAAGCAGGGAACCTTCAAGGGGTGGGAGCTGGTGCAGGCGACCGCACGGCTCTGCGCCATGAACCTGATGCTGCACGGCATCGGCAGTGATGACAGCGATCTGCCGCTGCTGGTCTCCGATTCCCTCGCCGCCGATCCGGGTGATCGTTTCGATATTATTCTAACCAACCCCCCCTTTGGCAAGAAGAGCAGCACTACCATCGTCGGGGAAGACGGCAAGGTCGGCAAAGAGAAGGAGACCGTCGAGCGGGACGACTTCTGGGCGACCACCTCGAACAAACAGCTCAACTTTATCCAGCACGTCAAGACCTTGCTTAAGCAGCATGGCCGCGCCGCCGTGGTCGTGCCGGATAACGTGCTGTTCGAAGGCGGGGCGGGGGAGACTATCCGCCGCAAGCTGTTGCACGAATGTAACGTCCACACCATCCTGCGCTTGCCAACCGGTCTCTTCTACGCCCAGGGTGTCAAGGCGAACGTGATCTTCTTCGACCGCAAACCGGCCAGCGAAACGCCCTGGACCAAAAAGCTCTGGATCTATGATCTACGCACCAATATGCACTTCACCCTTAAGACGCACCCACTCCAGCGAAGCGACCTCGACGAGTTCGTCGAGGTCTACAGCGCCAAGACCCGCAAGGAGAGCTGGAGTGAAACAACTCCGGATGGCCGCTGGCGCTGCTACGACTACGCTGATCTGATCGCGCGCGACAAGGCCAGCCTCGATATCTTTTGGCTCAAGGATGACTCGCTGGAGGATTCGGATAATCTGCCCGAGCCCGGCATTCTTGCCGCCGAAATCGTGCAGGATCTGGAAGCAGCACTGGAGCAGTTTCGGTTGATAGCTGAGGATTTGGGTGAAGATGTTGAACCTGATGTCTAGGAGACTGGCAGACTATGCGGGTTTTAGCCAGGGGCTCAGGAGGTTATTGGCCACATTTGGTTGGTGATAATGGCAGAATCTGATTTTGTTTGTATCCCGGTCTGTCGGGGCCTCTCGTCCAGATTCTTGTGGGGCGGTTGTTAGTTTCCCTCAAAATCCCCGCCTCGCACAAAGCGATAACCACGGCCACGCACGGTTTGGAAGTGAAGAGGTTTTGCGGGGTTGAGTTCGAAATATTTGCGTAGCCGGACAATAAAGTTATCCAGGGTGCGGGTTTCGGTATTGGGCTTCATCCCCCACACTGACTGCAGCAGTTCCCCTCGACTGAGGATTCTCCCCTCGCGACTGAAAAACAGGGTCAACATCTTCACCTCAAGTTCTGTCAGTTCAAGTTCGCCGTTGTGGGTGAGCGCGCGACGCTCGGTCAGGTCGACGCGGTTGGCGCCGAAGGTATACGTTTGCGAGGCGGTGCGAATCCCCTGGCTGCGACGCAGCAGACCTTTCACCCGTAGTAAGAATTCTTTGAGACTGAATGGCTTGGTCAGATAGTCATCGGCTCCTTCACTGAGTCCAGCGACCCTGTCGTCCTCATCTCCCCGCGCGGTCAACATCAGGATTGGCAAATCTGAGCCACTGGCGCGCAGTTGCCGGCAGAGTTTAAGACCGTCCATTCCCGGCAGCATGATATCAAGCACCAGGAGAGAGAAGTTGTGCAGCGGAAGTTCTTTGAGCGCCTCTTCGGCCGACTGGCAGTGGATGACGCGGTAGCTCTCGGCCTCCAGATTAAAAATGATACCGTCGGCAATATTCGGCTCATCTTCTACGAGCAAAATTTCAACCATGGCACTGTTCATCGCGGGTCCTTAGCTTTTTTGGAGGCGAGGGGCAGGCGCAGGTAAAAAGTGGACCCTTTACCCGGGCCTGCACTTTTGACCCAGACCTTGCCATGGTGGCGGCGAATGATAGAGCGCACGATAAACAGGCCGAGACCGCTGCCGCGGATGGTTTTCCCGGTGATACGCACGCGGTAAAACATGCGAAAGATCTTTCTATACAAACGCGGGTCGATACCGCGACCCTGGTCGGTAATGCTCAACAGCGCAAAATCCCCATCAGTCTTTAACTCAATTCGGATTCGTGGTGGTCCCTCGGCATAAAGGATGGCGTTTTCAACCAGGTTGCGCAAGACCGTCTCTAGTGCTTCCTCATCAAAACGCAGGTAGAGTTGCGGTTCGATGCTCCAGTCGAGAGTTCCGTTTTTTGGGAAAGAGTTCTTTCTCTGCTGCAACCAATTTTCGACAGCCGCTGAGAAATCGCCTTCCTCCAAATTGAAATTACTGCTGCGATGTTCGAGTTTGCTCGCAGTCAGCAAATTATTGATCAGGCCGTGGAGGCGCTCGGTATCGCCCTGCATCAGGCGAACAAACTTTTGCAACTGCTGCGGTTCGGGTTGGCGCATCTCGATGGTTTCGAGGTGCAACTGGAGTGAGGCGAGGGGCGATTTCAGTTCATGACTGACCTGAGCGATAAAGTTGTGCTGGGCACGATAGAGGGCCGCCTGACGTTGCCAGTAGAGAAAGATAACGTAGACCCCGACTAATATCGCGACCAGCAGAATGATCCCTTCAGTCAGAATCAGCCAATCGGTTTTAAGCGGTAACAGTTCGGTCTGGTATTTTTCGGCCAGTTCTTTCAACTGCTGGTGGCGACCGAGAAACCAGTAGATCCAGCCAATCAGCAATAGAATCCATAAAAGTTGGATGCCAATGAAGGTGATCAGTGGATGGAAGATGCGGCGGATTAATTTCATGCTCTTTTGTAACAGGGAACAAGCCGCTGGACAAGGGCGGTTTTACACAACTATTACAGTTCGTTAGCCGGTTGCTCTGTTAAGGTGTGCGCTGATAAAATAATGCACAAGGAGCAGGTATGACCGAGAAGTTGAAAATCGGACGATATATTGCGCGATTCCCGGTGATTCAGGGTGGTATGGGAGTGCGGGTTTCTGCCCATCGACTCGCGGGCCACGTTGCCAAAGCTGGCGGTGTCGGGCTGGTTGCTGCTGCCGGTCTGGCCTTGAATAGCGGTTTGTTCAATGGCAAAAACTTCTTTGTTGCCGATCGTGAAGCTGTCAAGATCGAATTGACCAAGGCCCGAGAAATTGCTCCGGATGGAATTATCGGGGTAAACTGCATGGTCGCGGTCAGCAATTATGACGATGTGGTTGTGGCGGCCTGTGAAGCGGGCGCTCAGTTAATAGTCAGTGGAGCGGGCCTGCCTTTGGGGCTGCCCGGTTTGACGGTCGATTATCCCGATGTCGCGCTGGTGCCAATTGTTTCGTCGATCAAGGCCGCCGAGTTGATCGCACGTAAGTGGCACCGGGGGTTCAATCGCCTGCCCGATGCGATCGTGGTTGAAGACCCCGAGACTGCTGGTGGTCATCTGGGGGAAAAGCCGGAAAATATCGGTGTCGGTAAATACGATCAGTACGCTACGGTCCGCGGGGTTAAAGACTATTTTCGCGAGACCTGGAATCTCGATATCCCGGTGATCGCTGCTGGCGGCGTCTGGGATCGCGCCGATCTGGAGTACGCTTTGGCTCAGGGTGCCGACGGCGTGCAGATGGCCAGCCGTTTTGTGTGTACCGAAGAGTGTGATGCAGGGGATGCTTTCAAGCAGGCCTATCTGGACGCCCAGCAGGAAGATATTGATCTGATGATGAGTCCGGCAGGTTTGCCGGCGCGGGCGCTGGTACGTAATATTGATGCTGTGCGCCAGCATGATCTGGATATAAACCTGCGTTGTCCGCTGAACTGTTTGAAAAAATGTTCCTACAAGGAAAAGCAGGAACGCTTCTGTATCGTGACAGCCCTTGATCGCGCTCAGAAGAATGACGTTGAGACCGGCCTGATCTTCTGTGGCACCAATGCCTGGAAATCGGACCATATCGGCACGGTGGCCGAGATCTTTGAAGAGCTTTTTCCCCTCTCCGCGCGAGACCACATCTGAGTTATCAGGTTGATATGACTCATCCGGGCCGGCCATGATGTTGACCATCAGGGCTGGCCTTTTGTGTTTAATGGCCGGAGATGTCAGGGGGCGAAGCTGGTACAAACCTTCGTTCCTGCTTGAGTTGCGCTCTCCGATTAGTGTATCCTAGACGGATTGTTCTCGACGCCTCACCTGACATTAAATGAGGGGTCACGGAGGGGCCACCAGCATGGGAGAGAGTATGAGTTCAGCAGAAGAAAAGTTCATCCCCAAATGGATCGCCTGGGAATCAACCCAGCGCTGCAACCTTAATTGCGTGCACTGTCGGTGCTCGTCAGACATGAGCGCGGCCGCCGGCGATTTTAATACCGCTGAAGCCTTTAAGTTAATTGATGATATCTGTGAAGTTTCAACTCCGGTAATGGTGCTCTCGGGCGGCGAACCGCTGATGCGGGCTGATATCTTCGAGATCGCCGAGTACGGGACCAGCAAAGGGTTGCGCATGTGCATGGCGACCAACGGCACGCTGATCACCGATGAAATCTGCCAGAAAATGCTCAAGGCGGATATCAAGATGGTCTCATTGTCGCTGGATGGTTCGACGGCCGCAATCCATGACGATTTCCGCAGCAGCCCGGGCGCTTTCGAAGGGACCCTGCGCGGGGCCGAAACCCTCAAACGCAATGGCATCAAGTTTCTGGTTAATTCATCCTTCACCAAGCGCAATCAGACCGATATCGGGAATACTTTTCAGTTGGCCAAGAGCATCGGTGCCACCGCCTGGTATATGTTCATGATCGTCCCGACCGGTCGCGGTGAAGATATTATGAGCGAACTGATATCGGCCGATGATTACGAAGACATTCTGGCCTGGCACTATGAGCAGGAGAAAAACGAGGATGATATCCTCATGCGCCCGACCTGTGCTCCACATTATTACCGGGTGGTACCACAGATGGCCAAGGCCGAAGGGGTCGATTTTAAACGGCGCAGCCTGACTTTTTCGACCGGCGGAGGCAAGGGCTGCATCGCCGCTCAGACCATCTGCCTGATCGACTGTTTCGGTAATCTGAAGCCCTGTTCCTATTTCCATTCATCGGTCGGCAACGTAAAGCAGATCCCCTTCAAGGATCTCTGGTTTAACAGCAAAACCTTCAATGACCTGCGCGATTTCAAGAGCTACAAGGGGAAGTGTGGCGAGTGCGAGTTCATCAATATCTGCGGCGGTTGCCGCGCCCGGGCCGATGCGGTCCACGGCGATTACATGGCTGAAGAACCCTTCTGTAACTACATCCCCGGGCGGACTGCCAAACGTCTGGCCGCCGAAGCGGAAGAAAACGCGGCAAAGTAATCTGAACTTGAGTGGGGACAAAATTCAATTCTGTTCCCTTAGCGATATATGGAGGCAACATACTAATGTCCAAGCAATACGATTTCATTAAAGCCTGCTGGTGCCAGCCTGTTGACCGTGTCCCTGTCTGGCTGATGCGCCAGGCGGGCCGTTATCTGCAGTGTTATAAGGATGTCCGCGCCCAGGGTGGCGGCACCTTTCTCGATCTGTGTAAGGACCCGGCGCGCGCTGCCGAGGTGACTATTCAGCCGATCGATATTCTTGATGTTGATGCGGCGATCATGTTTTCAGACATTCTCACCCCGATTGAACCGATGGGGATGGCCCTTGATTTCGTGCCCGGTCCGGTCTTCGAAAAGCCGATCCGCACTGCAGCTGACGTCGAGGCCTTGATCCTGCCTGACGATATGGCTTTAGCCGTGCCCTATGTGCCGGCAATCATCAAGCGTTTGCGCATTGCCTTTGAAGGCCGCGTGCCGCTGATCGGCTTTGGCGGTGCCCCGTTTACCCTGGCCTGCTACATGGTCGAAGGGAAGGGCTCCAAAGATTTTGCCGAGCTGAAGAAGATGATGTATTCCGACTTCCCGCTCTATGACGCACTGATGCAGAAGATCACCGAGATGGATCGGCGCTATCTGAATATGCAGATCGATGCGGGCGCGCAGACCATCCAGATTTTCGACACCTGGGGCGGACTGCTGGCACCGCATGATTTCGAGCGCTATATCCTGCCCTACGCCAAGCAACTGATCAATGGCCTCAAGCGTGACGGCATTCCGGTGATCTACTTTGTCAAGGGCGGCGGCGGAATGCTCGAACTGGTCAAGGAAGCCGGCGCCGATGTTATCGGTCTCGACTGGCACGTCAATCTGGGCAAGGCGCGTGACATTCTGGGCGACAAAATTGCGGTGCAGGGGAATCTTGATCCGACCGTGCTCTATGCACCTAAACCTTACATCGAGCAGGAAGTGCAGCGGATTCTCAATGAGAACGCCGATCGTCCCGGATTTATCTTCAACCTGGGACACGGTATCCTGCCGACCGTTCCGCCTGAGAATGCGATACACATGGTCGAGTGTGTACACCGTTTAAGCCAAAAATAGCGTGAGACGCGAGGTGTGAGGAGTCAGGCGTAACAGCTTTCAATTCCTCACACCTCACCCTTCACCCCTCACACCTCACGGTTTCCACAATGTCTTTAGAGCAACCGACTGCTTTAATCCTGCTCAACATGGGCGGCCCCGATTCTCTCGAGACGATCGAGCCTTTTCTGTATAACCTGTTTTCCGACCGGGAACTGATCCAACTCCCCATGGGTGCGCTGCTGCAGAAGCCCTTCGCTAAGCTGATCTCCCATTTTCGTAGCAAGAAGGTCCGAGAAAGCTATAAGTATATCGGCGGCCGTTCGCCGTTACTCGCCTGGACACGGAAGCAGGCGGTTGGGATTGCCGAACGGCTTGGCGGTCACATTCAACCGTTTGTATTGATGCGCTACTGGCAGCCAAGGGCCGCCGAGGTCATGACGCAGCTGAAAAAAGCCGGAATCCGGCAGGCGATTGTGCTCTCGATGTATCCGCACTATACCGGGGCCACGACCGGCAGCAGCATTAATGATTTTGAGCAGCATGCCGAAAAGCTCTACCCCGAACTCAGCTATCAGGTGATTGATCAGTGGTACGATTGGCCGGGGTATGTAACGGCGCTGGCATCTCGGGTGGAAGAGGGTCTGGATAATTTTCACGAGTTGATGCGCGATGATGTGCGCATCCTTTTTTCGGCTCACGCCCTGCCGCAAAAATTTATCGACCGTGGCGATCCTTATCAGCAGCAGGTTGAAACGACTGCGAGGCTCGTTATGGAGCGCGTCGGTAACTATCGCTGGAGCATCGCTTACCAGAGTCGCAGTGGGCCGGTGAAGTGGATGACCCCCGGAACGGACCTTGAGCTAATCCGACTCGGCGCCGAAGATGTGAAGTCACTCCTGATGGTGCCGATCTCCTTTGTTTCAGATCATATCGAAACCCTTGAAGAGATTGATCTTCAGTATCGTATGCTGGCAGAACAGCATGGGATTGCGCACTTTTTCAGAGCGCCGTCGCTGAACGATCACCCTGACTTTCTGGAGGGGATGGCAGGGTTGGTGCGAGAGCGATGTCAGATATAAGGAAGTGTCGCATTTGTGCGGAAGAGTTTTCTTCAGACCAGAACCTTGATTTACCCGAACAGCAGGTCGGTCTCCATCTGGCCAAACAGGAATATGCTGACCTCGGCGAGCTTTGTGCGAGGTGCCTTGCCAGTCGAGGACGCTTGGCGATGATGTATAAAACCGAGTGCTTTGACTAGGGCGCTCGACATTTTGGGACAAGTAAAAAGAAAGGCCCGGCTGAAATTCAGTTGGGCCTTTCTTTTTAGTATTTTGAAAAAGCGGCTTACATGCCTCCGCCACCATAGGAGTGCAGTCCCGAGAGAACCAGGTTGACGCCGAGATAGCAGAAAATGGTTGCCGCAAAACCGATTACTGATAACCAGGCCGCACGACGACCGACCCAGCCGCGGGTGAAGCGGGCATGCAGGAAGGCGGCGTAGATGAACCAGACAATCAGGCTCCAGGTCTCTTTCGGGTCCCAACTCCAGTAGGTGCCCCAGGCGTAATTAGCCCAGGCGGCGCCGGTGATGATGCCGAGGGTCAACAGCGGAAAGCCGATCATGATGGCGCGATAGTTGATGTCATCGAGGACACGGATGCTCGGGAAGATCCCGAGAATGCCGCCGATCGGGCCATCACCCTTCTCCTCTTTGCCGACCTTGATCAGATACATGATTGACACCCCGCAGGCGACGGCAAAGGCTGCATAGCCGAGGAAGCAGGTGAGAACGTGATAGGTCAGCCAGTTGCTTTGCAGCGCCGGGACCAGCGGTTCAATCGAGGTGTTGAGGGTCAATTGCGCCCAGGTCATCCCGAGAAATGCAAAGGGGAGGACAAAGGCTCCGATCGAGGGCTGCTTATACTTGAAATCGATGAGCAGGTAAATTACCAGGATGGTCCATGCAAAAAAGACCACCGATTCATACAGATTTGACAAAGGGGCATGACCGACACCACCGGGCATCTGATAAGACTCATACCAGCGCATGCCAATGGCCAGGGTATGCACTGCCACGCCGGCCACGCAAAACAGGTGGGCGAGAAAGGCGACCTTGGAATTCCGGGTCGCAAGGTAGGTAATAAAAAGAACCATGGCGATGAAATAGCCAAGGGTCACAAAGTTAAAAAGTTGTCCACTTTCCATGAAGATCTCTCCTTGCCTGATCAGGCTTTATTCGTGACCGTGTTCTCGATCTGTTTTTTAAGTTCTTCAAACGTCAGGGAAAATGCCGCCTGATTCCGATGGGCATTGGCTGCCATTTGCACCCTGGTTTTGCCCTGTTCGTGCGAGAGCCGAATCCAGACACGCCGGTGTGAAAAGAAGAAGGCACTCATCGAGCCGAACACCATCAAGAAACAACCAAACCAGACAATCCACACCCCTGGATCTTTTGCGACCTGTAGCCCGGTGTACTGTGGCTGGTGGTAAGACTTGAGGGCAAAGCTGAAGTCACCGCCACGACGTGCATCAAACTGCGGGAATTTCTGCAGGATGATAAACGGCGTGCGATGTTTCCCCTCGGGGGTATCGACATGCAGCTTAGCGGCCGCACCATAGCTCTCATAGCTTGCCGTGAAATCGTCGACGGAGAAGAAGAAACCGTTCGGCAGCGGGACGCGTTGCCCCTGTGCCGGGTTCACTGTCAGTTTATCACCACTTTTATTATCAGTGACTTCGATTTCAAAGGTGCCGGTTCCAGCCGGGCCATAGCTCGACTGATAGAAAGTGATCCCTTTGTAGGAGAGGGGTTCGTTGACAATAATTTTTGCCTTATCGTAAATAACCTTACCGTTGTCGACGATGGTCAAAAGACTGCGGAATTCTTTGGGGCGCATGGTTCCCGGGTAGTATTCGACTTCAAATTTATCACAGCGCACGCTGTAGCCGAGTTGAATCGGCTGGTTGCCGTTACGTGGCCAGACCTGAGTGATTGAAGTCCCTTCAACGATGTTGACGTAGGCTTTGTAGCCCCAGACTGTACCGATAATCGCTCCCAGCATGATGATCAGAATCGACAGGTGGGTCATGTAGGCGCCGAAGCGTGAATAAATCCCTTTTTGGGCAAACAGATTCAGGTGCCCGTCAACTTCAGTCAGGGTTGGTCTGGTAAAGGCGGATTTCAGGGTGTCAGTGAGGCGCTGAGCCAATTCATCAGCGGGCTCTTTGGTGATGAATTCAGCCTTGTTGGCCGAATTTTTATAGGTACCGTCTCCCGCAACCAGCATCGGCTGGCTGACGAATTTCCATACACGCGGAAAATTCTTGATCGAGCAACAGATCAAGTTGACGCAGAAGAGCCCCAGCAGCCCGACGAACCACCAGGAATGGTACATGTCAGTGAGGTGCATTTTTTGGAAGAGCTCGTAGTTGGAGCGACCGTACTCTTTGATGTACTCTTCGGCCGCGCCGTCCTGCTGGATGACGGTCCCGATAATCGAGGTGACTGCAAGCATCAGCAGAGTAAAGATTGTCAGTTTAAGGGAACAGAAAAAATCCCATAAGCGGTCAGGTGAAGATGTTTTCTTGACGTTCAAGGCGTGAATATCTCCAATAAGCAGATTACCCGGCTAATGTTGACAAATCGTGTCATATTAGCCGGAGTGGGGTGTTGCGTCAACTGGGAGGAGGAGATAAATCACATCAGCAGAATGGTGCTGCGCCGTTGTTTGTCCGTTTGAGAAAGGGGTTGAAGGGGGGGGGTGTGCAGATTTGCAGCATAAAATACCGCATATTGCTGAGGGATCGGATCTGCACTGTGGTATTCGGGTTCTTCGCGATGGGAACCAAGCAGGGCCAGGGCGTTTCCGCCGTTGAGACTGATCAGGGTTGGCTCATTTTGGGTCTGACTGGAAGGATGGTTGTGGTGGCAAAGGGTCGAGGCCGGTCCAGGGATTAAAACTTCGTAGGGCAGCGGATGACAATCGGCCACTTGAGGGGTACAAGAGGAACTAACGCCGGTCCGCGCACAGCAGTTGAGTGCGCATTGCAGGCTTCCGCTGCTGAGGATGACAAACAGCAGTACGGTCAGGAAGAGCATATGTCGGAGCGGAGTCTCACTCATGTTAATTTGAAGCTTCTCCTCGTCAACAGCGCCAGAGCATAAGGACACAGGACGATACTATTTGCAAGCAGAATGCCGGTCATGCGGCGACTGTGCGTTAAAAGCCGAAAAAGGGTATTTAGAGACCGCTCTTGGCAAGATCTTTTATCAATTTAAGCTGGACTTCATCAAGTTGGGCCGGGACCTCAACATTAATCCAGGCGTAAAGGTCGCCGGCTGGTCTTCCGGCGGCTGCGGGTACGCCAAATCCCCGAAGCCGGATTTTCCCCCCGGGTTGAAATCCTGCGGGGACCTTGATCCGCTTCTCCCCTTGCAGGGTCGGGACCTCAGTACTGCAGCCGAGGCAGAGCTGGCTAAAGGGGAGCTTGATCTCGACCAGCAGGTTGTTCTCTTCGCGTTTGAAGATCGGATCGGGATCGATTTTGATCTGAAGGAAGAGATCCCCGGCTTGCCCGCCCGCCGGTGCCTGGCCTCCCTTTCCCGAAATTCGCAGTTTGGCGCCTTCTTCAATCCCCGCCGGAATCCGAACCTTGATTTGCTCGATCTGCCCCTCGTTGCGGTAGTCGACGCGGCGTTCACCGCCTTCGAGGGCCAGGCGCAGCGGGATGCTGACCTCCATCGAATAATCCTGCCCTTTGACTGGCGGGCGGTGGCCGCGAGCGCGTCCTCGTCCACCACCAAACAGTTGGCTGAACAGGTCTTCACTCCCACCGCCGCCGAACAGGTCACCGAGATCGACATTGCGGAAGATATCTTCCTGGCTGAAGCGTTGGTGGAATCCCGTTTCGCCGAAGCGATCGTACTGCTGGCGTTTCTCTTTGTCGGATAGGACCGCGTAGGCCTCGGCGACCTCCTTGAAGCGGTCCTCGGCCTTTTTGTCGCCGGGGTTGCGATCCGGGTGGTGGGTTTGAGCGAGTTTGCGGTATGCTTTCTTGATCGTTGCCTGGTCTGCATCTCTGGCAACGCCGAGGGTCTGATAATAGTCTTTGGCCATGGTTTGGTGCGGCCCTTCCGTTTGGACTGTTGCTGTGGGTTGCCTGTTTGGCAGTCGTTTTAATGAATAACGAGCGAAACTATAGGAACCGGTGCTGATCAGGTCAAGCGCTTTTGTCACTCAGGTCGCGGCGCTTGACGGATATTGGCAATATCGTTAGTATTTGCCGAAAAATTTGGAATAATTTAATTTCAGGTTGTAACACAGACTTGATTATATTTGGAGATTTTATGACCAAAATTGTCGTTCTGGGTGCCGGTATTTCAGGATTATCAACGGCCTATGCCCTTGAAAATTTCGCGCGCCGCGAAGAGTTGGACATCGAAATTCTGGTGCTGGAAAAACTCGACAGAAGTGGCGGGAAGATCATGAGCGTCAAGTCCGAGGGCTTTCTCTGTGAATGGGGTCCGAACGGTTTTCTTGACAACAAGCCGATGACCCTTGATCTCTGTCGCGCTCTCGGGGTCGACTCCGTTTTGTTGCGGTCCAGCGATAACGCGCGTAAGCGCTTTATCTATGCGGCAGAAACCCTGCATCGCCTGCCTGAGGATGCGATTTCATTCTTTAAATCAAAATTGATCAGCTGGCCGGGTAAATTACGCCTCGGCTGCGAAATGCTGATTCCCGCCAAACGGGGAACCGTCGATGAAACCCTGGCTGCATTCGCGCGCCGCCGACTGGGTGCTGAAGCCCTTGATCGCTTGATTGGACCGATGGTCTCGGGAATCTTTGCCGGTGATCCCGAAACTATGAGTTTGCGCAGCTGTTTTCCGCGTATATACCAGCTTGAACAGGAATACGGGGGCCTGATAAAAGCGATGGCCAAGCTCGGCAAAAAGTCGCGTGCCGAACGTAAGGCCGGCAAACAGGTGGCGAGTGCCGCCGGTCCGGGAGGGGTGCTCACTTCCTTCACCGGCGGAATCCAGGAGTTGACCGACTCACTGATTGAAAAACTGCAGGCCAAGGTGCTTACCGATAGCGGGGTGGCGCGGATCGAAAAGAAGCAGGGGGGATTTCTGCTGCATCTTGAAGATCAGTCCCGGATCGAAGCTGAAATGGTAATCAGCTCTGTTCCGGCCCATGCGCTCTCAGGCATGCTGGCAGAGTTGGATTCAGAGTCGGCAAGCCTGCTGAATCAGATCCCCTATGCTTCTATGAATGTGGTTTGTTTCGGGTATCAGCAGGACAGGATTTCCCGCGACCTCGAAGGGTTCGGATACCTGATTGCCAAAGGGGAGAAGCGCAACACGCTGGGAACCTTGTGGGACTCGAGTATTTTCCCTAACCGTGCCCCCGAGGGGCATGTGCTGCTGCGCTCGATGCTGGGAGGCGCAACCAATCCGCAGGCGATTAATTTTAGTGAGGATGAGGTCAGACAGAAGACCATGGCTGATCTGAAAAAGATCATGGGGATTGAGGCTGCGCCTGACTTTGTCCGGATCTTCCGCCATCGACAGGCGATTCCTCAATATATACCTGGACACGGTGCGCGCCTCGCGGCATTGGATAGCCGGATGGATAACTTTAAAGGACTTTTCCTGACTGGTAATGCTTTTTCCGGGGTCGGGATTAACGACTGTGTTAATGCCTCTAATCAAATTGCTGAAAAAGTGATCACAGCACTCAAGCAGCAGCGGTTATGATGAGGCTGCGTGCCGCTTTTTTGCTGCCTCCTTGGCGGGCCTCTTAGCCTTTGTTATAGAGACGAGCATAGTCCGAGGCAATCATTTCGTAATGGTTCTGGGTCGATTCGGCATTTTTTTCAACCACGGCCCGTGCACCAATGTCGTTGAGTTCAAGGGCCATTTTACGCAGATTTCCTTCGACCTCTTTTTCCAGTTTCATCGCCAGTTGTAAGGCCTGGCATTCGTCGAGCCGGGCGATCAGACCGACGTCGAGGGACTGGGCGATTGTGGTATTCGTTTGTGCCTGCAGAACCATGTCATCAAACGTCGGGAGGTCATCCTCGGGATAGATTGCATAAAAACTGCGGGCGTGCTCCCGTTCTTCATCCGCTAACTGGTTGAAGTGAAAAATGGCCCCTTCATCCTGCATCGCCTCGGTTGCCTTCTGGTAATAAACCATCGCATCCAGTTCGACCTGAATCATTTTACGGATCGCGGTTTTCAGTTCAGTTACTCTCATTCTCCAGCTCCTCAGTTTCAACTGTGTTCCCAACGGCAAGTTGGGACATGATCTGCAGTGGCGAATTGTCCTGGAAGCTTAACCTACCTCCAGAACTATTATCAATCAAAGTGATAGGTCCGGTGTGCGAAATGCGAATCCCTTCGGTCGTCGTGCCGCGGGTGATGATTGCCTCTTCATCCAGACTCCAGAGGATATTGATTTTTAGTTGGTACCGGTGTGTGCCTCCGCCCTGAAGCTGTCCCATTCGGCGTCTATCCGGACCTTCTCCGTTCAAGGGTTTTTTTTGCTCTGGCTCAGCAGGCGGTGTCATCGGTGCGCCCTGGTGGAGGCAAAGAGGAATTCTGCTCTTGAGCTAAGAGTACACAAAGACTCAACCATCTGCTTCACTATTGACGATCTGTCCCGCTGCTGGGTATTCTTCGATACCGCCCGTCAGTCCTTGTAAGGAGAAATAAATGTCTGAAGACAGGGAACGTTTTGAAAAAGATTTAGCCGAAATCGATTGGCGCTCGCTCCGCATTCATGCCCGGCGTGATGCCCTGATTCTGGTTGATCTTCAACTTGACCTGATTGAAGTCGCGATCAAGGTAACCGCCGATGCGGCCGAACAGGTCGGCAGCTGGATTGAAAAAGGGCTTCTGTGTAAGCCGACAGCCGAGCAGATGTCCTGCTGGGAGACTGTACTCGACAAGCCTTTCCATATGCTCATCGCCGCTCCATATATTCTGTTTCAAGAAGTTCATCGTGCCTGAGGCATTTGTAGCCACACTTGCCGCTTATCGCCGGTGCGCAGTTTTTAATCCCTGGGGGGAGCGCGATCCACAAAACGACCGAGATCTGGACGGGCCGTTGGTGCGCCGCCGGCAACTTCTGGCCTATCTTCAGGAGCGGATCGGCGCCGCGCGGATTTTGCTGGTGGCCGAAGCGATCGGCTATCAGGGAGGGCATTTCAGCGGTATTCCGATGACCAGCGAACGACTTCTCCTCGGCGGCTTGCAACATAAAGACATTTTCCCCGCAGATGTTTTCCGTCGCGCTCCGCAGCGCACCAGTTCCCCCAAAATCAAACCCGAGGGGTTTACCGAGCCGACGGCGACCATCGTCTGGGGCCTGCTTAAAAGCCTCGGCATAGACCCGCGCTCGGTTGTCCTGTGGAATGCGTTCCCCTGGCACCCCTACCAGCTCCAAAAGGGGCTGCTGAGCAACCGCACCCCAAGCGATGAAGAATTGGTCGACGGGCACGGGGTTTTGCGACTGCTGCTCAGTTTGGGAGGGTTTAAGACGCTGGTGGCCGTTGGGCGAAAATCGGCAATCCAGCTTGCCGGATTGGGACTTGATGCGGCTGAAGTCCGGCATCCGGCCAATGGCGGTGCCGGGAAATTTCGCGAACAGATGAGCGGCATATTGAGGGGACTATGAACTGGTGGGCTGAATTTTTGACGATTGCGCTGGTCCATCTGCTGGCGGTAGCGAGTCCGGGTCCTGATTTTGCGATGGTTATGCGTCAGAGTATTGTTTGTGGGCGACGACCGGCGATCTATACCAGTATCGGAATCGGTACCGGCATCCTCGTGCATGTCTCCTATTGCCTGCTCGGGCTCGGTTTGCTGATCTCCCGCTCACTGCTGCTTTTTAACCTGGTCAAGTTGGTGGGGGCTGCTTATTTACTTTACATCGGTTGGCATTCATTGCGGGCCCAACCGACACCTCAGGAAACAAAGATCGCGGTTGCCGCGCAGGTGATTCCATCTGCCTCCCAGGCATTGCGAATCGGATTTTTGACCAATCTGCTCAACCCCAAGGCGACTCTTTTTTTTCTGTCACTCTTTTCTCTGGTGATCTCCCCGCAGACCCCGCTCTGGGTGCAGCTTGGCTATGGTGTATATATGGCGCTGGCCACCGGACTCTGGTTTAGCGCCTTGTCGGTTTTTCTGACTCGGCCAGCGGTGCGTGGTTTTTTTCGTCGCTTCGGTCACTGGGCTGAACGGCTGATGGGAGGAGTGTTGATCGCCCTCGGCATCAAGCTCGCTTTGACCCAGAGGTGACAGCACCCCAGGGGATGAAACGATTTGGAAAACTTTGCATTAGTGATATCATGTCGCCAGCTGAACTTTCTTTATCCATCCTCATCACGCATTTGGAATCACTATGAAAAAAACGTTTAAAATGTCCCACCCGAAGATTAAAGTCCCAAGGCTTGTCGAAGCCATCAAATATGAAGTGAAAAAATATATTAAACGCGAGCGCGGCAAGACTTTACCCGCCAATGTCGATTTCTGGGATTTTGACTGTCGGTTCGGCGATGATGAGGCGACGAGCGAGGTGATTCATCTCTCAGAGATTAATAAGTGTATTTCTCAGGCTGAAGCCAGAGAGCTGGAATCCTTCTATCTCGAAATCCTGGCCAAACCAGGCATTCGCAGCAAAAAGCCTAAAGAACGAGTGTCGATGGATTCTGACGATTCGGCCATCGGGTAGGCGAAGGAAAGACAGCAAAATACACGGTTTTGCGACCTAATATTAGAGTGATTGACAGGCATTGTTAAATATATTTTAATATCGCAGTCGTAAGGATAAGTTTTTTATAGACCCAGACCGACAATGGCAAAATCAGAGAAATCTGGTGACGCAAAGCCACGGGTCCTCTTTGTGTTGATACAAAAGGATAGCCGGGCCACCGAAGGATGGTGCCCTCTCTTCGGGCTGTTTTTGAAGCGCCATCTCTTTTTCCAAAAGTGATGGCGCTTTTTATTTGTCTGGGCCGGGTAGTTGTCTTGAGCCGTTGGTACGGCAAGAAAAGGAGATTTAGCTTATGTCCCAACGTATCGCTCTGGTTCTGGAAGATAACCAGGAATGTCGCACGCTGCTAACAGAACTGTTGGCGGAAAAACAACTGCAGGTGAAGGCTTTTTCCGGCCCGGATTCTTATCTGGTGACCCGACTTGACAAGGAATGTCAACTCAGCTGTCCCTTTGACGGGTTCACGATGACCGATAACGACCTGCCGGGGATGAGTGGTCTCGAATTTTTAGAAAAGCTTGAAGCCGGAGGGTGTAAGCTTCCTGTTGACCGCAAGGCGATCATTTCGGGAAACTGGTCCGCAGAAGAACGCATGCGTGTGCGTCTGTTGGGTTGCCGTGTCTTCAGCAAGCCGCACAAGATTGCCGAGATTTATCAGTGGGGTGATAAGGGCCCGGCGGAGAAGGTTTGAGCCAAAAACCAAGGGCATCGCGCGTTTTTTAGCGGGAAAATTTTACTGCTCCGGCTGCGTCGACAGGGCTTCGACCTCTTTGACAATCGTGTCGATATCCTCGAGTTTTACGGCGGAATACCAGATCCCTTGGGGGTAGATCATCAGGTTTGGCCCCTCGTTACACAAACCCATACATAAACTTTGGGAAACACGGATGCTGTCGGGTGGCAGGTCCATCTTTTGAAAACGGTCTTTAAGGATCTGTCGGATCTCGGCCCCTCGGCCGTCGGCGCAGGATTTGCGTGCGCCTTGACGATCATTGACACAGACGAAGATATGACAGCGGAACGGGGACTTTTTAACCATCGTAATTCTCCGGCATCTAGCTGCTTACTTGCGGCGAAACAGGTCGGTCTTGAGGCTTGAGACCCGGTCGAGGAAGAGGTAACCATCGAGATGGTCAATTTCATGCTGAATGGCGATCGCTTCGAAGCCAGCCGTTCTGATCACCTGTAGTTGCCGATCCTGATCTTGAAATTTAACCACAATCCGCTCCGCCCGCAGGACATTGCCGGTGTAGTCAGGCACCGACATACATCCTTCCCGGACGGTTGTTTGCCCCTCGTGCTCGATAATCACCGGGTTGACCATGCACAGCAGCCCGTGATTCTCCTGTTTCTTCCCCAGTTTACTCTTGGAGACATCAACCACCACGGCACGCCTGGTGTCGCCTATCTGGGGAGCGGCAACGCCGACGGAATGCCCGGCATCGACCATGGTGTCAACCAGATCCTGCAGCAGAGCGGTGACGCTTGCGTCCCACTTTTCGATGGCGGAACAGACCTCTTTGAGTATCGGGTTGGGATAAAGAAGGACCTCTTTAACAGCCATCGTTCGTTAAAGCTCCACCGGGGTGATCGAACGCACCGAAATATCGACCTTCAGTTCCCGTTTGAGATCGGTCATCCAGCTTTCGACTTCTTCGATCTCGACACCCTGATTAAGCACCGCTTCGATCATCATGACATAGACCGGGGTGCCTTTTTCACCAATTAATTTGGTGTTCAAATCGGTGATGTTGATTTTTCGGTCGCCCAGTTCGCGGGCAACCCGGTAGACGATTCCCGGCTTGTCGGCACCATAGACGGAAATCATACAGATCTCACCCTGCAGATCGGGATGTTCTTCGCCGCCAGGTTTTAACGTGCGCAGGTAGACCGACAAATTCTTCTTCTCGAGTGGGGCGAATGCCTGGGACAGGGCCATCTGATCCTGAAGCTCCGGGTGTGAAATAATCAGGATCATCGAAAATTGCCCGCCGAGGATGGAGCAACTGCTGTCGGCAATGTTGCAGCCGAGCTGGTAAAGGATACTTGTGACCTCGGAAACGATGCCGGGGCGGTCACGGCCTATAATGGTCAGGGCGAAATGGTTCATACTGCTCCTCCTGGGCGGTGTCAGACTGACGGTAAAGTCGCATGCAAAAGCAGGGAGAGCCCGGCCGTCTCAAGGGTCGACTACGTCATGTGGATTGTCGATCTCTGCTATACTTTGTAGCATGTTCGCTGGGGGGTTGGTCAATATATTCAGAGGTATTAGCTTCATGGAAGGGAGACGATGATTGGCGATCAATTACTTTTAAATGATGGTGAAGTCCCGCTTTCGTATAATCGGATCGATGTCGCGGCTGAGTTACAGCTTCGGATCGATCGTCTTAAGAGAGATTTTTACAGCAACGAGAGCGGTCGAGTCGACTACCAAGCCCTGCGTGATTCGCAAGGGTTTAAAGATTATTGCGTTTGTTGCCGGCAGTTGCAGGAATATGATCTGCTGAATTTGAAAACCGTACCCGAAAGGACCGCATTCTGGATCAATCTTTACAACAGTCTTATTGTGCATGGAATCATCGCTCTCGACATCCGGCAGACGGTTAAGGATGTTTATGATTTCTTTGGCCGGATCTACTACCGGATAGGTATCGCCGATTACTCGGCAGACGATATTGAACATGGTATCCTGCGCGGCAACCGGCGTCCGCCATACGGTCTGTTTCACCCCTTTGACGAGGGCGATATTCGTCTGGATTATCGGGTTGAGGAGGTTGATCCGCGGATTCATTTCGCTCTGGTCTGCGGCAGCTCTTCCTGTCCTCCTATCAACTATTATGCCGCTGATAAGCTTGAGGATCAGTTGGAGATGGCTGCCGATAATTTTATAAACGGCGCCGAAGTCGAGATTCTTCCGGAGCAGAATTTACTGAGGCTTTCACCCATTTTCAGATGGTATAAATCTGACTTTGGCGGGCAAAAGGGGGTTCTTGAGGCCCTTGCCCGCTACCGCAAAAAGCCGGAAGATCGTATCTTTCTGCAGGAGTTTGGCAGTAAAGCCCATATTGAATGGAAAGAGTATGACTGGACGTTGAACAGTTGAATCCGTGCGGGGGACGACAGCAACAACGTTGGTCATATTATGTTACGGAATCTTTTGGTGTGAAAGGAGTCTCCATGGACGTCAGTATCGCCTACTGTACCCAGTGAAATTATCTTCCCAAGGCCACCAGTCTGGCGGCCAAACTCAAACAGCGGTTTTCAGCACAGGTAAACCTGGTCCCCTCGTCTGGTGGTGCCTTTGAAATCGTAGTAAATGGTCGAAAAATTTACTCTAAGCTTGAGACCGGGGACTTTCCCGATGAGGAGCATCTGATTCAGTCGCTAGGCGGCTGAACTGTAATTAACCCAGGTTGTCGAAAAAAAGCGTCATGAGCAAAAGAGCCATCGACAGATTGACCAGATGAAAAAGATGTCCACTGCTGGCGTGTTTTGCGCCACGGAGCAGCTCTTTGGAGCTGGCCAGCAACAAGGCTGCGAGTAGCGCAAGATAGATGTCGGCAAGCAGTGTGTTGCTGATCATACCGAAGAGGATAAAGAGGAAGTAGCAGAGGAAAAGAGCTGCCATCCAGCAGGCGTTGATGCCGAACAGGCGTTCTTCGCTGATCTGGCGAAAGGGGGTGGGTAGGCCAGAATCAAGTTGATCCTGACGATAGCGCCAGGCCAGGAGCCAAAAATGTGGAACCTGCCAGATCAACAGGGTGCCGGCTAAGATGACGGCCGCCGGATCGAGGATTGACCCTCCCGCAGCACTATAGCCGATCAACGGTGGCAACGCCCCACAGATGGCACCGGGAAAGACCGCCCAGGCGGTCTTTTTTTTGAGTGGAGTGTAGACGCCGTTGTACCACAAGATGGCAAGCAGGCCGAGCAGCAGTGGCGTTTGGCCACCGTTCATTAACAACATCAGGCCACAACCGATCACCCCGCCCGAGATCAACAAGGCGTGACCCGGCGTGAGTTCCCCGCTGGGCAGCGGTCTTGAGCGGGTGCGGCCCATCCGGCCGTCAATATTAATTTCCTGCAGCTGGTTGAGGGCCGAACAGCCGGCCGCCAATAGCCAGATCGCCAGAGTCGTCAGAACGGCAGGCGGTGCAAAGCCGTGTGCCGCAAAGAGATAGCCACTCAGGGTCGAGAGCGCAACCAGACTGGCGAGGCGCACCCGGAACAGCCGGGTGAGAATGCTCAGGGTTTCACTAACCATCCCTCCGATTTCAGTGCCGACCATCTGGCTGAAAATCTGTTTCAACGGACCTCTTTTCCTATTTCTTCAGGAGTTCCTGCACAATTGCCTCGACCTCGGCATCGCTCAACTGGTCGAAGGTCGGCATGATCGCCGGGTAATCGTCGACGACTTCGTAATTCGGCTGGCGCAGGGCGCGCCGCAGGTAATCGGCATCGACCTTGAGTTTAATCTCTTTCCCCTCGCGTTTGACCTCGGTCGTCCGCGTGCCCAACCCCTTGAAGCTCGGCCCGGCCAGTCGGCTGCCATCGGTTGAATGGCAGCCGAGGCAGCCGTTCTCCTCGATCAGTTTCTGACCATCAAGCTTCTGTGGCTTGGAGGCCGGTTGGGTGTTTTGGTTTAGCAGGTAATCGACGATTGCCTGCTGATCGGCTTCGTTGAGCTGATCCTTTTCGAAAGCCGGCATGATCGGTTGGAACCCCTCAACTACGTCGGCCTTCGGTTCGCGGATCGAGCGGCGTAAATAATCCGCATCGACTGTTAATTTCCGCTCCTGCCCCTGGGTCTTCACTTCGATCTGCTTGCCGTTCAACTGGAACAGGCTGGGTCCGACCCCGGCGCTGCCGTCCAGGCTGTGGCAACCGGTACAACCGTGCTCCTTCAGCAGCGTCAAGCCACGTGGTTCGGTATTCTCGACCGCCGGCTGCGCCCATTTAGCGTAATCCGCCTTGTTCAGAGCCTCGACAGTGGTGACCATCTTGGAATGGCTGACCCCGCAATACTCGGCGCAGAAGACGTCGTAGCTGCCCGGTTCGGTGGCCTTGAACCAGACGTAGGACTCCATGCCGGGAACCACGTCACGCTTGATGCGGAAGGCGGGGACAAAGAAACTGTGCAGCACATCGACCGAGGTCAGATTGACCTTGACCGGTTGGCCGACCGGGACATACAACTTGGCCGACTTCCGGCCGTTGGGATATTCGAATTGCCAGGACCACTGACGAGCCGTGCATTTGATCTCCAGCGCCCCATCCGGGACGTTGCGCAGGCCCAGGTAGCTGACCCAGCCGTACCAGAACATGGTCATGACAATCAGCGTCGGGAGCAGAGTCCAGACCACTTCCAGCCAGAGGTTACCGTGAACATCGGAGGTCGGCTGCGGATTTTTTGAACGCCGATAGCGAATGACAAAATAGATCATGGTGAGGGTGATTCCCACCAACATCAGCGCCGAGATTCCGAAAATGTAGATCAGTACGTTATCGACCCCGATGGCAGTCGGATTGTTCAACGAATTCACGAGGACTCCTAACGGTAGAGCACATCAAAGAAAGTAACACCGATGAAGATTGCCACAATGACCAACAGCACCAGCAGGCCGATTTTAAACAGCCGCATCTCATGGCGCAGATGCATGAAGAAGAAGATCACCAAGCTCGATTTGAGTGAGGCAATACCCAGCGCGGCCCAGATGTTCCAGGGGCCCAGATGGATCCGCGAGACGATAACCGTGGTGACGGTTAATATCAGCAGGCAAATCCAGACCTGGATGAAGGTGCGAAAAGGAACCGGTTCGTGTTTTTGCTCAGACATGCGCAGCCTCACAGAATCAGATAGTAGAGCGGAAACAGAAAAATCCAGATCAAATCGACCAGGTGCCAGTAGAGGGCAGTATTCTCGAGCAGTGTATAGCGCTCGCTGGTCACTTTGCCCTTGGCGGTCATGATCGCGACCACAGTGATCAGGGTCCCGCCGATCACTACGTGCAGGCCGTGCAGCCCGAGGGTGAAAAAGTAGAGATTAAAAAATGCCGCAACCCCTGGGGCCTGCTCGGCGAGATGGTGGGATCCGGGATAGATACCGTGGCCGATCTCGGCCGACCATTCGAAATATTTGTTGATCAGAAAGACGATTCCCAGGAAAACCGTAGTCCCGCACAGGATCAGGGTCAGCTTGGTGCGCCCCCGTTGAAGGGCGGTAACCGCCATGGCGATGGACAGGCTGCTGGTCAGCAACACCAGGGTATTAACGGTCCCAAAGTAGATATTCAGGCGGTGACTGGCGTTGCTGAAGTCGTTTGGAAATTTGGCCAGGGCCATGGCGTAAAGCAGAAACAGGCCGCTGAACAGGATGACTTCCGTGTAGAGGAACAGCCACATGCCGAAGCGGGCGCCGGTATCATCGCGATGCTCAATACTCATCGGCAACCACTCCTTTAAAATCGTAGGGTCCGTGGGTTACAACCGGATCTTCTTCGCCGAAATTTTCGATCGGCGGCGGGGAGGGGATCTGCCATTCGAGTGTTGCCCCCCCCCAGGGATTTGGGCCGACCGGAGTGCCGCTGCGGATCCCCTTCCAGAGATTGACGAACATTACCAGCAGACCAAGCGCCATAACCCATGAACCGACCGTCGAGACCTGGTTCAGAGTGGTGAACTGCGGCAGATAATCATAGTAACGCCGCGGCATGCCCATCACCCCGAGAACCTGCATCGGCATGTAGGTGAAATTAAAGCCGACGAACATCAGTGCCCAGGCGATCACCGCGCGTTTATGATTGTACATACGACCGAAAAACTTCGGCAGCCAGTAGTGCAGGGCGGCGAAAAAGGCGAAGCCTGTGCCGCCGAACATGACGTAATGGAAATGCCCGACGACGAACATGGTGTCAGTCAGGTGGATGTCGCTGGCGGCAGCGCCCAGCACCAGTCCACCGAGGCCGCCGATGGAGAAGAGGAAGATAAAGGAGAGCGCGTAAAGCATCGGCGGGGCCAACTGGATTGAACCCTTGTACAGGGTCGAGACCCAGTTGAAAACTTTGATTGCGCTGGGGATGGCGACGATGAAGGTTAAAAAGGAGAAGATCAAGATCGCCATGTCACTCATGCCGCTGGCGAACATGTGGTGTCCCCAGACCAGTGAGCCGGCAAATGCGATCGCCAGGCTGGAGAGCGCCATCGCCCAGTAGCCGAACAACGGTTTACGGGCGAAAACCGGGATGACTTCGGAGATGACCCCCATCCCCGGCAGGATCATGATGTAGACCGCCGGGTGTGAATAGATCCAGAACATGTGCTGGTAGAGGATCGGATCGCCGCCGCGCGCCGCATCGAACAGCCCGGCGCCGAAGACTCTTTCGAATACGATCAGCAGCAGGGTGATACCGATCATCGGGGTCGCCAGAACCTGAACCCAGGCGGTGGCGTAGAGTGTCCAGACGAACAGCGGCAGCCGGCCCCAGGTCATACCCTTGGCGCGCAACCGGTGGATGGTGGTAAGAAAATTGAGTCCGGTCAGGATCGATGAGAAGCCGAGCATGAAGGCGGCCATCACCGCCAGGTCGATGTTAGTCGTGGTCTGAGTGCTGAACGGCACATAGAAAGTCCAGCCGGTATCGGGCGCCCCGGTGCCGGTGAAGATCGAGAGGATCGCGAGAACCGCGCCGATGATATAGCAGTACCAGGAGATCAGGTTGACCTTGGGAAAGCTGACATCGCGCGCACCAATCATAATCGGCATCAACAGATTGCCGAAGGAGGCCGGGATGCTCGGAATGATGAAGAGGAAGATCATGATCACCCCGTGCACCGTGAAGGTGGCGTTGTAAGTCTGGGCGCTCATGACGGTCGGTCCCGGGGCGATCAGTTCCAGGCGGAGTGCCAGCCCCAGGCAGGCACCGACGATGAACATGGTGGTGACGCAGCACAGGTACATGATGCCGATCCGTTTATGATCGGTCGACAGCAGCCAGCCGAGAATGCCGCGACGCTGGCCTTGTTGCCAGAACCCGCTGTAACTGGAGTTTGTTTCGCTCATTTTTTCTTCTTTCTTCCACTAAGAATCAGGTACAGCAGGAATGAACCGAGGACCAGCAGGATCGAGGTCGCGCTGATCCGCAGCAGATTGAAGACATATTTATGTCCCTGTGGATCGTAACTGAAACAAAACTGCAGCGCTTTGCGGATCGGGACCCCGATCCGGTCCTCGCGCGCTTCAACCAGCGCCATGGTCAGGTCGAGGGCGGAAAAATTTTGACCCGGCAGATAGCGGACGATTTTGCCCCCTTTGTTGACGACAAAGGCGACCACCGGATGCAGGAAATCATCCCCCTGTTTGGTAAAATAATAACCGGCCGCATCAGTGACCTGGTGAATGTTGACCTGATCGCCGGTTAGAAAATGCCAGGCGTCCGGGGGGTAAGATCCCTGCAGAGCGTTGAAAAAGGTTTTTTTGCTATGGGCCGACTGGACGCTGGTCTCGTCGGGATCGATGCTGAAGGTGATAACGTTGTAGTCCTTGCCGGCTTGCAGCTTGAGCTGCGGCAGGACCTGGGCAAGTCCACCGAGCAGGAAATTACAGACGTTGCGGCACTGGTAATAGACCGGTACCATCAGGGTTGGCCGATTGATCAACTCTGCAAGCTGTAGTTGACGACCGCTTGAATCGGTGAACGATGCGCTGAGCGGTATAGATTCGCCGAGCCGTTCATCCAGTCTGTCGAGCGACGGCGTAGCGCCAAGTTGATGCTTGATCGAGGGTTCGCTATCGTGAGCGGTGGCCGCTTGCAGGGGGACAAGGAAGCAGACTATGATCAAAAAAAGCTGACGGTAAGTCAATGGAATCCCTCTAGAAATTATAAATTATGAGAAATGCGGATATTTTACTTTATTGGTCGTTAATTGCAAGTATTTATGGATTTGATGCGGATATTTAAAAGCGTAACATAAAAATTTCTAGGCAAGTGTTCCTGACGGGCATTAAGATGCGTTTCGCAATAACATAAGGAGTCATGATGGAAGATATTATTCAACGTTTGACCGCCCTGGAGATGCGCTTCTCTTTTCAGGAGGAGACGCTCGAGGAACTGAACCAGGTTGTGACCAGGTGCAATCTGCAGATTCAGCAACTGAGCCGTGAGAACAGCTCGTTGCGCGAGATGATGCGCTCGCTGGCGCCGGACATGCCGGAATCGCCAGATGAATAGTCCGATGATTCCGTCACGTCGTGTCTTGCTTGAAGCAGTGGTGCTCGTTCTGGTCGCTGTTGCGGTCGGCTTGAGTCTTAACCCCAGGTTGGTCATGAACGCCTTCATGGGGCGAAATGTCGTCAGCAAAAAACCGCCGATCGCCGCTTCGGTCCAGAAATTTCCCCAACCGGTTGATTACGAAGAGCTTGATTCCCTGATAGCCGCAGGGGATCAACTGGTCGATGCGCGAGACCACCACCTCTACGCTACGGCACATCTGCCCGGCGCCATCTCGCTGCCTCTCGGGGAAGTCGGTCAATCCCTGAAAAAGTTCAAGGCGCAGATTCCGCTTGAGACCCCCCTGATTCTGTATTGCAACGGTTTTGGGTGCCCCGACTCCTTCGATCTGGGGGTGCGGTTGATCGCCGCTGGCTATCTGCATGTTCAGGTTTACGAAGGCGGATTCCCTGAATGGCGTGATCGTGGCCGTCCGTTAGAAGCAGGAGAGGGGCGATGAAACTCTGGCTCTACCATCTGTGCCGCCTGCTGTTAGCAGGGGTTTTTATCTATGCAGGATTTTTGAAGGGGCTTGACCCGGTCGCTTTTGCCGGGCAGGTCGCCGCCTATAAGATTCTCCCTTATGCATTCAACTATTTCGTCGCCGCAACCCTCCCCTTTGTTGAAGTTTTGTGCGGCATCTTATTGCTGCTGAATCAGCGCGTCCGGCCTGCACTTCTGGTGCTGTTCGGACTCAATGGGGTTTTTATGCTGGCGCTCTCCAGCCTGCTGGCGCGTGGTCTCGAAATCGATTGCGGTTGTTTTCACCCCGGCGGAGAAGCGGGAGCGGGGACCAGCCCGCTGATGGCTCTGGTGCGGGATGCCGGTTTGATGCTCGTGATACTGACCACCTGGGTTTTGCGCCAGCGACAGGCTCAGGAATCGCCTGATGAATGAACCCTGGCAGCAGCAACTGCGGGACCTGTTGACTGATGTCAATGAACTGAGCGAACGGTTTAACCTGGACCCGCAGACGCTGGGCCCGGTCGTCGAACGCTACCCTTTGCGGATCAGCCCTGCGGTGCTTGATCTCATCGAAGCCCCCGGTGATCCGATCTGGCGCCAGTTTATCCCTGACCCGCGTGAACTTGAAGAGACCGGGCTGGTCGACCCGCTCGGCGAGGAGAACCTCTCGCCGGTGCCGAGTGTCGTGCATCGCTACCCCGACCGCGCTCTCTTTCTGGTCAGCAGCAGTTGCGCCAGCTATTGCCGCTTCTGCACGCGTAAGCGTCGCGTCGGTTGCGTCGGCAGCGCCCCCAGCTTTCGCGAGCTGCGTGACGGGATCGACTACATCGCCGCACATCCGCAGATCCGCGATGTGCTCTTTTCCGGCGGCGACCCGCTGCTGTTGCCCGACGCAGTGCTCGGCGATCTGCTCAACCGCGTACATCAAATCCCGCATGTCGAAATCATCCGTATCGGCAGTCGCGTACCCCTGACCCTGCCCACGCGGATTACCCCGCAGCTCTGTCAACTGCTAAAGAAATTTTCCCCCCTGTTCTTGAACACCCATTTCAATCACCCGCGGGAACTGACCCCTGAGGCGGGCGCTGCCTGCCACCTGCTGGCTGATCATGGAATTGTCCTCGGGAATCAGACGGTTCTGCTCAAAGGGGTGAACGATGATCCGGCGCTGATCCAGGAGCTGTTCTTCAGGCTCCTGAAGATGCGGGTGCGCCCTTACTACCTGCATCAGATGGACCTGGTGCGTGGCGGCGAACATTTTCGCACGCCGCTTGACTGCGGACTGGATATTATGGCGGGCTTGCGTGGCCCGGTTTCGGGACTCGCATCACCACATTTTGTCGTTGATCTCCCCGGGGGCAAGGGGAAGGTGCCGCTGTTGCCAGGCGCCATCCTCCGACGCGGGCGCGCAACGCAGATTCGTTCGGCGGCCGGAGAATTGATCGACTATCCCGACGCCGGGTCCGAAAACATCTAGATCCCGGACTGGTTTCGCGTCTTTTTTTGACCCAGGTCATGTCGCGTGGGCCGAGGATAAGACAGACTTCGACTTATGAAAAATTTTGCGTCTATCCAAGCTCTGCTGGGCCGGAGTCCCTTGCTCCGCCTGCGTCTGCTGGTGCAATGGGGCATGCTCTGCTGGTGCCTGGTGCTGGGAGTTCAACTTGGCCTGTTCGTCCGTCATTTTGATACGGGCGGGCGTGCCGCCTACTATCCACGGTTTCCCGGGGTCGAGGCTTTTCTGCCGATCGGCGCGCTGGTCAGCCTGAAAAACTGGCTGTTGAACGGACAGGTCGATACGATCCATCCGGCGGCGCTGGTGCTGTTTGTGACTTTTGTTGCGCTGGCGCTCATCACCCGCAAGTCCTTCTGCTCCTGGTTGTGTCCGGTTGGGACCATCGAAGAACTGATGTGGAAACTGGGGCAACGGCTTTTCGGCCGTCTCTGGCAACCCTGGCGCTGGTTGGACCGGCTGCTGCAAAGTCTGAAGTATCTGCTGCTTATTATATTCGTCAAGCTGATCCTGATCGACATGCCCGCGCTGGCGGTCAAGAATTTTCTGGCCGCACCTTACTGGGCGATGGCCGATGTTAAAATGTTGCACTTCTTCGCCGGTCTGGCTGGCATTCCGCTCATCACAATTTTATTGCTGTTAATCCTGTCGTTGTTTTTCCGTAACCCCTGGTGTCGTTATCTCTGTCCCTATGGTGCGTTGCTCGGCATTTTCTCCGTTTTCAGCCCCAGCCGTATCCGCCGCGACCCGCAGGTCTGTATCGATTGTGGTACATGCAGCCGGGTCTGCCCGGCGCGCTTGCCGGTCGCTGAAAGAATCCAAATTCTCTCTCCGGAGTGCACCGGTTGTCTGACCTGTGTCGCCAACTGTCCGCAAGCGGGGGCTCTGAATATGGCGTTATTAAAGCACCCCCTTCCGCAATGGGTATTCCCACTCATGGTCTTGCTGGTCTTCACTGGCGGCGTGGCGGGCGGGATGCTCAGCGGTCATTGGCAGACATCGCTCTCCTATGCAGATTACCAACGCCTGATTCCGTTCAGTCAATTTTTGGGGCACTGATTGCTTCGCTGAGAGCTTGCCGGTTATGATGCCGATATGAAACCAATTCTGATTTTAAAAACAGGCAGTACCTCTCCCGCGATGGCTCATGAATTTGGCGATTTCGAAGACTGGATTATCGCCGCGAGTGGTGCCGCGCCGGGGCTTTTTACGGTGGCAGATGGCATTATTGAGCCGCTCCCCGCGCTGTCCAAGCTTTCTGGCCTGATTATTACCGGTTCGCATCTGATGGTTTCTGATGGCGGGCCGCAGGTTGAGCTCTGGTCAGGACTGGTGCGGAATGCGGTCGCAGCCCGCTTGCCGGTCTTCGGTCTCTGCTATGGCCATCAACTGCTGAATTATGCGCTTGGCGGAGTGGTGGCCGATCATCCCGGCGGTCTGGAGTTGGGTCAGGTTGAGATAGAGATGGAAGCCGCGGCCCAGGATGATCCGCTCTTCAGCGTTCTTCCGACCAGGTTCTCGGCCTACGCGACCCATCTGCAATCGATTCGAAAACTGGCCCCCGGGGCCTTTGTCTACGGATATAACGCCTTTGAATCTCATCACGCGGTCCGTTTTGCCCCGGCCGCCTGGGGGGTGCAGTTTCATCCGGAATTTAAGCAGGCGATCATGCATGCCTATATCCGCCAGCAGCGCAAGCGCCTTGAGAGCGATGCGCAGATGGAGTCACTCGTCAACCAGGTCGAAGCCTTGCCGCAGGCGGGTCTGCTCATCCAGCGCTTTTGTCAGCTTCTCAGCAGCTGAGTCAGATTGCCCAGGTCGACCCCAGGTTCGGCTTTAATCGCCCTGAGAATGGCTAACAGTTCAGCATGTTGCGGGTGGTCTGCCGCGGCCACATCTCTCAACTTGTACGCCTGTCTTGAAAACGTCCCCCAATTGATCAGTCGGCTCAGGTAGAGTTCGGCGCCAATCCCCAGTGCGATCTGGTGCAGGTCGTTAATCTCCCGGAAATTATTCTGCTGGACCACCATGCTCAGTCGGAGCGGTGCCCCCAGGCTGGCAACGAACTCCAGGTTTCGGCAGAGGCGCGCGAAGTCGCCGCCCCGATTCAGTGCATAGGTGGCGGCACGACCGGCGTCGACCGAGATTTCGACCGATTTCAACAGGGGTTGCAGAGAAGGGAGCCGGGCCCAGTGGTTTTCATCAAACAGCAGCCCGTTGCTGTGCAGGCGCAGTTCTTTGAGCTGCGGCGCGTCGTGGGGGGTGATCTGCGTCAGCAGTTTGAAATAGACCGGGCTGGCAAAAGGGTCGCCGTAACCGCTCAGGGTCAATTGCTCTGCGGTCGGCAACAGCTGCTGCCTGATCCGTTCAGCCAGCTGCTCGGCCTGGGCAAGGTTGGTACCGTTCGAAATTTGCGGGTGGGGGCGACAGCTCGGGCAGGCGAGGTTGCAGCTGTAATCGAAACAGAGATTGAGGCGCCGCGGGAGATAGGGGAGGCTGACTTGTCCCTGGGAAATGGCTTTTTCTGCCTGCGAAGATGCTGCTTCGACAGCCTTTGAGGCAGGGTCAAGCAGGCGAGGACATCTCTTCTGGCTGCAGTTGTGGTAGCTGCGGTTCAAAATCGATTTACGGATTTCGAGGGCTTGTGGACTGTTCCAGATTTCATCAATGGGTTGGGCGAGTAGATTGCCGATGGTGCGTTTCAGCCAGGAGGGGCAGCACAGAAACACCCCGCCATCCGGATGGATTTCTGCCCATTCGAAAGGGCGGGGGCAGAGGGCTGCAGCTACCGTTGATTGAGTCGGGTGTTTCGACATGGTCTTCATCTATGCAAATAAGCAGGAGGAGAGACTGCATTCTATGGCTTTAAGTTATGGTCGACAAGTGCTGCGGAATTTTCGTTGCCAACCTGGGAATGAAGACTACTTTTGCGTAAATTCTTGACAGCAATTCGCGGCTTGGTTATCTTCTGATCTTCAAAGGAGCAAAACAATGTTTCGTCATTTGTTGCCCATAGATCTACTGCTGGTCGTAGTCGTCGTAAACTGACGACGCGCGGCTGCCTTGGTCTGTTTGCAACAAGCAACAATCGAAGGAGAGCGCGGGAGAAATAACCCGGTGTCCCTTCGCTAAAGCGCTAATGAAGGCCACGGGGCACAACCTGTGGCCATTTTTGTTTGTCCCTGCAAAAGAGATCGGGCGATTCAAGGCTGCGGGGACCATGTTTTTCATCACCAAAGAGGAGAGGCTTATGAAAAGCGGAGCACAGATTTTACTGGATTGTCTGAAACAGGAGGGGGTCGATACCATCTTCGGTTACCCCGGTGGCCGCTCGCTGCTGGTTCACGACGCGCTGATGGACGACAAGGAGATTCGCCATATCCTGGTGCGGCACGAGCAGGGGGCGGCACATGCCGCCGATGGCTATGCGCGAACCACCGGCAAGGTGGGGGTTTGTCTGACGACTTCGGGACCGGGGGCGACCAATCTTGTCACGGGGATAGCAACGGCTTACATGGATTCGGTGCCGATGGTGGCGCTGACCTGTCAGGTGCCGACCGCCGAGATCGGCAACGATGCCTTTCAGGAGGCTGACATGGCAGGTATCACGCGGCCGATCACCAAGCACAACTACGTGGTCACTGATGTCAAGGATCTGGCGCGGGTCATCCATGAGGCCTTTTACATCGCCCGCACCCGTCGCCCCGGTCCGGTCCTCATCGATTTGCCGAGTGACGTGCTTGGCGCAAAAATCAAACCTCTGACATACACCCCGGCAAAACGGCGTGGCTATCAGGAGATGCCGACCCTGAATCATAACCAGCTCAAGCGTGCGGCCGATCTGATCAACAAGGCCAAGCGGCCTTTAATCTACGCCGGCGGCGGGATCACTCTGTCCAACTCTTCTGACAAGCTGCGTGCGGTGGCCCAAAAAGGGCAGATTCCGGTGACCCATACCCTGATGGGGATCGGCATCATGGATCCGAAGTCGCCATTGTCGGTCGGGATGCTCGGCATGTACGGCGCCTGGTACGCGAACCAGGCGGTGGGTGAATGCGATTGTCTGATCGCCATCGGCGTGCGCTTTGACGACCGGGTGACCGGCAAGGTCGCCAGTTTTGCACCCAAGGCCAAGGTGATCCACTTTGATATCGACCCTTCGAGTATCCGCAAGGTGGTGCAGGGCGGGGTGCCGGTCGTCTGTGACGCGGCCGAAGCGCTGGAGCAACTGATCGACCTGATCGAGGAGAAGGATCATTCTGAGTGGCTGGCGCAAATTGACGGCTATAAAGAAAAATTTCCCCTGCCGCGTCCCGAGCGAGATCATCTGGCACCCCATGAGGTGATGGAAGCGATCGCCGCTGTCGCCGGTGACACGCCGGTGGTGGCCTCCGATGTCGGTCTGTCGCAGATGTGGACTGCCAACTATCTGCCGTTTGCCGGCCCGCGCCAGTACATCACCAGCGGTGGTCTCGGCACCATGGGCTTCGCCTTGCCGGCAGCCCTGGGTGCGGCGCTGGGCAATCCCGACCGCCCGATCTTTGCCATCAACGGCGACGGTGCCTTCCAGATGAACTGCCAGGAACTGGCGACCTGCGCCCAGTATCAGATTCCGGTCAAGTGCATCATCCTGAATAATGGCAAACTTGGGATGGTGCGTCAGTTTCAGCGGGTGCTGATGAAAAACCGCTATGCCTCGACCTGTCTCGGTCATCGTGTTGATTTCTGCATGGTCTCGGAAGGGTTCGGGGTCAAGGCGCTGCGCGTCGAGGATAAATCAGATCTGCTTGCGGTCCTGCAGCAGGCGATGGCGATCCCCGGTCCGGTGGTGGTTGAGGTGCCGATTCATCCTGATACCTATGCATTCCCGATGGTGCTGCCGGGGAGTGATGCAACACAGATGGTCTTTGACGCGGATTGAAAATAATTTAAAAGTCATCAATTAAAATGGCCGTTACTCACTTAAACTCCGAGTGGCGGCCGTTTTTATGTCCGAGGTTTTACAGGAGTCGCTCAATTCCGAGGCTGACAAAAAACTTCTGCAACAGCCGATAGCTGATTCCCCATAAAATGCGCGCGCAATAACCATCCAGATTGAGTGTCGGGTGAGTGCGATCCTTGCCGCGGTACTCGAAACGACGGGGTTGGTTACGTTCCGGGTCGAGCAGCACGCTCAGTGGCACGCTGAAGGTTTTGACGACTTCGTGGTTCAGGCGTAACGGCGGGAGTTCGGGCAGCTGATAGAGGTGCGCACTGATACTGACCGGCAGGTAGGCGCCGCTGATCGAGCCGAGAGCTCCGAGGTAGGTCTCCGGCGGAAGAGACAGGCCGATCTCTTCGCGTGTTTCGCGTTCGGCTGCGGCGCGACTGTCCCGGTCATGTTCTTCGATCCCTCCGCCCGGAAAAGCGACATCTCCCGACCAGGGGTCGTTCTGATATTCTGCGCGACGGATAAAAAGTAGTTCCTGCGCCAGAGGGGACCCGAGGAGGATCATCGCGACAGCCGCGCGACGACCCTCCTGCGGTTCGGTTTCGGTGGAGTTCTGCCTCAATCGTTCGCGGATGCGCTTGAGACAGAAGAGCTCTGTCGGCACACCAGTCTCAGGCACGGGAGACGAAGCGGCACTCTCGGGTATCAACCTTAATCCGTTCGCCGCTCTCCAGATAGCCAGGGACCTGAATGCTGATGCCGGTCTCGAGGATCGCTTCTTTGGTCTGGGCCTGAGCCGTGGCATTTTTGATCGCCGGGGCGGTCTCAGTGACCAGAAGCTCAACCACCATCGGAGTTTCGAGGCTGACCACCTGCTCGTTGTAGACCCCCAGGGTCACCTCGGAGCCATCGAGCAGATAGCCTTTGACGGCGTCATACACCTCGCCCCCTACCTCAAACTGCTCGTAGCTTTCCATATCCATGAACACCCCTTTTTCGCCGTCAGCGTAGAGGTATTGCCCCTTACAACGTGCAAAGTCGGCTTCGTCGATGCGATCTCCGGACCGGAAGGTTTCATTTAGAAACTGGCCAGTCAAAAGGTTGCGCAGTTTGGCTTTGATCAGGGTGTTGCCGCCTCGTGCAGTCGGTGATTGCGAACTGACTTCGAGGACGGTATAGGGGGCATTATTCAATTTAACGACGAGTCCTCTTTTTAGATCTGATGCGTTCATACGTCTTTGACTCCTGTGAAGAAATAGGCTCTTGTCGGTCTTCTGACATATTTATCTGGCGGCTGTCAAGACGCGACAGTTCTCTGGAGGGGGTGAGCCGGGTCATGCACTCAATTGGCAGTGGTTTAAAGGGATTCAGAAGGGATGATCGATTCGGTCTTGCGATAGGCGGTCCCTTGAAAGAGGGCGATCAGGTTGTCCTCCTGGTCGGTGATCCGCACTTGATAACTGGAGAGTTTACGATTGATCGAGATCTCCTCCGCTGCGGCGTAAAGAGTGCCCTGGGTCGCTGCACGCAGAAAGCTGGTGCTGGTGTTGATTCCCATCGCCAGGTTGCCGTGAGAGTTCGAGGCGACGGCGAAAGCGAAATCGGCCAAGGTCAAGATCGCTCCCCCATGAACGGTTTTGGCGCCGTTTAAGTGGCAGGGTGCGATTTGAAGACTGGCCCAGGCTTTTCCAGGTTCAACCCTGAGTAACTCAATCCCCGTATGCCGTGCGAAATGATCCTGCTCACTGAAGAATCTTTTGATCTTTTCCATGTTGCGGCTCCGGTTTCGGGTTAAGCCAGGTCGTTAGCTTCTTCAACCCCAGAAGTTATCCCCGGTCGATTTTTTGAGCGGCAAGGGGTTGTGAAGATGTTCGGCACGGTTTGCCTTGCGGCGGCATTTGCCACAGACAAACTGGGGGCTGGTACTGCGTTGATCCGCTTCCTGCATTAACCCGGCGGCATGAAGTTCACACATCTTTGGTGGTTCGGTTTTCTTGTCGTTCATAACGGCTCCTTAAAAAACAGCAAAAACAGGATCGAACGAGGTTTGTTTTGGAGTTAGTGCAGATCCACAGTGGAAAAACAGCGACAATTTTCCCTAGTGGGAATTTTACGTCGCCATCTTACCAAAGAAAAGTGAATTACTGCTAGTCAGGTGTTTAACTATAGGAATTTATTCCTATTTGTAGAGCTTATGGCTTAATTCACAAAGGTAGGATGTTTATCCTCAAGCGGAAAAAATTCTCATTCGCGTTGCATCGCCATTGAATTCTCACACTCTGCAGATGTAACGATATTCTACAAAAAAAGCCCTTGACCCACCAGTTTTCTGGCCTTAAATTCGCGCAGGTTTGTATCTGTCATCAGTCCTTTAATTTTAAAACGGAACCTTGAATGCTTGGATTTATTTTACGGCACTTCAGCTTTAATTTCACCGACAAAGTCAGCTGTCGACTCCACTTCGGGGCGCGCCGTCTGCGTCGCATGCGCTGGCACTCGAGCCAGCTGTTTCACCGTTAACTCCGCCAGAACATCATTCCAAGCAGAAGCCATAAAATTGAATTTTTCGGCCAGGCTTTGCGCTATTCCTAATGGAGCGGTCTACCGACTTTACGGCAGATCCCGCTCTTGCCTCGTTGTCAGGCGTTGCAGATGCTACTGCGACTGGCGCTGGCGGTAGTCCCCCTTCCATATCGACCTCTTCTGCTTGCTTGGGTTCAATACTATGAAAAATTAACCTCGACATCCTGCCGGTGCGCCGGGTTGATCTGCCATAAGGGGCGCGAGGTAAAATTAAACAGGCGCGCAACCATGACATCGGGGAACTGATCAAGTCGGGTGTTATAGATGGTTACGGCCGAGTTTACCAGCTCGCGACGGTCGGCGATCTGATCTTCGAGTTCGGTGATGCGATTCGCCAGTTGACGGAACCCCTTGTCGGCCTTCAGGTTGGGATAGCGTTCCACCACCATGAAAAGAGATTTAAGGGTGTCGCTGAGAGCGTTCTGGGCCGCCAGTTTCTGGCTCTCAGTGTCGGCACTGTTGACTGCGGTCCGGGCCTTGATGACTGCCTCGAGGGTCGTCCGCTCATGCTGCATATAGCCTTCGCAGACCTTGATCAGTTTCGGCAGTTCATCGAAGCGCTGCTTGAGCATGACATCGATATTGCTCCAATCGCGATCGATGCTGTTTTTCATCGACACAAAACCGTTGTAAAGCACAATGACATAGATCACAACCAGCGCAAAAAGCAGAGCCAGCACCCCAAGTACAATCCATCCGATCATAATAATCTCCTTGTTCAGCTATGATGAGCATTCGTTGAGTTTAACAGCAGCCGCGGCGTTTTTATAAAGTTTTCAGCAAAAGCCAGAGGCTGACGGCACCGAATAGTGCCCCCAGCATAAAGAACAAAGTCATTGACAGTGTATATCGGCTGGTCAATTTGGCTTCGGATGCCGTTTCGGCTATGACGAAAGGGATCCCGCGGTGACAGGGTTTGCCGATCACCACCTGATCTTCCTGGCGCTTGCGTTCCTGGCTGGCGTTTAAGTCTTCACTCAGCAGTTGTTCGTCGACCTCATCACGGGCCGCCTGCCATTCTTCGGCATCAAGCTGGCCATCCCCGTTGGTATCATATCGGGCTAACTTCTGCGCGTCCTGCTTGATGCGTCGCAAGGCCTCGGCGCGCCGTTGCTGGCGTGGGGGGAGACTGCTTTTCTTGACCTGGGCCTCACCCAAAACGTAGATCTGTGCGCCGTCGTAGATCATCTCCTCGACCCACTTTTCATCAGCACTATCAGAACCACCAAAGGTCGAGCCTGCGTGATTCAAACTCTCTTCCCGGTGCCCGGCCCTAACTGTAGCGGCAGCCGGATCGACGCTCACCCTGCCCGTGTTATCTTCGAGCCAGAATGGGACGTGGCCGCTACTGGTAATGCTGCTGACAACCCAGTCGTTCTTCTGGTTCTTTCGGTAGCGGATCAGGCGGTAGTAGATGCAGGGGATGTCGGTTCGGGGTGAAAACAGGGCATATTGCCGTCGTGCGGTGCCCTGCACCTCAACCAGGCCCATGGCAATCGAACGAATCTTACTGGTCGGGGTGTTCTGCATCAGGCGCTTCAGCGTTAATAAACGAAACCCGCTGATAAGACAGCCCGCCGCGATTAAGGCGGTCAAACTCCCCGAAGTGAAGGCTTTAGCGATCAGTGGCCCTAGCCAGCGCGGGGCCTCGCCAAATTTGGCCAGCAGGGCCAATGCTCCTATCAGCAGAAAACCGGCGATTGCGCGGGGGGTGGTCCAGACGTTGTGCTGTTGCGCGTCGGGAGGTGTCAGCAGTAGCGGAGGCGGGGCAGCAGGGGGCGTTCCATCGGTTGATCTTTTGGGCGTGAACTCCCTGCTCAGTTCGGTCATGACCTCCTGCCGGCCCGCCAGGTTGGCCGCCGCGCCCGGTGCGAGTGTACTGAGCAGTGCGGATGTGGCAGTGAGCGTCTCCGCCGCTTCCGTTTCTGCCTGCGCGGGCCCGTGCTGTGCATCGATATCCGCCTGCAACCAGGCGTAACGGGTCAAACAGCGTAGGTTTTTCTTCAACCCCTCAAGGTCAGTCCCCTTCACCGGGTTCAGCCGTGCGTGGGGGAGTGGCGAGAGGCCGAAGCGCATATCGATGCGCGACTGGCCGGCGTATTCCTGGGTTAATGCGATCAGTTGTAACAGATTTTGAGTGGCACTCAAGGTAGCGCGTTCTCCGAGCCCCTGATGATCAAACTTCCCGGGGAAGGCGCGCACCCCTGCGGTTGGACGGCCATTCTTGTCCAGCAGGTAGATATCGAGAACCGGTCGCCCCTGCAGGATGGCGCGCTGCAGCTTTTCAAGCGGCAGGCCGCTGTTGGCAGCGCCGCCGCGATAGCGATGATCGGAGAGGATCTGACCGAGGCTGCGTTCGATCAGGGCTCCCGAGAGTTCGGCCAAAAGGATCAGGACCCGACCTCCCCGGGGCAGAATCAGCTGTTTCTCGCGTCCGAAGAATGTCAGCGTCTGCGCTTGAGTCTCGAGTCTCGAAAGGAGAAAGGGGGAAAAGCTGATCGGGCTGGGGGTGACAACATGACTCAGAATGCTGTGTTGAAGGAGGCTGTGTTTGATCGCAAAAAGCTTTTCGGCTGGTCCTGTGCTTAGGAGTGCCTGGCCGGGGCCGAGTAATAACTGTCGGCAGTTATAGCTGTCGAGGCCGAAAACTGTGCCCAGATCCTTGAGCAAATCCGGCAGACCGGGCATTGCTCGACTTTGCTGTTCGACAATGAGTAGTGTCTCTGCGGGCATGAGTCCCGGACCTGTATGATGAGAAAGAAGAATGTTCAAATTTAACGGGATATGCAAAATCTGACAAGAAAAAAGGCCGCATCCTTTATTTGAGGTTGCGGCCCAGGAGTCTGCAGGTTAAAAGCGAAAAATCAACCGCCCATCCCGAGCATCGCCCGGTAATCTGCTTCGACCATTTCGAGGTGATGATGGGTCGAGGCAGCATTGGTCAGATAAACCTGTTTGATCTTCGGGTCATCAATGGTCGCCGCGGTCGCCAACAGGCTTTTGGCCAGCAGATCTTCCTGCTCGATCGCCAGCTCCAGAGCCAGCCGCTCATCAAACTCATTAAGCATCGCCTTTTGCAGGGCGAGATACCAGGATGAACCCGTATCTGGCGCATCCGCCATCATAACCTCGAACGCGGGGAAATCATCCCCATTGTAGGCGTTGTAGAAAGAGCGGGCGTGCTGACGTTCCTCACGGGCAAGGATTTCAAAGGTGGCTTTAGCTTTTTCATCAAAAATTTTAGCGGCGCCCATGGTGTAGAAATCCATCGCGTCCTTTTCGGTCTGGATCGCTTTACGCAGAGCGTCTTTTAAGGTTTTGTCGTCCATTCTCGGCTCCTTCTATGATCAAAATCGAACACCGCCAGAGGGCTAGGCGGCGGGGAAATACAGTTAATCAGTCAGCTAAACTGTCTACTGTATACAATTTAACACAGCGAGACCTGGTGATCCAGCCTTCTTTTTGGGCAGGAGGGCATCGCGAACTAGCGCTCTGTGGGGACGCGAAAATCGAGTTGCGTCTCGCTGTATATGCCGCTAATGGCTATCAGATTCAGGTGAATCGTCTATTCGATTCAAGGTTTCGTAGCGTAAACGACTGAAATAATCCTGATGAGAAAAATCGATAATCTTGCAATAACAGTGAAAAGGCGAGAGCTCTTTTATTCCTGGTCGTAATAGGTCCGCACCTGGATATCATCGGTACCCCCGAAAGAAATAATGTTCCGGGGTGGTTTCAATGACCAAACGCAAAAACCTTACCGGATATTTTCGACTTGAAAGCGATCTTTCTGCAACTTATGCAATTTGTTTCGGGCGAAGAAAGTGCCTTTGTAGCAAATCCTGATGACGCGGAAGATGGAGGCCAATCAAGTTCATTCCGGAGATTGCCAACTTAAAAAAATACCCTAAACTTAAACCATGAAAAGCAGCTCTGCCCTGCATTTTCTGGTGTTTCGCCACCGCCAACAACAATTTTGCAGGAGGACATAAAGGTGATCCATATTGCGTTCCACGCGGGCAAGCGCTGGCTGGTTGAGAGGGCGGAACTGCAGTTGACTCTACTTGCGGGGGTGGTCGGAATTGCAGCTGGGGGCGCCGCGGTGGTATTTCGGGGCCTGATCAGTCTCTTCCACAACCTGTTCTTCTCCGGGACATTTTCCTGGTCCTATGATGCCACTCAACATACGGCTGCGAGCCCATGGGGTGCCGGAATAATTCTCATTCCGGTGGCAGGCGCGGTGCTGGTTGTTTTTCTGGTTAAAAATTTCGCGCCAGAGGCCAAAGGGCATGGCGTACCCGAGGTCATGGATGCTGTTTATTACAAAAAGAGTATCATCCGACCCAGCGTGGCCCTGATCAAATCATTAGCTTCGGCACTCTCTATTGGTTCGGGGGGCTCCATCGGTCGGGAAGGCCCAATCATCCAGATTGGGGCTGCGCTCGGCTCGGCTACCGGTCAACTCCTGCGGCTGCCCTACTGGCAGCGCTACACCCTGATCTCTGCGGGAGCCGCAAGCGGCATCGCAGCGACCTTCAATACCCCGATTGGCGGACTACTGTTTGCCATCGAACTGATCTTGCCCGAGATCAGCGCCCGCACCCTCATTCCTGTTTCTATCGCTACAGGCGCCGGAACCTTTTTCGGTAGACTCTTTTTCGGCGACACACCTGCCTTTATAATCCCCTCACTGGTTCTGCCTGTGGCCCACAAAACCAGTCTCGCGGAATTTACCGCCTATGCATTCCTGGGTGTTCTCCTCGGTCTGGTCGCGACTCTCTACATTCGCTCGATTTACCGCTTTGAAGACTTTTTTGACAGCCTGCCGGGCACTTACTATACGCGGCACATGAGCGGCATGCTGTGTGTGGGTCTGATGATGTATCTCTGCCTGCGCTTCAGCGGGCACTACTACATTGAAGGCGTTGGATATGCAACAGTACAAGACATGTTGTCGGCAACCCTACAACAACCCTATTTTTTATTATTCCTGCTCTTCGCTAAATTGCTGGCGACCTCCCTCACCCTTGGTTCTGGCGCTTCGGGAGGCGTTTTTTCACCTTCCCTGTTTATGGGGGCGGCTCTCGGCACCGGGTACGGGCTCCTTCTGAATGACTGGTTTCCTGCCCTGAATCTCAATGTGCAAGGTCTTGCAGTCGTCGGAATGGCAGGACTGGTGGGGGGCGCCACCGGGGCCGTCATGACGGCGGTCGTGATGATTTTCGAAATGACGCGGGATTACAACGTCATCATTCCCCTTATGATCTGCGTTTCCATTGCCTATGGTGTGCGTCGGATTTTGCTCAGCGAAAGCATCTACACGATGAAACTTAGCCGCCGCGGCCATCGTATTCCCCAAGTACTGCAAACCTCCTGGTGCATTTCCGCACGGGCCAGTGATGTCGCAATGTCCCCACTCCTTATCGCTAATCCTCATGAGGACTGGACTGCGCTACGCAAGTGGCAACAGCCAGCCGACGGACAACCATATATCGTCGTACTTGAGGGACAGAAAATTGTGAAGGTGCTTGATCCGCAACCACCAGGTCAGGGAGAACCAAACGAGGAGCGTGAAACCACTTTTATGCTGGCGACGGCTGATGACCTATTGCTGGATCTTCTCGCCGAGCTTGAGGAGACGGGATCTGATGTGGCTGTAGTCGTCAGGCCGGACGGGGAATTGGATAGTCCTGGAAATATTCTCGGGATTTTAGCGTTTAGCACAATCATCAAGGAATTTAACGGGGCAAACAGCTCATTTGATACACTCTAAACCCATCGACAATAGAACTCTGGAAATAGTTGCCTTGTGTTTCGTCGGGAGGGGCAATGTGGGTTGCGGCGAAATCCACTTGGGCCAAGGCATCTGAAGTAGATACCGGCCCGAAGAATATTCTTAAAGATGATAGTAGATATGTCTTTTTAACTGATCTTCAAATGTCATCTGCAGGTGCCTGCGCCCAGGGTGGATCTAAGCGGAGGATCTTGTCATAGACAGGACAACTCTGCTGATGAGCGCCAGGTAGGTAGCCGGTGCTCATCAAAAATTCACCGGTAATTTCGCCGCCAGTGAAGCAAAATGTCCATTTGAAGAGCTTAACCCATTCTGGCTTGGGAAGAGGATGATGGAACTCTAGCCAGGAGCCGAAACTGCCGAACTCATGACGGATCTTAACCAGTCTGCGAGCATTTTCGATGGCGGCATCAATCTTGAGGCGGTTACGGATAATCCCGGCATCGGCCAGCAGTCGCTGCCGTTCTGTTTCTCCGTAGCCGGCGATCCGGTTGATGTCGAAACCCTCAAATGCGCTGCGAAAGTTATCCTTCTTCTTTAGAATCGTCAGCCATGACAGTCCTGCCTGATTAATTTCGAGCACAAGTCGTTCAAACAAGAGATGATCGGCGCCCAGCGGGAAACCATATTCATTCTCATGGTAAGGTCCGTGCCACTGATGGCCCGGTGCCATTTCGCAATAACTGCTCATGAGGTCTCCTTTTTTTCAATTTGGGAGGAGTTAGTTGATTATAAACCATGCTGTTGATGCCCATGGACTTTTTCAATAAATAACTGTCTATCTCCTTTCATAGGGGGATTTGTGATATAGTTGATTCAACCCAAACGCAAAGGAGGAAGACGATATGCCAGTCTCTGAGCCACCGGACCAGATGGGATTAAGAGCGTTAAAAATCAACGATCAATGACCCGGCGGAAGCATGCCGGTTGAGGTTCCCTCTGGGAACACTGCATATTTAGATGCCCAAAAAGAAAGCCTCCGTTGCAATGACGGGGGCTTTCGCGCTTTTGAATTTATTATTGTATTTACTCCATCGCGGAAATTTGGTCAGGAGAGAGTCGTCATTGCTCTGTTTCTTTCCGGCCTACATGCACACGCGTAAAATTTGCTGTAAGTCCGTGTGACCGGAAAGAATCTTGCTGACGCCATCCATCATCAGGGTTCGCATCCCGTTTTCTACGGCAATTTTTTGCAGGTCCTCCATGTTCTTTCCTGCCTTGATCGTGTGACGCACAATTTCAGTCGCAGGGAGCAACTCATGAATAGGAACCCGACCTCTGTAGCCGGCCTGGCCACACAGGTCACAGCCGATTTTTCGGTACATGGTGATTTTTTCACGCCTGTTGGGCATCTTATGCTGTTGGTAAAGGGTTTCTCCGTAGGTATGCTTCAGTTGCTCGAATTCCTCGGGAGATGGTTGATAAGCTTCTCGACAGTTGTGACATAAGCTCCGCGCAAGCCTTTGAGCCAGGATGCCGATAAGTGCATTTGCAAAGTTAAAGGGGTCCATTCCCATCTCAATCAAGCGCACCGCGGTCTCGACAGCACTGTTGGTGTGCAGGGTGCTTAAAACCAAATGCCCGGTCAGAGAGGCATCAATGGCCGTTTTGGCGGTTTCAGTGTCGCGCATCTCGCCAACCATAATGACGTCGGGGTCAGAGCGTAAAAAGGAGCGCAAAGCCTGCTCAAAGGTAAAGCCGATTTTAGGGTGGATCTGAACCTGGCGCAGACCCGGTTGAGTAATTTCGATCGGATCCTCAGCAGTCCAGATTTTTCTGTCCGGGGTATTGATGTGCCCGAGCGCCGAGTGGAGGGTGGTTGTCTTCCCTGATCCGGTTGGTCCGACACAAAGGATGATGCCGTACGGCTTGGAGAGCATCTCAATAAACATTTCACGGTTTTTATCAGTGAACCCCAGTTCGGTAATTTTAAGTGGTTCGGAAGATGACAGGATTCTGAGGACCGCATCTTCCTGTCCGCCGGCAGTCGGAGTCGTTTCCACGCGGAACTCTATCTTGCGGCGATCCGAGCGCATGGCAATTTTCCCGCTTTGAGGTTTTCGCCGCTCGGCAATGTCCAGTTTGGCCATAATTTTAATCCGGGAGATCATTGCCTTTTTATAGGTGGCTGAAACCTGGTGCGCGATATTGCAGGCCCCGTCAATCCGGTATCTGATTTGAAGGGGATGGTTCGCCGGACCTGGTTCAAAATGGATGTCGGAGGCCCCTTTACTGAAGGCATCGAGAAGAATTCGATTGACCAGAGATATGATCTGCGAATCAGTTTCGCTGGCGGCGGAATCGACAAACTCGTCAGTCTCCTCAACAATGCCGACCAGTTCTTCGGAAAGATCGCCAATAATCTCGGCAATGTGCTCTTCATTGCTGCCATAATATTTATCTATCGCCGCGCGTATTTGAGAGGCAGGCGCTGCGACGAAATCGATCGCTTTATTGGTGAAAAAGCGCAGGTTATCACCAATAGTCGGGTCTGTCGGATCAGAGGTCGCGATCGTCAATCGGCCATGTTTCAGCTTCAAAGGCATGATTTTGAACTGCACGGCCAGATTCCGTGTCACAACCGCCAGAGATTCAAGGTCAGGATCAACGTTATTGAGGTCGGTAACCGGGATACGAAACTTTGTTGACAACGCTTTCAGGAGTTGCTCTTCAGTAACCAATCCTTTTTCCAGCAGCAGTTCGCCTACGCGTTTCTTTCTGTCCGATTTTTGGTCTTCAAGGGCTTTTTGGACCTGTTCATTGGTGACCAGTTTGGCTTGAACCAGCAGATCGCCGATCCGAATTTTTTGTTCTTGTGCGGTGGCTGAGGACATTTTCGCCAGTTGTTCGATTTCTCCCTGGTTGAGGGCCGAATTCTCTGCGATTATTTCGCCGACCTTTTTACTGCGCAGTTGATCCTGCTCGTTGAGGACCTCTTCAACCCGACTGCTCTCAAGCCAGCCGTTCTCTTCTAATATGTCTGTCAGAGGCCTTTTTTCAAGTCTTTGGCGGATACCATTCAAGGTAAAGAAAATGCTGCGATATGAAGCCTTCGGATCGACAGGGAAAGCATAAAACCCATTGGTGTATTGCTGATTGTCAGGAACCCTGATGTCAAAGGTTTCCCCGGTGGTGGTTTCTATCTGTTCCGCAAGCTCGTCCTGTTGATTAGGAAGTCGCCAATTTTTCTTGTCGAGAACCATGACGTAGCAGAGTTCATCCAGAGGGATGGAAATTCCTTCCTGGTTGCGGTTTAATTCAACGTGGATTCTGTCGTCTTGCGGACGAAAGGGACTTAGAAGGTTAACTTCTTCCTGGCGGCCCGATAAGAATTTCACAATCAACGGTTGTTTCATGGGGTTCCCGTAATAACTCTGGAAAATATAGTTTTACCTCCGTGGCCGCTGGGTGATCTCAGCTACGCAGCGGCCGCAGTATAGATACGCGATATCTTAACAGATTCGGACGCTCACTTCTTGAGCAAGTCTATCAAAAACTTGCAAGGCGCTCTTCAATTTGACTGATGTGCAAGGAAAAGCGGCAAAATATGTGATGACGGAGGTTCTGCTGCGCGCTTCTTTTCCTGCGGGTGCATATATCTATAGGGCAGGTGGCGTGTTCGTCTTCCAGGCCGCTAATTAGTGGGGGCCTGGCGTGCCGCGGGTTGCTGTAAGGGGATCTCGCCTTTCTCCCGGATGTGCATACTCGGGAGGAGCTGTCCGAGATCGAGTTTAGCTTCAAACTCATAGTGGAGGCGGTCCCGAGGCTCGGACATCAATGTGCTCAACAGACGCAGTCCGTTCAACAGATCTGTTGTCGCCTGCAGCAGAATGTCTCCTTCCCCGTAACCTTGAATAGTCGGGAGGTCATTTGTGACTCCGGTCAACAATTTATGACCCTCAATACTTATCTGATAAACAACCCCTTTCAGGGGGAGGGGGATGAGATTCGGGTTGATCACGTGCAGCCCGATTTCAAAGCGTGGCGCCATGCTTTGAGAGGGCAGCAGGCGGAAGGAAGTCAGACTGACCTGTGGTGATTCAAGGCCTGGTGTCAGTGCTGCGCAACCCGTTGCCAAGAACAGGAGGATCAGATAGATCGCCGAACGAATTGATTGACGCATGGGGGTTCCGCCTTTTACTGTTTGAGGACAGGGATCATTTCATTAAACCGCGACAGACTGGCCGGGTCAATTGAGCAGGGTCGTTACACTCACCAGTTTGAACCCTCGACTGCGCAGGGTGCGAATGATTTCGGGCAGGGCCTTGGCGGTTTGCCAGCCACGTCCGTTGGCGTGCATGACGACGATTGACCCGTTGCGAGCCGCTTTGGTCACAGTTTTAACAAGCTGCGCGGCCGAAAAATTGCGGTCAGGATCGCCACTCACCACGTCCCACTGGATGGTCCGTACCCCGGTGGTGGAGATCGCTTGCAGCACGCGCGCATCAAAGTAACCGAATGGCAGGCGAAACAGCTGAGGTGATGGTCCGAAATGTTGCTGCAGCAAAGATTCGGTCCGTTCAATCTCGGTGCGGATAGCGGCATCGTCCAGTTTGCGCAGGTCAGGATGATCCCATGAGTGGTTGCCCAGAACGAACAGTGGGTTCTTCAGTTCGGCCGCCTCCTGTGAGTGGGTTCTCAACCAATCTCCTCCGACGAAAAAGGTGGCTGGTGTTGCGGTCTGCTGCAGCACCTTGATCACGCCGCGGTCAAATCCCGAGGGGTGTTTCGGGGTCTGGCAGAGATCAAAGGTCAAGGCAATGCGCGGGCGGTTGCGCGGGCCGTGAGTAATCAGCAGCGCAGAAGAATCCGCCTTGACCGGCGCAGAAAAACCCAGCAGGAGGCAGCACAACAAAGGTGCAAATATTTTTAATAACGTGTTTATCATGATGGCACCGGTCTCTTGTTGCTGTCCTGTGGCTCGTTCTCCCCAGAATGACCCCGATATTTAAGCTGCAAGCCCTTCAGGAAGTTGCGTAAAATCTGATCCTGGCATTCACGGTAGTGTTGATGTCCGGGGCGCCTGAAGAAGGCACTTAATTCGTGTTTACTGATGTGAAAGTTGGCCAGATCCATCACAGCTGAGACATCCTCGGCCTTCAGATTTAAGGCGATTTTCAATTTCATAAAAATAATATTGTTAGTTAAACGCGTCTCTGGCTCCGCTTGAGGGCCCTCTTTTTTACCCCGTTTGGCGTTGATCAACCCGTTGAGAAACAACGCCAGATCGCGGTCATGACATTTGTCATAGGCAGGATCTTCTTCCTTTTTAAGCCAGTCACTGACCTGTTCGCGAGTGACTTGACACCCTGCCTGACCAAACAGGGCGATCATCTGTGAATCATCAAAGTCGAAGACATAACGGAGGCGGCGCAAAATATCATTATTGGTCATGGGTTTGTCCTCGGGCACGCGTACTTATAGAAAAATCCGGGAGAAAACACCCCGGTGAGGGTTTCCATCTGAGTTTAGCTCTTTTGTGCCGGAAAATACCTTACTAAAATGTTTCATACTAGGAGACCAGGTGAAGATGCTTTGCAGAGGGTGAATCCCTCTTGCGGCAACTTGGCTGATAGCTTATCGTCCCTGTTGGTCGTTTTTTTCGCGCATTTTTCTGATAGAGATAACCTGAGTACGGTAGTTTTCAAGTGAGGCCATGAAAAAATATTTTTTACTTACTCTGCTGCTTCTTCTCCTGACAGTTCCCCCCGTTCAGGCCTGGTACCCTCGTCTGAAGAAGGAGATGATAGTTACGCGAGAGACGACCGTTGTTGGTCATGATCGTGATTATATTACGGATTCCAGTGATACGCTAATTGAGCTGGCCAGGCGTGCGGGGATCGGGTTTGAAAATTTGGTGAGGGCTAACCCAGGAGTCGATCCCTGGAATCCGCGCGCCGGGACTCGTCTGGTGTTGCCGAGCGCCGTTTTATTGCCGAGCGGGGCGCAAATCGGCATTATTATTAATCTTGCCGAATTGAGACTTTATTTTTTCTGGGATGAGGCTGGGGTAAAAAAAGTCCGGATTTACCCGGTGGGGATCGGCCGGGAAGGATGGGCGTCTCCACTGGGGAATTTTGAGGTGAAGACGATCATCGATAACCCGGAGTGGTCGCCTCCCGCCTCATTGCGGCAGGAAAAGCCTGAGCTGCCGGGGATTGTGCCGCCGGGGCCGGATAACCCATTAGGCAGCTACTGGATCGGGTTGTCTGCAGCGGGGGTGGGCATTCACGGTACAAATCAACCCCTCGGGGTTGGACGTCGCGTCAGTCATGGGTGTATCCGACTCTATCCTGAGGATATCGCTGATTTGGTGGGACGGGTCCGTCCCGGAACCCCGGTCCGAATTGTCGATCAGCCGGTGAAACAGATCGTCCATGCCGGAATTCTTTATCTGGAGGTCCATCTGAGCACTGAAAATCCTGCCGGGTTTGATTTTTATTCGGGTAACTGGAACCGGGAGGTGATTGCTCAGACCCTGAAGCTGGCTCAAGGTCTGCCGGTGAAAATTCTGCCATTAAGGTGATTTGTCTGGTTTTATAAAAAAAGCCCCGTTTCCGGGGCTTTTAAATTACTTTTTGAGAGTCATCTCAAAGGCTTTTTTGGCATCTGCTGCGCTCTGGCTTGCTCTGGCAGCGGCGGCTTCAGCCGAACCTGCAGCTACATCCGCCCGCTTTGCAGCTTCTTCAGCCCGCACTGCAGCCGCTTCCGCCCGCTGAGCTGAAGTTGCCGACATCGTTGCCGAGCTGGCAGCGGCTGTCGCCGACTGACTCGCACTGACGCTGGCATCCTTGGCCTGATTGAGCAGGTCGCGGTCCGCTTGCGAAAGTTGAGCTGCGCAGCCGGTCATCAGAAAGCCGGTTGCTAATACAGCGACCAGAAAGTAGGTTGCTTTTTTCATTGTTAAGTCTCCTTGGTGGTGAGGGTTAAATATTATATACATTGAAGCTTATATGTAACGATTGTCAATTAAAACGGTAGCCGTCAGATGGGAAAAAGGAAATTTTGTTGGTTTACTTTTTCGACTCACGCGCCATCGTCTCGTCTTGTTCTCCTTTTTCGACGATGGCATAGTGCCGTATGTCCTAGAAAATGTTCATTTAATAAGAAAGGTACCTCTGGATGATTCCCTTATCTGTCAGTGAAGCCTGGAACGAACTCCCCGAAAATAAACGGACTGCCGTTTGCCGCCAATGTGCCAAAAAACAACCAACGATTTTCGCGCGCTGGATCGACGCAGCCGGATTGAAAAGTTTTCGCCATGATTCTGTGGTGAACCGTAAAGTCGGAGCAGGTTTGCGCCTCGATGCAGTCCTCTTCAAGGCCGAAGAAGGTCAATTGGCAGCTGATGTGCTGGTGGCTTATTTTACTGAACTCGCGCCGGAAATTAATAATCAGTATCTCGCCTTGATTGAGGAGGCCGGGAATGAAGAGCCTGAAACGAAGCTCGAAATTTATGCGCAACTTGCGCGTCGGCACAAAGATTCTCCCTTCATCAGGCTCTATCTGGTCACTGCCCTCTGGGTTGAAGAGTTCCATGAAGAGGATATTAAACTTGTCGACCAACGTGCAGCCGAGTTGTCCGAGTCCGCCTGAGGCCTGAGATACGGAAGCGGCGCGGTCTCTTTGTCCGTCTTCCTCCGTCGTCTGCAAGCCCGCTCGGGTTTACAGGCGACAGAGTAATAATTGGGGCAACTTAGCCCTGACTCTGTGCCGAGTGTTCTGATACCCGTCAGGCGTTTTGCTTAAGGCTTCGTGGGCGATACAAATTGATGGCATTCTGATAAAAGACCCTGCTCGCAAGCTCTTCACCCAGCGCATCAATTACTCTGAAAAAGTCAGCGTCCGAATAAGGCTCCGGTGCCCTTGTTGAGGGGAGATCCGTCCCGAATATGAGCGCTTGCGGATTCGTCGCTGTAATGGCTCTCAGGACTTCTCCAACTTCGAAATCAACCCGGCCAAAGCCGGTAGCTTTTACATACACTCCCTTTTCAACCAGAGCCAGGAGGGCGGGCAGGCCTGCCGCCGTCAGCCCAAGGTGGTCGATACTGACTGCCGGGAGTTTGACCAGGAACTGGTGCAGATCAGGCAGATCTTTCGCGTCGACATATAGTTCCGTATGCCAGCCCACCGTTTCGTGAACACGCATGGCGAAGCGTTCCAGGTTTTCGACCCGCTCTGAACCACCCCGTTTTAAATTAAACCGAACCGCTCTGACTCCCGCTTCATTCAGGTCCACCAATTCACCGTCCGAAACTGTTGCCGGAAGTTGCGCGACTCCTGCAAACCCGGGCCCGAGTTCCTTGAGCGCCGCCAGCAGGTAGGTCTGGTCAAAAGCCTGAAATGAACCGCATACGATGGCGCCTCCCCCTATGTCATAGTGCCTGGTCCGAGTTTTGTAATCATTGATTGAAAAATTGTCAGGTATGAATCCCTGATTCGAAATCAGCGGGAAGCGTTGGTCGATAATGTGAAAATGGCTGTCAAACAGCTTGAACTGGTGCAAATTTTTCATTTGACCCTTGCCGTGCGTTCTAGGGGAGGTTGGAATTATCCGTTGAGCCAGTACAGGGCGGGACGATCGCGTCAGCTTAACGAGCAGAGATAAATTTCGATCCGCTCTTTGCCCTGGCCGATGTTATTGCGTCTCAGCTTGATCGGGCCCACCTCGGCCGTTCGTTTAATGTGGGTTCCGCCACAGGCCACCCGGGCAAAGCCGTCAATCTCCCAGTAGCGCCGTTCGCGCGGCTCGTCAGCGAAGGCGCTGGTGATCCCCAGATCGGCTGCGATGATGTTGTTGACCTCTGCGGTCAGGGCCGGCAACATGGGTGAAAGGTTTTCTGGCCACGCGAAATCGATGCGCGCTTTTTCCGGCCCGATGTGTGCGCCCAGCTTGTTTACGCCTGTCAGCACCTTATAGCAAAGCTCCAGGACCAGTTCCGCCGCAAAATGCAGGCGCATGAGTTGATATCGCCTGTTCCAGTCGATCTTTATTTCTACCGGTTGACCTGGCACGAGACCGTGATTTTCAGGCAGGGTGTAGACAATCTCCATGTCATCCTTGCGTGTAGAACACACCGGGTAGCCACTGATGGTTCCCTGGTCACTTTCCTGCCCCCCGGCGAAGGCATAGAAGATTGTTGAGTATAGGGTAACCTCCGTACCGTTGACCCGGGAAACCCTGGTGTCATGGGTCGTCAGGTAGGGATTCTCCCAGAACATCTTCTTTGTCATTGCAACTCTCTATAGATAGGCATCGGCCATTTTTTGATAGTATTAATTGGATATTTGAGCGTCATTGTTATGCCTCTCCCGAATTACGAGGGTAATGCCTCCGAGAATCGCGATAGAGGTCAATGCCAGGCGCAAGGTTATGGGCTCGGAGAGGAGGGCACTGCCTCCCAGGGCAGCAATGACCGGAACGCTGAGTTGTACCGTCGAGGCACTCGTCGCTTTCATCTCGGGTACGACAGTGTACCAGATGGCGTAGCCCAGTCCGGATGCCAGGGCACCCGATAAGATCGCGTACCAAACCCCGGCGCTGTCCAGGGAGCTGGCATGAAATGTCAATCCGCTCCATGCCACCGCAAGAGGAACCGTCCGCAAAAAATTCCCCGCGGTTACTCGCGTCGGATCCCCCGTTCCTTTACCGCGTATGGAATAGATGCCCCACGCCATGCCGGCACCCAACATCAGGCCGGAAGCCGCCAGTGGTGGTGCGGTAATCCCGGGCAGCAGGAGACCGACAATCCCGACGATGGCAAGGACGAGTCCAGCGATTTGCAGTTTAATAAGACGCTCTCCCATGAACAATCCATAGCCAATCATCGTTGCCTGTACTGCGCCAAAGAGCAGCAAGGCGCCGGTTGCCGTGGGGAGGCTCATATAAGCAAAAGAGAATCCGGCAGCGTAGGCAAACAGCGCACATGACGACATCCAGTTACCGCGACCACTCTGGGCGCTATGTTTTACGCGCGTCACCAGCCACAGGATTATCGCGCCGGAGATGAGCCGGCTTGTCGTAAAACTCGCGGCGTCGATGCTCGTGTGTTTCAGAGCGGTCCGGCAGAGTAGTGAATTCCCCGCAAACGCAATCATGGCAAGCGCTGTCAGGGCAATAAGGCGTTTTTGTGACATGTCTCTCCTTGCCGGAAGCATCCGGCTAAATCAGGTTCAATCATAACCAGTAACGTCAATGGAGAAAAGGAAGATTCCCTTTCCCTCGTGAAAACTTCTCTCCGGGCATCGCTGATTTTGCTATCCATTCAAGCTGTTTAGGTGTAATCAGCGTAAAGTGAACACTCTGTCTGCCGGGTCACCGTGACCCGCCCCTGCAGGATCTTATGGATAGCGCACAAGAAACCCCGTCTCCTCGATCAATTGCCGCGCTGATCGGCGCCTTGCAGCCCCTGAAGGTCATTGGATCTTCCTGCCTGACGGTGCAGGGCATTCAGCATGATTCCCGGGTGGTACAGCCGGGCGAGGTCTTTGTCGCCATCTCGGGTTTGCACACCGATGGCGCCAGACATATCGATCAGGCGCTTGCCCGGGGGGCCGTCGCGGTCATCAGCGATCAGCCGCTCAGCCTGAGTGTCCCCTGTCTTCAAGTGGACCAGCCGCGCCTGGCCCTGGTTCAGGCGGCCGCCTGGTTCAACAACTACCCGAGCCGGAAATTGAAACTGGCCGGGGTAACCGGGACCAATGGCAAGACCACGACCTGCTACCTGATTAAAGCCATTCTCGACCGGGCCAGGGCGATAGCGGCGGTGCTGTGGATGGCACCCCCGGTGATGTCGTCCTGATCGCTGGCAAGGGGCATGAAAAGGTGCAGATCTTCAAAGACCGGAGCGTGCCCTATTCTGATGAAAGTGCCGATCGAGAGATTCTCCGTCCCTTGAAGAATCGGCGAGTCGCTGGTTGAATTGGAGGTGCGGAGTGGGGAGCATGTTGATCAAAAATGATTTAAGTTTTTGGAAAAAGGAAGATTCATATTGAAATACAAAATTCCACCATTAATTTAGAAGTAGTTAAATTAACACTCTATTTTCCCTCAATATTACTATCTAGTAACTGAGGAAGGTACCCTACATCAGTCGTAACGCAAATACAGCGCTGGCTCCGTTTGTTTAACCCCTCCACCAAGTGGTGCACTTGCGGCTAGAATCTGTCGATTTTAATTGGGTGGAAGCAGATTCTGTATTTTTAAAAAGGGCAAGATTGCTTACGTGATCCGGCCCTTTGTTTTGGTATGTCATCGCCCCCTCCCGCTGGTAAGTTCAGCGAATTTAATCAATTAAAAAGCGATTCGTTAATTGGAAAGCAGTATACCAATTGACGAATCGCTTCAGGGTCGTTCTGGTCGGTTGATAATTCCAGTGGTAACTACTTTGTCTTAAAAGCGGATCAGCGCCCCGATAAAGGGACCGCTGAAATCGACGTCGACGAACAGATCTGTCTGATCAATTTTAAGGGCAAAAGTCCGGTAGCCTGCATAAATACCGACCAGAGGCAGTGGTGAAAATTCAACCTGGGCCTCGGCGTCGAGGAAATTATTTTTGTCGTATTCCATATACCCGGCACGGGCAACGATCGCCAGATAGTCGGACAAGCCGACACGGGCCCGCGCTCCGATCGTTGGAATCGCAACGGTTGCACTGTCATGCTCATTGAATATCGTGGTTTCATCGACAAAATCGATTTTGGCGTCCACAACCTTGACCGCGACTTCAGGCCCTAATTGAAAGCGCACCGGGGTGTCATCGAAATTAATCAGGTTGTAGGTGTACCCGATGTCGTAGAGATCCAGCTTGATCTTCGACCGCACGGTATCTGCGGCTGAAAACGTTTGGCCATTGTAGCTACCGCTGACAGACATTTGGCCGGTGCCGGAAAACTCTATGGGTAGATAACCAAGGGAGAGGCGCGAGTTTCCGAGCTGAAATGCAACTTCTGCGGTTACACCCTTGCTGTCGCCGAGGTTGTTGTCCTTTTCAATATCAATCCGGGTCCCGACATTGTTTTTATTACCGGCAATAGTCCCGCTTGGTGTCAGGCTTTGATATCCGAGTTTCAATGAAACCATTTCATCGGCGAATGATGGTATGGCGATAAAAACCAGCAGCATACAGAGTAAAATTGAACGGATCTGGGTCATGGTCTGTCTCCTTAGTTAAAGTTTTAGTCTTACATTCTAACATCGATTTGAAAATCTGCGTGTTAGTTGGTTCGCAGATCAGCCAGCGTCAGAATGGATTCAATGTCGCGTCTTGCGGATTTGTTGATGATGACGGCGGTGCCGATGAGTATGGCATTGGCCTGGGTAAGAATGTCTTCGATGGCCAGGAGGGTGGCGCCCTTGGCGAAGAAGTCGTCGATAAACAAAATTCGTTCACCAGCGCTTAAGACGTCTTTTGATACGTGGAGGCGGGTGGTTTCTTGTTTGGTGAAGCTGAAACTGTCGGCAAAGTAGCAGTCAACCATGGTCAGGGGCTGCTTTTTTTTGGCGAAGACGTAGGGGACGCCGAGCATACCGGCGACCGGCTGGGCGAGGATGATGCCGCTGGTTTCGGCGGTAATGACCTTGTCGATCTTTTGACCGATAAAGCGGGTCGCGATATCCGCGGCGAGCAGGTCGATCAGTTGTGGGTCGACCATGTGGTTCAAAAACTGATCGACCTTGATGATTTCACCCGTGACCTGGCCGTCGCGCCTGATCCGTTGAAGCAGTGTCTGTGCGGCAGGATTCATTTGCGGTCCTCGCGATCATAGGGCAGGCCGAGGTTGCCGGGCTGCTGGCTGGCGCCTTTTTGCAGGCGGCGGGTTGAAATGACCAGCACGACGATGGTGAACACATAGGGAAGCATCTGCAGAATATGGGCGCTGACGGTGGTGCCCATCGCCTGAAAGCGCAGCTGCATGGCAGTGATACCGCCGAACAGGTAGGCGCCGAACAGGGCGCGGACACTCGACCAGCTGGCAAAAATAACCAGTGCGACGGCGATCCAGCCACGGCCGGCCGACATATTTTCGATCCACATCGGGGTGTAGGCCAAGCTAAGATAGGCACCGCCGATGCCGACCACGCCGCTGCCGACGGCGACCGCCAGAAAACGGTAGAGGTTGACCGGAATTCCGCAGGCGTCGGCCGCTGCCGGGTTTTCACCGATAGTGCGCAGTTCCAGGCCCCAGCGGCTGTGGTAGAAAAAGAACCAGATCAGAAGCACCAAGAAAAAGCTGAGATAGATCAGCCAGTCCTGATTAAAAAAGGCCTTGCCGACCAGCGGCAGCTGCGAAAACAGCGGTACGGCATGGCGTTCAAAGCCGTCGATGGTCTGGCCGACGACGCCGCGGCCGAAGAGGGCGGTGACTCCGACGCCGAACATGGTCAGGGCGAGGCCGCTGACAATCTGGTTGCCGCGCAGCTGGACGCAGATCAGGGCGTGGATGCTGCCGGCGGCGAAGGAGGCGCAAAAGGCGGCGATCACCCCTAACAGCAGGCTACCGCTGGCGAGAGTCGCGGCGAAGCCGCTTAAAGCGCCGATTAGCATCAATCCTTCGATTCCCAGGTTAATGATCCCGGCGCGTTCGTTGATGATGGCACCTAAGGTGGCAAACAGAATTGGGGTGCCGGCACGTACCGTGGCATCAAGCAGGATCTCAAGCATGGGTCTCCTCCTTGACGCGGCGCAGGCGGAAATTGATAAAAAAGTCACTGGCCAGCAGGAAGAACAGGATCAGTCCCTGAAAGGCATAGGCAAAGGCTACGGGCAGTTGCCATGAGAGTTGCAGGCTGTCGCCCCCGACCAGCAGTACCCCGAGGAGAAATGAGACGATGACGACCCCGAGTGCAGAACGTCGCGCCAGCCAGGCGATGATGATGGCCGTGTAGCCGTATCCGGGGGAGAGGCCATGTTGCAGCCGGTGTTGGAGGCCGGCGACTTCGCTGAATCCGGCAATGCCGGCGATGGCGCCGCTAAGGGTCAAAACCAGAAAAATAGCCAGCCCGGTGTTCATTCCGGCGTAACGCGCCGCGGCCGGGTTGCTGCCGATCGCTTTAACCTGGAAGCCCCAGATCGTGCGTTCCATCAGCAGGTAGATCGCCAGGGCACAGAAGAGGGCGAGGAAAAATCCGCTGTGCAGACGGGTGCCGAAGTATTCGCTGAAGCGTGCGGCTTCGCCGAACTGTGCGGTGAGGGGGAAGTTGAAGCCGTCGGGATTTTTCCAGGGCCCGAAGATCAGGTAATCGGCGAGCAGAATAGCGATGTAGTTCATCAGCAGGGTGACAATGACTTCATTGACCTGCCAGCGGGCGCGTAAGAGTCCGGCGACCGAGGCCCAGAGCCCTCCAGCGATAACGGCGGCGACAAACATCGCCGGGAGCATCCATGATGAATCCAGTCCCGAAAAGAGCGCAACCCATGTAGCGCCGCAGGCGCCCATGTAGAGTTGACCCTCGGCGCCGATATTCCAGATCTGCATGCGGAAGGCCACCGAGACCGCCAGACCGGTGATGATCAGGGGCGTGGTCTTGACCAGGGTCTCAGAGAGGCCATAGACCGAACCCAGAGCTTCGTGCAGGATCTCAATATAGGCCGCCGCCGGGTCGACCCCGGCAAAGAGGAGGAGAAACCCGGCGACAAACAGGGCGACCAGGATCGAAGTGATGATCGCCATACTCCGGAAGAGGGCAGTCCCCTGTTCACGTTTTTCGATGCGCAGGTGCAGACTCATGCTGGCACCTCGCCGCTCATCATCAGGCCGATCTGTTCGCGGCTGGCGTTGGCCGGGTCGACATAGCCGATCAGGCGCCCGCGGAAGATCACCGCCAGGCGATCACAGATTTTATAGAGTTCGTCGAGATCTTCCGAAATCAGAATGGTGCTCATGCCGTTACTCGCTCCATCGGCGATCACCTTGTGGACGTATTCCGCTGAGCCGATATCGAGCCCGCGGGTCGGGTAGAGGGCGACCAGCACCGCTGGTTGTTCGGAGAGTTCACGTGCGATGATAACCTTTTGAATGTTGCCTCCAGAGAGCAGCCGTACCGGGCTGCCCAGTGGGCCGGCCTTGATCGCAAACTGGTCGATCTTCTCTGCGGCGTTCTGACGGATGGCGCTGCGGCTCTGAAACACCCCGTGACGAAAGCGTCGGGCACGAAAATTTTTAAGGATCAGGTTTTCGTCAAGGCTCAGGTCAGGCACGATTCCGATTGCCTTGCGGTCTTCGGGGATGTGGGCGATGCCGGCAATATAGCTGCTGCGCGCACAGCTGCGGGTGATATCCTGGCCCGCGGCGAGAATCCGGCCGCTGTCGACCCGGGTCAGACCGGTCAGCGCTTCGGCGAGGGCCTTCTGGCCGTTGCCGGCGATCCCGGCGATGCCGAGAATCTCCCCTTTTTTGAGCAGCAGGTCGAAGTTGTCGAGATCGGCCAGGCCACGGTCATTGCGCACCGAAAGTTTGTCGATCTCCAGCACAATCTCGTCGCTGAAGGGGAGTGATTTTTGCCATTCGGGGATGCTGTCGCTGCCGATCATCAGCGCGGCCAGTTTGTTTTGATCAAAATTGCCTTTTTCAAGGGTGGTCACACTGCGCCCTTTTTTAAGGATGGTCACGCGATCGGAAATCTCCATCACCTCACGCATCTTGTGTGAAATGAAGATGACGCTCTTCCCCTGCGTTTTAAGGTGCTGCAGGACGCTGAACAGCTTGTCCGCTTCCTGGGGAGTGAGGACGGCGGTCGGTTCATCCAGAATCAGCAAACGACAATCGCGCATCAGGAGTTTGATCAGTTCGATCCACTGCTGGGCGCCGATCGAAAGTTTCCACACCGGGGTGTCCAGATTGAGATCCAGACCAAATTCTTCGATGGTCTGTTGGATTTTGATGCGTAACTGACGGCGCGGGAAGAGGAACGGTACCCCTTGCAGGGCGACCAGAATGTTTTCGAGTACGCTGTGAGCCGGAACCAGCATGAAGTGCTGGTGGACCATGCCGATGCCGAGGGCCAGTGAGTCGCGGGGTGAGGTAAAGCGGATCGGTCGGCCATTGAACTCCAGGCTGCCGCGGTCAGGCGCATAAAACCCGGTCAGCACGTTCATCAGGGTGCTCTTCCCGGCGCCATTCTCCCCTAAGAGGGTATGGATTTCCCCGGCCTTGATCTCACAGGAGACGTCATCGAGCGCGACGACCCCGGGGAAGGTCTTACGGATCTGTTTAAGCTGCAAGAGTACAGGCATGGTGTCCAGTTGTCGAAAAGAGGTGCGTGTGCAGTCAGGCTGAACTGGAAAAATGTGCCAGTGCTGCAGGTATGGATGAAAAAAAGGCACGCTCTCATTCGCGTAGAGCGTGCCTTAGGATTTGGCATTTCCCTTATTTAGGGATTGTGCCCTGAACCCCCTCGACAAACCAGTTCATGCCGAGGAGCGCGCCATCGTCCATGTGGACTCCGGCGGCAATGACTTCTTTGCCGGTCTGATCCTTGAGCGGCCCGCTAAAGGGGATGAGGGTTCCGGCAATGATCGCTTTCTGCTTTTCGGCGACCAGCGCCTTGACATCAGCCGGGACCTTGTCGCTCAGTGGCGCGAGCCGGACCAGATCTTCTTTCATCCCCCACCAGATCTTTTCGCTCTTCCAGGTGCCGTTATGGACTTCTGCGGCGGTCTTGGTGTAGACGGCGGCCCAGTTCCAGACGGGTGCGGTTAAAAAAGCATTGGGGGCAAATTTACGATTATCGCTGTTGTAACCGATGACGTAAGCGCCTCGGGCTTCGGCTGCCTGCAGGGTGGCGGGTGCGTCCTGATGCATGGCCAGCACATCGGCACCAACATCCAGCAGGCTGTCGGCTGCGTCGCGCTCGACGCCTGGATCAAACCAGGTCTGGGTCCAGACCACTTTAACCGTTGCCTTGGGGTTAACGCTGCGGACCCCAAGGGTAAACGCGTTGATACCGCGGATCACTTCCGGGATCGGGAAGGCGGCCACGTAACCGATGGTGTTGGTCCTGGTCATTTTGCCGGCAATCAGACCGGACAGATAGCGTGGTTCGTACATCCGACCGAAGTAGGTGCCGACGTTTTCCGCCGTCTTGTAGCCCGAGCAGTGCATAAAAACGACATCTTTATTCTTGGCAGCCACATCCAGGGTTGCATCCATAAAGCCGAAGCTGGTGGTGAAGATCAGGTTATGACCCTTTTTTACCAGGCCGTTGATGACCCGCGTCGCTTCGGCGCCTTCGGGCACCGACTCAAGAAAAGTGGAAGGTTCAACATATGGTGCTTTTTCCATGGCGATCCGGCCCTGATCGTGGGCCCATGTCCAGCCTGCGTCACCGACCGGGCCAACATAGATAAAGCCGGCTTTGACCAGTTTTCCGCTTGCAGGTGTTGTTGCGGGTGTTGTTGCGGGTGTTGCCGCCGGTGTTGCCGCCGGTTCAGTCGGCTTCTGATCGTTAGTACAGCCGGCCATCAAGAGGGTCAGGATCGCTAACAGGGTGAGAAGTTTTTTCATCAGGATAACCTTTCCTTTAACTTTATTTAAATAGTACGCAAATGAGAACTTTTAGAGCAGAAACCAGCAACTGTCAAGCGGTTCAGGGCTGGACAAGTTTGCTGGTAATGTTGTTTTTAACCCAGCTGGCATCCCACCATTCGAGCGGCTGTACCGCGATCCCGGAGATAAATACGCCGAAGTGCAGATGATCTCCCCCGGCCATACCGGTGGATCCGGAGCGCCCGATGGGTTGGTCGCTGTGGACCTGATCACCCACGGTCACATCCAGCTGACTCATGTGGGCGTAGAGTGTTTGCAGGCCGAGTCCATGATCGATGACCACGCACTGGCCGTAGATGCCGAGATAGTCCGCAAAGACAACCGTGCCGGAGTTGGCGGCAATGACTTTGGCGTGGGCCACCGAGGCGAGGTCAAAGCCCAGGTGGGTGGCGTGGTCAATCTTTTTTCCATGGTAGATATAATCACGTGCATCGGCAAAAGACGCCAGCGTCGAGGCCCCTGGTTGGCGGGTGAATGCGCCTTTCCAGAGGGCAACTGGTGAGGTGTTGTGTGAGAGCTCAACCAGCTTTTGGCGATTGTCGGCGCGCACATCGCGGTTGACCTTGAGAAATATCTCGAGAGGATCGCTTAAACCCGGGGCCAGGGATTCAAATTCAGGCGCTTTCTGTTGCAGAAAGCTGTCCGGCAGGTTGATCTGACGGTGGCGGAATTTCTCCTCAATCGTATGGTAGTAAATGCCAGCCTGTCGTTCGTTCCCCGCCAGGTCACGAGCCACGACCCGCGGTACAAAATCAGCCTCTTTTAAATTCCAGGGCCAGCAGCCGAGGACGATGTAATTTCCTGAAGCTTGCTTGAATCCGGGGAAAAAATGGTCACCAATCATCAGACCGGAGGTTTTAACCTCTTCATTCAGTCGATAGATGACAAGCCCTGATCCTCCGTGTCGGAAATTATGCGTACGGCTCAGAACCGAAATGATTGGTGCGCGGCTATCGTAGGTCAGGTTGAAACTGACCTTCTCACTGTTTCCTTTTCCGAGATGATAGATCGAACGGTCACCGCTGGTGACTTCAATGGTGACGGGACCTTCACCCAGTTTTTTATCGCCCAGCAGAAGATCGATCTGAGCGTTCAGGGTCTGAGGCGGAAATTCCTGGCTGAGGAGGAGCAGATGCTTATCGCCCTGAACCGCTTCGACCTTCAGACTCTTCAGACCGGTACCTTCATCGCTGAGGTTGAGTTTCAGAGGCGTCGTGTTGGAAACCGGTCCAGTGCCAGGAGTCAACTGGACCAAGGGGGCCGCGGTGTCTCGAAAATAGGTGAAGGCGGCGGCAAACAAGCCGATGACAATCAGGATCAGGAGCAGTTTCTTGAGTGATTTCAAAGCAACCTCGATTGGGGGAGAGACGTATGATGCTGTTATTTCTAAAATAAATCAGGCCGGAGATCAGGTAAGTCTCCGGCCCGGAATGAATCTGGATTCTCGCGGTTCGGGCAACTTTTGTCAAGGGCCCTGTTGCGCTTGAATCAGGCGTGAATCGCCTCTTTGGTCACGGCAAGTGCCGCCTCGCGCAAGGCTTCAGCCAGAGTCGGATGGGCGTGGCAGGTGACCGCCATATCGTGCACGCTGCCGCCGAAATTAATCACGGTGGTCGCTTCGGCGATCAGCTCGGAGGCGTGAGGGCCGATAATATGAATGCCGTGGATGCGCCCGGTTTCGGGATCAGCCAGAACCTTGATGAACCCTTCGCTATCCTCCATCGCCAGGGCCCGGCCACTGGCGGCAAAATAGAACTTGCCGGCAGCAAAAGAAATGCCGTCAGCGGTTAGGCCCGCTTCGCTACGCCCGACGCTGGCGACTTCGGGGTGGGTGTAGGTGACCGCCGGTATAGCGTTGTAATTGAGGCTGGCGTGTTGTCCGGCCATGCGCTCGACACAGACCACACCTTCATCGCTGGCCTTGTGCGCCAGCATCGGACCAGGGATCAGATCGCCGATGGCAAAGATGCCAGGGGCGCTGGTCTGATAGTTCTCATCGACCTCAAGAAACCCCTGCTTGTTGGGCTCAAGCCCTACTGCTTCGAGCCCCAGAGCTGCGGTCTGTGGTCTGCGCCCGGTTGCGACCAGAATCAGGTCGCAGTCGACAGTCTCGTCCCCCTTGGCACTGCTCAGTTTGACCTTATAGCCTTGGCCGGCCTTATCCGCGGATTCGACTTTGGTTTCAAGGCGAATCTCAAGACCTTGCTTTGTCAAGCTGCGCTGCAGCAGTTTGGCCATTTGCGGATCGGTGCCCGGCACCAGTTGCGGGAGCATCTCGACGATGGTCACTGCCGCGCCGAGGCGGCTCCAGACTGAACCCATTTCGAGCCCGATCACGCCCCCACCAACCACCAGCATCTTTTTTGGTACTTTTGGAAGTGTCAGGGCTTCGCGCGCCGAGATGATCGTTTTACCATTGAAAGGGAGGTGCGGCAGCTGAATCGCCTCACTGCCTGTGGCCAATAGCAGACGTTTGGCTTGCAGGCTCAGGGTTGCATCGCCACTGATCTCGACCTGCTGCAGGTCATCCTTTGGCGCCAGAATTTTAGCCTGACCCGTAAAACTGTCGATCTTGTGCTTCTTGAACAGACCGGCTATGCCGCCGGTCAGCTTGGTAACGATCTGATCTTTGCGTGCCATGAGCTTTTGCAGGTCGAAACTGACATTGCTGCAACTGATCCCGTGGGCATCAAGATCGTGGTTCATTTTGTAGAGCTGTTCACTTGATTCAAGCAAGGCCTTGCTCGGGATACAGCCTTCATTCAGGCAGACGCCACCCAGAGTCGTGCGCTTTTCAATCACGGCGACCTTGAATCCGAGCTGTGCGCCGCGGATCGCCGCGACATAACCGCCGGGACCCGCTCCAATTATCAGCAGATCATAAATTTTATCACTCATTCATCTCTCCTTAGGCGAGATAGGGTGAGGAGTAAAGCGTGGGGGGTGAGGAGTAAAATCTCTAAGATCTTTTGATTTTGGCCTCACACCTCACACCTCTCGCCTCACATTTCCAAAAGCATCTCTTCGGGATCTTCGAGCAGGGCTTTGATCCGTTTCAAAAAGCTGACCGCTTCGCGACCGTCGATAATGCGGTGGTCATAGGAGAGCGCTAGATTCATCATCGGCCGGATGACGATTTCGCCATTGATTACCACCGGACGATCCTGGGTGGCGTGCATCCCGAGCACTGCGCTCTGTGGCGGATTGAGGATCGGGGTTGAGAGTAATGAGCCGTAAACCCCGCCGTTGCTGATGGTGAAGGTGCCCCCCTGAATCTCTTCGAGGGCCAATTTGCCGGTGCCGGCGCGCTCACCAAAGTCGCGGATCTGCGTTTCAATTTCGGCGAAGCTCATATTGTTGGCGTCGCGCAGAATGGGCACAACCAACCCGCGTTTGCCGCCGACCGCAATGCCAATGTCGTAGAAATCCTGATAGACGATGTCGTTCCCGTCGATCCGGCCGTTAACTGCTTCGAATTCCTTGAGGGCCTCGATGCTCGCCTTGACGAAGAACGACATTAAACCGAGCTTGACCCCGTGCTTCTTGGTGAAGCTCTCTTTGTGAGTGGTGCGCAGGTCGAGCAGGCGTTTCATGTTCACTTCGTTGAAGGTGGTGAGCATGGCGGTCTGCTGGCGCGCGGCGAGCAGGTGCTCGGCGATCTTCTTGCGGATCGGACTCATCGCGACCCGCCGGCTGCGGGGGTCGTCCTTGGTTTTGGTTGCTGACTTGGTGATCGGCGCGGGAACAACCGTCGCGACCGGGCGCGGGTCTGGCGCTGTTTGAGGCAAGGGAGAAGGCCGCTCAGGCTGCGGGGTGATTTTTAGATCGTCAACCAGTAGGCGACCATCACGCCCACTACCGACGATCTGATCCGGGTCGAGCCCTTTTTCGGCGGCAATCTTGGGGACAGCAGGGTTTATGGGCCTGGCGTCGGCTGGTGGCGAACCCTTGGCCGTGGCGACCGGCGAGCTTACGACCGAGGGTTTTGCAACCTTCGCGACGACTTTTTCTTGCGGCATGGCTGCAGCGCCCTCGTTGATCCGTCCGAGGGGCGCTCCGATGGCCACGGTATCCCCCTCGGTGACGAGAATTTCAAGGGTACCAGCACTTTCAGCCAGAATTTCAATATTGATTTTGTCCGTTTCCAGTTCGACCAGCAGATCGTCGATGGCGACCTGATCGCCGTTCTTTTTCTGCCACTGACCGACGATCGCCTCGACGATCGATTCTCCAATCTCAGGTACCTTGATCTCCATAACTAAGTCCCTTTGTTCAGGCTAAAAAAGCCTGGGTTATAATCTGCTGCTGTTCTTGATTGTGGATGCGATGCGAGCCGACGGCTGAGCTGGCAGATGCCTTGCGGCCAACATAGGTGAGCGGACGGCCAAGTTGTTCCCCGAGTTCATCCCGGATATGTTGCCAGGCGCCGCCGTTGGCGATCTCTTCCTGAACCCAGCGGCATTCAAGTTTTTTGCGATATCCCTTAAGGGCCGCGTGTAATTGCACAGTGTCCAGCGGGTAGAGCTGCTCAATGCGGATAAGGGCGGTGTTGGTAATGTTCTGTTGCTGGCGGTACTGCAAAAGGTCGTAATAAATGCGTCCGCTGCAGAAGAGGAGACGTTCGACGCCTGCTTTGGCCAGATCGTCGCCGATAATATTGTTAAAGTGTCCGCTCGTAAAATCTTCGATTTGTGATACGCACGAGGGGTGGCGCAACATCCCTTTGGGGGTGAAGACGATCAGGGGTCGCCTGAAGGGTTGGTGCAGTTGTCGGCGCAACAGGTGAAAGAGTTGCGCCGGGGTGGTCGGATAGACGATCTGAATATTCTGATCGGCGCAAAGTTGCAGATAGCGTTCGATGCGCGCGCTGGAATGCTCAGGACCCTGTCCCTCGTAGCCATGGGGCAGAAACATGGTCAGGGCGCTATACCTTTCCCACTTGGTGCCACTGCTGCCGATAAACTGATCAATGATGACCTGGGCGCCATTGGCGAAGTCACCGAACTGTGCCTCCCAGATCGTCAAGCCATGTGGGTTTTCGACCGAATAACCATAGTCAAAACCGAGGACGGCAAATTCTGAGAGCGAGCTGTTGTAGACATGGAACTGACAATTGTGCTGGCGCGCAACTTCTTCAAGAGGGGTCAGGCGTCCTGCGGTCAGCATATCAACCAACGTGGCGTGTCGGTGATTAAACGTCCCGCGGCGTGAATCCTGGCCCGAGAGCCGGATGGTCTTCTCCTCAGCGAGCAGGCTGGCAAAAGCCAGAGCTTCGCCAGTGCCCCAGTCGATTTTTTCGCCCTGAGTGATCTGTTCCATTCTGCGTTGCAGTAGACTGGCAATCTTTTTATGCGGGTTGAAATTGTTCGGGATATGGGTAATGACAGCGCATAGTTCTTTGAGGGTTTCGGCTGGGACTCCGGTCTCAACCGGGTCGAAGCTGTGTTCGCGCAGGACTCCTTCCCATTTGGACTGAAATGCTTCTGGCAGCTTTTGTTCAGGGCGGATCAGGGCTGCTTCCAGTTCCTCTTCGATATCTGCTCTGATTTGATCCAGGACGCCCTGTTCAATCCCTTGATCGCGCAGCTGCTGGTAATAGATGTCAGCTGCGGGGGGGTGAAGTTTTATTTTTTCGTACATCAGGGGTTGGGTAAAGAAGGGCTCGTCACCTTCATTATGACCATAGCGACGAAAGCAGATAACCTCAATCACCACATCGCGCCCGAAGGTCTGGCGAAAGTCGAGGGCCAGGATCGCGGCTTGTAACAGTGCTTCCGGGTCGTCGCCATGGACATGAAAGATCGGTGCCATCAGCATTTTGGCGATATCTGTCGGGTAGCAGGTCGAACGTGAATCGGCCGGCAGGGTGGTGAATCCGATCTGATTGTTGATCACCACATGCAGGGTGCCGCCGGTAGTGTAGCCTTCGAGGGCCGAAAGGTTCAGGGTCTCTGCAACCACGCCCTGACCGGCAAAGGCTGAATCACCGTGAAGCAGTAGCGGCAAAACCTTTTGAATCCCTTCGGGGCCCATGGCGTCCTGCCGCGCGCGGCTCTTCCCTTCGACCACCGGATCAACAGCTTCGAGATGGCTGGGGTTTGAGGCGAGGGAAATGTGGATCTTCTTGTCATCTGAAAAAACGCGATCACCTGAGTACCCCTTGTGGTATTTGACATCTCCTTCGCCGACGACCTGATATTCAGTGTTGTCTTTGAATTCGGCAAAGATGTTCTCCAGCGGTTTGCCGAAGATGTTAGCCAGCACGTTAAGGCGACCGCGGTGCGACATGCCAATGACGATATGTTCAAGACCGCGCCGGGCACCGCGTCGGATCAGGTGTTCGAGCAGGGCGATGACCGATTCGCCCCCTTCGAGAGAGAAGCGTTTCTGGCCAAGAAATTTCTTGTGCAGAAAACGTTCAAAGCTGGTGGCCTCCTGTAACTTACGGAAGATCGCCAGCTGCACCTCCTCGGCGAGATGAGGGTTATTTCGCCGAGTTTCCATCCGGTCCTGCAACCATCGGCGTTCTTCCGGAATCGCATGCATGAATTCGACGCCGATGGAGCGGCAATAGGTCTGTTGCAGGATTTCGATAATCTGTCCCAGTTTGGCCTGAGGCATGAAAAAATCCGCCGGGGCAAAAACAGTATTAAGATCGGCGTTGGACAGACCGAAGACTTCGGGTCTCAGCTGGGGATGATCAAAGGTGCAGGGGGTGAGAGGGTCGACACAGGCAAGCAGATGGCCGATCTCCCGGTAGCGGCGGATCAGGGTCTGGACGGCCGCTGGCCGGTGGTCCGGGGGAGCTTCGCTGGCTGACTCCTGTTGACCGAGTTCGTAGCCTTCAAAAAATCCACGCCAGTCGGCAGGAACCTGGTTCGGATCTTCACGCCACAACTGGTACTGGGCGTCAAGCCACTGGGGTCCGACATTACTTGCAAAATTCATGCAGGCTCCAACTTTGTTAAGACAAAGAAATAATGTTATTCGGGGTCTAAAACATTAAAGTGCAACCGTAAAAGTATAAGCCATTAATGCGCTGACTACAATCAGATCACAGCTTCTGGATTTCAACATTAAAGCTGGCCAGCACTGTCTGGCCTGTTTTTTCTGAGGATGCTGGTAGTAGTTAAGCTGTTTGCCTTATGCAGACCTTGTGCACGGAAATCAATGCCTCGAGCGATATCCTGACTCCGGAACCAGGGAAAGTACGGTCCAGGACGGGTTGGATGAGTTAACCCACACCCTGAGCAGAGAAGACTGCGCCGCTTGCCGGTTAGCAGAGGGAAGCGTCAAGGGCTGGTGTTTCCCCGCCGCCCGCTTAGGGGCAGAATCTCACCATTAAGGGTTGGCCCCCGCAGGTTTTTCCATTGCTGACTGCCCTGCCGCGTGATATGAGGATCGTACCAACGGCCCTGCTTCGACGTGGCCGAAGCCCATCGCCCGTCCTTTTTCCGCGAGTTCCTTAAATTCATCAGGGTGGACATAGCGTTTGATTGCGGCGTGGTCCTTGCTCGGGGCCAGGTATTGACCCAGGGTAAGAATGTCGCAACCGTTCGTGCGCAGGTCTGCCATCACCTGCCATACCTCGGACATCTCTTCCCCCAATCCCAACATCAGCCCTGATTTGCTGCGGATTTCCGGCGTTTTATCTTTGACCCGAGCCAGCAATACGAGACTGCGCTGATAATCGGCCTCGGGTCGCACCAGTGGGTAGAGTCGCGGCACGGTTTCGATATTGTGTCCCAGAACGTCAGGTCTGGCGTAAAGAATGGTCTCGAGAGCCACTTCATCCCCCTGCAGATCGGGGATCAGCAGTTCGATTTGGCAATCGGTCTTGCGCCGGATGCAGCGTACCAGATCGGCAAAGATCGCGGCTCCCCCATCGGGCAGATCATCGCGTGTGACCGAGGTGATGACGGCATGGCGGAGCCCGAGTTCAGCGATAGCGCTCGCGACCTTCTCATTCTCTGCCGGGTCAGGCGGGAGCAGGGGACGTTGTTCAATGTTGCAAAAACGGCATCCGCGGCTGCAGCTTTCACCTAAGATCATGAAGGTGGCAGTACCCAGAGTCCAGCATTCCCCTTGATTGGGGCAGGCTGCGCTGCGACAGACTGTATGCAGTCCCTGTTGTCGATGGTAACGGTCAATTCGGGCATGATTCGCGCCGTTTGGGATGCGGACCTTGAGCCAGTCCGGTTTACGCTGGGGTTGAGAGTTTTCGCTCATAAGAACCTGCATATTCGAGGTTGAAGGTTGAGGCGAAGGACGTAATGACTGCAGTTTCGACCTCGGCCAGTGTGGGGGCTTGAGGTAACAGTTGGGCCAAGGAGGTCATCTGCACGCCGGTCAGGCCACAGGGGACAATATGGTTGAAGCCACCGAGGTCGATGTCGATATTCAGGGCAAAGCCGTGCCAGCTCCACCAGCGACGGACACCGAGGCCGATAGAAGCGAGTTTCTGTGCCCCGACCCATATTCCGGTGCGTCCGGCGCAGCGCCCGGCATCGACATCAAAACACTGCAGGGCGTCAATCAGGGCTTGCTCAATATTGCGTAAAAAAAGATGAAGGTCGCGGCCCCGCCTGTCAAGGTTGAACAGTGGGTACCCGACTAGCTGACCCGGACCATGATAGGTCATGTCGCCACCGCGGGCCGCGTGGCAGAGGTCGATCCCCTGTTGAGCCAATACCTCGACGGAGCTGAGCAGGTGGCTGTCGCGGGCAGCACGCCCGAGGGTGATGACCGGGTCGTGTTCGAGCAATAGCATCAGATCGGTCGCCGGACCAGGTGGAGCAAGCAATTCTTCCTGTAAAGCGAGGCCCGCACGGTATGAAATCCGTCCGGGCCTCAGAGTGTAAAATGTGTCGGATACTGCTGTCATTCAGATCTTTTCAAAGCTCGATTTGTCAACGCCGCATAGCGGGCAGACCCAGTCTTCCGGAATATCTTCAAAGCTTGTGCCCGGTTCAATGCCACTGTCCGGGTCACCTATAGCTGGGTCATAGATATAATCGCAAACTATACAGCGGTACTTATTCATTGCGTTCCTCCATTTAAGTTAAGTTCCGGCCGAGTCTAGCAAAAATGTAGATAGATGACAATAACGGTAACGAATTTTATCTAGCGCTTGTTACCGATCATTTTCAATACTTCCTCAATCATTTTTTCGATCCCCTCTGCGGCTTCACGAATGCTTCCGGCCAGCATGTAGGCTGGGGTCGAAATCAGCTTGTTGAGCGGATCAACGACAAAATTGCTGACCGGGCAGGCTATATGTTCGGTGCCCATCTTGGTCAGGGCCGCGGCTGTATCCTTATCGGAGCCGATAGTTAGCTTGTGGGCCAGTTTGTCATTTCCCAGAATGCTTGAAATAAGTGCCGGGGCGATACAGATGGCAGCCAGCGGTTTTTTAGCTGCGACTATCTCGCGGACGAGACGCGCCACTTCAGGGTGAGCCGCACAGTCACTCCCCTTGACGGCAAAGTTGCAGAGATTTTTTGCGGCACCGAAACCACCAGGAAACACCAACGCGTCAACATCTGCTACTTTAACTTCGGCAATATCGCGAATTTTGCCACGCGCAATGCGTGCGGACTCGACCAGAACGTTGCGGGTTTCGCCCTCTGCCGGTTTTCCGGTCAGGTGATTCACTACGGCGACATCAATGTTCGGGGCCATACAGACAGCTTCCGCACCAGCACGATCAAGTGCCAGAAGGGTGATAACGGCTTCATGGATTTCACTGCCGTCATATACTCCACAACCGGAAAGAATAACGCCAACTTTAATCACAAAATCCTCCCAGGTCCATTTTTGGGCTGGTAGCGTAGGGGAATGATTCGCGGCTCGACATAAAAAAGCATAAATGCCTGCGATCAACTGTCAAGTGACCGCGGGCATGATTGGATATATTCTGATCGGATCGAAGTCAGTTGCTGGTGTAGAAAACCGCTATGGCCCGGGCGATTTTGTCGCCAACCGCGGTTAGGCTGTGCGGATCACTTGAATCCCAGTATACCGAATCTCCAGCTTCAATCAGGTAGGTGTCATCAGCGTGGTGCAATTGAAGCTGCCCTTCGAGCAGGTAGAGAAATTCTTCGCCGGGATGCTGAACAGCATGGGTCTGTTCGGCCTGATGTGGGTCGAATTCAACCATGAAGGGTTCCATGTGCTTGTGCTTTTTACCGTAAGCGAGGGAATGATAGCGGTAGGGTTGCGGCGTCCCCCCCTGCTTTGGGCGTCGGTTAAGAGGACTCGTGTCACCGGCGCGTATAATCAGACATTTTTGCGTGTTGTCTTCTTCTTCAAAGAACGTGTGCAGGGGGGCCTTGAGAGCTTTTGAAATACGCAACAGGGTGGCAAGCGGAGGGATGACCTGTTCATTCTCGATTTGCGAGAGCAGCGGCTTGGACAACTCTGTTTCGGTCGAAAGGTCCTGCAATGTCATCCGTCTGGCTTGACGCAGTTCACGGATTTGAGGGCCGATTCTCAGTTCTTTAACTTCTGCTCTGAATTCATCCATGGTGAACCCTGTCGGATATCTTGGTCTGCTGATTGATCTCAATTGTCGCGGGAGAGGACTGTTGCGTCCGATGGGCCAGCTCCAAAATCCCCCCTTTAATATGCAGAGCCATCCCCTCGAGCGCACCCCCGCATTTTTAGCCTTCCGGGAGATGTACGTCAAGGAATATCCAGCAGAATTTAATATTCTTGAAAATGTAAAAATGCAGTGTTCAACCGGCGAAGCGGAACCCTGTGTCTTGGAGATGTTCCCACCCTTGTGCTAGACTCAGCCGATATTCCACCATTAATTTTTACGGACCTGGCCATGTCTTCTTCGTTTAGCGCGATTCTGTTCGACCTGGATGGCACCCTGTTGCAGGTTGACATGCCTGCTTATATTCGACGCTATGTCGCCGGGTACTATACTCATTGCAAGGATCTTGTTGAATTTGACCCCTTGCAGAGGGCAATGCGCGCCGGGATTCGTCTTTTGCTTGAGACTGAAGATGGGACCCTCAGGAATGAGGAGCGTTTGTTTACGTTTCTTGCTGGACGGTTGCAACTGTCCGAGAGCTTACTGCGTGCGCGCTTTGCCGATTTTCTGCTTTCTGGCGTCGATGCTCTGGCGGCGGTGGTTAAGCCGATCCCGATGGTTACAGCGCTTTTGGAGTCTTGCCGGCTGGCTGGAATTCCACTGGCTCTGGCAACCAATCCGGTTTTCCCGCGTACTTTGATCGAAGCTCGCTGCCGTTGGGTGGGGCTTGATGCCGACGATTTTTCACTGCTGACCTGTTTTGAGAACAGTTATTACTGTAAGCCTCAGGCCGGTTATTTTCAGGAAGTTGCAGGTCGGTTGGGGGTTGATCCGAAGACATGCCTGATGGTCGGCAATGATACCTGCCATGACCTGGCAGCGACGCGGGTCGGCATGACAACCTGGCTGCTTGAACCTTTTCTGATTGAACGTGATGGTCCCAAATGGGAACCTGATCATCGGGGCACGCATCAACAGCTTCATGATTATTTGCGCAAGCACCTGTGACGGAGAGCTGACCCAGACATCGGAGTTAAGGGCGGCTATTCTTCCCACCCCAGTGGAAATAACTTGCTGATTGGGATGGAAATTAATACACTCAATCTCAATATTTTTAGTTCCCCCCTGTCTTGAGGCAGGGTCAAATAGGGAGGCTGTTTCATATGGCACGTCTGGTAGAAAACCCCGATCTTGCATTTCGACTCGCCCGCGCGATTATTTCTGATATCGCGCTTTATAATCCTGAAAAGGTTGTTGAGGGGATCAAGAACGATAGCATTTTTACCCTGATGACCGACGAACTGGATGAAGGGCGTCAGCACTTTTTTTCACGGGTATCCCCCGATATGGAGAATCGTGAACATATGTACGAACGTGCGATTGTCGATGTCATGATCAAACAGGCGGGTAAAATTGAGAGCTCCATCTGGTAAATGGATGAAGCGCGTGTCCTAGTTTTCTCCGAAGAGCGACAGCCTGAGCGTCTCGATCTGTTCGTTGGCGGGGAGATGCCCGGTGTCAGTCGTGTCCAGATTAAGCGTCTGATCGATGAGGGGTTGATCCTGGTCGATGGCGCACCGAGTAAGGCCTCTGCCCGGTTACGTGGCGGCGAAGAGATTCGTATCACCCTGCCCGATCCCCAACCGGCAAATGCCCAGCCCGAAGCGATCCCGCTGCGGGTTCTGTATGAAGATTCAGACCTGATCGTTATTGACAAGCCGGCCGGCCTGGTGGTACACCCGGCGGCCGGACATGCCAGTGGCACGCTGGTGAATGCTCTTTTGTATCATTGCGGCGACCTGTCGGGCATCGGCGGAGAGCTGCGTCCCGGTATTGTCCATCGTCTCGACAAAGATACCTCCGGCGTCATGGTGGCGACCAAGAATGACGCCACGCACATTGCGCTGGCTGCCCAGTTTAAGGCGCATACCGTCAACCGGCGTTACCTGGCCCTATTGCACGGCCTCTTGACCCCGACAAGCGGACAGATTGATACCGAGATTGGACGTCATCCAAACCATCGCCTGAAAATGTCGAGTCAGGGGCGCCAGACCAAAACGGCTGTGACTCACTGGAAGGTTCAATCTCTGTATCAGGCGGATCGCTTGAGTCTGGTTGAGCTGCGACTAGAAACCGGACGCACGCACCAGATCCGGGTGCATTTTTCCGAGCGGAACATGCCGCTGGTTCATGATCCACTTTATGGCGGCAAGATTCGGACCGGGGCGCTGCAGGATGTCCAACTGAAAAAACTGGCGCAAACCCTGCCCGGTCAGGCTTTGCATGCCCGGTTGCTCGGGTTTGTTCATCCGCGTAGTCAAGAGTATCTGGAGTTTGCCAGTGATCTCCCGCCGGCATTTGCCGAATTGATCGATTATCTGACCCATAAATACACTGACGAGAGTCTGTAGGCAGGAGCCGCTCTATGAAAATGACCCGCGCCGATAAAATCAGCTATCTTGAACCGGATTGGGCTTCGCCGGATATGGCACTGAGCGCCGGGTTTTCGACGCGCCACGGTGGTGTCAGCCGCGCACCTTACAATTCGCTCAATCTGGGGTTCGGGACTGACGATCAGCCGGCTCATGTCGAAGGCAATCGGGCCAACTTCTGTCGGGCCTTCAATCTTCAGCCCCATCAACTGCTGACGATCAAGCAGGTCCACGGGACCAGCCTGCTCCTGATTGATGAGGAGAATCTTGACCTCTCCCATTTTTTGTCGGTGGAGGCCGATGGGATTGTCACCAACCAACGCGGTTTTATGTTGGGGGTGCTGGTCGCAGATTGTGTTCCACTGTTGTTGCATCATCCTGGGAAAGGGGTGGTGGCAGCGGTTCATGTCGGCTGGCGCGGTGCGGCGAACGGTATCATCGCTCAAGCGATTGATTCCATGAATACTCACTTTCACTGTGCCCCCGAAGAGATTCTGGCGGCCGTTGGACCGGGGATCGGAGCCCATCGATTTGAAGTGGACCGCCCGGTGCGAGAAGCGTTTCGGGGCGGTAGCGGGTTCTGGGACCTGATCTCCAAGGAGGTCAGCCTTGGGCATTGGCAGGTCGATCTTGGTTTGAGCAGTCGCTTGCAATTGGAATCTTGCGGGATATTGAGTGAGCATATTGATGTCGCTCAGGAATGCACCTGTTGTCATCAGGAGCTGTTTTTTTCGTATCGTCGCGATAAGGGTGAGACCGGACGTCAGCTCGGATTTATCCAGCTAAAATAGTCTCAAACGGCCCTTGACCATGTCTGTTCAAGGGCCGTTTTTTTGTGTTATTTTGATACAAATGTAACATTTCTTTGAGAGCGTTTTTTTTTGAAAAATTAAAAAAATGATTGAAAGGGGGTTGATTTTCAGATCTGGGTCAGAGGGCAGGGCTATAGTTGCGTCAAAAGAAACATTATGAAGCTCAGTTATCTGAGTCCCCGGAGGGGGGGGGCCCCCATCCTTGAAAAAAAGGATGGGGGCTTTTTAGCGTCTTTTTTCTGGAGAGTACCTGTTTCTGTTCGAAGGTTCGACAACGCTATTGCTGGGATTGATTAACAGACTTTCCTCCGGGTTAAGAGGGTGGCTTCAGGATTGATGGAACAACAATCGCGCAATTTGATCGGTTGTGCAATAATTCCAGAACTAGGTGAATTGGGGAAATTGCTGTCCAAAGGGTGTACATAAATGGATTTTCTGGAAGAGGTGACAGAGGAGCAGATCCGGCGCGAACGGGAGAAAGCCCGCGCTCTGCGAAAGCAGGGCTGGTGGCAGAATCGCATCGCTCAGGGGAGCTGTCACTACTGCGCAGGACAGGTACCCCCAAAAGAGTTGACTCTGGACCATATCGTCCCGCTAGCGCGAGGCGGTCGCAGTACCAGGGGGAACTGTGTCCCTGCGTGCAAGTCATGTAATAACAAGAAACGAGATCTGTTGCCGATTGAGTGGCAGGAGTATCTTGAGACCCTGCAGCGTAGCTGAGGCTAGGAGGCTGCTCGAGAATTAGAGACCGGCTGCAAACCCAGCTGTTTGGACCATATTTTAGCTCCTTTTCAGCCCATAGCTACGCTATGCGCTCTCAAATGACCCAAAATTTGTTCTCAAGCTTCTGGTTTTTCACTTCGGACTCTATTCGCGGTCAGGCTTCTAGAACAGAGTCGTGCGTTTGATCAGCGCCCGGCGATAGAGGTCCTCATAGGCGTGAGCCGATGCGGTCCAGCTGAAGTCGATCTCCATCCCTTTTTTTACCAGGGAAATCCAGCGATTGCGTTGTGGGTAGAGTGCAAGTGCGCGATCTATGGTATCTAATAATTCCTCTGGTGACACCTCGTCAAAAACGAATCCATTCCCGGTTTTACCATTTAACTTCAGGTCGGTGACAGTATCCGCAAGGCCGCCAGTGTGGCGCACGATCGGCAGGGCTCCGTAGCGCAGCGCGATCATCTGCGTCAGGCCGCAGGGCTCATAGCGGCTGGGAATCAGCAGGCAATCGGCCGCCGAGAAGATGCGATGTGAGAGTTTCTCATCAAATTCAAGTCCGATGGCAAAATTGGCGGACTTCTCTCGTTGACGCGCCTGCCAGAAGGCCATCTGCTCCTGATCTCCACTGCCGAGCAGCACGAACTGCATTTCGCGTTGCATCAGCTGTGGCCAGATCTGTTCAATAAGATCGATCCCTTTTTGCTTGTCCAGGCGGCTGACGACCGCAATCAATGGTAAATCATGGCGTTCTGCGAGGCCCAACTCTTTCTGCAAGGCGCGCTTACAGCTGCGTTTCCCGTTGAGGTTGGTGCTGTTGAAAGGTTTATTCAGTGCCGGATCGAGCGCTGGGTCCCAGTTTTTTCTATTGATGCCGTTCAGTATGCCGAAGAGGTCGCGACTACGGCTGCGCAACAGGCCGTCGAACCCATGCCCCTGCTCGGGTTGTTGGATCTCGCGGCAGTAGGTTGGTGAGACGGTATTGATCAGGTCGGCATGAACAATTCCCCCTTTGAGAAAACTGATATTGCCGAAGTATTCCAGATGCCGAGTCGTGGCAAATTCGGGGGGGAGTCTGAGTTTTTCCACCACGTCGAGCGGGAAAATTCCCTGATAACCGAGATTGTGCAGGGTTAGAACCGTAGCGGTTGATGCATAAAAGGGATCGGTCGCGTGTTCTGTCTTGAGTAACGCCGGGATGAGTGCGGTTTGCCAGTCATGCAGATGCAGAATATCGGGACGGAAATCTGCACGCAGCAGATACTCAAGCACGGCGCGGTTGAAAAAAGCAAAGCGGCTGGCATTGTCCTGAAAATCCCCTTCGGGCGTGCCATAGAGTGATTCGCGGTCGAAATATTCAGGGGTATCAATAAAATGGTAGGGGACCCCTTCCCAGATAGTTTGACGCAGATTAGCGCGGACGATTTCTCCGCCAATCTTCACTTCAAGTGCCTTACGACCCTTGGACAGAGAGAACCCGTTGCGTTGAACAGAGCGGTAGCAGGGCATGATGACCCGGACATCGTGGCCGAGCTGACGCAGGGCGCGCGGCAAAGAGCCTACAACATCAGCCAGCCCGCCGGTTTTGGCAAAGGGGGTTGCTTCTGAGGAGACAAACAGTATTTTCATTGCAAGAGGTCCTCGCCCTGTCACAGCCTGCGGCAATTGTTGCTGTGGGGACAGGGGTGTTGCGGAGAGACTTTGCAAAAAATTATCCAGCAGGTAGCCTGAACTTTCGGCCAAAATTAGAATCTGTTTAAAATTAATTAGTGAAATCTTAATTTTAGCTAAGAAGTAATCAATATTGTTCACATTGATATTATGAGAATTGAGCTTTTGCAGCATGATTAAAAAAATCAACTTCTGCAGTGGCTCGCGTCTGAACCAGACTTTATTGTCGGATTGGTGGATTCCAAGAAAGTTTTTCAGCGCGACATCGTCAAATAACAGCTTGATGACACTGGTCGGATAGTCTGATTTTGACATCAGTTGACTGATCCGAGTCAGGTCTTCAGTCGAGAGTTTAAGGCGGGGTTCAAGGCAAACTGCTGCCGTTACGTCCAAAAGCTCTATCGCTGAAAGCTTCTGCGTTGCGAGTTGTATGACCAGATCATTGGCCCATCGGGCAAAGCTCGTCTCCGGTTCAGCGGCGAGGTCAAGCCGGCCATCAAGCCAGCTAGATAATTGGTCCAGGACGGGCCACAGACCGACGAGATGGGCACGAGCGGCAAGGTCCAGGGTCGGATTGTTGCCGATCTGCTGGTAAAGGTTCCGCCAGCGACCATCTTCATCGGCACGATAGGTAAACTGGTCCAGAACAATGCGTCCATAAGGGGGGAGCTCAAAAGGTTTGTCTTCTTGCCCCAAGGGCCAGAGGTATTCCAGCGGGCCAGTGGGACTGGCGCAGGAGTAAAATCCCTGCGTCTGGTTGAGAGCGAGGGCCTCATTCAGGCTACGCTCGCCATATTTTGTCGGGCAGGTAGCAGTGATACGTCCGCTGATCCGGTGCGGGCTGTTGTTGCACAATACCAGCACTCGCTCTTTGCCTGCGGCGTTGCTGAAAGCATAAACATGCTCCTCAAGGCCAAGTTCCGAGACAAAATCATATAGTTGAAAATTCTCAGAACCGCTGAAAAGCGGGCGTTTGCGCAAAAGCGGCGACAAGAGTTGCCAATGGTCATGAAGCAGGCGCTGGTCGGGGCTTTCCTGCAACTCGGGCCGGGTATATTCCATGCCATACTTTTCGCGCAGCCCTTCGAGTTGGCCATGGGCAAAGAGCGGCAGGCCTGGCATGGTGCAGAGCAGGGTGGCGACACAGAAGTATTTGTCGCCGTTGCCGAACTGTTCGATCGCGGTCTTTTCGTCCGGGTTGCTCATGAAGTTGACAAACCGTTGCAGGATGGCCGGATCGAAGGCCAGGGTTTCACGCAGGGTCTGGCGATAGCGCGCATTATCTTCGCGCATCAGCATATTCATAAAGGCACTGTTGTAGACCCGGTGCATGCCGAGGGTGCGGACAAAGTAGCCTTCCATCAGCCAGAAGGCTTCGGCGACCAGCAGGGTGTCGGGTTGTTCGGTTTTGATCCGCTCAACGACCTCGCGCCAGAACTCCTGAGGGAAATAGCGGTTGAACTCATCATTGCTCAGTGCGTAAGCACTGCGCGAGGGCACCCCTTCGCCGCCATCGGGAAGCGGATACCAGAGGCGCTGGAAATGTTTTTTCGCCAGAGTCATTGCCGCATCAAAGCGGATGATACCGAAGCGTTTGGCGGCCTCGAGAATGACCTGAATCATGGCCTCGCGCACCTGCGGAAGCAGAAAGTTAAGCTGGGCGGTATCATTCCACGGCAGGTGGGTTCCGTCATTGCCGTGGTAGATGTAGCGCACTTCACCGCTTTGCAGGTCACGGCGACAGAAAACCACCGCCGCTTCGCTGTGATCGTAGTAGCCGTCCTCGATCTGGAGGCAGAGGCGCCCCTCGCCGCTGAGATCTGCTCCGTTGTAGCGATAGCCGGGGTAGGGGGGCTGGTCGCTCTGGATAAACCAGTCCGGGTGCTGGCGCATCCACTGGCTGTCGATCCCGGTATGATTGGTCACTACATCACAGGCCAGACGAATGCCACGCTGCAGGCAGCGTTGTCTGAGGTTTTCAAGCCCCGGGTCGCCACCCAGTTCGTCGGCAATCCGATAGTCGAAAATGGCATAGGCCGAGGCGCTGACATTATATTTGCCGTGCAGGTGTTTGATCTTTTTTGAGGCATCGGAGCGTTGCCAGATGCCGATCAGCCAGAGCCCGCTGAAGCCGAAATCGCGCAGGCGATCCAACTCTTCATCAGGGATCTGGTCCAGGCGGCTGATGTCGCGGTCGTAGCTGGTAGACAGCTGGGATAACCAGACGAAAATCGCCTTGGCCAAAAGAACGGTACGTGGCATCCAGTCACGATCGAGGGTGAAGTTGGCAACCTCCCCGGCATCGGTAAACCGGGGCGCCGGGGGCTCACCTTCGCCGACCGGTCCGCGACTGCGGAACTCATCCCGTTGCAGTTGCAGCGCGGTATCGAAATGACTCAGCAGCTCTGGGGGGAGTAATTCTCCCCACTTCTGGCGCAACGAGATCACCTGTCCTGCCAGGCTGTCAGGGGCTGTGATTAGGGGTTCCTGCAACAGGGCAAGGAGTGAACGGCCGGCAAATGCCGAAGAATCTGAAGCGACCTGCTGATCAACCTGCTGCAGCAGCTGGTCGAGGTGATGGTCGGTCCGGAGTTGCTGCAGTTCAGGGTTAAAGAGGCTGCGTCCATCACGCAAGGCCTGATTTTGGGACTGCAGACTCAGCAGGCAGAGTTCAATCAGCAGAAACTCGAGACAAGCGGGCTCCCCGGTATTCAGCGCGACAGATGTTTCAACCGCTCTGGAGGGCACTATCGGGAAGTTTTGCAACTGTTCGCGAAAGAGGGCCCGTACAGTGTCCTGCAGGTTGCTTGGGATGACCAGTTGCTGCTGAGTGAGATAGCGCCTGCCGAGCAGGTGCAGAGCGTGATTCAACACGCCCCAGAGCTGAAGCTCGGCGGCCGTCAGAGGTGCCGCCGTGGTGCGGCGGAGTTCGGCGGCGGTCTGTTGCCGGAGCAGAAAGAGTTTCGCCGGATCGAAGGACTTAAGCGCTTCCGCGAGTGTCAGCTTCTGCCAGGCCTTGCGCCCACACTGGAAGCCGAGCGGGTAGAGTTGTTCTCTGATGATTTGCGGCATAGAGTTCACGTCAACGCATCAATTCCGGGTCGGCGTTGCGTAAAAATTCGGCAGCCTCCTCCGGCGGTGTGGGATTCATATGAAAGCCGGTCCCCCATTCGAACCCCGCCATTTTAGTAAGCTTCGGAACCAGTTCAATGTACCAGTGATAGTCAAAGGGGAGGGAACTCCAGTAGCCGGGGCGCCCCTTGCGCATGTGCATCGGAGGGGAGGTATGCAGAATAAAACTGTAGGGCGGATCGCGCAACGCAGCGCGGATTCGCTTGAGGGTGTCGCTCATGGCATCACCCAATGCCAGCAGTTGTTGATCGGTCTGGGCGGTGAAGTCGTGGCTGTGCTGCAAGGGCGCGATCCGCAGTTCGAAGGGGAAGCTTGAAGCGTAGGGCGCATAAACGAGAATGTTGCCGTCATCGCGCACCACCCGGCTCTTCTCCTGACGTTCCTGACGTAACAGATCACAGATCAGGCAGCGTTCTTTGTGTTCGTAATAGTCGCGACAGATCGACAGTTCGGTGGATATCATGGGTGGGACCAGAGGGACTGCGATCAGTTGCGAATGGGAATGCGGGACATTGACGGCCGCCTCAACTCCATTATTTTTAAAGGCGAAAAGATAGCGGAGGCGTTCATCATTACGCAGATCGATCATGCGGGCGCGGAACGCCCTGAAGATCTCCGCGATCTCAGCGCCGTTGAGATCGGCCGTGTCGCGTTCGTGATCAGGCTGTTCAATAATGATCTCATGGGCTCCGATGCCGTTCATCCGGTCATAAAGGCCGTGCGCTTCACTCTCCAACTCCCCCTCAACCTGCAAGGCGGGGAACTTGTTGGGGATCACCCGTACCTGCCAGCCGGGTTGATTTGCACCGCTGCCGTTGGGACGATGAGCGTAGATTTCAGGCGGAGTTTTTTGCTCCTTTCCATAGCAGAAGGGGCAGGCTGCGACCGCCAGCTTTTCACGCGGGGCAAGAAACTCCTGGGGTCTGCGTCCTCGACCTTCGGTAATAATCGCCCAGTTTGCCTTTAATGGATCCCAGCGCAATTCAGACACTTTATTTTCCTTTCACGGCTTCGGTTTGCTCAAAATGTTCGGGCAGACTCATTCTGGGAGCTTAACCTTGACGGTGTTTCAAATGATCCAGTTCTCTTCGTCGAGCAGGGCGCCGCGGTAGATCAGCGGGGCGTCCCCTTCCCCCGGCCAGCGTCCGGCCGATCGCCCCTGCTGGACGCAACAGCAAAAGAGCCGCAGTTCATCATTAGGGGTTAGCACCAACAGCTTCAGAGGGATTTCCAGCTCCAGAATATTTCCTGCGACAGCTCGACCCTCACCCAGTTTTTCCTCCTGGCTGAAGAGTTCCAGCAGGTTTTTCTGAGGCTGCCAGCGCAGGCACAGGTTACGGCGGCCATGCAGATGAATTTCAAAATATCCCCACTCGGTGCAGAGTTGCTTAAGAAGTTTAACCTCGTCAACCCGCAGGTAGAGAGAGGTTTCATCATAGCCATAAAACAGGCGGCTCGGCCCCTGTTGAATTGCATGCATAGCCCCGGCGGCGGCCAGATCGATTTCGCCTGCGGCCAGCCATTCAAAATAGTCCCCCACCTGTCCATCGATCCGTGGAGTGAACCGCTCCGCCGGTTCACAGCTGCGGATTTGTGCGCGTGGCGGTTTGATCGGGTGCTGCAGGTTGGGCGGAGTCGGCAGACCGCTGAGATGATAGAGGCCCTCAAGGTGACTGCGGAACAGGCGATCGAAGATGTTGGCTTGAGTGGTCTGATGTTCGTCGCCAAACCACCAGAACCAGTCGCTTCCTTCAGCCCGCAAGAGTTCGCGCAACTGCTCGTTGATGGGCAGCTCTGGTGTTTTGAGGGCGCGGGCCACCTGATCCGTCAGGCAGGCATGGCGCGCGGTCGCCAGCAGCTCCCAGCCTCGATTCTCTTCCGGGTGACCGATCCAGGTGGTGAAGTCGCTGCGGATCCAGGAGCCGGCGGCCAATTTTTCGAGTGGTTGCGGCTGACTGTCGGCCACCGCCTGGCCAATGGTGCAGAGGTCAAACGCCGGATCATCGAGCAGGGCGCGGTAGAGCTGCTGCAAAAAGGGGTAGCCGTTATCCACATAACGCTCCCAGCAGTTTTCGCCATCCAGAATAATGGGTACCAGGCCCTCAGGAACAGTATTTTTAATCGCCTTCAGTTGGCGGATGATATCGGCCACCGCCTCTTTGGCCGGCCAGTCGGCATAAAGAAAGCCGATCTTGTCGGAGATCTCGCGATCGCGAAAGACCAGCGGAAGCCCTGCATAGCTGTAAACCTGGTAGAGGGCACGGCGATCAGTTAAGCCGTTCGGCAGACTCCGGGCCAGAATCCCCTCATCGCTCGCTGCCCAGAGCACCTTTTCTTCGGCCAGCAGCCGGATTGCATCCTCGCTGACCGCACCCTCGGCCGGCCAGATCCCGCGTGTACGTTCACCGAGCAGCTGGTTGCCGGTTCGCACCCCCTCACGAATCTGCAGGCGTGCGTCTTCAGGATAATGAAAATCGGCCAGGGGCAGGGAGATGCCAGGGCTTGGTTCGCTGGCGCGTCGCAGTTCGCAGAGCAGGGGGAGAATCGGATGGGCGTAGGGCGTCAGGGAAATCTCGATCAAGCCAGCGGCTTCAAGTTCGGCATGGCGATCGATGATCCGCGTGACTTCAGCGTTGCAGATATTGAAAACGTCGGCTTTCTCGGCCTCTGTAAACATGTCGCCGCGGCGTAACAATTGGCCAATCAAAGGTTCGCGTTTGCGCAGATGATAGCCGGTCCAGCTCAGCAGAAACCAGACCTGCAGATCGCGTAATTCCTGAGCGCTGAAATCAGGAGCGCTGGCAACAGGGTCGCGTCCGCGCTTCTGCCGCAGCTGGCGATACCGCGGATGGGGGAGCAGGTGCCGCTGGTCATTGACCGAAAAGAACTGTTCCAGCAAAAAAATGCGTTCCGGCAGGGCGAGCTCGGCGGCATCTTTACGCGCCAGCTCCAGCCAGCTGTCGGCATCAACTCCACGCCGATAACGGTCGAGTTGTTCCAGCAGGGTCGGCACCAGATTTATGGTGACCGGCGCCTGGCATTCGGCAACGGTTTCAAGCATCTCACCGTAATCCTTGACCGCGTGCAGCCAGGTCCAGGGGAGCAGAGTGCGACCATTGGTCGGATCACGATAGTCGGGCTGATGCATGTGCCACAGGATGGCTATTTTCAGCCGTTTTGTGCTCATATCTCCTGCAACTCCTGCTGCCAGGTTTCGACCTTGGTGCGGTATTCGTTGATCAATTTTTCTCCGCGTTCGGGTGTGCTCGCCTCGGCTCGCAGGTGGACCACCGGTCGATATGGATCGGGGAAGACCAGAACCCAGGCGTCTTTAAAATGAACCTTGACGCCGTCGATGAAGGTGGTCGGCAGGTTGGCCGAGGCCTCGTTCATCAGGCGCATGATCCCACCCTTCTGCTCCCAACTGCAGGGGAGCTCCAGGGCGAGGTAGCGGTCGAGCTTCAGGCGTTTGCGCACGCTGCTGATACTGCGTTGCTGGCTGCAGAGCAGCTCGAGCAGATGGGCGATGCTGAAGAGTCCGTCGAAGTGGGGTTGAAAGCGCGGGAAGATCAGACGGCGTTCCATATCGGCGGCCATTACGACACCTTGGGTCTGTGCGGCCAGGCCCAGAGAGCGGCCATCCCCTTTGACCCATTGGGTCGATATCCCGCGCTCAAGGGCGATGCGTGCGATGCTCTCCGGTGCGGAGATCGGCAACACTATCTGATCCGCATGTTCGTTGGTCTCAAGGGCCGCGAAAAGCGCCATGGTTTCGATCTCATTGAGCGGGAGCCCCTTATCATCAAGGTAGATCGTCCTCTCTCCCGAGGGTCCGATCAGGAATCCGGCGGTGGCATCGAGGCTGACAATGATACGACCGAGTTGATCGAGGCGGGCTTCGATCTCTTCGGGCGACGGTGGTGAGAGGGTTTCATCGATGTGAGAATTGAGTTCGATAACGTCGCAGCCGAGTTCATTCAACAGGCTGGGGAGGGTGTCGGCCGCCGGGGTGTGGTTGAGGTCAATGACGATCCGCGGCTTGCAGCTAGCTATTTTGTCTTTATTGAGGGCATGGATGAACCCGTCGCGGTAGTAGTCGGCGATGTTTGGCAGTTCTGAAATGGCCCCGGGCTCGGCGAAATGAACGCGCCGGAAATTTTCTTTAAAAAAGATCCGTTCTATCCCCTTGGCGCTGTTGGACGAAATTTCGTGACCCAGTTCATCGAAAAAGATGATTTCTGTGACCGAGGCATCGAGATCCGACTGTCGGAAATGGACACCGCCGACTTCGCCAAAGGTCGTCAGCTTGTAGCGCAACATCGGCAGCGGCAGGCGTTTGACATCTCGCACGTTGATGCCGGCCGAGAGCAGTCCGCCGACAAAGCTGCGTTTAAGCATACGGGAGGCACGAAAGGCGTCGCGCCCGGCGAGGACGAAGGCCCCTTTTGGTAGAGCCGAGCCGTAGGCGGCCCCCAATTTTGCGGCGAATTCCGGGGTCAGTTCAATATTGGTCAACCCCTTAACCAGCGCGCCTTCGAAGAGGCTTTTGCGCCAGACTTCACCCCAGATAACGTTGCAGGTGACAATGGACCCGGCCTCGATAATCTTGTTTGGCCAGACTTTGACATCGGCTTTCAACTGGGCCTTGTCGCCGATGGTTGAACTGTCGCCAATGACGGTCCCGGGTTTGAGGATGGCACCTGCTCCGACCCTGACCCGGTTGCCAAGAATTGCACCATCGAGCTTGGCCCCGGCCTTCACAAAGACGTTATCCCACAAAATACAGTCGGTCAGTTCGACTCCATCCTCGATGACGCAGTTACGTCCGATGACGGTATTTTTCAGCAGGGCCTGGCCGAGCAGTCGACTGTTGTCTCCGATCACGACGGTTCCCGAAAACTTGCATTTCCGGGGCTCGATCGCTCCTGCTTCGGTGCCGAGGAAAAGCCCCAGGTCGAGCTGCGGTGCTTCAGAGATCACGACTTTAAGCTTGTCCGCACAGAGATCACGACTGGCTTCGAGATAAGCATCGGTATTGCCGATGTCGGCCCAGTACCCCTGTAGAACACAGCCGAAAAGCGGCGCGTTCTTGGCGAGCATCGACGGAAAGACATCCTTTGACCAGTCACGGTTTTCACCCTCGGGGATCAGGTCGAGAACCTCGGGCTCAAGGATGTAGATTCCGGTGTTGATGGTGTCGGAGAAGACCTCACCCCAGTCGGGTTTTTCGAGAAATTTGGTGATGCGCCCTTCGGGGTCGGTAATGACTACGCCGAACTGCAAAGGGTCGGGCACCGAAGTGAGAGCAAGGGTTGCCAAGGCCTGTTTCTGCTCGTGGAAAGCGAGTGCTTTCCCCAAATCGAAGTTCGTCAACAGGTCGCCGCTGATGATCATAAAACGTTCGTCAAGATGCTTGGCCGCCGACTTGACCGCGCCGGCGGTGCCGAAGTCATCGAGGGGAGTGACATAGGTGATGTTGACGCCGAATTCACTGCCGTCACCAAAAAAGTGGCGGATGGTTTCAGGCTGGTGATAGAGGAGCATCACCAGTTCGGTGATGCCGTGGCGTTTGAGCAGGTCGACGATATGCAGCATGATCGGGCGGTTGAAAATCGGTACCATCGGTTTTGGTTGATTGATGGTCAGGGGGTGCAGGCGGGTTCCAAAACCGCCGGCCATGATCACTGCTTTCATTCTGTCTCCTTGAGGTGGAACTGGATCTGATTTGAAAAATTTCCGGGCGGTTCTTTCAAGTTTGACGCTTGAGCTGACGGGCGATCTCATTTTTCAGCTCGGTGAGGTCTGAGCTCTTGATAATATAGGCGTCCGCCAGCCAGGAGGAAAAATCATCCTTGTAACAGTTGTACGCGCTGCATAGAATGACCGGTAGATCTTTCTGCTCCCGGACAATCTGCTGTAACATCTCAAGTCCGCTCTCCTGTTTAATTTGAATGTCGAGAACAGCCAGGTCGATATCCCGGTTTTTGAGCAGGGATGCTGCTTCTGCACAGGTTGCTGCTGTTACGACTTCATAGCCCTCATCCGTGAACTCATCGGAATAGAGCAGGCGCAGGCCGGGTTCGTCATCGACAAAGAGGATTTTCGCCATCGCTATTCTCCTGAGGTTACCACATAGGACAGGTCTGAGTGCCAGTGAGGAAGTATAGCAGAGCAGGGCCTGGCAGCATAGTCTGTGACACTCTAATTCCGTCTTTTCCCCCGGGTTGCTGGCATTATTTCCGCCTTGCTCCTGGGGCCGACTTCCGGGCATACTGCGCGCCATGCGACGTAAAGCCTTCAACCTTTATTCGACTCACATCAAGTCCCTGTTCGGGGGACGGGTCCATAAAATCTCAATTGATGCCGGGTTCGGTTGCCCACACCGCGAAGGCGGGCGTGCTGGCCACGGCTGCCTGTTCTGTGCGCCGAGCGGTTCGGGTTCAGTCGGGATTGAGGCACATGAACCGATTGCGGTCCAGGTTGAAAACGCCAAGGCGTTGATGCGGCGTAAATACCGGGCCAAGTGGTTTATCGCCTATTTCCAACCCTTCTCAAATACCTTTGCCCCGGTGAAAGTTCTGCGCGAGCGCTATGACCAGGCGCTGGTTGTTGATGATGTGGTTGGCCTGGCGATCGGGACTCGCCCCGATTGTCTGGCCGAAGATGTCGTTGATCTTCTGGCTGAATATGACCGGCGTACCTACTTCTGGCTTGAGCTCGGGCTGCAGAGCATCCATGATAAATCGTTGAATTATTTAGATCGGGGGCACGATTATCGCTGTTTTCTTGACAGCTATCAGCGCGCCAAAGAGCGTGGTCTCAAGGTTTGCGTGCATCTGATTCTGGGGCTGCCGGGTGAGAGCCGTGACGAGATTCTGGCGACCGCCGACGAAATGGCACGGCTCAAGGTCGATGGGGTCAAACTGCACCTGTTGCATGTGCTCGACGGAACGCCGTTGGGTGAACTCTACAAGCAGGGGCAGGTACCGATGCTGGAGATGCAGGACTATGTCGAACTGGCGGTCGATTTTATTGAACGTCTGCCGCCTGACACCCTGATCCAGCGTCTGACCGGCGACGGCCCGCGCAGCATTCTGCTGGCCCCGCGCTGGTCGATCAACAAGTGGGAAGTGCTGAACGCTATTGATGCCGAGCTCGAACGGCGCGACACCAGGCAGGGGGCCAGATGTCGCGCCCTTTAGGACGCTATTCGTAAGCCGAGGGCACCATGCACATAAACGCCAGAGGTCGCGGCCCGGTGTTGCGGTACTGGTGCAATTCATGGGGTTTGATCAGAATAAAATCTCCCGCTTTGATGGCGCGCGGCGTCTCCCCTTCGAGGGCAACCCCTTCCCCTTCCAGGACGTAATTAAGATGCTCTGATTCGTGGCTATGATGCGGGGTGTGGCCGCCCGGTTCCAGGGTGAAAACCCGGATCGAAAAGTTTGGTGCCCCATCAACCATGCCGATCGGCAGCTGCCGACTGGCACCATTTGCTCCAGCCATGGTCACTGCGGTTTTAGCGCATTCTTCCAGACGCGTAATCTTCATTTCACTCTCCCATTTTAGACGTCATTTGAGCGGACAGGTTTAGCCTGCTCTGAAAAACAGGTGCAGACAGGCTCATCTTAACTCAGTTTGACATGAGGCTGAAATAGTTTGTGTTTTTAGGGACAGCTGTGGGTGCTCGGCCGATCGGGAATGAGCGGCCGGATTAAACCCCGGGGCAGTTTTTCAGGAACGGGCGGAAGCGATGGCCGGGACCTGGCTCGGTGAGACCGCTTCGGTCGGACCTCCCCAGGAGAGCAGTAGCAATGAAGCCCATACGAGACTTATAAGAAGAAGTAGCAATTTAAACATGGCGCGCAATCTAGCACCAGATTTTCAGCAAAGCAACAGAAGAAAATCAGATGTTCCAGATTTTTATTTTAGCCACTTTTGACGGATCTAAACCTGCGGAGGAATCGATTTTTGCACCTCCTGACTTCAGGGGCATCGGCCTTCGAATCCTTCATCGGGGCCCGGAATGCCTCGGGATCGACTGTCTTTCGAACCAGAGGCCCCTAAAAAGCCCTGGAGACTGTGCGCAGAAGATTCTTCGACGATTTTCAGGCGCTGCATGCTGAATCCTGGCCATCTTCTTCGCTTTCGCTGCAATGGCTTTCCGAGCAACTGGCCCCGTAGGCGAAACAGGAATAGCAGCGGTGGTGCTTGAGCATGACACGCTCCGCTAATGCCTCTTTCAGCGTTTTGCCGAGGTTGTAACCGCTATCGTCATCGACCAGGGTACAGGCATAGACGCCGCAGATGCCGTCCTGCTTGACGATCATTTTGCTGTAGTTGCACATGAACCCGTCGCGTTGAGAGGCGGAGAGGTAGGTCGTCATGCAGCCTTCTGTAATCTCCGGGACATGAGGCATCGAGCCTGGTTTGTGGAGTTCCGGGAATTTGATGATGGTGATATCCGCCGGCACGCCAGCCTTGCGAAAATGAAGAGCGTAGGCCTTGTCGACCGCCAGGCTGTCTTCCCCCGCCAGCATCAGGCGCGCGATTGAGACGCCGAAGCCCTCACGATACAACCGACCCAAGGTATCCAGCGCTTTTTTGAAGTTCCCCTTGCCGCGTGACTCGTCATGCTGCTGTGGATCGGGATGATCGAGGCTGATGCGGAAATTCAGGGCGTGCGGTTTGGCGCTGAACGGGATCACCTTGGCGAACTGGTTCATTAACGGCTCGGTCGCATTGGTCAGCACCAGGCAGGGCTTGAAGTTCAATGCGTAGTCGAGAATCCCAATGAAGTGCGGGTTGACGAAGGGCTCACCACCGGTGAAGGAGAACTTCTCGACCCCCAGCTCGACCGCTTCATCAATGAACTTTTTGGCATCATCCAGAGTCATAAATTGAAGTCTGTCATCACCCGGTTTCGAACCTTCGAGACAGAAGGGGCAGCGCAGATTGCATGAGGTGCCGGTGTGAAACCAGAGCTCGTGCAGCAGTTGCGGCTGAATATAGCCGCGTTTTTCACCCTTGCTGCTGAGCAGCCAGGCGTTATTATATTTCATCGGCATAAAAGAAAACCTCTCTGTGAATCTGGGTGTAGTCAATGTTGTGGCGTTCCAGCCAGCCGCTGACCTCATCGATCATGGCATCGAGACCACACAGATAATAGTGGATCTGTGGTCCAAGGGGCAACTGCTCCAGCAGGCCGGTGATGCGTCCATGAAAATCACTGTCGGTCGCTTGACGCGAGACCGCCAGCTGAAAATCTGGAAGCGCCTGCAATTCGTCCAGCGCAAATGCTTCAGCAGCAAAGCTGACCCCATAAAGGCAACAGAGCGGCGATCGCTCTGGCGTGCTGCGCAGATAACTCAAAAAGGGCGCAATCCCGGTGCCGGTCGCAATGAAGACGCTCTGTTCGTTTGCCGCCGAGCGCCCGGGCTGGAACCAGCCGAAGGGCTCACTCGCCTGCACCCGGTCTCCCGCCTGGCGCGCTGCCAGCCAATTGCTGACCAACCCCTGCGGCACCCGGCGGATCAGAAAACGCAGCAGCTTCTCCCCGGTCCCGGAGGCGATGCTGTAGGGGCGTGATTCGGTGTCGTCTTTGAACAGGGCCACACAGTTTCCCGGTGCAAATGAAATATCCCCGCGTTCGAGCTGCAACTCAATGAGTTGGTCGGTATGGGCGATGACCCTGTGGACGATCAAGCTCTGCATAAAAGCCTCTCTGCTGTCACTTGCAGCTGTTTGTCAACGCACTTACGAAATGGTCATTTCACTTCGAGAGCGTCCTCGATCCGGAGACTGGTTTTGATGCGGACCTCTCCAAGCAATGTTTTATGCACCGGGCATTTCTCGGCGATTTCGAGCAGGCGCTGCCGCTGGTCCAGAGTCAGATCGCCAGACAACTCCAACTCCCGCTCGAAATAATCGATTTTTTGTCCTGGATCTTCACAATTCACGCAATCCTGAGCATGGATCTTCGCATGGTGCAGACGGACCACGACTTCGTCCAAAGGCCATTTCTTGCGGCGCGCATACATTTGTACCGTCATCCCGGTACAGGCACCAAGGGCTGCCTGCAGGTAGTCATAGGGGGATGGGCCCTGGTTGGTGCCGCCAAAAGCTACAGGCTCGTCGGCAACCAGGGCATGGCCATTGGCGAACATGTCGCTGCGAAACCCTCCGGTCGGGGTGCGTACGGTTACACGGTTATCAATCCTTTCCAGTAAGGGTGAAATCTCATCGCGGACCTCCAGATAACGACGCGCCCAGGTTGCGATCATATCCGCCGCGTAGCCTGAGTCCTCTTTACGACTCAGCAGGTGATCGGCCGGTTCAAGGGAAATAAAACTCTTCGGATGTTTTGCGGCCTGGTAGATTGCGGCCGCATTTTCAATGCCGACCACTTCATCGCGCGGGGAATGCATGACCAGGAGCGCGGCCCTAAGCTGACCGATTATCTCACCCGGTTTCTGGTTTTGCAGATCGTCGACAAAGGCTTTACGGATCGTAAAAGGTCGGCCTGCAATCACCACCTGAGATTCGCCAGAGGCCTCGATCTCAGGCTGTGCTGATTCAAAGAGCTGCAGCGCATGTCGGGGCTCAAATGGTGCGCCAAGGGTCACAACCGCGCGTACCGATTCAAGTTGATTTGCCGCATGCAGGACCGCGGCGCCACCCAAAGAATGGCCGATGAGAATCGCCGGGGCCTGGTAAGCATCACTTAAAAAGCGCCCCGCCGCAAGAATGTCGGCAACATTGTGCGAGAAGCTGGTCGCGGCAAAATCCCCACCACTGTCGCCCAGTCCGGTGAAGTCGAAGCGCAAAACCGCGATCTGCCTGCGGCTGAGCGCCCGACAGATGTTAACCGCGGCGGTGTTGCTTTTGGTACAGGTAAAGCAATGTGCGAAGATTGCGAAGGCCTGTGGCTGTTCGTCTTCCGGCAGCTCCAGCACCGCCGCCAGGACGATGCCGTTGCCATTCTCAAAACTGACTTTTCTAGATTTCATAACCGCCTCTGCTCATTGGTGGTTGCCGACCACGCGATCAGGTTTTTAGTCCTGGCATTTACAGGATTGCTGATGCTCGCGCGCGACGTCAAAGACCAAGCGCTTCTTCGAGTTTTCCGGCCGCATCGAGCGCGAACAGATCATCGCAGCCGCCAATCAAACGATCATCGATAAATATTTCCGGGACGGTTGTGCGGCCGGAGCGCTGGCGCATCTCCGCTTCTTTTGCCGGGTCAGCCGTCAGGTCATATTCGCTGAATTGCGCATTTTTTGACTGGAGCAGTCCTTTGGCGCGGTGACAATAGGGGCAATAATTTTTGGTGTAGATTTCAATTTTTTTCATGGGTCTTCCTTTTGTTATCAATTTCAGGGGCTAACACAACATATCTTCCCGCACAATAGGGTCTCCGCGCCGCGCCCGCTCATCGGCAGGCAGAACATCCATGCTCGGCCAGAGGCCGGTCGTCAGCGCTTCGGCATAGCCGGACTGCAACCCGGCATTACACATAGTGTGTCTGGATTGATCGGCAGCATAACTTAAACGCCGCCAGCTGCAGCGGATGTTATCCGACTCAGGAGAGAGCAACAGATACCAGCCATCCGCGCTGCCATCGTTGGCGGGCATGCCGATCACACCCGAGTTGAGCCAGGCCCGGTTGTCAATTTTCTCTCCCCAGGGGATGCCGCTGTGCCCACCGATCAGAACATCACTGCCGGCCAGAACCAACTCTTTGCGCTTCACCGCTTCCGGTGTAGAGGGGAAGATAAAACGGTTGATCTGCCGCACGCCGCCATGCACGACCCTGACACGCTTACCGGCCAGTTCGAAGCTTAAGGACTTCGGTAGATTCTGCATCCAGTGTCGCTCGTCGGCAGAGACCCTTTGGGTCGCATACTGATACCATTCCACCGACAACAAGGAGCAGGTCGTCCCTTCGTCAAAGCCGCAACCGCAGTCGGGGGCGTCGGCACCCAGCGACTCTTCGCAGTTCCCCTGCACCACCGCAATCCCCCAGTCGCGGATCAGCTGCAGGGTCTCCTGCGGCTCAGCACAGTAGGCGATCACATCGCCAGTGCAGATGACCCGGGCGGGCGGAATTGCCAGCTCTTTGGCTCGCTGCCGCATTGCCAGGGTGGCGGCGAAGTTGCTGTAGGGACCACCGAACACCAGCACCGGCCCGTTCAATGGCCCCAGATTCAACGCGCTTCCCGGGTTGCTCATACCGCCTCTTTCTCAACCGGGCGCGCGCTGGTTTTACCCCCGAACCAGAACCCGAAGCAGCCGAGGCCAAGGACGGCGACGGTCAGGTAGAGCAGCTTGGTGTACTTGTGGGCATCGCCGAGCAGATGGCTGTAGCCGCTCGATTCAGTGAAGTAGAGTGCCGCGGCTGCAATCGCCAGCACAAAGCTGAACAGATAACTCCAGAGCGGGATATTCGTGCGTTTGCCCCAGAGGGAGAAGAAGATCACCGGCGCCAGGTAGAGCGAGGCGGTGCCGCTGACCGCCACCGCGCTGAACAGATCCTTGTTCCCCCAGAAGACCAGCAGCAGACCCAGCAGCATGAACGCCGCCATCACCGCGCGGCCGTTGCGCAGACTCATCTTCATGATCCCCATATCGACCGCCAGCAGTTTGGCGGAGCTCGACAGGGCGCTGTCGAGGGTCGACATCGCCGAAATCACCAGCGCGGCGTTAAAGAGCAGCATCGGGATCGTCCCCAACAGCTGCATCAGGGTCGCATTCATGCTCGCCCCCTTCACCGCATGTGCGCCGGCCAGCACGCCGAGGCAGCCGAAGGCGACAATGCAGATGATGCTGATCCAGGCTGCATGCTGAAAGCTCTTACGCGTCGTTTTCCGGTCAGCGAGAAAGCCGCGATCCATCATCACCGGGTCGTGCATCGGGTAGCTCCAGATCTGCAGCAGCGCTACCAGCATCAGCACCGGACCTGGCTGATCGAAGACAAATGGCTTGGAGGCCAGGTCACCGAGGGTGATGTTGTGGTTGAAGACGACCAGCGCGATCAGCAGCACCAGTGTGCCGAGGAAGATCACCATCTGAAAGACATCAGTGCGCAGCGAGGCGCGCAGACCACCGAGCATCGAATAGAAGAGGGTGATGGCTGAAAAGACCAGAATCGTCCAGGTGTAGACCGTGCTGCCGGCGACCCCGAAGAGGATGCCGATGACCAGCACATTGGCGAAGACCTCACTGACCAGACGGATCGCGATGACGAAGTTGTAGCAAGCGGTTCCCCAGCGCCCGAAGCGTTCGCGCAGAAAATCCTGCACGCTGTTAAAGCCCTGCTCAAAGCGCAGGCTGTCGACGATTTTGCCGCCGGTCAGAAAGGAGAAGTAGTAGAAGGCATAGGCCAGCGTGCCCCAGATCCCGTAATAGAAGCCGAGGATGGCCGCGTTCATCAGCGAGCGCGCAAAAATCCAGGTGGTCACCTGCGAAAATGTCAGGGTCAACAAGCCCGGTTTTTGCCCGCTGGCGTTGACACCCAGGTAAAAAGCGCCTTCGCTTTCGGCCCGGGGGGAAAGGAGGACCGAAGCCAGAGCAATAACGCCGGCGAAGGCGGGAAGAACGTAGTCCATACAAATCTCCACAGAGTAGAAGAAAAGGTTACAAACCGTTTAAATGCCAGTCGTAGGAGTAAGCGACTGACCCCTTAAAAGCCTTCAGGCGCCCGGCCAGTTCCGGGTCGGCAAGACCCTCCAGATAGTTCAATAAGCGGGTTTCGTTGCCGCCGAAATCGACCTGATACCAGTCGTAGATGCTCGACAGAACCAGCGTATCTCCTTCGAACTTCACTCCACGTGAACTGTTGACGTATGCGCTCGCCGCCTGATTGAGAAGCCGCTCAGTATTTTCCGCCGTAAAGGGTTCGGACTGCAGATTCGGACAGCTGTAGCTGGCGCAGTTGACCGCGTAATGGATGCGGTTGTCCCGCCAGATCGGACGTAAAATGCGGTGTTCGATGTCGTTCAGTGACAGGTCGAGTCTCTCGATTTTGATCAGTTTCAGATCCCAGGGGCCCGGGCTGAACCAGCCGGATTTGATCTCGCGGATACTCGATACCGGGTAGTTGTTCAGGATCGTCTCGACCGTCAGCGCGTTGTAGAGATTGATCCAGTACGCCTTCTGCTCCGTGCGCTTCAACTGTGACACGGTTACCGTCGAAAGCCTGGTCAGATAGTCGGCGAGTGCCTGATGATCCGCTGCGGTGACACTGCCGTAGCGCACCAGATTGGGCGTTCCATCCTTGGACACGACCAGATATTTATGCAAAAAAGTACCCCAGGCGGCATGGTCGATGTGGATCGTACTCTCAGGTGTGTTGGCCTGCCAGTGTGGCCAGAGTTCCGCCTGTGGAGCCGCGTGCACCGCACCGGCGGATAGCAGCAGGGCGCAGACGGCGACAAGAATATTTTTATTGAAAGACATAGGGTTCAGCCTCTTTGCCAGCGGTGAAATTTCTCGACCCAGGCGAGCAACTTCACCGGAATATGGGCGCGCTTCCACTCCCCGGCTGTGGCCTTGTTGCCTTCGGCCAGGGTCGGGTAGGGGTGGATGGTGCCGAGAATCTTGTTCAGGCCGATGCCGTGCTTCATCGCCAGGATAAATTCGGCGAGCAGATCTCCGGCATGCGGGCCGACGATGGTGGCGCCGAGAATCTTGTCATTGCCGCGCGGCGTAATCACCTTGATCCAGCCATCGTCTTCCCCTTCAGCGATCGCCCGATCGAGTTCTTCCAGTTGATAAACTGTCACCTCAAAATCGAGTTTCTGTTCGGTTGCCTCTGTTGTGTTCATTCCGACGCGTGCCACCTCGGGGTCGGTGAAGGTGCACCAGGGGATGACACGATAATCAACGCGAAAGGTTTTAAACGGGCTGAACAGGGCATTGACCACCGCGTACCAGGCCTGATGCGCTGCGGTATGGGTGAACTGATAAGGACCTGCCACATCACCGGCGCACAGGATGTTGGGGAAGTTGGTGCGCAGAAACGGGTCGGTCTCAATTGTGCCACGTGGACTGATCTGTACCCCCAGTTCTTCGAGTCCGAACCCCTTGATATTGGCCTTACGGCCGACGGCGATCAGGATCGCATCGAACGGAATTTCGACCTGCTCGCCCCGATGTTCACAAATCAGCAGCTTCTCGTTATCTTTCACCACGACCTGCTTGGCCGCATGCCCGGTCAGCACCCTGACCCCCTCGGCCTCAAAGCGCGCGCGGATAAACGCGGACACATCCGGGTCTTCGCGCCCCATAATCTTGGACGCCATCTCGACCTGGGTGACTTCGGCGCCAAAGCGGGCAAAGGCCTGGGTCATCTCACAGCCGATCGGCCCGCCACCCAGTACCACCAGACGTTTCGGCAGCGTTCGCAGCTGCCAGAGGTTATCCGAGGTCAGGTACTCGACCTGGTCTAACCCCGGAATCGGCGGCACGAAGGGCGCGGCGCCGGTGGCGACAATAATGTTACGCGTGCTCAGGGTGCGGCCGTTGACCTCGACCCTGTACGGCGAGGTGATCCGTGCTGCGCCGCTGATACATTCGACCCCGAGCCCGGTAAAGCGTTCGACCGAATCGTGAGGCTCGACCTTGGTGACGACCTTCTGTACGCGCTCCATTACCTCGGCAAAGTCGAAGTCGGTGTTCGTCGTTTTAAACCCGAACTCTGTGGCGCGCCGCCCGTAAGCAAGCATCTTGGCGCTGCGGATCAACGCCTTGCTCGGCACACATCCGGTGTTGAGGCAGTCGCCGCCCATCTTGTGCTTCTCGATCAGGGCGACCTTCGATTTGACCGCCGCCGCGATGTAGGCTGAGACCAGGCCCGCGCTGCCGGCGCCGATTACCACCAGGTTGTAGTCAAAATGTTTCGGCCTGGAAAACCGCGCCAGAGCCTTGCGCTGCTTGAGCAGGTCGAGTCCTTTTTTCGCGATCAGCGGGAAGAGACCGAGCAGCACGAAGGAGAGAAGCAGACCGGGAGAGAGGATCCCCGCCAACGAGTTGATCTGACCGAGCTGGGTGCCGGCGTTGACGTAGACTGCGGTCCCGGCGAGCATGCCGATCTGGCTGACCCAATAGAAGGTGCGCGCCGGCATCGGGGTTAAGCCGAGCACCAGATTGATGACGAAAAAGGGGAAGAGCGGCACCAGCCGCAGCGAAAAGAGATAGAAGGCCCCTTCGCGGGCGACCCCTGCGTTGACCGCCTGGAGCCGTTCGCCAAAGCGGGCCTGGACCCAGTCACGCAACAGAAAACGGCTGACCAGAAAGGCCAGAGTCGCACCCAGCGAACTGGAGAAAGAGACCACCACCAGCGCCGGCCAGAAGCCGAACAGGGCGCCACCGGCCAGAGTCATGACCGCCGCCCCGGGGAGCGACAGGGCGGTCACGACGACGTAGAGGATGAAATAAGCGGCAAGGGACATCAGTCGATGCGTTGCATAGTAGACGCTGAAGGACTCCTGCCGCGCCTTGAGTTCGGTTAATGTCAGATAGCGTTGCAGATCGAAGGCAAAAAATAACCCGATCAATGCGACAATCCCGAAGAGAATAAGACCTTTTTGCGTACGACCTGACATGCCGTCCTCCGAAGCTTTGTGGGGAGATTTGCCCCCGCATAAAAAATTCACAAAATCTTTACTTGACCTGTCCGGTAACCAACCAATCCCGGTTGATTCTCGGGGGCTATTTTCCCCCTTGCCGTCTGGATGTCACCGTCTCGCCACCAATCCCCCAGTTGTCGGTATCCACTTCATCGATAACGACCACGAGTGATGCCGGGTTTTTACCCAGAACCTGTACCAGTAAATCTGTCGCGCCTCTGATCAGCTGCGCTTTCTGCTCTGCCGTTGCTCCATCGCGGGTAATTTTAATGTTGACGTATGGCATAAGTGATCTCCTGGGTAAGAATTCTGTCAAATCAGGGTTGATGACCCTGTGAACCTCTGAAGTCTCTGTCGGGGCTGCAGCATGAGCAGCATCCTTTGACGGGGATTTGATTACGGTTCATTTAAGTCTATTCCAAATGGTATGCCAATTTAAAATATCTATAAAAACATTAGGTTAGTTGTTCGAAAGAAAGTATAGACGAAGAGATTGTAGAATAGTCAACGGTTGCTTTGGAATATGCGACAAAATTGGTGATATATTAATATTTGAAAACTTGATCACCTTATGTCGAATTTAACAGGCGGGGAGGCAGGCTCTGAGCCGCCATGGCGAGGATTATTTTCGTGTGCCTAGCCAGATGGTATGGCGGCTACCCTTGCCTTTACCGCGGGCGCGGGTCTGTTCTTCTCTGACCTTGAACCCGGCTTTGTGCAGTCGGTTGGTAAAGGCTGTGCTTGGGCCTGCAGACCAGACCGCCAGTACGCCGCCAGACTTGAGGGCCTGGTAGCTGCTCTTGAGACCGGCGTCTGAATAGAGCCAGTCATTCTCTTTCTGGGTCAGACCGTCCGGGCCGTTGTCAACATCAAGCAGGATGGCGTCAAACATCCGGGGCGAGGTCTTGATGAGAGCCGCCACATCCGTTTCGCGAATCTGAGTTCGGGGATCCTGCAACGGCTGTCCGGCCAGGTGGCCCAGGAACTCTCTGTTCCAGCGCACCACGGCTGGCAGCAGTTCGGCGATCACCACCTGCGCATTGCTCCCGAGTTGGAGCAAGGCGGCCGCAGCAGTGAACCCCATCCCCAAGCCCCCAATTAAAACCCTGGGGGCTTCCAGGCGATTCAGGGTCGCGCAGCCCCATTCGGCGAGCTTCTCTTCAGAACCGTGCGCCCGGCTGTTCATCAGTTCACAGTTGTCGATGCGGATAGAAAATTCGTCATCGCGCTGAAAGAGCCGCAGTTGTCCGCCATCATTGGGAATATCAGTACTGTCGAGTTGTTTCCAGGGGATCATAGCGCTGCCTTCATAGACCTGCGGAGATTAGCCAAGCACTTATATTCTCTGGAGAAATACATGTCAAGCCGGCTTAACGCGCCTGTTGCTCCACAGGAGGGCCAAGGGTTGTTACCAGAGGTACGACCATGCTATTTTCTGCCGACCATTCACCCTCTCTTTTTTTGAGCGCATCAACCATGTTTGATCTGAACACACTCAACCCGCAACAACGTCAAGCCGTTGAACATGATCTTGGCCCCTTGCTCCTGCTGGCCGGGGCCGGTTCCGGTAAAACACGGGTCATCACCTGCCGCATCGGTTACCTGCTGGAGCAGCGTCAGGTGGAAGCGGGGCAGATACTTGCGCTCACCTTCACCAACAAGGCCGCGCGTGAGATGCGTGAACGGGTTGAGCAGATGGTCGGGCACAAGGCCAGCAAGGGGATGGTGATCAGCACTTTTCACTCTCTTTGTGTGCGGATATTGAAAGCTCATATTGAGAAGCTCGGCTACAAGAAGAATTTTTCGATCTATGCCGCCAGCGATCAGCTGCGCCTGGTGCGGGACCTGCTGCGCGAACTGGTGGCCGATGCCAGTTCGAAAGACGCCGAACGGGTGCTGTGGCAGATCTCCGACGCCAAGAACCGGCTGGTGTCCGCAAAGGGCTTTAAGGCCAACATTAATCATCCTGACAGCTGCCTGACCGCCGAGATCTATCCGCGCTATCAGAAGGCGCTCAAGGCCTTCAACGCGGTCGATTTTGATGATCTGCTGCTGCTGGTGGTGCAGCTGTTTAACGAACAGCCCCAAGTTTTGGCAGACTACCAGCAACGTTACCTCTACCAGATGGTTGACGAATATCAGGATACCAACCCGGTGCAGTATCAACTGCTACATCAGCTGTCGCGCGCCCACGGCAATCTCTGCGTGGTCGGTGACGATGATCAGTCGATCTACGGCTTTCGCGGCGCCGATGTGGCGACCATTCTCAATTTTGAAAAAGACTTCCCCGGGACCAGGGTGATCAAACTGGAGCAGAACTACCGCTCGACCGGCCATATCCTGGCGGCGGCTAACGCGGTGATCGGGCACAACAAAAAGCGTCGCGAAAAGGCGCTCTGGACCTCTGACGGCGCGGGGGAGAAGGTCGAATATCTGCTGTGCGAGGACGATGAGGACGAAGCACGGCAGGTGATGGAGCGGATCCACGCCGAACGCTTTAAACGCAAACTTGAATACCGCGACTTTGCCATTCTGTACCGCACCAACAGCCAGTCGCGTTCCTTCGAAGAGCAGCTGCGTTACGAGGACATCCCCTATGTGCTGATCGGTGGTCAGCAGTTTTTTGACCGCAAGGAGGTCAAGGATCTGGTCGCATACCTGAAGGTGTTGATCAATCCCTTTGATGAAGTGAATCTGCTGCGAATCCTCAACTATCCCAAGCGCGGTATCGGTGGCACCAGCGCCGATACCCTGATCAGGCTTTCGGCCGAGAGTGAACGCCCACTGTGGGAACTTCTGCAGCACGCGATCGAGATCGAAGGCCTCTCAAGCAAGGTGACGAGCGCCATCGACAGCTTTGTCGAACTGCTTAAGCGCTACCGCAAGAGTTTTGGACATCCCGCGTCAATGGTCGAAACTCTGCGCGAGATGATCAGCGAGTTGAAGCTCGAGGCGGAACTTTATCGGCAGGAGACCGATCCGCAAAAGGCCCGGCGCCGGGTCGAAAATCAGGCTGAGGTGCTGAACGCCATGGGCTCGTATCTGGAACGCGAGAGCGAACCTTCCCTGGCCGGATTTATCGAACGGGTGTCGCTGCTGGATGATGAACGCGCCGGGCGAAATGACAAAGAGAAGAAGCTCGCGCAGGATGCCGTCACCCTGATGAGCCTGCATGCGAGCAAGGGACTGGAGTTTCCGGTGGTCTTCCTGGTCGGAATGGAGGAGGAGACCCTGCCGCATAAGAAATCGATCTACGAAACCTTCGATATCGATGAAGAACGGCGGCTCTGTTATGTCGGAATCACCCGTGCGCGGCGCCAGCTGGTGTTGATCGGTGCACGGCGACGACGACGTTACGGTAGTCTGACACAGCGTGATCCGAGCCGGTTTTTGACCGAGATCCCGGAAGCGGTGCTGTTACGCTTAAGCAGTGAGGTTCCGCGCGAAAGCAGTGAGGTTGAAAAGGAGCAGATGGCCAGCAGTTTTTTTGCCGGGATCAGCAATCTGTTCGGAGATTGATTGAAGCGTGAGGCTAATAAACTATAGAGGAGTTTGAGATGAAGATTAGTTTTCCTGGTGGGGTGGCAGTAAATGCAGAGTTTGATGGTTTTACGGTCAAGAGTGATCAGCCGGTCAGGGCCGGCGGCCAGGGCGCCGCGCCTTCGCCGTTTGATCTGTTTCTGGCGTCGCTGGGTACCTGTGCCGGTTTTTTTGCCCTGCGATTTTGCCAGCAGCGCGAACTGTCGACCGAAGGGCTGGAGCTGACGTTGGATGTTGAACGCAATCCCGAGACCCATCTCCCTTCGAAGGTGCGGATCGCCATCGAGCTACCGACCGGCTTCCCCGACAAATATCGGGATGCCATCATTCGGGCGACAGATCAGTGCGCTGTTAAACGCAGCATCGCTGATCCGCCAGAGTTTGAAGTCCTGACGGTGTAGGCAGATCGGTGAGTTGTCTCTGGCGTTCCTGGGGTTTGTAAGGTTTTCAGGGCCAGAGACTAAACTCATCAGTCCCTGATGTCAGGCATTATTCGACCGCAGCTGCCTGGTTTATCGCGCCAGTTGCATGCCGATGGCGAGCAACTGGCGCAAAAGATACAGGCCACCAGCAACTGTTTGCGAAAGATACTGCTGAAACGACGCATTCTTCAGTGCACCCCCCGGCTCTGCTTTGTGTGAAGATTGTTGCTTTTGTTTCATCGGCAAATACTCTGGGACTGAAGTTAACCCTTTTGCCTGAGTGGGTCGATTTGTGAATCATTGATCGTTTTATCTATCAGCCAGCGCGCGATACTGCGACTGGGAGGTAGCTGAGGTAGATTGTCGATCGTGAACCAGCCTCCCTCGGAAAGCTCATCGGCCTGCAGTTGAATTTCGCCGGCGTGATAATCCGCCGTAAACCCGGCCATGATCTGGCTGGGAAAGGGCCAGCTCTGACTCCCCTGATAGCAGATGTTGGTGACCTCGATCCCGGTCTCTTCCATGAGCTCGCGCACCACCGTCTGTTCGAGGTTCTCCCCGAATTCGACGAAGCCGGCGACCAGGCCATAGCGCCCTGTCGGCCATTCGGGTTTGCGCACCAGGAGGAGTTGATCACCACGGCGTACCAGCACGATCACGCAGGGGTGGATGCGGGGATAGTGGAAGGCACCGCAGAGGGTACACTTTTTCCCCCATTCCCCGGTAATGCGTTCCATCTTGCCCGCACAGTTATCACAGTAGCGACTGGTTTTTTCCCAGTGTAAAATCGCATTACCCAACCCTGCCAGAGACAATAACGAAAGCGGCAATCCGGGTTCCGGAGCGAGGATATTCACCGCCTGCAGGCGAGGGGTGATCTCTTGGTCGCGACTGACGGAGAGCGCCCGGCAGGGTTGCCCCTGCCAGAGGCCGATATAGGTGGCCTGCAGGGGATTGGCCAGTTCCGACGGCAGAGGTCCGTGCAGCAGGGTGGGCGGCGTGGACTCTGGCATCACCAGCCGGGTCCCTTGCAACAACAGCCAGAAACCCGGGCCACCGGGGTCCGCCGCCGGGGGGGCCAGTTTAAACTCATCCTCCAGCGCGCTGCGGTTGAAGGGGAGCAGTTCGCAGCTGCTATAGCTCTTCGGTAGTGAGTAGCTCATGCGCCCTCCGTCAGACGTTGACGGTACGCCTGCAGGGCAATCAGGGTTTTGGCATCACTGATCTGACCGCTATCGACCAGAGCAAAAGCTTCTGCCGCGGTCAAAGGGAGCAGTTCGATGAACTCGTGCTCTTCGCGGGCCGTCGGGGTGGGAGTTAACTCCGTCGCGAGATAGATATGAATGATCTCTTGGCAGAATCCGACCGTACTGTAGATTTTACTCAACAGCTCAACCCTACCGGCCTTGCGGCCGACCTCTTCCTGTAATTCCCTGACTATACAGGTTGCGGGATCCTCACCAGGTTCAAGGCGGCCCGCCGGAATTTCCAAAATAGTGCCGCGCGCCGCGGGGCGGAACTGGCGAATCAGCAGCAGACGTCCATCCGGATCAATCGGCAACGCCGCCGCACCGCCTGGATGATGAATTATTTCGAAACGGGCCTCCCGACCATTCGGCAGTCGATGGGTTTCGCGAGCCAGATCAAGAATGCGACCGTTGAAAATTATCTCTTCGCTGAGCAGGGACATGTGAACTCCTTGGTTGAATAAACAGCAGGCAGTTTACAGGGTTCGCCGAGGGGAGCGCAAGAGAAGGGAGAGGATGAGTTAAGTAGAAAAAACCGCAATGAGATTTCGTTAAAACCTGCTATTCTTTTTCTCAGAAATATTTCCGGGGTAAAGATGGTTGACGATTTCAACATATTTTATCAGGAGGATAACTCCAACAATGCCGAACTGGTGTGCTATGTATTTGCTTCCAGTGGTGTCTCCTGCCCGATTGAACAATTCACGAAGTGCAAGGCTGCGGAAAAAGAGGTTGTCGAGCTGCATAAATAATTGCTGCAGACGCAGAGGGTGGACGCGATCGGCACCCCGGCGGGCGGGATCGCTCATTTATTGCTGGTAAAAACGCGACTGCTCGATGACAGCTTTGAGTAAGAGGATATAATTAAGGTGATGTAAACCGACGACCGGTAGTTGTTTCTCTGTCTGGTTCCCCTGTCACAAAGAGGATTATATCGAGGAGAAAAATATGGATATTCTGTCAGAGGGCGGCGGAGAAAATATCATGTATGTCGATGATGAAGAGGGGTTGGCGATTCTGGGGCAAGAATTCCTTGAGGATATGGGCTATGCGGTCACGCCGGTCTTCAGCAGTCGCGAAGCCCTCAGGCTCTTCAGCGCTGATCCGCAAAAATATGACATGGTAGTAACCGATCAGACCATGCCCGAAATGAGCGGGGTTGAAATGGCGATCGCCATGAAACAGATTTCACCCGAAACACCGGTTGTGCTCTGTTCTGGTTCGAGGATGTCCCTCGATTCCCCCGGGGTGAGCGAAAGTTCGATCTGTGAAGTGTTGTTGAAACCCGAAGTTTTTGACCGGCTGCCCCAATTGCTGAGCCGGCTCTTCATGCATAAGAGTGACAGGTGAAATGCCGGCTACAGAGGAAAAAAGACATGCGATTCTGGTTATCGATGATTCGCGGTCTTGTTGCAATGGATTTTTGAGGCGGGGGATTTTATCTGCGCAGCGGCGGCGATGAGCGAGACACTGACCCTGGCTTCGCTATGGTGCTGTCCGGGCCTTTAATCAGTCGACATCGTGATCACTCCTCTGTAAGAGGAGCCATTCTAACAGCGCCTCGTTTGACCTCGGACTGGCAAACACTCTCCCCTGAACCTGCTAACCCTCGTTGCGTAAGAATTCAGAGTTACTCTCCGGTTTCAACCCCTTCGGCAATAATTTTAAAATTCATCGACTGCCCCAGATGGCTAGCGCAGAAAGAACCAGGCGAGGGCGATAGCTGTCGCAACTGCTCCCGCGAGCAAAAGCTTTGAATTTCTGGATGTCGGTTGTGGCCTCTGTGTTTCAAGCTGACCGACGCTGGGGAAGCGTTCGATCAGGGCGCCGATGTGTGGTGCGGACTTAAGCGCTTCGGTGAGGTCACATCCCGCCTGATGCGTGTTGGCATGCAGCCCGTCCTGCCACATAGGGCTCGCACTGACATCATAAACAGTGCCCCCCACGGCTACGTAGGCGGGTTGGCCGTTTTTACCTGTGTATTGGGCAAGCTGTTCTGTCGTCATTGCGTTGGTACTCCTTTTTGTGTGTTGTTGCGCCCGTCTCGCTGCGGCGATGAGTGTATTTATTCACGTCATTATGTTAAAGAAGATACTTCGCTTGGTAGTTTATCAATTTTCATTTAAAGGGACCATGGCTATGACAAATATTGATAAAATCGGTTTTATCGGCGGCGGCAATATGGCCGAGGCGATAATTAAAGGGCTGATTGAGGCGGCTTGCCCTGCTAGTAAAATTCTGGTCGCAGAACCGAGCGATTTGCGGCGCGGACATCTGGCCGACGCCTACAAGGTTAATGTGACCAGCGACAACCTTGACGTCATGCGCCAGTGTGATCTGGTGGTGCTGGCGATTAAACCGCAGATCGCCGACGAAGTGATCAGCGGCATTGCCAGTGTCTATCGTAAAGAGACGCTGCTGGTGACGATTCTGGCGGGGATTTCCTGCGCCTACCTCGAAGGCCATTTCGATACCGCCGCCCGGGTTGTGCGTGTGATGCCGAATACCCCGGCGCTGGTTGGTGAGGCTGCAACCGCCATCTGTCAGGGACACAATACCAGCCATGATGATCTGATGCTGGTTCAGCATCTGTTTGAAACCGTCGGTCAGGTGCAACAGATCGATGAGCGGCAGATGGACGCGGTGACGGGTCTGTCGGGTTCAGGCCCGGCCTATGTGTATACGATTATCGAAGCCCTGGCCGACGGCGGGGTACGCGAAGGGTTACGGCGCGATATCGCCCATGCGCTGGCGGTGCAGACCGTGGTTGGCGCGGCGCTGATGGTGCGCGAGACTGGCGAGCACCCTGCCATCCTGCGGGATCGGGTCTGTTCTCCTGGAGGGACCGCGATCACTGGTGTCAGCACCCTGGAGAAGAATGGCCTGCGCACCACGCTGATGGAGGCGGTCAGTGCCGCCTCAAAACGGTCACGCGAGTTGGGCGGATCTTAAGCAGGTGCCCTTTGAAAACCTTAAAGACCGCTGTGAGCCGTATGGCTCCAGCGGTTTTTTTTGTTTAGATTCGTTGAAAATGCTGTGCTTATTTATAAGCCTCTATGCAATAATGCATTAAAATGTAGATTTGCATAAGGAGCTGCTGTGAGCCTGGAAATGACAACAGATCGGACCATCGAAGAACTCAACCGTGAATTGAACGCGATTATCAACTCCTCTTCCGATGGGCTGTTTGTCTGCCGCGCCGATGGCACGGTTATCCGTATTAATCCAGCCTCCGAACGGATGCACCATGTCAGGGCCGAGGAGATGCTCGGCAAGAACATCTTCACCCTGGTTGAAGAAGGTTTTGTCGATCGCAGTGCCGCCCTTGAGGCGATCCGCAGTCGCAAGCAGGTGAGCGTGCTGCAGAATCATCGCGGGCGTAAATTGATGTCGACCGGAACGCCGGTATTTGATGAGGCCGGCGCATTGGTGCTGGTTGTGGTGACGGTGCGTGATGTGACCGAGATCGATCAACTGCAGCGCAGTATTGAAGAGGAAGAGGCGCGGAGCAGTCAGTTCCGCGAACAGATGCTTGCGGCGCAGCAGTTTGAATTGGAAGAACGTCAGATTATTGCACGCAGCCCGGTCATGGTTCAGGTTTTGAAACAGGCTGTACGTGCCGGGGGGGCCGATTCAACCGTTTTGATTCTGGGTGAATCGGGGGTCGGCAAGGGGGTGGTGGCTGATTTGATACATAGTCATTCGAAACGGGCGCAGGGACCGATGATTCGCATCAATTGTGGGGCCATCCCGGAAACCCTGATCGAATCGGAGCTATTCGGTTACGAGAAGGGGGCCTTTACCGGGGCACAAACCGCCAAGCCGGGTTACTTTGAACTCGCCGACGGCGGGACCCTCTTTCTGGACGAGATTGCCGAACTTCCGCTGGGCTCACAAGTCAAATTATTGCGCTTTTTAGAAGACGGTCGCATTACCCGCCTGGGGGCAACTACGGCGTCGGCCATCAATGTCCGGGTGCTGGCCGCAACCCATCGCGATCTTGAAAAGATGGTGGCGAGCGAGCGGTTTCGTCTCGATCTCTATTATCGACTCAATGTGATTCCACTGACGGTGCCACCGCTGCGCGAGCGTCATGACTGCCTGCTGCCATTGTTGCGTCATTATATTGGGTATTTTGGGCGGCGCGGTGACCTGACACGCCGACTTGGCAGGGCTGCTGTTGATTCGTTGCTCGCCTATGACTACCCGGGGAACGTGCGAGAACTGATGAACCTGTGCGAACGCCTGGTGGTGATGTCGGAGACCGAAGTTATCGGCGAGACCGATCTGCCGCGCATGATCAGGCCAACCCAGTCGACTGCAGCCGCAAATGACCCGCTATGGCAGAACGGGCAGACCCTGGCCGAGATTCTGGCCTCGGTCGAGCGACGGGTTCTGACCGAAATGAGTGCCTGTTGCGCCAACCAGACTGAAGTTGCCGCCCGCCTTGGCATCAATCAATCAACCGTAGCCCGCAAATTGAAAAAACATCATTCTCATTGAAGCAGGGGAGTAATTATGCAAATCTGCATAGCCAATCCTCTGCGTCACTTCGTCTGTCCCTTCTTGAGTCCTGGATTTCGCGTCCTTCGAAATTATGGTTTTTCAGAAAAGTTCTTGATTTTGCTGATATAATGACAGGATGGCAGGTTCGTCTGTCTCCGGTTTTGTTCAGCAAAACAAGGTTTGGCATCCTCTTTGCTTTTTCATAGATTGGAAAGCCGGTGCTATACGGCCTTAATTCCCTTAAAAGTCTGTTTTTTTGTGGCAGACGTCCCCCAGACCAAGAGGAAAACTATGAATCTTTTAAACAATGCTGTGTTTAAAGTCCCCGTTCCAACCAATGAGCCGATCTACTCCTATGCTCCGGGGACACTCGAGCGCGCTCGACTGAAAGCGGCACTCGCCGAAATCGCTTCAAAAAAAATTGAGATCCCGCTAATTCTCGGCGGCAAAGAAGTTCGCACCGGCAAACTGGGTCAGGTGGTGATGCCGCATGATCATAAACATGTGCTGGCAGAATACCATATGGCAGGCGAAGCCGAGATCAAACTGGCGATCGACCTAGCGATGAAGGCCAAGCCAGCCTGGGAAGCGCTACGCTGGGAAGAGCGCGCGGCAATTTTTCTGAAAGCGGCCGAACTTCTTTCAGGAAAGTATCGCTATCAGATGAATGCTATCAGCATGCTTTCGACCAGCAAGAGTGCCTATCAGGCCGAAATTGATGCGGCCTGCGAACTGATCGACTTTCTGCGTTTTAACATCGGTTATGCTGAGCAGATTTACGCCGAGCAACCGCCCATATCGCCTAAAGGGATTTGGAATTCACTGCAGCAGCGCCCGCTTGAAGGCTTCGTTCTCGCCGTTGCGCCTTTCAACTTCACCGCCATTGCCGGTAATCTGGCGACCGCACCGGCAATTATGGGTAACACCGTGCTGCTCAAGCCGGCATCCAGTTGCGTCTACACACCCTACCTGTTTATGCAGATTCTGAAAGAGGCGGGTCTGCCGGACGGCGTCATCAATTTCATTCCAGGCTCGGGTTCGCAGATCGGTGGGATCTGCCTGCCTCACCGCGATCTGGGTGGTGTTCATTTTACGGGCTCGACCAAAGTATTTCACGGGATGTGGAAAACTATCGGTGAAAATATTGCGGGGTACAAGTCTTACCCACGCATCGTTGGTGAGACCGGCGGCAAGGATTTTATCGTCGCCCATCAGAGCGCCAATGTGCATAAACTGGCGACCGGGATTATTCGTGGTGCCTTCGAATTTCAGGGGCAAAAGTGTTCGGCCGCTTCCCGGTCTTATGTGCCGGAATCACTCTGGCCGGCTTTGCGCAAAGTCCTCGAGCAGGATATCGCCAAGATCAAGATGGGACCGACGACCGATTTCAGAAACTTCTTTAATGCGGTGATCGATCAGGCGTCCTTCGACAGCATCCGCAAGTTCATCGATTACGCCGCCGATTCGGCGGATGCTGAGGTGATCATCGGTGGGGGCTGTGATGACAGTGTCGGCTTCTTTATTGAACCGACCGTTATTCTGGCCAAAGATCCCCATTTCCGCACTATGGAAGAGGAGATCTTCGGGCCGGTGATGACCATCTACGTCTATCCGGATGACGAGTATGAACAGACTCTCGAACTCTGCGATCAGACCTCACCCTACGCGCTGACCGGGGCCGTCTTTGCTGCAGACCGCAGTGCCGTCAGTCTGGCGCTCTCCAAACTCGAAAATGCCGCCGGTAACTTCTATATCAATGACAAGCCGACCGGCGCGGTTGTCGGTCAGCAGCCTTTCGGCGGCGCGCGTGCTTCAGGCACTAACGACAAGGCCGGGGCGCGGCTCAATCTGTTGCGCTGGGTCTCGCCACGAACCATTAAAGAGACCTTTGATGCACCTGAAAACTTCGAATATCCCTTCATGGATGAGGAATAGGCGATGTCGATCTTCAACTTCCTGGTTTCAAAAACCATCATGCACGTACCGGGACCGATCGTCGGGTTCTTCGCCAAGGGCTATATCGCCGGAGAGAAGTTGGAAGATGCGGTTCGTGTGGCTCGTGATCTGAACGGGCGCCGGATGCTGGCGACGATCGATATACTTGGTGAGTTTATTAAAACCAAAAAGGAGGCGGACTTTTTCAAGGAACAGTGTCTCGAGATCCTCGAAACAATTTCCCGCGAAAAGATCGATGCCAACCTGTCGCTCAAGCCGACTCAGATGGGGTTGCTGCTCGATGAGGACTTTGCCGCTGCCAATATCCGTGAAATCGTGGCCAAGGCGGCAGAGCTGAACAGTTTCGTGCGCATCGATATGGAAGATATTGCCTGCACAGATGCCACGATCAAGCTGTACCGCACACTGCGCGAAGAGTTCCCCGGTCATGTCGGGCTGGTGCTTCAGGCTTATCTGCGGCGCACCGGTGCGGATATCGAGAGCTTGAGTGATGCGCCTATGCACTTTCGGTTATGCAAGGGGATCTACAATGAACCCCGCACTGCGGCCTGGAAGAACCCGCTCACCATCAATCGCAGTTACGTCAAGGCCTTGGAGCGGATGTTCAAGCACAAGGCTTATGTCGGTATTGCGACACATGATGAAAAGCTGGTCTTCGAGGCCCTTGAGCTGATTGATCAGTATGGGCTCAAGCCGGAAGAATATGAATTTCAGATGCTGCTCGGGGTCGATGAGGAGCTGCGCCAGATTATCGTCGATGCCGGTCACCGTTTGCGGGTTTATGTTCCCTACGGTGCGTCCTGGATGCCCTACTCACGGCGACGGCTGCGGGAGAATCCTTCGATTGCTAAACATGCTCTGAGGCAGATGCTCGGAATGAAACGTTTTTAGATGCTATACTGAGAAGATAAAGCCGAGGGCAACCAGAATATGTTTTGATTGACCCTCGGTTTTTTGCACGCTAATCTTCGCACCAAAACAACGTTTGTTATCACCAAACAATCAAGGAGAGTCGAAATGAAAAGATGCACTCGTACCATCCTCGCCGCAACTGTTGCGGTACTGTTGGCCGTTCCGGCCTTTGCCGCTGAGACGCTGAAGGTTGGCGTCCAGGCTCCGATTACCGGCAGTTATGCCAACGAAGGACAAGGGATTGAGAACGGCGTCCGCCTGCTCGCCGAGCAGATCAACGCCAAAGGCGGCGTCATGGGCCGGCAGATTGAAGTGATCACCTGTGACGACCAAGGGACTGCTATGGCCGCGGCGATCTGCGCCAAGGATCTTGTCAATAAAGGCGTTTCGATGGTCATTGGCTCCTATACCTCGACCTGTGCCCAAGCCGCTCAGAAGACCTATTTTGATGCAAAGGTGTTGCAGACCTCCGATGGCACTGCCGACGGTCTGACCGAGCACGGTTACTGGACCTTCCTGCGCAACTCCTTCCCGAACAGCGCTGAAGCGGAATTTGCCGCTAACTACATGGTTAATGTTAAGAAGTACAAGCGTATCGTCGTACTGTCCGACTTCTCGACCTATGCTGATGGCCTGGCCAATGCCACGGAAGCCGCAATCAAAAAGCTCGGCGGTAACGTGGTTTCGCGCGACAAGATCAAGGCCGACTCGCAGAACTTTACTCCGGTTCTGACCAACATGAAGTCGAAAAATCCTGACGCGATCTTCTTCGCCGGTTACTACTCCGATGGTGGCCAGTTGCGCGCCCAGCAGCTGGCGCTCGGCATTAAGGCCGACTTCATCGGTGGCGACGCCAACGACAATCCGGACTTCGTCAAATTGGCCGGTTCCGCAGCCGAGGGAGCCTTCATCCTCAACGTCCCGTCACCTGACGTGCTCCCCTACGCCGTCGCCAAGACCTTCATTGCCGACTACCAGAAGAAATATGGCATAATGCCCGCTTCGATCTGGGGTCTGATGAATATCGACGGCATGCGTGCCATCATCCACGGCATGGAGCAGACCAAGAGTTTCGACACCAAGAAGGTCTCCGACTACCTGCATAATCTGAGCGAGCCGCTACCGGGGATCACCGGTCCGATCGCCTTTGCTAAAGATGGCAACCGTAAGGGCGGCGCCTATGTCGTCAAGAAAATTCAGGCTGATGGCACATATTCTAACGAATATGTTCAATAAATAAGGTCTGATAAGTACGCGGGGCGGGGGAGATCGTTGTTCTTCCGCCCCTTTTTTTAGCTTTAAACTGTATGTGTGCAGGCGAAAAACCTGCCTCTCAGACGCGAGCAGAGGATAAAGTAGTCCTCCCTTGGCTTTTGACGGGCAGTTTGTTCACCAACCTCCGGAGTCAGCCTTATGGATACCTTCCTGCAACAGTTGGCCAACGGTTTGACCATCGGCAGCATGTACGCCCTGGTCGCCCTCGGCTACACCATGGTCTACGGCGTCATGCGCCTTATCAACTTCGCCCATGGGGATATGGTGGCGGCCTCGGCCTTCGTCGGTCTGACCATCTATACCCAGGTCCTGGGGCAGGCGGTCTCCCTGGGTGCGGTGATCGCGATCTTCCTGCTCTCTGCGGTTGTCATGGCGGCGGTCGGCGTGATCCTCGAACGCATCGCCTATCGTCCCCTGCGGGAGGCGCCGCGCCTTTCAGCGGTGGTCTCTGCGCTCGGCGCCTCGCTGGTGATCCAGAACGGCATCATGCTGATCTGGGGGCCACAGATGCGGATCTTCCCGGAACTGGTTCCTCAGGTTTACTGGGACTTTGGCGGGGTGGTTATCAGTCTGATTCAGGTGATCATTCTGGTGCTGTCGCTGGTGTTGATGGTGGCGCTTTACCTGTTTGTTGAAAAGACCCGCATGGGTGCGGCGATCCGCGCCAGTTCGATTGATCAGGATGCCGCGCGCCTGATGGGGATCAACGTCAACAGCGTCATCGCCCTGATCTTCATCATCGGCTCCTCGCTCGGCGCGGTCGGCGGACTGTTTATTGGGCTTTACTATCGAGGCATCACCTTCAACATGGGTTGGCAGTACGGTTTATACGCTTTCGTGGCCGCGATTATCGGCGGAATCGGCAATATACCCGGCGCGATGCTGGGTGGCATGTTGCTCGGGTTGTTCAACGCTTTTATCTCGGGCTATGTCTCCAGCACCTGGTCTGACGCCTTCACCTTTATTCTGCTGATCATCATCCTGATTGTCCGTCCCACCGGGATTCTCGGTGAGCGGGTTGCGGAGAAAGTCTGATGAAGAAACTACAAGGATTCGGCTATCCGATCTTCTTTGCCGTCCTGGCTGTATTGCCGTATGTTCTCGATTCGCGCTGGCAAGCGGTGGCGATCACCTTTTTGATCTTTACCGTGGTGGCCTTGTCACAGGATATTATTCTCGGCAAGTGCGGCATGTTTAATATGGGCCAGGCGCTGTTCTTCGGCATAGGAGCCTATACCACGGCGATTCTTAACACTCATTACGGCTGGCCGCTCCTGGCGACCATTCCGCTGGCGATTCTGATCCCAGCGATTTTCGGCGTGATTCTCGCGGGTCCCATCGTGCACCTTCGCGGCGATTATCTGCTGGTAACGACCATCGGTTTCAATATCGTTTTTGTGCAGGTGGTGCAGAACAATCTCGGCGGCATCACCGGAGGCCCCAATGGTATCTTCGGGATTGATTCGATGAAACTGTTTGGTGTCGGATTGGTGAGTCAGGAATCGGTGTATTATCTCGCCTTTGCCGTGTTGCTGTTAACCCTGTGGATCATGCGCAACCTGGAGAAAAGCAAGGTTGGTCGAGCGATGCATTATCTGCGCGAGGACCAGTTGGCGGCAGAGAGTATCGGGATCAATACGCGGATTTACAAAATTTTCGCTTTCGCCCTGGGCGCCGGTATCGCCGGTCTGGCAGGGACGGTGTTTGCCGTGCAGTATTCGGCGGTCAGTCCCGAAGCCTTTGATTTTATGCAATCGGTGCTCTTTTTCAGTATTGTCATCGTTGGGGGTTCATCGGTTCCCGGGGTGCTGATCGGAGTATTCGTTATGTTTGTGCTGCCGGAGGTGTTTCGTGAGTTTGCCACCTGGCGTTTCTTTATCTTCGGTTTCGCCATGATTGTGTCGATGATCCTGCGTCCGCGTGGTATCTGGCCGGCGACCTTCGGCAAGATCCCCAAGTTCCTGATCAAGGGAGGAAGCCATGGCGCGTAATGAACTGATACTCACCGAGGTCACCAAGCGCTTTGGAGGGCTGACCGCGGTTGATGCCCTGAACCTTAAGGTGGAAGCAGGCCAGATCTACGGTGTCATTGGACCCAACGGTGCGGGGAAGACCACGGTCTTCAACTGTATCACCGGGATCTACAAGTCGGAAGAGGGCTCGGTCAACTGGCGCGGTGAAGAGATCCGTGGCCTGACCCCTTATCAGATTGTCGACCGCGGCATCGTGCGAACCTTCCAGACCATCCGCCTCTTCGGGCAGATGTCGGTCGCTGAAAATATCATGAGCGGGCGTCATATCAAGAGCAGTCAGAAGCTGTGGCACGGCATCTTTCACACGCCGGGTTCAAGAAAAGACGAGTTAGCGAACTGGCACAAAGTCGAAGAGCAGCTCGATTTTTTCAGTCTCGGCGAGTTTGCGGCGACACCGGTCGGCAGCCTGGCCTACGGCATCCAGCGCCGGGTCGAGATGGCGCGGGCGATGGCGGTTGAACCAACGTTGTTGATCCTGGATGAACCGGCAGCGGGCCTCAATGACAATGAAACACTGGGATTGCTCGAGACCATCTTCAAGATCCGCGACAAGGGGGTGACGGTGTTGCTGATCGAACATGATATGGATCTGGTCATGAAGGTTACCGACTATCTGACGGTGATCAACTTTGGTAAGAAGATCGCCGAAGGGACGCCCGCAGAAATCCAGAAGAACCCGGCGGTCATCGAGGCCTACCTGGGGAGTGAGGACGAAGATGATGACGAATAACGATGTGCTGTTTGAGATCAAGGATCTCGAGGTTTCTTACGGCAGTATCGCCGCGATCAAGGGGATCTCACTACAGGTCCAGAAAGGTGAGATCGTCACCATCCTTGGCGCTAACGGTGCCGGTAAAACCACGACCATGCGCACCATAAGTCAGCTGCTCAAGGCCAAGGCGGGTTCGATCCGCTTCAAGGAGCATGAACTGACCGAGCTGCCGGCGCACAAAATTGTCAAACTGGGGATCAGTCATTCGCCGGAGGGGCGTCGGGTGTTTGGCATCCTGACCGTCGAGGAGAACCTGATGCTTGGAGCTTACTCGCAAAGCAAGATGGATAGGGAAGTGCTCGGCTGGGTCTATCAGCTCTTTCCGCGCCTTAAAGAGCGGCGCAAACAGTTGGCAGGCACCCTGTCGGGCGGCGAGCAGCAGATGCTTGCCATCGGACGCGCGTTGATGAGCAAACCGGAGATGCTGCTGCTCGATGAGCCCTCACTCGGGATCGCGCCGATTCTGGTCAAGGCGATCTTCAAGCAGATCAAGGAGATCGCCAAGAGCGGCGTCACCGTGCTGCTGGTCGAGCAGAACGCCAAGGCGGCCCTCAAATTGGCCGATCGCGGCTATGTGCTCGATGTCGGCAAAATCGCCCTCTCCGGCACCTCGGCAGAGCTGCTGGCGTCGGAGAAGATCCAGGAAGCCTATCTGGGGAAGAAGCACTAAACAAAGGGGTAGCAGATGAATCTCAAGGATATACTGGTTCATATCGACAATCGGCAAACCTGTGCTTCTCGGCTGGCGGTAGCGGTTCAACTGGCTACCCAGCAAAAGGCGCGCCTGACTGGTCTCTACGTGATTCCGCAACCCTACACGGCCCCGCATCTGGGAGATCCTCAACAACTCGCCGCTGAGGCGAGAGTTAACTTTATTCACGCGGTTACCTCTGCCGGCCTGGATTCGGGTTGGATCTGTGTCGAAAGCGTGAAGAGCGGCCTGCCTCTGCCGCACGCTCTGAACCTCTATGCCCATTATCATGATCTGCTGGTTGTCAGTCAGACCGATGCTGACGCCCCGGATCGTGTGATCCCTGCCAGTCTGCCCGAGAGAGCCGTGCTCGGTTCCGGGCGCCCGGTGTTGATTGTGCCCTATACTGGTGAATTTAAAACCCTGGGCAAGCGGGTCATGCTCGCCTGGCGCGGTGGCCCCGAATCAAGCCGCGCCCTGCATGATGCCCTCCCGCTGTTGCGCGAGGCCGATTCGGTGCGGGTCATCAGCATTCAGGGGCGTGGCGGTGATGAGACCTACACCGCTCATGATGCCGATATCTGCGATCATCTGCTGCGCTATCAGTTGCCGATCTCCAGTGAAAAGCTGAACGCCGGGAATCTGAGTGTCGGCGATCTGCTGCTCAGCCGCTGTGCCGATGACGGCAGTGATCTTCTGGTGATGGGAGCCTTTTCTCAGACGAGACATGGGCATCAGACCCTCGGCGAAGTCGGGAGTCACCTGCTCAAGTGTATGACCCTGCCGGTGCTGATGTCCTACTAAAGTGGTTTGAGCCGGGCGGGAGTCACGCATGCAGCAGATTGACTGGTCACATTTTAACGCCGTGGAATTGCGGGCTGGGACTATTGTCGAGGTTGAGGTTTTTCCCGGGGCGCGGGTGCCAGCACATAAAATCAGGCCATCGTCCTGGCCGTACCGGAGCGTCCCGTGACCACCGGCGCGAAGCTCGGCTGACCGATGATCGCTTGCCGTCCTCTCTATCCCAGTATCTATGCGTTAGTAATGGAGATCCCGCCAGGGTTTGTGACAACCTATGGCAGGATTGGCCAGATTGTTGGTTGCACTGCACGTACTGTTGGTTTTGCGATGGCCGCACTGCCGCGCGAAACCGGTCTGCCCTGGCAGCGGGTGATCAATGCCCAGGGGCGGGTCAGCCCACGGGTCGATGGTGAAGGGAATATTTTGCAGCGTGATCTGCTTGAAGCCGAAGGGATCGTCTTCGATCGCAATCAGCGAATCGATCTGACCAACTATCTCTGGGAGTTTTCAGACCGTTTGGTTTCGCGTCATCAGGTTTAACCTCAGCCCGGCCAGCAGCGCCGCTATCAACAACAGTCCAATCAGCAGAACCACCCCGGTCCATCCCCAGGCGCTGTAAAAGAATCCGCCGCCGGTTCCCGAAATACTCGAGCCCATATAATAGGAAAAAAGGTAAAGGGATGAGGCCTGCGCGCGCGCCTGGCCGGCGAGGACTCCGACCCAGGCCGAGGCGATCGCGTGCGCTCCGAAAAAGCCGATGGTAAAGACCACAATGCCGCAGATAACCGTGACCAACTGTGACATCAGGGTCAGGAGCAGGCCGCTGCCCATGATGGCAAGCGCGGTGAACAGCATCAGGCTGCGACCGTAGCGGTCGGTCAATTGGCCCATGATGCTGGAACCGCTGGCACCGAAAGCGTAGGCGAGGAAGATGAGTGCGACCTGGGCCTGGCTGAGATTGAATTCAGGGCCGAGGAGGCGGAAACTGACGTAGTTGTAAAGCGTGACAAACCCGCCCATACAGGTAAACGCCAGAAAAAACAGGCACTGTAACCCCGGGTTGCGCAGATGTGAAAAGAGTGATGCGCTCAGTTCCCCCAGGTGCAGAGGGCGGCGTTCGAAATTCCGCGAGGGGGGGAGCAGGCGCCAGAACAACAGGGCGAGCATCAGGCTGAGCAAGCCGATACCCGCTACCGCTACCCGCCAACTGAAGAGATCGGTCAGCCAGGCGGTCAAAATTCGTCCGCTCATACCGCCACAGGCATTTCCCGCGATGTAAAGACCCATGGCGCTGCCAATGGCGCTCGGATCAATCTCATCGTTTAAATAGGCCATCGCCACGGCCGGCACACCCGCAAGCACAACCCCCTGAAGTAGACGCAGGGCCAGAAGATTTGGCAAGTCAATATGACCGGCGCTGGATAGTGCCAGCAGAGAAGCGAGCACGACCGAGACGCCCATCAAGCGACGTCGGCCCCATGCATCGGACAGACTGCCGGAGATCGGCAAGGTTAGAGCGAGAGCGAAGGTCGCGAAAGAGAGTGTCAGGCTGGCATGTGCCGGGGAGATGCCAAACTCGAAGACCAGGTTGGGGAATAACGGCTGAAAGGCATAAAGAGTGGAGAAGGTTACAAACCCGGCAAAAAAAAGTGCCAGATTGGCGCGACGGTAGTCTTTTGTTCCGCGTAAAATAAAGTCGTTGCCGTTCATGGCCGCTCCGTTTAGATTGTTCTTCAAACCTGACAGCCGACGGGAGACAAGAGGGGCATTTTGTCTTAAAGCCCTCCTGGTTAAAGCTTCGCCGCAATGAAAACCACGGTGTTTGTAGCACAAATCTATTGAAATAAAAAACGCGGTCAGCATTTAATTAAACTGGTTCTGTCTGCACCAGTGATTTCCCCGTCAAGAGTTCACTGGTTAATAATGCTAAAGCGTTTTTGTACCCACCTGTATTTTGTGGAGAGTCGTGTTGCCAGTCCTTGCAAAAGGCAAGGCAAGGTTATGGCGCTTACATGACAACCCGACTCAGCATCTACTGATTGAACTTTGCCAGGGGAGGATCTATGCATATTGTTGCGGTCTACGGTTGGCAGGATGATGTGGACATCGTTGCCAGAATCATTGCCGATACCCTTGGCATCCTGATTTTCGAGGCGCGTCAGAAGATCGCCGGGGGCGGACCGATTGTTCTTGCCAGTTTTGCTGATCCCCATCAGGCTGAGCGGGTGTCGACTCGATTATCTGAACAGGGCATTCCCGTTGTGGTTGTCGATCCACCGGTCTTGCGCAAGGAATCTATCCCGCTTCGGGTGCGTCGCTTTGTCCTGGGGGGACAGGCGCTGGAGCTTGAATTCTTTACAGGGGTTTCATATTCCCTCGATTATGACCGGATCGATCTCCTGTTGCTTGGCACCTGCAGTTCTGGACAGATGCAAAGCACCGAGACCGTGACTGAACGCAAATTCAGCCTCGGCAAGACCATCCTTGCTGGTGGTTTGCCGATGATGAAAAAGGTGAAGCACGAAACGACCACGACCAGCGAAGAACGCGATGAGACTCTTTGGCTGTATGCAGGTGAAAAATCACCGCTGGTCTTTGATCGGGCTGCGCTGAAATATGATGGCCTTGGCGACGCGATGCAGCTGTCTAAAAATCTTAATTTTACCTATCTCAAGAATGAGTTACGCCGCCTTTGTCCGCGGGCCGTTTACGATGATCGGTTACTTAAACGGGCAGGGTTGGTACGCCTGCTCGGTCCTTCCCTACGTCCAGACGTCGACATTGATCTGGCTTTTGAAATTTTGGCTCGAAGTTTGAAATAGCGCCGGAGCCCTCGGGATCGAAATGAAGGGTTGGGCATGTTTGGCCCAAACTGTTCATTCTTCTGCCGTTGCAGTTGTTGCGTTTGTTCTTCAGCAACGGTCAAATGCAACATCCATGATGGTATGGTTTTCCTCTTGCCCCCCGCAGCACATATTCCCGCGTAAAAAACCGGTAATAACAGCTTTGTGTGCTTTCTTTAAGTATTCATCAATAACAATGTCCCGCTGAATTAATGATGGTGGAAGGTACTGGCGTTGCACATGCAACGATACATCCCCTTTCCTGGATCATCAAACTTTTCGATATCGTTTGTAAGTATATAGTTTTTATACATTATTTAATTTAAAATTTTACTCATGTTTTTGGCACAATCCGTGGATAGTAATAATAGCAAGAAACAGGGAAGAAAGAGGACGTTCCTGAAACGCAGGGGAAATACCAGTTCTCACTACCGAAGAGGAGGATGTCATGAGGAACTTACTAACATCAAACAGTGGTCACATTCTGGTTAAAGAAAACATCGCTGACCATGTCGAGTCGAATCTGCTAGCCAATGCATGGCTCGTTATTCTGGCCGGCTGCCTCCTCGTTACCTTCTTTTGCACGGTAGTGCTAATTGCCTGGCCGATCGTTGCTCACATGATCGCTGGCTGAGATTGTACGTATATAATTTTTAATGTATGACATCGCAATGTCTCGACCGACAGGCCGGGGCGTTGCGGTTCCTGTCTGTAGATTTTATCAACTCTCCTTGTGTTTTATAATCCCGTCAGAATAAAGTTTAGTGTTGTGCTGAAGGTCTCCTGATCAGCGTATCGTTGTGTGTTGAAGCGAGGTCGACAGCTGGGTCAGATTCTCGAGAGTCAGGGTTGGTTCGAACTCCCATGGATCGAAAATGGCTGTCGGATTGCGTTTGATCCAGGCACTGCGCAGCCCTGCCGAGAGGGCCCCGATGACATCGAAGGGGTTGCCGGAGATCAGCCAGGCTTCGGCCCCTGTGCAACTGGCACGGCGCAGAAAATTTGCGTAGACGCCTGGATTTGGTTTGAAACTGCTGATCTCGCTGGTGCTGATCACATCAATAAAAAAATCACGGATACCGGCCTGTTCGAGCAGGTGCTGGACATCATCAGTGCGGCCGTTGGAAAAGGCGTAGAGTCTGAATCCGGCCAGCTGGCAGGCCTTGAGTCCTGAGAGTACGTCAGCAAAGGCCGGGAGGCTGCGGTAGCTGGCGAGCAGTTCGTCGCGTTCACTTCTTGAGAGTGATAACTGCATTGTTGAACAGACGTAATCGAGAGCCTGTCGAGTGCAAACAGCAAAATCCTGATAATTCTGCATCAGCCCGCGTCGAAACGAATATTCAAGCTGCTTGCTGCGCCACATCTCGCTGGCGGCGTAGGCTTGTCCCCCGATTTTCTGCTGCAAAGCAGTAATGACTCCCGCAGTATCTATCAGGGTGCCGTAAACATCAAAAGCCAAGGTTATCATTTTGCTCTCCTTTTTGGGTTCACAACAGTTTCCGTCGAGACGTTTTTGGACCTTTGACCCTACAAGGCAAAACAGACACATGTTCAGATATCTCTCGAGCGCAAGAAGCTGTCGAGAGCCTCGGCGACCCGTCGCCCTTCACGCATGGCGAGAATCACGGTTTTTGGCTCGTGGACCACGTCGCCGGCGGCAAATACCCCGGCCCGGGTCGTCATGCCGTAAAATGGTGCGTTTTCGGTGATGACGTAGCCGCGTTCGTTGGTCTTGATGCCGGTGGTGGTCGAAACGATTCGGGCAAAGGGTTTCTGTCCGACCGCAATGATCAGCTTGTCGCAGGCGATCCGCTCCTCGCTGCCTGGCAGTGGCCGGATGATGCTTTCGCGGCCGCAGAGCTGACGGGTGAATTTTTGCAGGGTGACCCCGGTCAGTTTGTCTTCGCCGTGGATCTGCGTGACGCTGGTCTCGAAGGTGAAGCTGACCCCTTCGTGCAGGGCCTCGTCGTACTCCTTGTCGCTGGCGCGGCGCTCCTTCTCCGGGACAATATCCACCGCCCTGACGCTGGCCGCACCCAGGCGCAGCGCGGTACGGGCGGCATCGACCGCGACGTTGCCGGCTCCGACCACCAGCACCCGATCGCCCGGCAGCACCGGGTAGGGACGATTGGCGAGGCTGCCGTCCTGGATCAGGCTGACGGTGCCGAGAAAATAGATCGCCTGCATGGCGCCGGGGAGGGATTCGCCGTCAACCTCGAGCTTGCGCGACAGGCCGGTGCCGGTGCCGATGAAGATCGCCCGGTAGTCCATGGCGAAGAGTTGATCGATGGTCAGATCCTCACCGATCACTACGCCGGTTTCCAAGCGCACGCCGAGGTTGCGCACCACCTCAATCTGTTTTTCGACCACCTCGTTGGGCAGGCGGTATTCGGGGATGCCGTAACGCAACACGCCACCTGCCTTGGCCTGGGCCTCGAAGATTGTGACCCGGTAGTTTTGCTTGGCAAGGATCGCCGCCACCGATAGCCCGGCCGGACCGGAACCAATGATCGCGATCTTGTCACGCATCTGGTTAAGGGTCAGTTCCATCTCCTTTTCGGCAAGAAAGCGTTCGAGCTTGCTGATCTGGATTCCCTCTCCCTTGCGGTTCAGGACACAGGCACCCTCGCACTGGTCGTTATGCGGGCAGACCCGGGCACAGATGATCGCCAGGTTGCTGTTGGCGTTGATTATTGCGATGGCAGCTTGATAGTCCCTCGCTTCGATGGCGGTGATGATCTCGGGGATGCGATTTTCAATCGGGCAACCGCCGACGCATAGCGGCTTTTTGCACTTCAGGCAGCGCGCCGCTTCGGCGAGGGCTTCTTCTTCGGTAAAGCCCTTTTCCAGTTCGTCAAAATTGAGCATCTTTTAAACAACTCCACATGAGAAATAACGATTGGCGCAACATACACCAAACCGTCGTCGGCAGGCAAAGCCTTGGCAGTCCGCAAGCGGTGCGTTTGATTGATGGAAAATGCCGTATCCTGATGCTCAGTTTCCCCCGCTAGGGCTGTTCCAAAGCCCTTACTCACAATGATAAAAGGGGTGTTATCTGGTGGTCTCTGGTCCAGCGTTCGCTCGTTTTATTTCTGTGCGCCGTCAGCCGATGTCGTTTATGTTGATGGGGTTCGGTTCGATGTGGGGTGGCAAAAATCCCGCCAGCCGGGATGGCTATCCTCCAGGTCGATGACTTCGCTTCGGTTCGCAAAGGAGTAGCTTGTCAAACCGCGTGATATCTCCTGTTGCAGGTTGGTCAGGCAACTGGCGATCAGCCGCGTGTCAAAACCCCTGTCGCCGAGGTTGATAACCATATTCATCACCAGGATGCGACTGACCAAAAGTCCCAGTTCAACCAGCTTACGTTGAGACATGGCGGGATCCAATTCGAAGTCGAGGTCCTTTTTGAGCCGCGGACTGGAGCGCTCGGTTAAATCCAAGCCACTTAGATACCCAAACAGATTCTTCTCCTTCGCCATTTTCATCTGCTTGAGAAGCGACTCGCTGATTTGGGCGTAGAGGATATCGTTGGAACCCTCAAAAATTTGGAAAGGACGGCTGTCGACCAGGGCGCGGCCGGCAAAATGATCGAGCTTGTAACCTTTGGCCCCCACCAGTTGCAACAACGACTGGGCCGCCTCCTGCATCAGATCTGTCACACAGGTCTTAATGGCGTTGGCCTCCAGCCCTTGTCCAGCCAGATTATTTTCGAGCCCCGCGCGTTCGCTTGAACTGACGCACATCGCCGCACAAATTGTGACCGCAGATTGAATCTTTGCCAGGCGCGCCTGGACCTGATCATAGCCGAGCAGGTTTCTGTCCCCCACCTTCCGTTGCCGGCAATGCGCCGTCGCCTCATCGAGGATGCGCGTCAGGAATCCCATCGCCATTCCAGGGAACTGCATACGGCTGCGATGTAACAAATCGAGCATCATCTTTATCCCAGTCGTCTGCGCGACGAGTCGGTGGGATTCAGGGATCAGGACATCGATCTGGTTGCGGCCATAGGGGATCATATACAGTCCGAGATTTTTGAATTTTTCTTCGACCACAATTCGCTGGCCGGCGGCGTTGGCATCACAGATGAAAAAATCGATGTCTCTCCCCAGGCCTTTATCTGGACTGCTGTGACGAGCCGTGAGCAGCCAGTAGTCAGCCCAACCGGTTAACCCTGCCCAATGTTTGGTCCCCGTGATGTGACAATTTTCCCCCTGCTTGGTCCAGCATGTCTGCATATGCAGCGCGTCGCTGCCGTAGTCGGGTTCGGTGATCATCAAACCACCCATTTTTTGCTTCTGCATAAAATCTTTGAAGACCGCTCTTTGGGTGGAGACTTGACCATACTTGGTTAACGGCTGGATAAAGAGGGCCCAGTTGATGCCAAAGATTAGGGAGAGCGAGAGAGATTCATAAGAGGCGGCTTCGAGAAGTGCAATCCCCTCATCCAGCTTGCCACCACGGCCACCATGCTCGACGGGAATAAAGGCTGAGAGCGGGACTGTGGCCATAATCTCGCGTAATACATAGGGTGGCAGGCCACGCGTACTACTGAGTTGCTCCATATCTTCACGCATCCGGAATACATTTTTTAAACTGTCTTTGAACGTCCCCAGAAAATCTGAAAATGGTGCGCGGCTGCCAGCCGGCTCCGGCGTGGAGAGAACTTCAGGTTGATCTATCGGTTTCATCAGACATGCTCCCTGGACAGAGGTGAAGGGTGATGGTCGTCATTAGATTGTAGCCTTGTTCCCTCCGGCTGCAACAGTGGGTTGGGTCGAGAGTATGTCACCTATGCCTTGAAATGGCAGGGGCAAGGGTCGAATCAGCCGATAGTCGGAGCCTGCAGATTATTAATGCAAAAGGGCAGTTGGAAAGTCAGATTCGTGCTAGTATCAATCTTACAGTGAAGCCAAAAAGAGGTCAGGATGAGTTTGATGGCGCGTTTGAAAAATCGGTTTCTGGCTCGACTGACCACCCGTTTCCCTGCGCTGGCGCAGCGCTTTATTGCTGCCTACCAACCACAGGAGACTGAGGGGGCGATCCCCTGGGTTCAACCGGCAGTTTCTTTAAGGCAGGCAAAGTTGGCGTTGGTGACAACGTCCGGAATTCATCACCGCAATCAGTTACCGTTTGATATGGGCGATGTCGATGGCGACCCGAGCTATCGGGTTCTTAACGGGGAGGAGTTATTTTATGACTTCCAGATCACACACGACTATTACGATCATACGGACGCTGAAAAAGACCCGAACATTATTTTCCCCCTCGATCGCCTGCGCGAACTCGTCAGTGAAGGGGTGCTCGGCCGTCTTGCACAGACCCATTATGCCTTCATGGGACATATCGACGGTCGACATATCGCTACGCTACTCGACAAGACCGCGCGTGAAGTCGCTGAAAGGCTCAAGGCGGACGAGGTCGATCTGGTATTATTGACTCCGGCTTGAGGGATCTGTAATCAATCCGTGGGATTGATCCAGAGAGCAATTGAACGGGTCGGAATCGCGACCATCGGCATTTCGATCGTCAGGGACTACTCGGAGAAGGTCAAACCGCCGCGCACCGTTTTTTTACGCTGGCCCTTTGGTCATCCGTTGGGGGAACCGGGGAATGTCCCACAACAGCGTGCCGTCGTGCTCGAGTCCTTGCGTGCGCTCTACCAGATCAAAGTACCGGGAACGATACTGGATCTGCCGTTTCGCTGGCGGCGTGAAACCTACGCTGATTACCAGTCGCCAATCGAAGTGGATCTTCAATAAGTTGCAGAGTCCTTAAATATTTAGGGTCATGACTAGTTTAGAGGTTGATTCCGCAAAATACGAAGGATCAAACGACTCAGATCCCGACCTCTATGATTGAACCTAAACTCACATTCTTTGAGATGCAAGTTGAAGGTGTTTGATGACATGCCACGGAAACGAACGAGTCGTGTTTTTGCATGGCCCCAAAACCTTTCAATACCGTTGATGTGGTTACGACCTTTGGCAAACTCATCCTTGCCGTGGTCAACACGAAGGTGTTTACCATAACCAACATCGACCAAACCATTATAGCCGCGCCAGCCGTCAGAGTAGATGATACTTTCAAGCTCTACTTTGCCGCGAATAACCGCTTGTAGCGTGGCTTTGGAACAATCTGGGACGATCTCGGTGTAGACATGACCGTTCCGTTGAAAGATACCAAAGACGATCGTTTTTCCATAGGCGCCACGGCCTCTTTTGCCCTTAACGCGACGTGCACCAAAGAACGATTCGTCAACTTCGACTTCTCCTGAATAAGGAGACTGAGCGTTGCAATATTCAGCCAGGCGCTGCCTGATTTTTGTTAGATAACGATTGACTGTGTTGCGATTCAATCCAGCCAATTTCGCGATCTGGGAAGCTTCCAGACCTGCCGCAAATAGGCGAACAAGTTGCTGAAATTTACGCTCAGAAATGTGCGCCCTTTTTGCGTACTTATTTTTCATAGTCATGACAGTAGCTTAGCATGCCTCAGGTGCACCTAAACTAGTCATGACCCAATATTTAAGCAACACAAAAGAGCCTCTTTTCTGAATTCAGCTGAAAAGAGGCTCTTGTATGTGGACGCTGAAAAAGGGCTTGAGTTGTCTCCTAGTCCTGGACCGCGGCGCGATCGAGCCAGATTTCAAAGCGTTCGCGTGAGACCCGCGACAGGATGCGGTGGAAGGTTTTAAAATCATACAGGTAGAGACAGTGACGGATCAGGGTGTATGGGCTGAAACTGTTCTCCGCATCTTCGGACAAAAATTCCGTCCGGTAGTCTCTGACCGTCTTCATATTCTGGACTAAACTGCGATGCAGATCGGCCTTGGGGAAGTCAGGGGCCAGTTTTAAAATGTCCTGCACAAAGCCGTCGACCTTGAAATCCTCGAATTCGAAATCGCGGAAGAAGTGTCGCGCGATGCGCAAAAAGTTAAAGGCATTGATTCGTTTATCATTGGTGACCTCTTCCGTTGCAGTCTCCTCTTCGCTCGGTAGGTCGCCGATTGGCGCTACGGTCGCTTGCTGCATCAGTTCGGTGGTCGCGTTGCGGATCTCCTTGAATTCGCGGTCGGCTAACTCGAACAGGGCCGACAGCACGTTGATTCTGCGGCGCAGGTCGTTGGGGATCGATTTTTTGTATTTGATTTTATGGTCCAGCACACTCCAGGCATCCTGAATCAGGGAACGGATCTGCACCTCAAACGTCAGCTTGGCGTAGGGCAGATATTTGGGCAGGACCGCCAGCTCATCGCTCAGGGCCAGATCCATGTGCAGCCCCTTGTACCCGAAGGAGTCTTCGGTGCTCTCGACGGCGGTGATCTTGTCAGTGACGTCGATAATCTTAAAGTGGCGCTGCAATGCCTGGGAAACCATCTCAATCTGATCCTCGTACAGACAGACAATGCGGATGCCGATCAAGTCGGAGATATAGTCCTTGATCTGGTAGGGTTGCTCATCAGATTCGAGTTTGCTCTGGTATTTGCGATGGAATTTTTTGATGCATTCATCTTTCTCCTTGACCCGCCCTTCAATCTTGGTCACTTCACCGATGTCCGATTGTTTGAACAGCGAGGCGATAATACTGACGGTGGCGTTCTTCGCCATCTCGAAGAGCGTCCGGTGCTTGTCGTAATACTCACGGAATTTACGTCGTTCCAGCTCGAAATTAAGAGAAGCCACGGGCAGGTCCTTACATTGTAGAGTGAAAATCAACACGTAAAGTATAACATCCCTTCCAATCGAGATGCCGTGTAAATTATATAATGAGTGTTCTTGACACGAGGTTTTTCCGGCCTCAGCCCGGGAACAGGGCGCCGGTGCAGAGACAGGGGATTTCGGATCGGGTACAGTAAGCACGATGACTAAAACTCTATTGAGGAAAATAACCAGTGAATGAGATACAAACCGACCCCGGCTACCAGGGCTTCGAGCAGGGCCCTATTCGACCACCGAGCGAATCCGAGAGCCTGTTGCTGCGGCTGACGCGTAATTGTTCCTGGAATCGCTGCAACTTCTGTTCTGTCTACAAGCGGGCCCAGTTCTCGCTTCGACCGCAGGAACACGTCCTGGCGGATATAGATGCCGTCCATCTGCAACTGCAAAGAGTGCGGCAGCTTTCTGATGGCTCTGGCGAGCCCGATTATCGCGAAATTTCCAAGCTGGCGGATGGCCTTTCTGACAGCGATCAACGGGCTCTGATGGCAGCCAGCAGCTGGTTTTCTGGCGGGATGCGCTCGATTTTCCTGCAGGACGGTAACAGTCTGGTGCTCAAACCAGAGAAACTTGTGACGATCCTCGAGCATATCCGGCTGCGCTTCCCCTCTGTCGAGCGGATCACCTCTTATGCGCGTTCGCAAACCATCGACAAGATCAGCGCGCCCGATCTGGAACGGATCGCCGCTGCGGGTCTCAACCGGATCCATATCGGCCTGGAATCCGGGGCGAATCGGGTGCTGCTTCTGATGAAAAAAGGCTGCGACCAGGCCCAGCACATCCGCGCCGGGCTGAAGGTTAAACAGGCCGGGATGGAACTTTCGGAATATGTGATGCCGGGACTCGGCGGGCGGGAACTGTCGCATGAGCACGCGCTGGAAACGGCCGAAGCCTTAAACCAGATCAATCCCGATTTTATCCGCCTGCGCAGTCTGGCGATCCCCAATCATACGGAACTGTTCAACCAGTGGCAGTCTGGAGAATTCGTCAAACTGGGGGATCGCGAGGTGGCCCAGGAGATTCTGCTGTTTATCGAAACCCTCAACGGAATCAGCAGCACCCTGAAGAGTGACCACATTCTCAACCTGTTCCAGGAGATCGAGGGGACCTTTCCACAGGACAAACCTGCCATGCTCGGCGTGATTCAACGGTTTCAAAAATTGCCTGCGGCAGAACAGGTGATCTATCAGGTTGGCCGTCGGATGGGACTGTTTGTCCGATTGGACGATCTGGAACGGCCTGATTGTCGGGCGCGTGCCGTTGACGCTTGCCAGCGGTTCAATATCACACCGGAGAATGTTGATCTGGTGATTGAAGAGCTGATGAAGAGATTTATCTGACTGACCTGATCCGTGGTGGTTTTCTCCCTTATCTCATGGTGACAAATTCTTCGGCGCCGGTGGGATGAATTGCCACGACGCTGTCAAAGTCTGCCTTGGTCGCACCCATCTTGATCGCAACCGCAAAACCCTGGATCATCTCGTCCACTCCGTAGCCGATCCCATGCAAACCGACGATTTTTTCTTCTGGACCAGCGCAGACCAGCTTCATTTTGCACGGCTGTCGATGCTGGGTCACTGCGGTGTACATCGCGGTAAAGCCTGAGGTGTAGACCCTGATCTGCCCTTCACCATACTGTGTGATGGCCTCAGGTTCGGTCAGGCCGATGGTGCCGATCGGTGGATGGCTGAAGACCACGGTCGGCACCAGGCTGTAGTCCATTTTAGCCTGCGGCATTTCTGGATTAAACAGGCGTTCGGCCAGCAGGCGTCCCGCCTTGACGGCAACCGGGGTCAGTTCAATCCCGCCAGCGACCACATCTCCGACGGCATAGATGTTAGCGGTTAGGGTATTTTGAAAAGCGTCAACCTTGATATAGCCGGATGCGGTTCTGGTCACCCCGGCGGCATCGATGTTCATCTCATCGGTCGCTGGATGGCGGCCAACGGCCCAGATGAGTTGGTCGACATGATGACGTTCACCATTTTTGAGGTGCAGGGTCAGACTGCCGTCCTTCTCTTTGCTGACCTTGTCCGGTAATGCCTGGGTGTGCAGGCAGGGCCCATTGTCGGCCATCACCTCGATCAGGGTGTCGACCAGCAGTGGCTCGAAGTTGCGCAGTGGCGCGTGCCTGCGCACAAACAGGTGGGTCTCGGTGCCCAGACTGTTGAGCATGCCTGCCAACTCGACCGCAATATACCCCGCGCCAACGACGGCGACCCGTTTGGGTTGTTCAGTCAGGGCAAAAAAGCCGTTTGAATCGATGCCGAACTCGGCTCCCGGAATGTTCGGGAGCGTCGGGCGACCGCCCACCGTGATCAGGATATGCGCAGCGGTATAGTGTTCACCGTCGACCTCAACGGTTTTTCGGTCAACAAACCGGGCGAATCCTTTGATCAGGATGACTCCGTTACTGTTCAGAGAGTTGTGGTAGCTCTGGTGGATGCGTTCGATGTAGGCGTTGCGGTTTTTAACCAGTTTTGACCAGCTGAAATTCTTAATCTCCAGATCAAAGCCGTAATCCGGCGCATATTGTTTGATTGTTTCCGCCACCTGGGCGCCATACCACATGACCTTCTTGGGGACACAACCGAGGTTGACGCAGGTTCCACCCAACAGGTGGGCCTCGATAATGGCAACCTTGGCACCACGCATTGCCGCCCGATTGGCCGAGGCGATGCCGCCACTGCCGCCGCCGATCACAATATAGTCAAAATGCCGGACCATTTTCGCTCCTTGGATAAAGTTGTCAGAAGGTGTAAGCATAGCATTGTTAAAAGAACTCTGGATTGAATGAATGGCAGATGCTTAGGTGATGGCATAAAAGCCCTGCCGGTCTGATGACTTGTCAGCTATACTGCATGTAAACTGAACTTGTCAGGAAATTTTCTGGTGTCCTCTCCGGTCTGTCCGTTTCTCTGGTGGTACGTGAGAGACGGTTATAGCAAAGTCAGGCAGTAGCGTGCCCAGGGGGTCCGCCGGGTTTCTTCAATTGAGATCCGTCTGGATCACATGCTGATATGCAAAACAGGATAAGTTATTCTATCTTGCATAAGCACATGGTTTCCCGGTCTTCAATCTTTCGCTATAGGGGTGGAAAAAGATTCGATATTTCAGTAGAAAAGGGATTCGTCCCGGCAAACGCGAGGTTGGTATTCAACTTGCTCTAGCAAAAGATCGGCTCTACAACCGCCACGGCCTTTGCCGATTGTTCATGACAAAAGGGGATTCCGATGAAAAGTCACGACATTTCACATATTGCTCCGCAACGCAAGGCCGCCGCTGAGGGGAATTTTTACCCTGGAACCAGCAACCCCATAGGGCCGGGGATGAATCCGCGTATTCAGCGACTACGCAAACTGAGCGTCGAGACCACACCGAGCCTGTCGATTGAGCGAGCGCTGCATGAGACCGCTTTTTACCAGGAGAACTATGGGAAGTATTCGATCCCGGTGCTGCGGGCACTGAACTTCCTCGACCACTGTCGAAAGAAGACCATCTATCTTGGTGATGATGAGCTGATTGTTGGCGAACGTGGGCCACGGCCCAAGGTCGTGCCGACCTTCCCTGAGCTGACCTGTCATAGCGTCGAGGATTTTCAGGTGCTGAATACCCGCGAGCAGCAGCGCTATACGATCAGCGCCGAGGATATTGACACCTATGCGCGCGAGGTGATCCCCTACTGGCAGGGGAAGACGATCCGCGAGCGAATTTTCGGCCATGTCCCACCGGAGTGGCAGGTCGCCTACGAGGCCGGACTGTTTACCGAATTTATGGAGCAGCGCGCGCCGGGGCACACCGCGCTTGACGGACAGATCTATCAGCAGGGGATGCTCGATTGCAAGGCCCGGATCGCGGCTGAAATTGCCGGCCTCGATTATCTGACCGACCCGGCGGCGACCGATAAATTCGAAGAGCTGAAGGCCATGGATATCAGCTGCGACGCGGTGATCCTTTTTGCCGAACGTCATGCCTGTCTGGCCGAAGAGCTGGCCGAAAAAGAAAGCGATCCGCAGCGTGTTATGGAATTACAGCAGATCGCCAGGGTCTGTCGCCGGGTGCCGGCCCACGCGCCTGAGACCTTCCATGAGGCGATCCAGATGTACTGGTTCGTACATCTCGGCACCATTACCGAGCTGAATGGCTGGGATGCGATGAACCCCGGTCATTTCGACCAGCATCTGGCCCCCTTCTATGCGCGCGAAATCGCCGCCGGCAGCCTGACGCGGGAGCAGGCCAAGGAGCTGCTCTGCTGCTTCTGGATCAAGGTCAACAACCATCCGGCGCCGCCCAAGGTCGGTATTACCGCGCGGGAGAGCGGCACCTACAACGACTTCACCAATCTCAATATCGGCGGCATCACCGGCGAAGGGAAGGACGGCGTCAGCGAAGTCTCCTACCTCATGCTCGAGATCGTTGAAGAGCTGCACATTCTGCAACCGGGCAATGCGGTGCACATCAGCAGCAAGACCCCAGAGCGATTTTTGCAGGCGGCCTGTAAGGTCATCCGTCAGGGGCACGGTTATCCGTCCATCTTCAACCCCGATGTCTATACCATCGAGCTGATGCGCCAGGGCAAATCGCTGCGCGACGCTCGCGAAGGGGGCTGCAGCGGATGCATCGAGGTTGGGGCCTTTGGCAAGGAAGCTTTCGTGCTGACCGGCTATCTCAACGTTCCGAAAATTCTTGAAATCACCCTGAATAACGGGATCGATCCGCTCTCCGGCAAACGGGTCGGTATCGAGACCGGTGATCCGGGCACCTTCAAAGGCTATGCACAACTGTACGCGGCCTTTGTCCGTCAATTGAATTATGTGGTGGAGACCAAAATCCGGGTCAGCAACTACATCGACCGCATGTTCGCCAAGTACGCTCCGGCGCCGTTTTTATCGGTGGTGATTGCGGACTGCATCAGCAAGGGGCGGGACTACTATGATGCCGGTCCGCGCTACAACACCAACTATATTCAGTGCACCGGACTCGGAACGGTTACCGACAGCCTCGCGGCACTGAAGACGCACGTCTTTGAACAACAGAGTTTTTCCATGGAACGCGTCCTTTCTGCTATGGCGAAGAACTTTGAAGGTGAGGAGTTCCTGCGCCAGACCCTGGTCAACAAGACCCCTTTCTTCGGTAATGATGATGATTGTGCCGACGATATTGCCCTGCAGGTCTACGCCGATCTGCTGGCGGCCATCGACGGCAAGCCGAACGTCAAGGGGGAGAACTTTCACCTCAACATGCTCTCGACCACTTGTCATATCTACTTCGGCAAGATGATGGGCGCTACGCCCAACGGGCGCTTTGCCGGCAAGTCGATCAGCGACGGCACCTCGCCCTCCCACGGTGCCGATACCCACGGACCTTCGGCGGTGGTCCGCTCCCTGACCAAGCTCGACCATACGCTGTCGGGCGGCACCCTGCTGAATCAGCGCTTTATGCCGAGCCTGCTGAAGCGTGACGAGGATATTAAAAAACTCGCTCAACTGGTGCGCAGCTACTTCACCCTGGGTGGTCACCATATCCAGTTCAACATCGTTGACACCGCGACCCTGAAGGCCGCACAGGAAACCCCGGAAGACTATAAGGATCTATTGGTGCGTATGGCGGGCTATAGCGATTACTTCAATGATATGAATGCCGACCTGCAGCAGGAAGTGATCGAGCGCACCGAGAATGAGGCCTTTTAGCGGTGCCACAGAGTCTCCTCTTTGATATCAAGCGCTACTCGATCAACGAGGGCCCAGGCATCCGTTTGACGATTTTCTTTAAGGGCTGTCCTTTGGGTTGCCGCTGGTGTCACAACCCTGAAAGTATTTCGTCGACACCGCAGAAGATGTACACGGCCGCAAAATGTATCGGCTGCCGCGCCTGCATCGAGGTCTGTACGCAGCAGGCTTGTCGCATGACGGCAGACGGGATAGTTACGGACCTTCTGTACTGTGACGCCTGCGGTTGTTGTGCGGAGGTCTGCCCGTCACGGGCGTCTGAACTGTCCGGTCGCCGCTATACACAAGCTGAACTGATGGGGATTATCGAGAAGGAGATCCCTTTTTTTGATCAGTCGGGAGGGGGGGTGACCTTCTCCGGGGGTGAGCCGCTCGCCCATCTGCAACCCCTCCTGGGGTTGCTGCAAGGCTGTGGTGACCGCGGTCTGCATCGCTGTATTGATACTTCGGGTTTCGCCCCCTGGGAAAGTCTCGAACAGGTTACCAGGCAGGCCGAACTGTTTCTGTTTGATCTGAAATTGCTCGACGCCGCGCGTCACAAAGAGTGGACCGGGGTGGACAATCGGCTGATTCTCGAAAATCTGCAGCGTCTGGCTGCAACCGGAGCCGACATCCGGATCCGCGTTCCCCTGATCAGTGGAATCAACACCGATTCGGAAAATATTGAGGCGCTCGGAACCCTGGTCGCCGGCCTGCCCGGTGGCGCCCGGCCGCTCGATCTGCTCCCTTATCACGGCATTGCAGCGCACAAATATGCAAAATTAAACCAGAGCTATAATGAAACCGGTTTGCTAGCCCCAGAGGAGGGGGATATTGATGCCATTCGTCAACAGCTACAGAAGTTTGGTCTTCTGGTCAGTGTCGGTGGCTGATGCCTGAACCTTTGACCAACGGGAGAATATTCCGCTTCTGGCTGCCGTTGCTCGGCACCTGGATGCTGATGGCCATCGACGGGCCGCTCCTGACCGCCTTGATCGCGCGGATGGTCGACGCCAAGCTGAATCTGGCGGCCTACGGGGTCGCCTTCTCTTTTGCGCTGGTCGCCGAAGCGCCGATCATCATGCTGATGAGCGCTTCAACTTCGCTCGCCTCAAATCCTCTGGCTTATCGACGTCTGCGACGTTTTACCGCGGTGCTGACGTCGCTGATTACTCTCGGGTTCCTGGTTTTTCTGATCCCGCCGGTTTATACGCTGGTGATGGAGAGGTTGGTCGGTTTGTCACCGGCGATTGCTAACCACACCCACTGGGCGTTATTGGCGCTGCTGCCCTGGCCGGCCGCAATCGGGTGGCGTCGGTTTTATCAAGGGATTCTGATTCGCAGCGGACAAACGCCGCTGGTCGCTTTTTCGACGGTCTTCCGCCTGGCCGGCATGGCAGGTTGCGGTTTCTGGCTTTTTTCTCGCGCCGACGTGCCGGGTGCTCTCCTTGGCGGTATGGCCCTGAGTTGCGGGGTGCTGGCCGAATTTGTCGCCAGCCGCTTCCTCGCGCGACGTGCCATCGCGGGCGTTCTGGCTTCTCCACAAGCCGGTGAGGTGCTCTCATATCCAGCTCTCTGGCGCTATTACCTGCCGCTGGCGCTGACCCCTTTTATCACCCTGGGTGTGCAACCGCTGGTGATTTTTTTTCTGGGCAAGGGCCGGATGCCCCTCGAATCGCTGGCGGTGATGCCGGTGCTGGCTGCGCTGACCTTTATTTTTCGCGCCATCGGGTTGTCGTTTCAGGAGGTGGCGATCGCACTCCTTGGCCGGGATCTGCGCGGCTATCTGCCGATGCGTAATTTTGCCTGGGGTCTGGCCCTCTTCGCCAGCGGCGCCCTAATGTGTATCGCCCTGACTCCGCTGGCACCACTCTGGCTGCACCAGGTTTCGGGGCTTAATCCCGAGCTGGTCAGGTTTTCCCGCCTGCCGCTGATCCTGATGGCGCTGCTGCCAGCCGGTTCGGTGCTCAGTTCATTTCAGCGTGGGGTCCTGATGGAGGGGCGGGTCACGCGCCCGATCTCGACCGCGACCATCGTGGAAGCAACGGTAATTTTTGGTATTTTGACTCTGCTCTTGCTCTATAGCAGTTGGTCGGGAGCACTTTGTGCTGCCATGGCTTATGTTGTTGGCCGCCTGATGGCGATCCTCTGGATGGTTTACCCCTGTCGTCTGGTGCTGGCGCGCGAAGCGGTTGGCAGGAGTTGCTAGTGATTCAAAAAACACAGATTAAAAATAATACCGGGACAGTTTACATCCTGGGTGCGGCCTTGCTCTGGGGAACTACGGGCACCGCACAATCCTTCGCCCCGGTCGGCTTCGATACGACGGTGATCGGTTTTTTGCGGCTTGCCATCGGAGGACTGGCCTTGATAGCGTTGGCGGCCTGGCGCAAGGAACTCGGCAAATTTGGCGACTGGCAATTTTGGCCAACGGTGTTGGCGGCTCTTTTTATGGCCAGTTATCAGGTCTGTTTTTTTAGCGCGGTCAGCAAGACCGGCGTCGCCGTGGGAACCATAGTCGGAATCGGCAGCGCCCCCATTGCCGGGGGACTGCTCGGGTTTCTCTTTCGAGGTGAGCGTCCCGGCAAGCGTTGGCAGGTATCGACCCTGCTGGCGTTGGTCGGTTGCAGTCTGTTGAGTCTGGGAGGCTCTTCCTTAAAGGTTGATCCCCTCGGGATTCTCCTGGCGTTCGGCGCCGGTTTCTCTTATGCCGGATATGCCCTGATGATCAAGGGACTGCTCGAAAAGCAGGCTCCCACAGCGGTCATGGCGGTGGTGGTGTGTTTGGGTGCATTGTTGCTTTCTCCGCTATTGATCGGCAGGGATCTTCACTGGCTGGTCCAGACTCGCTCTATTCTTGTCGTGCTGCATCTGGGGTTGGCAACCATGGCGCTCTCTTACTGGCTGTTCGCGCGCGGTCTGCAACGGGCGACGGTCGCTGCAACGGTAACCCTGTCCCTGGCCGAACCGATGACCGCCGCGACCCTCGGCATCTTGCTGCTTGGTGAGCAATTAACGCCGCAAGCCTTCGGCGGGATTGCGCTGATCTTCGCCGGGTTGATGCTGCTGGTCCTTCCGCTTAATCTGTTGATGCGCCGGGCAGTCAGGAGCAGCAGATGACGCGTCAAGGTAAAGCCTACGTCTATGGGCTGACCACGGTGCTCATCTGGTCGACCATCGCCTCGGCCTTCAAGATCTCGCTGCGCTACCTCGAACCAATCCAGCTGCTGCTCTACGCCGGTTCGGTATCGACATTGCTGCTGGCAGTCATTCTGCTGGTGCAGGGGAAGTTTCGGCTGATCTTTCACTGCACTCGTCAACAGTATGCCATGTCGTTGCTGCTCGGGATTCTTAATCCGTTTCTTTATTACCTCATTCTGCTGCAGGCCTACTCGCTCCTCCCCGCCCAGCAGGCCCAACCCTTGAACTATACCTGGGCGATCACCCTCGCGCTTTTGTCAGTACCGCTTCTGGGGCAGAAACTGCGGCTGGTGGAATTGGGCGCCCTGCTGCTCAGTTACGCCGGAGTCGTGGTGATCGCCACCGAAGGCCACCCCTTCAGCCTGAATTTCAGCGATGGTACCGGTGTCGTTCTGGCCCTGTCGAGCACAGTTATCTGGGCGCTCTACTGGATCTATAACACCCGGGATACACGTGATCCGGTGGTGGCATTGCTGGTCAACTTTCTGTGCAGTTTCCCTTTTGTGCTTGGTTACTGTCTGATTTTTTCTGAACTGGTCTGGCCGCCTCTGCCGGGGCTGCTCGGCGCAGTCTATATCGGATTTTTTGAAATGGGGGCCTGTTATGTCATGTGGCTCTTGGCCTTGCGTTATGCAGAAAACGCTGCCCGTATCAGCAGCTTGATCTTTCTTGCGCCCTTTTTGTCCCTCTTTTTTATCCATTTTCTGGTCGGTGAAGAGATTCTGCCTTCGACCTTTGTCGGGTTGGTGCTGATTGTCGCGGGGTTGTTATGGCAAAGAGTGTTGGGCTCGAAGATTGCGGATTGAACGTTGGCGGTTTTTGGTATAATTCAATAAAAAAAGGTACGGTCTCCCGGGAGACCGTACCTTTTTTTTCTATGTGCCGTCAGCGTGGCAGAATTGGCGGGTAGGTGCTAACCACAGGTTTCCGGCTGATCGGAATCGAGCGCAAAATCCAGGAAAAATTTCAACAAATCTTTCTGTTGCTTCTCACTCATCCCCTTCCAGATTTCGGGTTTGTCCTGATGTCGGTTGTCGTTGAAATAGGTGCGCCACTGGGCCTGGGTCTTCATCAGCGGAGAGAGCTTGCCCCCTTCACCATTTTTAGTATGGCAGCTTTTGCACGTTTTTTTGTAAACGCGCTTGCCCGAGCGCGAACTAGCAGCCACCACTGGTGCTGCCAGTGCCGCAACCACGAACAGAACCATAAATAATTGCAGTAACCTCTTCATTCAACAGCCTCCTATGAATGATACTTGTTTCACCCCCCCACCATAGGGGAATATTTCTCGGATTTATTTCCTGAGGATATCCATCGCCTTGGCCAGCGAAACCTTCATTCGATTGAAGGCGTCCGCCAACAGTTTGATTTCGTCATTCCCTTTCACGTCAAACTCGCGATCCATTTTACCGCGGCTGATCGCTTCGGCGACTTCGACGATTCTTTCGATCGGTTTGACGACGGTGCTGATCACGACACGGTCGATAATCAAAATAGCGAGCAGAAAGAGAAGACTGATGCCGCCCCCAAACAGGGCCAATTTTTTATAGGTCATCGCGTCAGCTGCTGCCATCGAGACATAAACAAAGCGACCACCAACGACATCTCCAACTTCATAGCCATAGCCTGAATCACGCCCGTACTCTTTAACCATCTCAGGATTGGCTGTTTCAGGTGTGTCGTGACACCAGATACAGCTTTTTCGTGCTTCAATGGGAACGGCAGTTGCGTAAAAGCGTTTACCGCCCTTGGTGATTGAGCCTTCCCATTTGTCGAAGTCACCTGTGTTAAAGCTGGAAATAATTGAATTTTCAAAAGAATCGGAGAGATTGTCTTTATTTAGAGGATTGGGTGACGCGACTTTGAAAACATACTCTGGATATTTTTCCTGAATAATTTTAGCAGTTTCACCCATCATGACGATGCCAACCGTGGCCGCGGGGAAGTAGGCATCGGGGAGTTGATCCATAATCTCGGGTCGGACATCGCTCGCCATAAATTCCTGGTTGGCGGACATGACGGTGGTGAAGAGCTCGGTTTTTTCTTTCGCTTCGCGGAGTGAATCACGATCGAGAAGAAAGTATCCGCCGGCGATGGCGCCGACCATCGTAATAATGTAAACCACGGATAAAATGACAAATAAACGTTTACGGATACTCATGTTTCTAAGCATACAGATCCCTCCCAGGGTGATTCAAAAGACTACTGAGTGGCAGCGTCAATAAAAGCGGCCCGATCCGAGTCAGCGATCTCGGCGGTCAAGGCAGCAATGAAGCGGGTGTAAGTGGCAGAACTCATAGGGGTGTTAGAGGTATAAGCAAGGTTGATGTAGATTTTTTCGATGAGAATTGTACCGAATGGACCGACCAGATCAATAAAGCGGGTGTTCATCGCACTGATCTGATCGACATCGATCATTTTTTCATCAACGACCAGTTCGTCAGCGACTGCCACAGTGGTTTCAGCCGAAACGGCGAGTGAAATATCATTTTCTGCCAGCGGGGCACCGCCCGCCATTTCAAACAGTTTTTGGTTGAGTGGAGCATCAAGTCGCTTGCGCGCCGGCAAACCCTTGAGGAAGTTGCTCCATTCAGCGATTTTTCCAGTAATGGCATTCAGGGTTTCCGCCGGTCCTTTTGTCCCCAGTGCCAGATAGACCGCCTGACCATCTTCAATCGAAATTTTACACAGATGATCCTCACCGACGAACTTGATGACAAGTTGGCCCTGTTGATTATCGCTAAGGTAAGTTTTTAATACCTCACCAAGATCCATCAATTTGCTCCCATGTGTTGCCTTATAGCCAGTAGCAGATCGACAGGGTTATAAGGTTTAGTGATGTATTCTTCTGCCCCTTGCTTCATCCCCCAGAACTTGTCACTGTTTTCAGACTTGGAGGTCAGCAGGATTATCGGTGTGTCTTTGAAGGCAGGGTCTTTCTTGAGGGTGCGACAGACCTGAAATCCGTTTTTGCCAGGCATAATGACGTCAAGAATGATCAGGTCGAATTTACCGGCCTTAGCGGCAGCTTCGGCCTCAAGACCATCACGGGTGATGGTCAATTCATGGTTGGTCTCTTTCAAAATTTCATTTAAGAATGCCAACTCTGTATCACTGTCTTCTGCTATCAGTATTTTTCCCATTTTGAGCCCTTCTTTCATCTGGTCGGCGTGGGGTACCCGGCTTCGCTACCGCCTGTTGGCCGACATTAAGTTACTTATATAGTAAAAACTACTCTTTTTTGCCGGGAAATATTGGGGAATATAGCACCCTTTCCTAAGTTTTTACAAATTTTAACTTGATCATGACAACTCACCTGAAACAGCTGAGATTCCTCTTTAATCAGGTGCCAATCTCTGGCCGTCAGTTCATTAATTTAACCTGCCCAGAAACACCCGGTGCCCTGGATAGGTGGTAAATCAGGCATGCTTAGACCGGAGAGTATTTTACCGGTCGGGACAGGCTTGAAATTAGAATTGGCCAGAAAAAATGCGTTTTACCCGTGTCATTTAACGTATGGAATCCCAAGCGTTTTCGGTTATGACAGATCAAAAACGATTCAGACATTGAAGACCTCTACAGAGACAGAAGGACAAAAACCCAATGGAATCAGGGGATATCTAAGCTTGTACTTCTTGATGTTACTCTCGGTATGCAACCTTTTTCGACTCCTGCAAGACAACAGGCTCGTTGATGCGCAAATTGGGCCAATCTTTTGAAGGGAACAGGAAAAAATGCTGAAATAGTTTGAGGTTTGGAACAGATCAAGGATTGTTTTTATTGGCTGCAAAATTATTGAGGGCTTCGTAGAGTGCAATCTGTTCGGCGATACTCAATTTTTTATGGCAAGCGCTCCTCAGACAGAGCTGACAGCGCTGGTCGGAACACCATTGGCACGAGCTGCAGTCGGGGCAGAGATGCTTTTGATGGTTACTCATCGTTCTATTCTAATGGCGGCAGAGGCTTGAGATCAACTTGACGCTGACGCTGAACGCTCAGGTAGACGGCTTCAATGGCTTCTGCGGCGAGCAACAGCGAAATGCCGATGGTAATTCCAGACACCGGGGGCTGAAAGCGCAGGATCGGCCACCAGATCAGTAGTAAAAAACTGCATTTGAACAGGGTAGAGTAGCCGAGAAGATCAGTCTTGTCCGCGCCGGCAAACCAGCCACGCAGCAGGTTCGTGACCGCGTACAGCAAGGGGAAGAGGGCGCAGGCTGCAAGGGGCAGACGCAGATAGTTGAGCAAACCTGGTTTAACCCCGAGGGCTTGACCAAGAATGAGTTGGGCTGCGGGGCCCGCGACGAGGGCTACCAGCAGTCCCAGCCCGAGTGCAACCATGGCGGCAAAGCGCTGCAACTGGTGGTTGTCTGCTGTTGTTTTCACCAGACTCAGATAGGCCTGTTGCAGATTCCGCATCGGGCCTGCAAGCAGAAACAGAAAGCCGCGGATTACGCCGAAAGCAGCGAGCGCCATGGGCGCATCCGGCAGCCGCCCGAGGATCGAGTTGATCAGCAGCGGAATGGTCTGCTGCAGGCACGAAGAGTAGGCGAGGGGAAAGGCGTAACGCAGGACTTCGCGAGAAGTTTTTTCACCCTGGGGGTTGACGGTCAGGGGCAGATGGACTCGCCAGGCAAAGTAGGCCATCAGCAGGGTTTCGGTGACAACACAGCTGACCAGGGCAAAGGCGCCGAGCTGGGCGCCGGCAAACCAGCGCTGTCCCAGGGCCAGATAGCCGAGTAACGCCGCAACCCGAATGCCGGTCGCGAGAGAGATCAGTGAGGTTCGGCGTGCCTGGATGACCAACCCCTGAAAAAACCCGCGCAGACCGGTGAATATGGGGAGTAACGCCAGGAGTTGCAAGGCCGCGCGCGCGGCCTGGGCAATGGCGGGGGGCACACCGAGCAGGTTGATCAGGAGCAGATCTCCTAATCGGGTATAGGCGATCAAGGCGAGCATTATCGAGACGTAGACTGCAACCAGAGCGACGAAGATCAGCACACCGCGCAACGATTGACGCCCCCTCACCATTGTGATGGTGACTGTGTGGTTCTGGTAGGATGGCGAGGCGATAAACAGGTGAACGACCATTGCTACCGACATGCCGGCGAGAGCAGTGATGTAATCCGTATAACGGGCGAGAGTCGCGTTGATAATGGTGTGCGACAGGCTCATCAGCTGCACATTAAGCAGCAGCGGGAAAAAGAACAGGGAAATTTCGCGCAGACGCAGGGGCGGACGGTTCATCTACTGACCAGTAGGCGCCCAAGCTCCGCGACGGAGGATACGCAATAGTCGGGGGTGTCACCACCTTGATTACCGTAGCCCCAGGTGCAGAAGCAGGCAGGGATGCCAGCGGCTTTTGCCGCGCGCAGATCGGTGTGGTGATCCCCGATCATCAGGCTGTTTTTCGGGCTGGTGTGTAATTGACGCAGAGTTTCAAGCAAGGGTGCGGGGTCAGGTTTTTTGGTCGAGCAGCTGTCACCACCGAGGACGAGCTGAAAATAGCGCGCGAGACCGAGGGCGTCGATCAGGTCGATGGCCATCTGATGCGGTTTATTGGTTACTACCGCCATTAGGCAGGAACCAAGATTTTCGAGCATCTCCGGGATGCCCGGGTAGGGGGTGCTCAGCTCACAGAGGTGTTGATGATAGTGACTGAGAAACCGTTCGAGTTTCTCGGGGTCATAGGCTCCCTCCGGGAGCGCACGTCGCACCAGGGCGGTGGCACCATCGCCGATATAGGAGCGGACCCGGGATACGGCAAGGGGTGGCAGACCGAGGTCAGCCCGCAGCAGGTTGATCGCGGTTGTCAGGTCAGGGAGCGAATCGACCAGGGTACCGTCCAGATCGAAGAGCAGACAGGTTTGGGCCATCTGCCTAATCCCTAGCGCCGAAGATAGCGGTGCCGACCCTGACCAGGGTGGCTCCTTCTTCAATGGCCACGCTAAAGTCATGACTCATCCCCATAGACAATTCCTGCATCTGCAGGTTCGGCAGATTCTCCGCCGCGAGGCTCTCGCCGAGTTGACGCAGGCGACGGAAATAAGGGCGCACTTCTTCGGGATCATCATAGTAGGGTGGAAGGGTCATCAGGCCGCGTACCTGCAGATGAGGGAGCGCACAGATTTTGCGTGCAAGATCGAGCGCCTCGGTTTCATCAGCGCCACTTTTACTCGTTTCACGGCCGAGATTAAACTGCAGCAGAATCTGGGCCGTCGCATCGATCTTGCCCCACTGGGAGCTGATCTCTCTCGCCAGGGAATAGCGATCGACAGAATGGATAAGGGCGGTTTTACCGCGTAGATATTTGACCTTGTTCCCCTGCAGCCCGCCGATAAAATGCCACTCCAGCGGTAGCTGCAGTGCCTCAACCTTTTGCGTGAACTCCTGGACGTAGCTTTCGCCGAAGATCTGCTGGCCAGCAGCATAGGCTTCACTTATGACCTGTCCAGGTTTCTTCTTGCTGACCGCAACCAGGCGCACAGTCTTTGGATCCCGTCCACACTTCTGGCAGGCGATTTTGATCTGCTCGCGGATGCGGGACAGGTTGGCAGCGATTTCACTCATGGCGAAAACCTTGACTCAGACGGGTTGCGATAAACAGGGAACCGGGGCACCAAGGGCTTCGAGCCCCTGCACCACTTCACACAGCGGGAGTCCGACGACGTTGCTGTAGCTCCCCTCGATACGGCTGACCATGAAGGCGCCCAAACCCTGAATGGCGTAGGCCCCGGCCTTGTCGACCGGCTCCTTGGTGTCAATGTAGCCGCTGATTTCGGCAGCTGTCAATGAGCGGAAGGTGACGCGGGTGGTGACCGCCCCGGCGCGATTTTCACCAGTGCAGCGGTCCAGAATCGCATAACCGGAGAGGACCTGGTGGGTGCGACCTGACAGTGCACGCAACATGCGCGCGGCGTCCTCTTCATCACGCGGCTTGCCGAGGATCTCAGCGTCGAGCAGCACGATGGTGTCGCTGCCGATGATCCAGCGGCCATCGATGTCGTCACGGGTTGAGACCTCGCGGGCTTTTTCGAGGCTGAGACGGATCACGTGTTCTTCCGGGGTTTCACCCGGCATTTCCCGTTCTTCGGCCAGGCTGGGGATAATTTCAAAGCTGAAACCGACCTGACGCAGAAGTTCATTACGGCGGGGTGAGGCCGAGGCGAGGATGATGGTGTTTTCCATTAGTGTTGCTCCGGATGATTTGACGGATTTGAGATACCCTGAACCTCTGCCCACCAGGCGGGGAGGGCTTCAAGCGCGCGCGCGGCCATCGCCAGGCGCCGGTCGGCGCGTTTGATCTTAGGTCCTTCAAAGGGGGGGAAGAGTCCGTAATTGACATTCGAGGGTTGAAAATTATTGGGGTCTGCCGTTTGCAGATGGTTCAACAGGGCGCCGAGCGCCGTAACTGCCGGAGGTGGCGAAAGGCTGCGACCCAACTGCTCGGCCGCGACAAAAATTCCGGCCAACAGTCCGCAGGCGGCCGATTCGACATAGCCTTCGACGCCGCTGATCTGCCCGGCCAGGGTGATATGCGGGGCCTTGCGCAACTGCAGGCGCGGATTCAGTTCCCTGGGGGCATTGACAAAGGTGTTGCGGTGCATGCTGCCCAGGCGCTCAAACCGCGCATTCGAAAGCCCTGGAATGCTGCGGAAGATCCGTTGCTGTTCGGGGTAGGTCATTCTGGTCTGAAATCCGACCAGATTGTAGCTGCTGGCGTGACGGTTATCCTGGCGCAGTTGAATCACAGCATAGGGAATATAGCCGGTGCGCGGATCGGGCAGCCCGACCGGTTTCATCGGTCCGAAGGCAAGAGTCTGTCGGCCGCGGGCCGCGATCTCTTCAATCGGCATGCAACCTTCAAAATGGATCAGCTTTTCAAATTCGCGGCCGGCGACCTTGTCGGCTGCCAGCAACTCGCTGACAAACTGTTCATATTCCTCACGGCTTAAGGGACAGTTGATGTAGTCGTCCCCTCCTTTGTCGTAGCGGGACGCACGCCAAGCGACGCTGAGATCGATGGAATCCGCTTCAATAATTGGCGCAATAGCGTCATAGAAATAGAGATGTTCGGCGCCGATCAGCTGCACCAGCTGCTGAGAGAGGGCCTCCGAGGTGAGTGGCCCTGAGGCGAGAATTGTCGGCCCGTCGACCGGCAGGCTGGTGACTTCCTCACGGAGCAGTTCAATTCGCGGGTTGGCGGCAATCTTTGCGCTGATGTAGCGCGAAAACTCCTCACGATCAACCGCCAGCGCTCCACCCGCCGGGACTTCGGTGGCATCAGCCGCTTCGATGAAGAGTGAGCCGATGCGGCGCAGCTCGTCTTTCAAACAGCCGACGGCGTTGTTCATCCCGGCCCCGCGCAGGCTGTTGGAACAGACCAGCTCAGCCAGCTGCTCGGATTGATGGGCGGGCGAAAACTTGAGGGGCTTCATTTCGTAGAGTCTGACGTCCAGCCCGAAATTCGCCAGAGTCCAGGCCGCTTCACAGCCAGCCAGTCCGGCGCCGATGATCCTGATGGGCATGTTGGGTCCTTGTGCAATGAATCAAAACAGGAAACCGGTCGAACCTGCAGGGCTCGACCGGTCGTTATGCCATATATTACCAGAATTCAGGCGTCTTTAGGGGTCGCCTTTTTTGCCGGACTCTTTTTGGTGGTGGCTTTTTTCGCGACCGTCTTCTTCGTCGCGGTCGTTTTGGCAGTGGTCTTTTTCGCGGCCGTTTTTTTGGTCACGGTCTTAGCCGCGACCGGTTTCTTATCCGGTGCGATTAATTCCTTTTCCCAGCCACAACCCTCTTGCGGGCAGCGCTGTACGGTTCCCCAGCGCTTGGTGGTTTTGATCTCGGTCAGGGGCCAGGCGCATTTGGGGCAGGCTTCGGCCTTCGGTGGATTCCACAGCGCATACTTGCATTTGGGGTAGCGGTTGCAGGAGTAGAAGATTTTGCCAAAGCGGCTCTTCTTCTCCATCATCTCCCCCTCTTTACACTGCGGGCAGCTGATGTCGAGGGCCTTCGGTTTTTCCAGCGGCTGAATGTTCTTGCATTCAGGGTAGGCGCTGCAGCCGAGGAACTTGCCGAAGCGCCCCTGTTTGATCTGCATCTGCGCGCCACACTTCTCGCACTTCTCTTCAGAGAAGACCGGTTCTTCGGCGCTTTGGCCATCACTGGCGAGGGGTTCGGTGTGACGGCAGTCGGGGAAACCGCTACAGGCCATAAAGCGCCCGGCGCGACCCAGTTTGATGACCAACGGCTTGCCGCAGTTCGGCTCAGGGCAGAGTTGGTCGGTCTTTTCGGTGGTGACGTCGGCCTTGCTGACCTCTTTATCCTTGACCTGAAGCAGGGCAATAAAGGGTTCCCAGAACTGCTTGACCGCCGGAATCCACTGTTTTTCGCCGCGTGAGATCGCATCCAGCTCCTCTTCGAGCCCGGCGGTAAATTCATAGTCAACATATTGGCTGAAATGATCGGTCAGCAGCTTGGAGACGACCTTGCCGACATCTTCAGGGAAGAAGATACGTTTCTCAAGGCGGACATACTTGCGCGTTACCAGGGTGTTCATAATGCTGGCGTAGGTGGATGGGCGCCCGATGCCGTACTCTTCAAGCATCTTGACCAGGCTCGCTTCTGTAAAGCGTGGTGGAGGCTGGGTAAAATGCTGTTCGGGGAGCAGTTGCTGCAAGTTGAGGTTTTCCCCTTCTTCGAGGGCCGGCAGCAGACCTTCCTTGTTCTCGTCGTCCTCGTTGTCAGTCCCCTCAATATACAACGCCATGAACCCGGCAAATCGGATGATCTGGCCGCTGGCACGGAAGCTATAGTCAGGGCCGGCGGCGATATCGACCGTGGTGGCGTCAAAGATGGCCTGGGCCATCTGGGAGGCGACGGTGCGCTTCCAGATCAGTTGATAGAGGCGCAGCTGGTCAGAGGTGAGGTAAGCCTTGAGCGATTCCGGTGTCCGCGCGACAGAGGTCGGACGGATCGCTTCGTGGGCCTCCTGGGCATTTTTACTCTTGTTCTTGAATATCCGCGGCTCATCGAGCGCGAACTCCTTGCCGTAGAGCTTGCAGATCACCTCATGCGCTTCACCAGTGGCAAGGGTTGAGAGCGCGACCGAGTCGGTTCGCATATAGGTGATCAGACCGTGAGTGCCGTCATCGACTGCGATCCCCTCGTAGAGCTTCTGCGCGGTCGTCATGGTCTTGCGCGCCGAGAACCCGAGCTTGCGGCTGGCTTCCTGCTGCAGTGTGCTGGTGGTAAACGGCGGGGCCGGATTCCGCTTGCGTTGCTTTTTTTCGAGCTTGGCAACCCGCCAGGCGGCGCCATGCAGATCGCTCAGAACCGATTGGGCGGATTTCTCTTCGGGAAGCGCGAACTTGTCGAGTTTTTTCCCCTCTTTACTCTGCAGATGAGCGCGGAAGGGCTCTTGGCCGCTATTGGTCAGGTCGGCTTCGATGCTCCAGTATTCGCGGGGCTCAAAAGCCTCGATTTCGGACTCGCGCTCACAGACCATGCGCAGGGCGACAGATTGCACGCGCCCGGCTGACAGGCCGTAGTGGATCTTCTTCCACAGAAAAGGGGAGAGGTTAAAGCCGACCAGATAGTCGAGGATCGAACGTGCCTGCTGGGCATCGACCATGTCGCGGGCGATAGCTCGCGGAGCAGCCATGGCGGCATCGATGGCGGACTTGGTGATCTCATGGAAAGTGACCCGGCTGACTTTGGGGTTGTCTCCCTTTTCATCAATCCCCAAAGCTTCCAGAAGGTGCCAGGCGATCGCCTCCCCTTCACGGTCAAGGTCGGTTGCGAGGATCAGTTCGGTGCTGTGCGCAACCTCTTTCTTGAGAAGATCGATGTGCTTCTGGCTTTCGGGAAGAACATGATATTTGGGCATGAAGTCATGATCGACATCGACCGACCCCTGCTTACTCGGGAGGGCGCGTACGTGACCGTAGGACGCAAGAACTTTGTACCCTTTGCCGAGAAATTTTTCGATGGTTTTCGCCTTGGCCGGCGATTCGACGATGACCAGTGATTGGGCCATGAAACTTTCCTCTCGCCAGGGATGTATGATCCCCGGGAACGTAAAAAGGCTACGCAGTATGCAGCCTGAAGCGCTCTGTTAATGGTAGATGCGGGTCCAGTCTTCGGACATCATGCAATCGATCTCCCGCTGCCACTGATTACTGTTTCTTGTCAGTAAGGCGAGGGCGGTCAGGATTTTTATCTCCTGCAGACTGACCGGTTCTTCGGCCGCGATCATGATGCGGTCAAGGAGTTCTTCTTCAATTTCATCATTAATCAGGCCGATACTGCGCAGCCGGACCAGAAAGCCCCGGGCATCGGTCTCGATCAGACGACATTCTTCAGGAGTAAAAATGCGTGAGGTTTTTGAGGAGGAGCTGATGTCGATTTCACGCTGCAGCTTTGGTTGGGGCAGATCGAGTGCGGTAGATTCCATCCATGAAAAAGCATCATTGATCTCCTGGGCATCAAACCCCTCGGACATCAACTCGGCGACCAGTTCCTGTTCGCTGATCTGGGCCCCTTTGGCACCCATGACATATTTGGCGATGAGATTAACGATTGCTAGAACGCGCTCTCGCAAGAGACCTCCATCGATAGTTGATTATATGCACTGAAGGGAAGTCATGGCAGATTTTAGGTCATGTAACTGGCCTATCGGCTGCGGATATAACGCCCGCCAGGCAGGGTCTGAACTCCTCCCCGGAGCTCTAGGTCGAGTAAAATAGCGGAAACCTCCATGGGAGTCAAGCCACTGGCGCGGCCGAGCTCATCAGCATGTTGCGGCTCAAAATCGAGGGTTTGATAGAGCTTGAGCGTCTTCCCTTCAAGCTGTGCCATGAAGCGTTCTTCTTCTTTGCGTACTTTATTGGTAGGAAGGTCTGGCCAGAGTGACTGCAAAATATCTTCTGCTCCGGTGACGAGTTGCGCTCCTTCTTTGATGAGACGATTGGGGCCGAAGCTGGTCACATTCTTGACCCCGCCGGGAACGGCGAAGAGTTCGCGTCCCTGCTCCAGCGCAAAGTCTCCGGTGATCAGCGAACCGCTGCCAGCGGCGGCTTCGACGACGAGGACCCCGCGCGATAAGCCACTGATAATCCGGTTGCGACCCGGGAAGTGCCCGGCCAGAGGCTGTATTCCAGGCGGAAACTCGGAAACAACAGCGTTGCGTTCTAATATCATCTGGAAGAGTTTCAAGTTTTCCGGAGGGTAGACGCAATCAATGCCGCAGCCGAGGACGGCAATTGTATTCCCTTCTGCCTGTAAGGCTCCATGGTGTGCGGCGGTATCGATCCCGCGGGCGAGCCCGCTGATGATGGTGACGCCGCGCTGGGCCAGATCTGCTGAAATCTCTCTGGTCAGCTGCAGACCGGCGGCGGTAGCACGCCGCGAACCGACAATCGCAAAACCCTCGCCGACGGGGAGCGTTCCGCGCAGATAGAGGAGCGCCGGCGGATCATGAATATGGCGCAGATACGCGGGATAGTTTTCATCCCAGAAAGAGATTAACCTGACGGAGAGTTGTTTGAGGGTTGCGAGCCCTTTGAGCAGGGCGGGGTCATCTTGAGATAGAATCGAATTGGCCAGCCGTGGCGGGAGATGCGCCATGCGTACCAGTTCCTCAGGTGGAGCGGTCAGCGCCATGCGAAAGCTGCCAAAGTTTTTCTGCAACTTGAAAAGAGCGGTCCGCCCGATCCCCGGTGACATATGCAGTCGAAACAGGCTGAGTTTTTCCTGATCCATCTCCCCCTCCGTCTATGTGATTTTCAGCAATGGAAAAGGGATGGGGTTTTTAGCCCATCCCTCTTTTTGTTTGTTTTTGTCAAATATGCGGTTAACTACTCGCTGGCGGCCATCACGTGGTCACCGATATGCATTTCGGAGGTGCTTTTGAACAGCAGTGCGGCGGAACTCAAGTCGCGGGTTTTGATCACCAGTGCCGCCCCAAGAAGTGCGTCCGGGAGCTGCAACTCTTTGTGCTCTTTACCGGCCAACGCGGTTGGTTTGCGCGGCCGAGACACGTAGAGAATATTCCCGACCTGAAGGCCGGTCTTTGAGCCGAGGTCGACATAGATGATGTCATCCTGGGCCAGGGTCTGTTTGCTCTGTTGTCCCGATACGATAACCCCGTGCAGGTCGCCGTTCGCCTTTTTAAGTTCTATATCGTGGACAGGCTCAACATATTCAAAGAGTTCCGCCCCGCGTTCAATTTCACGATAGACATCGCCGATCTTGCCAACGACTGTGTTGCCGTTGATGGCGGTCACCTGAACAAATCCGAGATCGTACATCATGGTCCCGAATGGCTTTTTTGTGACGGGGTGTTTAATTTCAGGGCCGCGACTGAACAGGCTGTATGTGTCGCCGATGACAACCTGAGCCGGGTTCTCCATGTTGAGAAAGACCATGTCATTCCGGGTCAGCAATACGCGGCCATCAACCGAATCGACCAGGGTGCCGAGTGCTTTTTCATCGGTCAGGATAAATCCTTCTCCACTGGTGGTGGCTTTTAGGAATTTAACGGGTTTGTCAGGTTCTGGAGTGACGACGGATGTTTCAGCGACAGGTTCCGGTGTCTCGACAACTGGCTTCGGCGGCTCGATCGCTGGTTCCGACTTGGGTTTTTGTGCGCCTGAATATTCAGGGATCAGTTCAATCCGACCGTTATAAAGGCGAATTTTCTGTCCTGGATAAATCAGATGCGGATTGGTGATGTCGGGATTTGCTGCCCAGAGAGTAGGCCAGTAATAGGGGTCTTTGATGAAACGTTCAGAGATACCCCACAGAGTATCCCCTTTCTTGATCGTGTAGGTGCGGGACTCTGCGGCCAGGGCAGCAATCGACGGCAGACCGATAAGCAGGAACAGCAGTAAAAGCAAGACACGGATCTGTTTATTCATGGTCTCCTCATTTTGCCAAGAGAAAGTATTTCCATCAGCGCGTATCTGTACTGCGCATCAGGCGTTTCAGCTCAGGACTTTCAGGGTAGTTTGTACTCAGCATCTGCAGCATGGCCGCGGCTTTATCTTGGTCGTTGATCTCATGATAATAGCTGACCAGACGGGCCATTGCCGCCGGAGCCTTCTGCTGTTCCGTTGGAGTGTCGATTATTTTAAGGAGCAGGGTTTCCCCATCTTTGGTTTTATGTTGGGCCAGCAATGCCTCCGCCAGCCAGTAGTTGGCATTTGCCAGATATTCATGATCGGGGAAGCGCTGAATAAAGGTTCTGAATCCACTTTCAGCCTCTGCCATCTGCCCGGTTGCAATTGCCGCGAAGGCTTCCATGTAGAGTTCGGCCGCTTCAGAGATCGGGGCCGGCTCTGTCGTAGCAATCACTTTTGGTGCCTGTAATTGTGTCGGTTCCTTGACCTGTGAGGACGGAACTGGTGTTTGCAGGGCTGGTGTAGCTGCCTGCGGCTGCAGGCTCGTTAATTGTTGAGTCAACTGCGCAAGCTGCTGGGCCTGTTGCTGCTGAACCTTGATGAGTTCGTCAATCCGCTGTTGTAACCCGTTTGAGGCTTGCGGAGTGGCGCATCCGCCCGTCTGCATCAGAAGTGCGAACAGAACCAGCATGATTGGCGAACGCAAGATTTGAAATGGTCTCTGCATATTAATCCGATAGGTTTTTATTAATTCGTAAAAATTATAGGGTTATTAAGAGGTTGTCAAGTTATTCGCGTTGCAGAAGATACACCTTCTGGTCCCGACTGTGTTATTCTCGGCCCCCAAACAAACGGGATAAAAGGAACTGACGTTATGCGTGTTATTGAAAAACATCTTGAATTGCTGGTGCCGGCCGGCGATCTGGAAAAATTGAAAGTTGCTGTTCGTTTTGGTGCTGATGCCGTTTATCTGGCTGTGGATAATTTTGGTTTGCGTTCGCGCGCTGGGAATTTCAGCCTGGAAGATTTGCACGAAGCGAAACGATTGACCGCCGCAGCTGGAGTCAAAATTTATCTGACGCTGAATGCCAGTTTGCGCGCAGAAGAGTTTACCGTCCTTGAGCAGCTGCTCGAAGAGCTGATACCGCTCGATCTGGACGCCTATATCATTGCGGATGCCGGGGTTCTGGCGACGGTGCGGCAAGTGGACCCTCAGCGGGAGATTCATCTGTCGACCCAGGCCAACACCTGTAATCCGGCCGCCGGGAAATTCTGGCGCCAGGCCGGTGCAGGCCGGATTAATCTGGCGCGTGAGTTGACACTCGAGGATATTGCCGCCTTTCGCAGCGTGCCGGAACTGGAACTTGAGGCCTTTGTGCATGGCGCTATGTGTGTCGCCCATTCCGGGCGCTGCCTGATCTCAACCGCCCTGACCGGGCGCAGCGCCAACCGGGGTGATTGTGCCCAGCCCTGTCGCTGGAATTACCAGCTGACTGAAGAGATGCGCCCCGGGCAAGTGATGAGCGTCCAACAGGATGAGCGCGGCACCTATCTGTTTAACAGTCGTGACCTTTGTCTGGTCGAACATCTGGCGGCGTTGGCCGCTGCCGGAGTCAGCAGCTTTAAGGTTGAAGGGCGGATGAAAGGGATTTACTACGTTGCGGTCGTGACCGATGTGTATCGTCAAGCGCTGAATCGTCTGGCGGCCGGTGACTCTCAGGTCGATCCGAATTGGCGATTAGAGTTAGAGAGCGTCAGTCATCGTCCCTATGATACGGGTTTTTTATTCGGGACCGAAGATGCGAAAATTCATGCCGGTGATACCCATTATCAACGGAGTCATGATTTCGTCGGTCTGATCCGCCAGAATGAAGCGGGACTGTTTGTCGAAGGACGCAACCGTTTTCTTCCCGGGGAAGAGCTGGAACTGATCGGGCCGCAGATGAAACGCGCTCTGATTCGGGTAGCGGGCTTGCGTGATCTCAAAGGGGATGAGCTGCCGGTTGCCCAACCTAACTCTCAGGTCTGGCTTGACAGTTTGCCCGGTTGGGCTGAAGCCGGAGATATGCTGCGGCGCAAACTTGTGCAGAAATAAACAGGTCGGGAATACGCAGAAAAAAAAGGCGCCCCAGCCAGGAGGGAAGCTGGGAGCGCCGAATGTTGTTGTTGCCTGATTGGAAGATTACCAGAACGGTCATGGTTTGGCAAGCTTATTTCTGATCTTTTTTGTCAGTTTTTTTAAGATACTGAAATAAATCAGCTAATTTTGTTTTTATTTAATTGACGACTGGAGTTTATCGTTCGTCCTGGGCTGAAAGCGGCCACGAACGCCGGAGGCTATGATAAATGTGCGAAGGAGAGGGGCGGCAAATCTCAACCGTTAACCGCTCTCGGCGCATATGCTGATATCGCGGGCCACACCCTGATTGTAGGGGGCGATTTAAAGGCTGCTGAGTTGCAGGCTGATACGGTATCTGTGTGTTGTGCCTGACATTGTTTCTGACAAAGGTTAAGGAGTTCTTGGATGCTGTACAAAGTTGTCGAAACCAGTGAAGTGACCGATCACAGTCTTGAGGTCCTGGTGAATCAGTGGACCGCCGAGGGCTGGCATTTTGATTCTCTGCAATTTGCCATGCGCGAAGGGAATCGCCGCCCGGGGATGGTTTTTATTTTCTTCACCCGGGACGACGATAGGTCTGATCAATAAATCAACCCACCTTTTTTACGCACTTTGCGCATGGTCTTAAGTGCCACACGCCGCGCTTTTTCTGCGCCCAGCGCCAGGGTTTCACGCAATTCCTCTGGCTTGGCCAGCAACTCTTCCCGTTTTGCACTGAAGGGCGCGAAGAAGTCGCGAATGACCTCGAACAGTTCCTGCTTCACATCCCCGTAGCGCAGGCCCGGGGTCAGATAGCGCTGTTTCAGATTTTCACGACCGGCAACATCGAGAAACAGACTGTAGATCTGGAAAATATTGCAGGTCTCCGGATTTTTCGCCTCTTCGACCGGGGTCGCATCTGTGACGATCCGCATCACCTGCTTGCGCAGCGCCTTGTCCTCCTGAAACAGATCGATGGTGTTACCGTAGCTCTTGCTCATCTTGCGCCCGTCGAGACCCGGCACCGTTGCGACATCGTCATCAATATCCGGTTCGGGGACGGTGAATATTTCGCCATATTCGTTGTTGTACTTGATCGCGATATCGCGTGCGACCTCCAGGTGCTGCTTCTGGTCCTTGCCGACCGGCACCTTGTCGCTCTGAAACATCAGAATATCTGCCGCCATTAAAACCGGATAGGCGAAGAGGCCATGATTCGGTTTGATCCCCTGCGCGACCTTGTCCTTATAGCTGTGACAGCGCTCCAGCAGGCCCATCGGGGTAAAATTCGAGAGCATCCAGGTTAATTCCTGGACCTCGGGCAGATCGGACTGAACCCAGAAGACACTCTTCTCCGGGTCGAGTCCCAGCGCCAGAAAGCTGGCCGCCGCCTCCAGCGTCCCCTTGGCCAGCGCCTTGCCATCAATCAGCGAGGTCTGGGCATGGTAGTTGGCAATGAAGCAGAAAAGTTCTTCCTGCTCCTGATAGGCGATCATTTTCTGCATCATGCCGAAATAATTGCCGAGATGCAGGGCGCCCGAAGGCTGAATGCCTGAGAGTATGCGCATGTTCTAAGACTCCAGAAGAGGGAGGAAAAGGATCAATTCGCAGCGAATCTAGCAGAAGCGGCGAAGAAGCGTCAACCGGCTTGAATGCGTGATTTCCGGAGAAGTTCTCCCTGATGTAACAGTTTCTTGACCTTTGCACTTCCTGACAGCTAAATTGGCGATCCAAAGAATGCACTGACCTATTTAAAAGGAGCATGGGATGAAAAGATTATTGATGATTTGTGGATTGTTACTGTGTGCGGTGAGTGCCAATGCCGAGCAATACAAGGTTTCGTTTAATCAGATTGTCGAGCATCCGGCGCTCGATGCCCTGCGGCAGGGGGTGAAGGATGAACTCAAGGCGCAGGGATTATCCGTCAGCTACCAGGATCACATCGCCCAGGGGAATATCGCGACGGCTAACCTGATTGCCAAGCAGATTCTGGGAGAGAATCCTGATGTGGCGGTGGGGATCGCGACTCCGACGGCCCAGGCCTGTGCCCAGGCGATCCATAATATCCCGGTGGTTTTTGCCGCGGTGACCGATCCGGTCGGTGCTGGTCTGGTTAAATCGTTGGAAAAACCGGGCGGGATGATTACCGGCACCAGCGACATGAGCCCGATTGATCGTCAGCTTGAACTGATTTTGAAATTTCTGCCGAAGTTAAAAACCCTTGGCGTTATCTATAATTCGGGTGAAGCCAATTCGGTGACCCTGGTCAAGGTTCTGAAAGCCGAAGCGAAGAAGCGCGGCATTGCCGTCGAGGAAGCCACCGTCAGTAACTCGGCCGGGGTGTTTCAGGCGGCCAGGAGTCTGGTCGGTCGCTGTGAGGCGATCTATATTCCGACCGACAACACCGTGGTTTCAGCCTTTGAGTCGATCACTCAGGTTGGTTATCAGGCGAAACTTCCGGTCTTTGCCGCAGACACCGATTCGGTAGGGCGTGGCGCGGTTGCTGCCCTGGCGGTTGATTACTACAAAATGGGTCGTCAGACCGGTGAAATGGTCGCCCGGATCCTTAAGGGGGCCAAGCCTGGTGATCTGCCGGTTGAAACCCTGCGCGAGTTTCAGATGTACCTCAACCCCGGGTCGGCTGAAAAAATGGGGCTCAAGGTGTCCCCCGAGTTATTGAAAAAAGCGGATAAGATCATCAAATAAATTTCACAGCACGCAAGGCATAGGGACCCGGGTTGAAGGATAAGGGGTTTTTCATGCTTTGCGTGTTGCTGTGATTCACGCAGGTTTTGTATGACATATTATGCGTTCATGGGGGCGCTGGAGCAGGGGTTCGCCTACGGTTTTCTGGTGCTCGGCGTCTACCTGACCTTTCGGGTTCTTGATTTTCCGGATCTGACCGTCGATGGCAGTCTGCCGTTGGGGGCGGCGGTTTCGGCGGTGGCGATCACCGCCGGGGTCGATCCCTATCTGTCGTTGTTGCTGGCCATGGCGGCCGGGTTTGTCGCCGGTGCGGTGACCGGTATTCTTAATACCCGTTTCGGTATTCTGCATCTGCTCGCCTCGATTCTGACCATGATCGCCCTCTACTCCATCAACCTGCGCGTCATGGGTCGTCCGAATATGACCCTGCTCGGCAAGCCGACGATCCTCGACCCCTTGACCAATGCCGGTTTCGGAATGTTCAACGCCGCACCTTTGCTCTTCGGACTGTTCAGTTTTGTTGGACTGCTGGCTCTGCTCTGGTTATTGCGTACTGCCTTCGGGCTGGCGATGCAGGCGACCGGCGCCAATCCGCAGATGATCACCAGTCAGGGGGTGGCGACCAGTCGCGTGATTATTCTCACCGTCGGCCTGTCGAACGGTTTTGCCGCCCTGAGTGGGGCGTTGCTCTGTCAGAGTCAGGGCGCCGCCGATGTCAATATGGGGGTCGGAACCATCGTCGCTGGCCTCGCTTCGGTAATTGTCGGCGAAACCCTTTTCGGCGGGCGTTCAATCGGTCGCGCGCTGTTGGCGGCCCTTCTCGGCTCGGTAGTGTATCGGCTGGCGATCGCTCTGGCCCTGAGTCTCAAACTGGGTCAGTTCTCCTTTACTCCGAGCGATCTCAATCTGCTGACCGCCCTGCTGGTGGTCGGTGCGCTGACCCTGCCCAATCTGCGACGAAAGGTCATGAAGCGATGATTGATATCAGCGATCTGGTCAAAACCTTTCATCATGGCAGCATCAACGAAGTCTTGGCTCTGGCCGGGATCAACCTTCAGGTTGAAAAGGGTGATTTTATTACCGTCATTGGTTCCAACGGGGCGGGGAAAAGCACGCTGCTCAACTGTCTGGCCGGCAGTTACACTATCGACAGCGGGCATATCAGGATCGCTGACCAGGATTTAAGCAGCTGGCCCGAACATCGCAGGGCGGCCCTGATCAGTCGGGTCTTCCAGGACCCACTGCTCGGAACCTGCGCGCCCCTGTCGATTGAACAGAATCTGGCCCTGGCCAATCGGCGCGGCAAGCGACATGGTTTGGGAACAGGGGTAAGGCGTGTCGACCGTGAACTTTTTCGCCAGCAGCTGCAGCAGCTGGGATTGGGATTAGAGGAGCGTCTGCGCGATCCTGTCGGCCTGCTCTCGGGCGGGCAGCGGCAGGCGCTGACCCTGTTGATGGCAACCCTGATTCGTCCGCAGGTGCTGTTGCTCGATGAGCATACCGCCGCCCTTGATCCGAAGACTGCTCAGCAGGTGTTGGCCCTGACCGTCAAGCTGATTTCAGAACAACAGCTGACAGCACTGATGGTGACGCATAACATGCGCCAGGCGCTGCAGTTGGGAAATCGTCTGATCATGTTGCACGCCGGTCGGGTGATTCTGGATGTAGCCGGGGCTGAGAAGTCGGCACTCGATGTCGATGATCTGTTGAAGAAGTTTTACAGCGTACGCGGGGAGGAGTTTGTCTCTGACCGGATGTTGCTGGTCTGAAGGTTAACAGGTGGTTATCTGGTTATGATGCAGGGTTGGCAATGTCAGCCCTGTTTCTTTTTGGGCGGTGTTTGTCTTTCGAGCTGCTGCCGCGCGGAGTCGATAGCGATCTGGGTTCCGGTGAGGGCGAGTACGTCGCCCGCTAGAAGAATTTCGTGAGCAGTCGGAGCGATGATGGGACCTTCCGCACGCGTAATCGCAAGGACCGAGGCCCCGGTCAAGGCTCGTAAATTGAGCTCGGCAAGGGTTTTCCCCACCGCCGGAGAAGATGTGGTCAGAGGGACGGCCGAAAAGGTGCCAAGTCCGGGGAGCAGTTTTTCGATTTGCGCGAGGTCCTCCTGCGGCGAAGCACCTTCCCGTGAGCGGGATTGCCTGGCGAGTGCTGCGACGACGACTTCGCTGCCCGCGCGGACATGCCCCTGCAGGTTGGTGGCACTACGCCAGAACGCGATGCCGAGAATGATGATCATGGCCAGCAGAAGGAGTCCGCCCTGGCCGATAAACAGAAAAGGGCGGGTTAAAACGACAATCGGTGCCCCGATGAGGAGCAGGATGGCAATCTCAAAGGTGATTACCAGCATGCGACGTGGAGCCTCGGCAAGGTCAAGTCCGTTCGGACCGCTGGCGGGAAGTACGAGTTCGGCAAGCGTGACCCCTAGCCGGCGCCCCAGGCGCAGGACTCCCAGGAAAAATGGGGCGGCGAGCGCAATCATGGAGGCAATCAGTAGAAGCCCGGAAAATATAAACGATAGACCGGTGCGACCCTGGATGATTTCAATTAGACCTGTCCTGTAATTGGTCCCTCCGGCCAGGATTCCTGCAAAGATAGCGGCATCAAGGAGCAGCATCAAAAAGAGTCTGCGAATCTTTGCGACCGTGCCACGGGAGCGGGGCGCCTTGCGTAATCCTTCGATCCAGCTGCCGTAAAGCACGCTGAATGTTTGCAGTGGTCGTGGCAGAACGTGATCGATCCAGTTTGCAACCGGGTCCGAGGCACGGATCAGCCAGGGGGTTGTCAGGGTCGTCAGCGCAGAGACCATGATCGCAACCGGGGAGAGGAAGTCGCGCGTGGCATTCAGCGTCATGCCGAGCCCGGCGATGATGAAGGAGAATTCCCCGATCTGGGCCAGGCTCATCCCTGATTTGATCGAGGTCTGCAGGCGGGTTCCGGTGAGAAATGTTCCGACGGATACCCCGAAGAGTTTGCCGCTGATCACGACGAGGGTCAGGATCAGGATCGCACGCCAGTGGGCGATCACCAGCGCCGGGTCGATGAGCATTCCGATCGAAACGAAAAAGACTGCGGCGAAGATGTCGCGCACCGGTTCGACAAGTTTTTCGACCTGTTTTTCTTCCCCCGATTCGGCGATGAGCGATCCGGCGATGAAGGCGCCGAGAGCAACAGAGTAGCCAAAAGCATTAGCCAGCAGGGCCAGCGCGAAGCAGAGCCCGACACTGGAGATGATGATGGTTTCGGGTCGCTTGAGGCCGATGATCAGGCGCATCGCACGAGGTACGAGGAGCAAGCCGATGGACATCAGCGCGAGCAGAAAAGCCGCGAGTTTGCCGAGGGTAATTGCCAGCGGGCCCGGCGCGAGACCGCTGCCGGTGGCGATAGCGGTGAGGGCCGCGAGGAGCAGGATGGCGATCAGGTCTTCGACAATCAGGACTCCGAAGACGATCTCGCGCAGTTTTCCGGAAACGCTCTGCTCCTGAAAGGCCTTCGCCACAATCGTCGTGCTGGAGATGGCAAGCACCGCACCGGTGAAAATGCTTTCGATGGCGGTCCAGCCAAAGAGTTGGGCTACGGTGTACCCGAGCCACATCATCAGGCTGGTCTCGAACAGCGCGGTCAAGGCGGCGGGTGGCCCGACGGAGCCCAGTTTACGCAGGCTGAACTCAAGCCCGAGCGAGAACATGACCAGAATGACCCCGACCTCGGAGAGGGTCTGGACGATACCTAGATCTGCAACCAGTGGGAAGGGGACATGTGGCCCGATGAGCAGGCCGGCAAGGATGTAGCCGAGGATGACAGGTTGTTTCAGGCGCTGAAAGAGTACGGTTGTGAAGGCAGCAACACACAAGACCACCGTGAGCGCGCTCAGAAATTGATGGGGATCATTCATCCTGACTCCCTGTGGCCAGAATTGTTGGGTGCGGGCTTTTTGGTGAAAAGGTTGAATTTAATAGCTTGTGGAATTTTTGGTTACTTCGGGTTGTAACGTCAAAGGGAACGACCCCAGGTAAAGAGCAAATCCCCGTTTGGTCCTTTCGACGCCTGCCTGACCACTCAGTTCCATAAAGGTGAAACGAGTGGTCAGGCGTGATGTTTAATTTTTCTGTTCCTGTGTGCCACCCATCATGCTGGCGAAGGCAAGCAGTTGTTGCAGGTCCATGCCGCTCTCTTTAAGGATGCCAAGCATCACCGGAAAAAGCTGCATCATGAAACCCGGTTCCTTAATCACCTCTTTTGCCAGAATCGGCAGGGTTTCGAGGATAAAGGCTTGCTTCTCCTCTTTGCTCAGTGTGAGCAGGCTGTTCTTAATTTCTTCTACGGTCATTCCATGGCCCCCTGTGGCTTTATTTTAATCGGTTTCAGGTGTTCACGTTTAATACCAAAGGCGATTTTAAACACCTCGGGATAGGTTTTGACAAAGTACACATCGAGCCCCTCACGCAGGTATTCGGGGAGATCATCATAGTCCTTGCGGTTCTCTGCAGGAAAGATCAGGGTTTTTAAGCCTGCGCGCCGCGAGGCGATGGTCTTCTCCTTAAGTCCGCCGATCGGCAGAACCCGCCCGGTGAGGCTGAGTTCTCCGGTCATGCCGAGGTTGCGGATGGTAGGCCGCTTCTGAATCATCGACAGTAGGGCAGTGGTCATGGTGATTCCGGCTGAAGGGCCGTCTTTCGGGGTGGCACCGTCCGGCACATGCAGGTGGACAAAATGCGTATCAAAGTATTCAGCATCAATCTTGTATTCGCTTAAATGCCCCATCACATAGCTGTAGGCAATCTCAGCACTTTCGACCATCACCTTGCCGAGCTGTCCGGTCTGTTTGAAGCCTTTTGTTTTACTTGCCATCGCCGTCGCTTCGATCTGCAGGGTGGCGCCCCCCATTCGCGTCCAGGCGAGTCCGGTGACGACTCCTGGCGCCGCTTCAAAGACCTCTTCTTCACTGAAAACAGGTTTGCCGAGGAATTTGACGATATCGCGCATGCCGATGGTGATTTTGTCCATGCGCCCTTCGGCGAACTCCATAGCGGCCTTGCGCATGATCCGTTTGATCCGGTTTTCGAGACCCCGCACGCCGGCCTCACGCGCATAGAGGTCAATAATATGCACCAGGGTTTTTTTGGGAATGCTGACCTGACCGCGTTTGATCCCGTGATTCTTGAGGGCCTTGGGGATCAGGTAGCGCCGTGCGATCTCAAGCTTCTCTTCGAGGATGTAACCCGAGAGGCGGATCACTTCCATCCGGTCGAGGAGCGGTGCCGGGATCGTATCCAGCTGGTTGGCGGTGGCGACAAACAGCACGTTCGATAGGTCGAAGGGGACATCCAGGTAGTGATCGCGGAAGCTGCCATTTTGCTCGGAATCGAGTACTTCGAGCAGGGCCGAAGCCGGGTCACCCTGAAAGCTGGCGCCAATTTTGTCAATCTCATCGAGCATCATCACCGGATTGGCGGTGCCGGCGCTCTTCATCGCCTGAATCGCCTTGCCCGGCATGGCGCCGATATAGGTGCGGCGATGACCCTTGATTTCGGCTTCGTCACGCATGCCGCCGACCGAAAAACGGTAAAATTTACGTTTAAGCGCAGAAGCGATCGACTGGCCGACCGAGGTCTTGCCGACCCCCGGAGGGCCGACCAGGCAGAGGATCGAACCTGAAATATCGCCCTTCATCTTGCCGACGGCGATAAATTCAAGGATCCGCTCTTTTACGTCGTCCAGCCCGTAGTGATCACGGTCGAGCACCTTGCGGGCGCGCTGCAGATCGTAGGCGTCTTTGCTGAATTTCCCCCAGGGGAGCACGGTCAGCCAGTCAAGGTAGTTGCGGCTGACATTGTATTCCGGGGATGAGGGGTCGATGAGTTGCAGTTTTTCGATCTCTTCATCGACCGCCTTCTGTGCTTCGGCGTTGAGGGTCAGCTTTTTTAGGCGTTTTTCAAACTTTTCAATCTCGGTGACTTTTCCCTCTTTTTCGAGTCCGAGCTCCTTCTTGATCGCCTTGAACTGCTCGCGCAGGAAAAATTCACGCTGCTGGGCCGAAACCTTCTCTTCAATCTGTTGACTGATGCGGGTCTGCAGGCGCGACACCTCAAGCTCTTTTTTGAGCAGCACCAGCACCTTGTCAATCCGTTCGTGCAGGTTGAAGGTTTCGAGTACCTCCTGCAGTTCAAAACCGTCGGCATTTGTCAGGTTGGCGGCAAAATCAGCAAGGCGGGCTGGGTCATCCATGCTTGAACGACCGAGGAAGAGTTTGATCTCTTCTGAATAGAGCGGGTTGATCTGAACAAGCTCCTTCAAGGTCGCAATGATCGCCATTGAATAGGCCTTGAGTTCGGCGTTAGCGACTTCGATCTCTGCGGTCGGATATTCAACCTCAGCGTAGATAATCCCTTTGCGCTCAGAAATTCGTTCGATGGTGAATCGCTCAAGGCTGTTCACCAGCACGTGCGCGCTCTCCTCTTCGGCATGAATTAATTTGAGAATTTTGGCCGCAACTCCGACCCGCTGCAGGTTATCCGTCGCATCATCCTCATCCAGCTCAAGCACCATTACCAGGCCGACGGTTTGTGATGGTGAATCCATCGCCTGTTGAATGGTCTGAACGCGTTCACGACCGTTGACCGTCAGTGGAATGATGACGCCAGGAAAAGCAGGGCGTGGCCGCAAGGGGATGATCGGCAGGGCCCCGGGCAGAGTGTCGCGCGCCAGAACCAGACCGTCATCTGGAACCGCTGTTACGTCGGTATCGGTTTCGATTTCGATTTCGTACTCGATCGATTCATCGTGATCTTCAAAATTATCGTGCATTAGAAATCAGCTCCGTTTTCTGTTCCCTGTCTGCGGGAGTGGCCAGAGTTATAGATAGTAACATGGCCAATTGTCGGCGAAGTTAATCGATTGACCCGGGACTGTCAACCGCCCATCGTTTTGGGTGACAATGTGGCAGGGCCCGGGAGGGGGAGGCCTGTCTCCTGAAGTACAAAAACAGGGGCCGGATTGCCGCTTGAATCCACGAATCTGGAGTAATACACATTTTTCAATGTATATGGTGTGGGGTTATGTTGATCAGTGTACCACCTTTTTTATGGGGTTTTTATTAAGGCATTTAATGTGCCTTGACTGGGGAAACAGGATTAATTATTAAAAATACAGTAGAAATTACTGAAGTTTAAGGGTATGTTTATAACAATGTTTTGGGGGAGTCCTGTTGTTGCCTTTCCCTGCTGATCTCCCCATTTAATTCTTAATAAATTACATCTGGGTTGAGCCCTGCTTGTTTGCGAAAGGGCCCCTGCTTTCAGTCTCCCACTCGCCTTTTACGTGGGTCTTCAGGAGGTTTGCGCATGAGACATGCCGCTCTGCTTGCTGGGCAAAGATTATTTTGCGTGTTGCTGTTCCTCGTTTTTCTGTTCCCCGCCACAGCATTTTCACTCAGTACTGACGTTCAGGTTGAGACGCTGTTTCGGGGCTTCGAGCGTGACATCCCCACTGAGGGGAGTTCGCAGGTTTTACCTGGCTACGGCTATCTCAAATTTAACGTCAAGGACATCTCTTCCAGCCTCAGTCTTCATGGCTATGGGTGGGGGCGCTACGATATGGCTGACAGTCGTTACTACGCCAGTCAATCCAAAGGAGAGCTGCTATATGGTTATGTTGAATACCGCAAGCCGTTCAGTTCTTTGCGGGCCCGCCTGGGGAGACAACATGTTTTTGAAGGGGTAGCCAACGAAACGCTGGATGGCTTATGGGCGGCCGGCGCTCTGACGCCTGCGTTTTCGGTCTCAGGCTATGCCGGGTTTCCGGTTGGGTTGTCTTCCACCAACGGCCGGAGTGGCGATGTCCTTGTCGGCGGCCGTGTCGCTTACCACCGGCCAGATGCCTTTGATCTTGGTGTTTCGAGCAAATTCTCAAATAATGACGGCAATGCCGCCGATCGCATGCTGGGAGTCGATCTGACCTGGTATTTGCCTAAGGATATGACTCTTTACGGATTTTCGAAATTCAATACGGATGCATCAAGCTTTGCCGAACACTCCTGGGAGCTGCAGATTCCAATCGACAGCTTCACCTTCAAACCGTACCTGCAGTACTACAATTATGACAGCTATTTCGGTACCGGCGACAAGGCGGCTCTGCCTTTTCTCAATCTTGCTAAAAGTGGCGAGAAGCTAGGGATTCTTGGACTGGACGGCACCTGGCTTAAATCCGAAAACTGGAATCTCGGGGGGAAGGTTAAATACTATACCTATGACAAGAATGACAGCTCTCAGTACATTTCGGCTGTGGTTAACTTTGTTGGTGAAGAACATACTCAGACCGGTGGCGAACTCGGTTACATGAAAGGTGAGGCAGCCAAAAATAATTATCTGCTCCTGCGAATTTATACCTACCAGGATCAACTCCCCGCTAAATTCAAGGTCGATTTTATCTCGGCCGACCTGGTCTATGCCCTTTATGATCAAAAAATTTACTCCAAAGACAGTTCCCTGTTTCTCTCTCTCGGTGTGGGCAAACATTTTTTCGATAAGGCACTCGATGTCAAATTATCTGGCGACTATAGCGTAGATCCTCTTTATTCTTCGGATGTTAAAGGGATGCTCTCTGCGACTTACTATTTCGGCAGGGGGTTTTAAATGAAAACGTTGACCTGTGGAGCCAAACTGATGCGTAACAATCTGCGAGTGCTGATAATTTTTGGGTTTATTCTGTTGTTGGCGGCTTGTGCCCTGGACAAAAGCGGCTACGTGCCACCAGATAAGCATCCGGTTGATGCCGATCTTCCGCCGAAGCCCCCGATTTGTACCGATTGTCATGAGCGCCACAATGAAAATTTCAACTGGGCTCAGTTTAATCATACAATTTATTGGGGCCAGGATCACCGCCTGCCCGCATCACGTCAGAATCGGGTCTGCAGTATGTGTCACACCAGGAATTTCTGCAGCGATTGTCATGCGACCCGCGTCGAATTGAAGCCGAGCGACAAGAATCCGACCGAAACGTATCGGCGGATGCAGCACCGGGGTGACTATTTGTCGCGACACCGCATTGATGGCCGTGTCGATCCCTCTTCCTGCTTCCGCTGCCACGGCAACCCCAAAACTGCCGAAAACTGTGTTCGTTGTCACGGCTAAGCGTTGCCAGGGAGACTGATAGCTATGAAAAACCTGCAAATGTTCTTATTAATTCTGTTGTTGGCGGTTGTAGCTGGCTGTTCCAGCAGTAACTCTGATGCCCCACTGATCGGCGGGAATGCACCGCCGTCTCCCCACCCGACTAATTGGGTTGCGCTTCATGGGGCCCAGGCGAAAGTGGATCTGCGTGGTTGTCAGGGCTGTCATGGCTTTGATTTTAAGGGTGCGGGCGACGCGGTGAGCTGTTTCGAATGCCATGCCTCGGGCCCTCCCTTTACCGGGGCACACCCGGCTTCCTGGAATGGCGATCCGCTAAATGCACACCAGGCAAATTTCTCCGCGACCGTTTCTCCCACGGAGAGGATCGGTTGGAAAACCTGCGCAACCGCGGGGTGTCATGGCGTGAATCTCGAAGGGAGTTCGGGTCCGACCTGCCAGAATACCAGCTGTCACACGACCGGCACCGCCGGCTGGCCGCCGGCACCTCATGGTGCCTATGCCGCGGGCAGTGTTCACGGACCCGCGGCCAAGGACGCAGGTGCGACCGGGCTGAATATGGGCAACTACTGTCTGCTCTGTCATGGCACACCGGACAATAATTTCAACGGTGGTTTCGTTATCGACAAATATGGTGTCGGCAACTGCTCCGCCTGCCACACTGCGGCCATGGCTCATCCAACCACCTGGGTTAAAGCCGATACGGTCACGCCCGGTGTAGTCCACAGTTCTCCGGCGGTCACTGACATCACGCGTACGACCGGTTGTGCCCTGTGCCATAACACCACCTCAAATGTCGGCGCCAGCCCGGTTCCTGCGGCGCCGAGCTGTTACACTCCGGGTCATAACGGCCTGGTCTGCCATGCGACAGGGCCGACGGGGGTACCTCATGCCGTGCCCTTTACCGACCCCAATTTGCACGGTCCGGCGGCCAAGGCCGATCTGACCAACTGTCAGCAGTGCCACAGCGACAATCCGACCGGAGGTGCTGGTAGTAACCCGCGTTTCAATCTGGCGACCGGATCGATGCCCAATGGCTGTGAAACCTGTCATGCGCAGAACGCCGCTCACCCGGCCGATGCCGACCGCTGGACTTTCAATTTAGTCGACACCGGTGCGGGTCGCCGGACACACTTCGCGGCGGGCAACGTCAGTACCGCCTGCGCGCTCTGCCACAATGTGAACGACACTGACACCGGCAGCGGCACGGCGCCGGCTTGCATCACCTGCCATACCTCGACGACGACTTTCACCCTTGACTGCACCGCATGTCACGGTAAACCACCAGCTGGCGGCACAGATCTGACGGGTGGTACCGGGGTGAATCACCTCTCGGTAGCTGCGGTTTCTCTCCATGAAGAGTGCTCCGTTTGCCATGGTGCCAGTGACGACCAGCCAGGAAAACTGGTCGCCAAGCTGGGCTCGAGTGATTACAAGATGTTTAACGCCAGTGACCCGGCACTGAACGAAGGTGGCGATCACCTGGACGGTAATCTTGAGATGAATGTCCTCGGCGCCGGTTATGACAGCGCGAACGGTGGATGTACTCTCGCCTGCCATGGTAATGACAGCACGCATCAGCTGACCAGTTCAGGGCTGACCATTGAGCCCGGAGACTATGGGTCGGGTTCCTGTGACGCCTGTCATGGCTATCCGCCGACCACTGACGGCAGTGCGAACGACAAGCATCCAAGCGGAGTGACGCCGGTCGACCACAGCGGCGCCAATATTCTTGCCCAGCATCTTGAGTGTAACGTCTGCCACGGCAAGAGCCAGACCAACGGCCTGACCGACAACACCGCTACTGGTGGCGATGCCTATCTGGCCAGCTATCACCAGGATGGCAAGATCGAGATGAACGGGATCTCGCTGCCGAACAACAATGAAAGCGCCGAATATGATGAGACAACCCATGGCTGCGCCAAGGCTTGTCACGCGAACGACTCGGCTCATCAACTTACGGACAGTGGCCTGCCGGTGCAGACCCATGAGTATGGTTCAGGAGCCTGCAACAGCTGCCATGGCTATCCGCCGACATCGAGTGCCGATGCGGCAAACAATAAACATGTCGGCATAACCCCGGTCAATCATGACAAGTTCTCGACCAGCGGAGTGACGGCAAACCATAACGAATGTAATATCTGTCATGGCTACAGCTTGGCCAACGGTGCGACGGACAACACTCCCAACGGCGGTGACCAGTATCTCGGCAGTTACCATCGCGACGGCAACATCGAGATGAACGGCATCTCCCTGCCCAATAATAACCAGAGTGCCGAGTACAACGAAACGACCTTCGGTTGCGCCAAGGCCTGTCATGCCGATAATTCTTTGCACGAGTTGTCAGACAGCGGGTTGCCGGTACAGACTCACGAATATGGCGGGGGCGGCTCCTGCGACAGTTGTCATGGCTATCCGCCGAATTCGACCAACAACAAGCATGCCCCTGGCGTTACGCCGGTCAATCATGATGCAGCCGGGATCGTCGCCAATCACGATCAGTGCTCGTTCTGCCACGGGGTCAAAGATGATGGCAGTTCGGTGCAGCAGCCAATGGCGACCAGTGTCCTCGGCGGTTCTTACCTTTATGTGACCGCGACGGATCATATCGACGGCAAGGTCACGATGAACGGCAACAACAACACTGACCCCACCGATGATGCCGCTTATAACGCCAGCAACGGCGGCTGCGACAACAGCGCCTGCCACGCCAACGACACCAGCCACCGCGTGGGAACTGGCAACAGCGGGACTCTGCAATTGCGTGACTTAGGCCCTGGAAAATGTACCTCGTGCCACTACAGCGGCAATACCGTCGGCGCACCGGCGGTCACCAGCGGTAGCACCCACGTTGCCACAACCTCCGGCGGAGCCTTCGGCAATTGTACCGACTGCCACAGTGGACATGTCGGGAGCGGCGGAGTAACCATCGAGTTGCCACCAAGCAGCTGGATAACTGTGGCGGGTGAATCCCATGTCACCGGAAATATGCAGACGATTCTGGGGATTGATTACACCACCCACGGTGGGATCAATCTTGGAGGGCCGGGTACGGTTGCCAGTATCAACGGCAAGGGGACTGAAGCCGAGATCTGCTGGGGTTGCCACGATGCCAACGGCATCGGTGAATTGGCCAGCGGCGGCGGCGCAACCTACAAGTTCGGTGTCCTGGCAACAGCCAAGACCGCGGGCAGTCACGTCTCTGATTGGACGAACACCAGTGCCTGGCGGCAGGATGCCTACGACAGTCGCCTGACCCGTCCGATCGCCTCGGTACACTCGGTCAATATGAATGGTATCACCGGGCATTCCTCATCGGTCGCCAATAATGTGGACGGCAGTGGCCGGGTCAACCGCGGGACCTTGAACGCCTCACTGCCAGGCAATGCTGCCGGGGCCGGCAACACCAGCCAGGTGGTTCTTGAAAACAAGCAGGACATCCGCTGCAGTTATTGTCACGATGTCCACAGTCTGAACAAGGCGCTTGGTGACGGCGGTACTGCTGCTCCTTACCTGCGTGGCACATGGCTGAGCGATCCTTACAACGCCGATGTGCCGCCGACCAAGAACGAAACATTCAGCGGCAACACTCACTACTACAACAGCGCCCAGAGCGGCGGTATGCCACGACCGAAATCGACCAGTGCGACGGGCGGCGGTTATTTCATCGACCAGAACAGTGGCAACCCGACCAGCGGCAAGACTCTGGCTGGCACCGCCGGGTTGTGCACTCTGTGTCACGGCACCAATGTCGATGGCATGGACTATTATACCGGCAGCTCGCTGTGGTACGGCAGCAACGGCCATAGCAACGCCGTGCTTGGCGGCTCGGGACTTAACAGGGTCAACCTGTTCGATGGTCGTCGCGGCGGCAACTACTACATGGCGATGCAGGGTAGCAAGAGCTTGGGCGCTCAGATTGACAGCAACTCTCCCGCCTGGGGCAGGGGTGGTGGCATGTACCAAACTTACGCTACCCGTAATTCTGGCTGGTACGGCGGAACTGTTGACACGAAAACGCGTGGCGGCGATTACAGCAACTGGTACAGTGCGAGCGGTATCGGCGGCCACACCGGCACCGTCGGTGCGCGAGCCCATGAGTTCAGTTGTTCGAAGTGCCACAGCCCGCATGCCACCGGCCTGCCGGCGCTGCTGATCACCAACTGTCTTGATACCGAGCTGGGAGGTTGGACTAACCCTAATCGCAGCGCGGTGACCTACGCGACTGCCCAGTCCAACAACTGCCACCGCAAAACAACGAGCAACGCCCTGGATATTCAGAACAACGGCTGGAATACCCTGGCCCCGAAACAGTAGTCGTCAACAACCAAAGGAGAGCCTCTATGAAAAAGTACAGCAAACCCAGAGTTGTCGGCAGCAGCAACGTTCATCCCTGCTGATCTGAAACCCACCAAGAGATAGGAAAAGCCCGCCAATCGGCGGGCTTTTCCTATTGAAGCATCAGAGCTAAAAGATTGCTGACTATCAGTTGGTTCTACTCATAACGATGATGTGCTCGTGTGCACATCCTTCCCCAAATGGAGTGAACTGGGTAACCAGAAAAGATTGTTTAGTTGATGCGCAGATTCGTCAGTGCACCGCGCAGGCTGAGTTGATAACTGCCATCAGGCTGGGGTTTTTTCATCAGCTTAAGCAGGTCTTTTAACGCCGGATCAAGGCCGGGTTTGGGGGTGAAGACCAGCTTGAGGTTCAGGCTGGTGTTTGCCGGAACCCGACCCAGACGCAGGCTGCCGCTCCCTTTTATTTCGAAGGCCGGACTGTTTGAGGCGAGGCTGACAATCTGGACAATCGGGCCTTTGGCTTCGGCGCGACAGGTCAGTTGCCCGATGGGCAGCAGATCACCTTCGCTGCCCAGATTTTTCATGCCCTTGACGGTTAAATTGTTCAGTTCAAGTTGCAGCTGGCTCTGATTTTTGCCGGCAAATGGGAGCTGACCTTCAAATTCACCAGAGGTGAGGACACCGGTGAGGGTGAGAGGCAGTCGAGGGGCGAGTGATTCATCGAGGTGAAGTCCCGCGAACGTGGTTTGCAGATTGCCGTCGCGATAGGCTGTGCCGCTGATCTCCCCCTGATAGGCATTCAAGCTGAAACTAACTCCCTGGTTCTTCCCGAATAGGCTTAACAAGAGGGGTTGCAGCTCGATATTCTTGAGTTCTATGGGAGGGTGCGGGATCGGTGTTAAATCAATGCTCAGACGTTTTGCTCCCACGCCCAGCGGGAAGAAGAGTTCTGGCTGCCCAATCGAAAGGTGAACTTTTTGATCATTAGCCAGTTGCTCCAACTGCCGGGCAAAGGGATCAAGCGGTAAAAACAGAATCAGTGCCAGTATGAGGCAGATGAAAAAACTGGCGATACAGAGGGTTGCCGGGTGGCACACCAGGGTGACAAGGCGGCTGGACTTTGCAGTCGGCATCAACGCTTCTCCTTGAATTGGCTCAGAATGATCGAGGTGTCGAGCTGTTCCGGGTTATCGAAGCGGGTCCGTATCCTCAGTTGAGAGACATTGAGCTTTTGACCAGTGTTGTCAAACTGGTAGAGAAGTTCGACCAGTTGATGCAGTTTCATTTTTTCCAGTTTAATTTCGACCCCTTCTTCAATGAGATCGTCCCGGGCTTTATCGGGTTGGGGGCGCACGTAAATTAACAGACTCCGGGCACCAACCTGTTCAGTGGCATTCTCCACGGTGGAGATCAGGTTGGTGTTCGTGCTGTTTGACTTCTGCGGGCGCATTTTGTGGAGTTGATTCTCAAGCTGGCGGTATTCCTGCAGAGTCTTGCCGAGTTCGGTCAGTTCGTTGCGGGCTGACGCAATTTTACGGTCCAACTGGGCGAGATGCTGCTGGTGGCTGTTATACAACCATCCCGAGCCGAGCAGGAGCAGCGCAAGGCAGACTGCAATAAGGGGCTTGAGGTGTTTTTCCTGATCGAAGCCAGCCATCTATTTCCCCTTCGATTGTTGCAACAGAATTTGAATTTGGAAATCGACCCGACTCCCGTCGATCGCCTGCTTGCTGTCCATGACCCGGACCTCTTTAAACAATGGTTCCTTTTGGAGGTCGCTGAGCAGTCGACTGACCGCATCGAAACTGGTGGTGCTGCCCGAAAGTCGCAGTCCTTCATCGTTTTGCACGTATTCGCGGATATCGACCGAAATGGCCTGATCCATATGCTGGGAAACAGCCAGCAGCAGTTTCAGGGCGCTTCCGGTATCAGAGCCATATTGCGCCACTTTTTTTTGCAGCTCTTTCAATTTTGACTGCATTTGCAAAGCCGGTGCAATCCGGACCTTATCCTCTGGAAATTGTTTCAGGTAGAAGGTTTTCATTTGTTGCTGAAGACCTTCAAGCTCGGAGGTCCGCTGTTGTCCCTGCAGGTACGCGCTGCCCGCGAAGATTATCAGGGTTGTCAGCAGGAGACCGACGGCGATTGAGGCTCGACGCTTGATGACCTGCCAGTCATTTTTAAGTTTGTAGGGTCCCGAGCGCAGATTTATCTGTTGCGGGCTTGAGTGAACAGCACTCATGGCCAGGGCGGCCAGGGTGATCAAATCATTCGGAACAGGTTTTCCTTCAGCGTCGAACCGGATGGGATCCAATTCGAACCCCGCAGCTTTCAGCGCAATCGCCAGGGGGCTCTCTGTCGCAACTCCGGCCGTCCGCAATCGCATCAGCGGCGAACCACAGCGTGCCAGAAGCTGGGCCTGCTGGATAATTTCGTCCTCGGCCTCGAGCAGGGTCTGGGGCAGAAAACGCAGATCGGTCAGGTCTCCGGCTTCGACGCGTGCCAGGCAAATACCGTCCGCTTCGATTGTGAGGAGCAGACTGTTGACGGGCCAGTCAAGCCCGGGCAAATAGCAGAGAGGGGTGATTCCCAGGTAGCCGACCGGTTCACGGTTGTCATCAAATTGAGCAAGGCAGCTTTCGATCGTCTCCTTGGAAACCGCAACCGTCAGAACCTTGCCGGTCTCTTGAATCTGATGAAAGACGACCCGTTGTCCCGGGTTCTCAGGCAGACGGGAGTTTATTTCGGGGAGTACGGCCGCGGCGATCTTACGCGCTTCCTTAAAGGGAAACTCCAGCCAGCGGATCAGTGAGCCTTGGCCCGGCAGGGTCAAGGCGAGTCGATCGGTCATCTGCAGAGGTTCGAAGACTTCGGCCAGCTGATCTGCCAGGGGGCGTTGCGGATCGCGCTCGAAAAAACCTGCTTTTAACAGGCGGGATTCGGTGTGATCTCCCGTGGCGACAACAAATCCCCACTTTTCAGGGGAGGCTTTCACAGCAATATATCTACGTCGCATCTCGGTCAGTTCACCTTTTGCCAGAGAAGTTGATCTTTGTTTTTAGCGACAATCGCCTGCATTCTGCGGGCACCGTCATTCATCTGTCCGTGGCTGTTGATCAGGTAATAGTTGCTTGTGACCGACAGATCGAGGTTACGGTTTAAAGCGGTATAAATATTGATTCCGATCTGATCCCGCAGGTCGTTGAGGGTTTTGAACGGACCTTTGGCACGGAGATCGAGCAGTTTATCGATGTCACTGCTGCTGGTTCCAGCATCCCAACTCCGCAACAGTTCGGCACTAGCCGTATTGACATTAAGCTTGCCGGTGCCATAGCTAGTGACGAAAGGCTTCAACCGCGCGACGCTTTCCTGGTCAAATCCCCGAATCAGATAAAGTTCGTCGAGGCTCTTCAGTGGCGCGTTAGATGCCGAGTAGGGTGGATCCTGGCTCAGATAGTATGAATCTTCGGCGCCGCCTGGATTGGCCACCTGATCCTTATCGATCCAGTCACTCAGGGCATCGGCCAGGGCCTCGGGATTAACCAGGGCCAACTCCTGACAGAGTCTGATAAACCGGTCCCGAAAAACCAGATTTTGGTTCCCCTGACTATCGACCAGCAGGTTGAGGGGAAGGAGGCCATCCAGATCATCTATCTGAACGCTGATGGCTCCTTCGGCCAGGGGATAACTCTGCACCCCGACGGACCAGAACTCACTCGGATCATTTCTGGCGTCATAGCTGTTTCGGTCGATCTGAAGAATCATGCGTCCTGCCGTGATTCCGCCACGCGCCAAGTATTCAGCTCGTGCAGTATCGCGGAAGGTTTCGGTCAAGCGCAAATCGATCAGGGTCGAAAAGGCAAAATCACTGAGCAGGGCGCTGAGCAGGGCCACAACAACCAGGACCAGCAGCAACACCATGCCGCGTTCATCGCCGACTTTCACCGCGTCCTCCTATTTTTTCGGCAGATCGAAGATTCCCACCAACGGCGGCATATCTTTGATCCCCAGCAATAAAAATTCAGCGCGTACCAGTTTTGGTTGTCCATCGTTTAGACTATTCCACTCTTCACGCCAATTCTGGCCGTCAAAAAACTGGAAAGTCAGTTGTTCAATCCCCTGGGCCAGATTCTCTTCTTTGGCAGTCCCTTGGGTGTAGAGACTTTTATCGGCGCGCCAGAGCGTCAGACTGCCGTCATCCTCTGGACCCAGACGGTAGCTGATCTGACGAATTCCCGGCTTTCGTTTGTTGCTTGAGTTGGTTAGCAGTTCAATATATGGCTCGCCAAGGCTGTTTTTCCCGCCGCTTAAGGCCGGGATGGTGCCCTGATTTTCCAGGCTCAATCCGAGAAGTTCACGATCGAGGCGTTCGATCAAAACCCGGCCCAGGTGCATCGCTTCCCCCTGTTTTTCAACACGCTCCTTGGCATTGCTGGTGGTTGAAAAGACCCCGTAGATACTGGTCATCAGGATGCTCGCCAAGGCGATCGCGACCAGAATTTCCAGGAGAGTAAAGCCTGTATTCTCTTTCATAGCGATCACTCTTTGATAAAGGAGGTCAGGGTCACCTGATCGTTCTCCTCCTCCTTGCCCCATAGAACGCTTAAATCAACCTGCACGATGCCGATGATCGGCGTCGGGGTGTTGATGCGTCGCCAACTGAAGCCCTGGTTTGGTTCGGCGAAAATCCCCTTGGTCTGGTCGGACCCGAGATTGAGTCCATGTTCAATCTCGGCCATTTTCTGTTTGGCCAGCAATGTAGCGCGCGTCATCTGTTGCAAGCGGCTATTGACCAGAACACTGCGCTGGGCAAGGCCCAGCATCACCACCAGCGCAATGCCGACAATGGCGAGGGCGATCATGACTTCGAGCAGGGTAAATCCCTGATTTTTCAGAGGCAGTCGGGACGTCATCGGAACGACCGGAAGCCGTCGAAAATCTGGGTTCGTCCGGTGAGCGGGACCAGCCTCAGGGTCAGTTTTTTATCATTTTTATCTTGCAGGTAGATAATCGTCTCTTCAAGCCAGCCTCCGGGGAGCAGGGTCGTGGTGACCTCACCATCACTCCGCTCGCCTTTTCCGGGCTGGTAAATATTGACGAAACGGACCCCCTCACCCAATTTGTGCTCATCACCCACCCCAAGCAGAGGCACCCATTCGCCCAGAGCGTTGATTTTTTCGGCATGATAGGCCGCCTTGTCAAAATTAAAGATCAGGCGATGCTCCTGGCCGGTCATGGCCGCTTCGTTGTAGAGATACTTCACCGTGCCAGCCAGGCGGCTGGCGGAAGAGTTTAGCCGGTTGGGATCAAAGCCGCTGATCAGAGGCATAATGAGCCCGGCCATCATCCCCAGCAACAGAATGACCAGCATCAACTCAATCAGGGTGAATCCCGAGCGGTTATTCAATCTCCCAGCTGTTGATGTCGGCATTGTCACCTTCACCGCCCGATGAGCCATCGGGTCCGTAAGAGATTATATCGTAGTCGTCATGAATACCGGGAGAGATGTAGATATATGGATTTCCCCAGGGGTCCATCGGGATTTTCTTCATGTAACCCTTATCGCGATAATGGGTCGGAATTCGCCCGGTGGTCGGTTTTTCAACCAAAGCCTTCAATTCCTGTTCGGTGCTGGGGAAAAAGCTGTTATCCAGTTTAAAGCTGGCCAGTGCTTGTTCGAAGCCGCGAATCTGGACTGCCGCCTTGGTGCGGCGGGCTTTCTCAGGTTCTCCCAGCAGCCGGGGGATGACGATCCCGGCCAGAATGCCAAGAATAACCACGACAACCAGGATTTCGATCAGGGTGAAACCCCGCTGGTTATTTAACGCTAAATTTTTTCGTTCCAACATTCAGTTGACTCCTTATTTCTTTTAAATTGTGACCTGCCCTACTCAGCAGAGGGCCTGTGGGCAGCCGCTTTTGACTGCATCCAACGTAGCCACTTAACTTCCCGCAATCAACAGCGGCTGAACACAGGTTGCCAAATGGCAATCACCCATCATTTTACGCCTCACACCTCACGGCTCTCTACCCCAGGCTCTGGCTGGCCTGGAAAATCGGCAACAGGATCGCCAGCACGATAAATCCGACGGCTCCACCCATAAAGAGGATCATGATCGGTTCGAGCAGAGCCAACAAGCGGTTGATCGACATCTCTATCTGTTGATCGCAGGTGTCTGCCACCCGGCGCAGCATCTGTTCAAGCTCTCCGCTGCGTTCACCGACGGCGATCATCTGTATCAGCATGGCCGGGAAAAGCTTCTCTTTCTGTAAGGGCTCAGCCAGCGAGGTTCCTTCCCTGACCTGACTGGCGGCCCGATCAATTGCCTGCTGCAACACTATATTATCCAGCAGTTTGCCGGTTATATCCAGCGCTCGAAGCAGGGACTGTCCGCCCTGTAGCAGGGTCGACAGTGTCCGGCTGAAACGACTGGTGGCAATCAGCAGATTGAGGCGGCCGATCAGGGGGAGTTTGAGTCGCCATTGGGCGAGGATCAGTCGTCCTTTGTCGCTCGACGCCCAGCGCCTGACGAGAAACAGGATAACGAATAGCAGGCCGAAAATCAGCCAGCTGTAGTCGTGCAGCAGGTTACTCGCGGCAATCAGCATCCGGGTCGGCAGGGGGAGGACCTGATCGAGATCGATCAGCATTCGGGTGACCTTGGGCAGGATAAACCCGACCAGGAACAGCAATACGCCGGTGCCGACGACTGCCATCAGCACCGGATAAGCCAGCGCTGCCGTGATCCGATTGCGTAGACGGGCTTGTTCTTCCAGCAGGTCGGCAAGATTGGCCAGCGCCTGATCAAGGGTACCGCTATTTTCGCCGACTTCGACCATGCTGATGTAAATGTTCGGGAAAAGCTTCCCCTCGGCGGCCAGCGACAGGTGGAGGGGTTCCCCTTCGACCACCGCTTCATGGACTCGGTTGAAGATTGCCGCCAGATGTTGTTTCTCGATCTGGCTCGCTACCGTATTGATCGCTTCGTCGAGGCTCAGCCCGGCGCTGAGCAGGGTTGCCAGTTGGCGCGTGGCTATAGACAGTTCTTCAAGCGGCACCTGCGGAGTGCGCCAGCGAGAAAGCAGGTTCCCACCCGACTTACTCCCGGCCGCGGCGATCTCGGTGACAAAGATGTTCTGCTGGCGCAGTTTTGCGATGACAGCGCGTTGTCCGCTCCCGTCACAGCTTCCCTTGATCTTGCGCCCGCTGCTATCTAATCCGGTGTAATCAAAAAGCGCCATCAGTCATATGCCTGCAAGGTGTAAGGCGTTAAGTATTCGAAATGACAAATCCTTATCTGGTATCGGGACATTTCAGTTATCGATCTGGGTGACCCTGAGGATCTCTTCCAGGGAGGTCTCTCCGGTTAGTGCTTTTTGCAAGCCATCCTGACGCAGGCTGCGCATGCCAGCTCTTTGGGCTGCTTGACGGATTCTGCTGGCATCAGCCCCCGACATCAGCATTTCGCGAATTTCATCGGTCAAAAGCAGCAGTTCGTAGATCCCGGTCCGACCACGATAACCGATCTGTTGACAACTGTCACAGCCCACACTGCGAAAAAATTTAACCTCGTCCTCGCTGGGCAGCATACCGGCGAAGTGGCGGATCATCTCCTCGCTCGGCGAGTAGCTGCTGCGGCAATCAGGGCAGAGCTTGCGCACCAGGCGCTGTGCCAGAATCCCGGTGACTGCAGAGGAGACCAGAAAAGGTTCGATCTTCATGTCGAGAAGACGGGTGAGGGCGCCGGCCGCATCGTTGGTATGCAGGGTCGAAAAGACCATGTGGCCGGTCAGCGCCGATTGAACTGCAATTTCGGCGGTTTCGCTGTCACGAATCTCGCCAACCATGATGATATCAGGGTCCTGGCGCAAAATCGAACGCAGGCCGGCGGCAAAGGTCAGCTCGATCTTGGAATTGACCTGAATCTGGCCGACGCCGTTCAGCTGATATTCGATCGGATCTTCAACCGTGATGATATTTTTGGAGCGATCGTTCAGACGGCTGAGGGCGGCGTAAAGGGTGGTGGTTTTGCCCGAGCCGGTTGGTCCGGTGACGAGGAAGATCCCGTGCGGCTGATGGATCAGGCGGTCGATCTGTTGTTGCAACTGTTCGTCGAGCCCGATGGCGGAGAGTTCGATAACGCTCGAACTCTTTTCGAGCAGGCGCAAAACCAGGCGTTCGCCGAAGGCGGTGGGCAGGGAGGAGACGCGAATGTCGACGTCGCGGCCGGCAATGCGTACGCGAAAACGGCCATCCTGTGGCAAGCGTTTCTCGGCGATGTTGAGTCCCGCGATGATTTTGATGCGAGAAATGATCGCGGCCCGGGCCTTTTGAGGCGGCCGTAGAACTTCATAGAGTACGCCATCAATCCGATAGCGGATGATCATTTCGGTTTCAAAAGGCTCCAGGTGGATATCGCTGGCGCGTTCACGACTGGCCCGCGCGATCAGGCCGTTGACGAAGCGGATGATCGGCGCCTCATCGCTGCTGTCGAGCAGGTCTGTTGGCCCAAGGGTCGCGGCCAGATCACTGTCGCCGCCCTCAAGGTCCGGCGTTAGATTGGCAGAATCTCCTGCCTGTTCCGCATAGGCGCGGTTGATCGCGTTAAGGATCTCTTCTTCCGGGGCCAGACAAATTTCAATGTGACAACCAGTGAGCGCCGCGAGGTCGTTGATCGGGGTGCTGTTGGTTGGATCGGCCATCGCCAGGCGTAAGTAAGTTTTTGAAATTTCAAGAGGGAAAATGCATTCTTCCCGGACATATTCAAGGGGTAAACGGCCCAGCAACTCAGTCGCTCCCGCCATTTTTAACTGGGGCAGATAACTCAGGCCAAACTGCCGGGCCAGCGCACTGGTGAGGGCATTCTTGCTCAGGCCGAAATGGTTCATCAGGATCTGGCCAAGGCGCTGCTGATCCTGTGCTTGACGCTGTAAAGCGTCTTCGATGTTTTGGGCAGAGAGAACCTCATCCTGCAGCAGGATCTCGCCCAATTTCAGCCAATTACTCATTTTTGGCGGGGGCTTCCTGTGGCGTTGAGTCCACATCTGTATCGGCCTTGATAAGTAAGGATTTTTGATCGATTGCCTTACGTAATGCCGGGGATTGAAGTACTTCACCTGTCAGTTGGGCCCGTCGGGTGACCTCGGACATTTCGGTAGCGTTATGAATCACGCGCGGGGTAATAAAAACCAGCAGGTTGGTTTTTTCTGAAGTGGTTCCCGTCGAGCGGAACAGCCACCCGATCAGAGGAATATCTCCGAAAAATGGGACTTTTGATTCTGTTTTTTGAACATTTGTACCGATCAGACCTCCCAATACGACGGTCTTGCCGTCCTCCGCCAGTACGGTATTGCGCAACTGTCGTTTGGTGAAGGTGGGACCCACATCATTGACATTCCCAACCTGAGTGCCTGCGATTGCGGTGATCTCCTGATAGACGTTAAGACGCACCAGATTGCCTTCGGTGACTTGTGGAGTAAAGCGCAAGGTGAGAGCCACATCTTTACGTTCGATTGCCACGCTTTGCGCAGAAGTATTGCTCGTATCAGTGAGTCGATTAGTGATGATCGGGACATTGGAACCAACAATAATCTCGGCTTCTTCGTTGTCCGAGGTCAACAGACGAGGAGCAGAGAGGATGTTGATGTCTTTACTGGTCTGCGACAGTTGAATCAGTGCTGAAATCGCCGGTACCGTGATAGTCGTTCCGTCGGCGCCAACTGTCGTGATCGGGCTGAAGAGTCCACCGAGCATCAACCCCTGTACTGTCTGCGCTAATAGCGGGATGGTGGACCCGTCAGTGGGTACGAAGCTACTTAATCCGACTGAGCCGGAATTCAGATTGCTGGTCCCCAGGGTCAGATTGTTCTTGCCGATGCCGGCGGCTCCCTGCAGGGAGGCCCCAATCGCGCGGGTGGCATCCATTGACAGTTCAAGAATCAGCGCCTCTACATAGACCTGGTTGCGTTGGATGTCGAGCTTTTCAATCACCTGTTTGATTTCGGCGAACTGGTCAGGGCCGGCACTGATCAAGAGTGAATTGGTCGGTTTGTCAGCCGTAATTACGACAGGGCCGGAAGGCGTCGTTACTCCTGGTTTTTTGCTTGCGGCGGCGGTTTTGGTCCCCGTCATGATCTCATTGAGGGTTTTGGCCAGCGTCTCGGCGTCGGCATTTTTCAGGTAATAAACATTGATATTCGAGCGAGTTTGTTCACCCGGGACATCAAGGGTTGCAATGAGGCTGCGCAGAAGGTTTAGTTCATCTTCGGAGGCTATCGCCAGCAAGGTGTTGGTACGCGGATAGGCGATCACCTGGCCGGTCTGGGTGGGGGCGTTGCCCACGACCCTTCTGCGGCGTGGATTGGTTTGTTTGCTGATCATCGAATTGGCGATTTGTGCGATCTCTTCGGCGCTGGCATCTTTCAGAGTGAAAACTTCCAGGCGATCCAGTGCTGAAGGGAGGTCCAGTTTATCGATGATTTCGACCAGACGATCAATGTTGGCGGCGTTGTCGGTTAAAATCAGCGTGTTTGTTGGTTCATAGACGGTCAGGTTGCTGGTTTTAGCGATCAACGGAAGCAACACGGTGCTTGCAAGGACCTGAGCGTCGGCATAGTTCAGGCGGATTAAGCGCGTTATGTAACCATCCCCTTGCATGGTGTCCGAGACCGGCAGGTTGTTCTGTTTAGCATCCTGTAATGGCACAATCTTGTTGACCTTACCGGTTTCTATCAAGGTGTAACCCTTGACATTAAGTACGGTCATGAAGAGTTGATAGGCCTCGTCTCTGCTCATGGGTTCGGGTGAAATGATCGTCACCTTACCGCGGACCCGTTCATCGTAGACAAAGTTGCGCCCGGTCATTTCCGAAATTGTTTTGATCAGATCGCTCAATTCAACGTCTTTGAAGTCAAGCGAGATCTCGGCTTTCGGGCTTTGTGCCCGAGCCTGAGAAACCTGAAAAAAGAGGGCGCCGGTGAATAGCGTCGCGAGTGCGGATACTAAAAGAAATTTACGTAAATAATTCATCATCGAATCTCATAAGCAAAGGTCATGGCTTTGCCTCCCCGTTCAAGGCCGATACTGATCTGTTTCGCTTGACGTAGCTGTCCAAATATCTGAAGTGCTTTTTCGGGCGAATCGAGTTCGACGCCATTAATCTCGCGCAGGATATCACCTTTTTTAAGTCCAAGTTGTTCAATAAACGACCCCCTCTGGATCATGTTCATTTGGAAGCCGGTGGTTTTCCCTCCTTCAAGGTAGGGGATGGCCTGGGCCTGTTTGAGAAGTTCTCCAATATTAGAGCGGGAGTCTTCGGCAACCTGGGCTGGAATAATCCAGTTGTTCTCACCAATACTCTCTATCCCTAGGTCTGTCCCTGACCTTTGTGCCGGGGTCGTCGCTGGGGACGCAGCGCGTACTGGCGACCCAGCATGTACTGGCGACCCTTGTTTATCCGTCTCAAGTTCAAGAATGACCGATTGCCCATCTGGATAACGGATTTCAACCCGATTCCGTGTGATGTCAGCTAATTTGCCACCATCCGGTAGCTCCTGATTGAGGTGGTATGTATCTGTTTCCCGTCCGCTGGTTAAAGTCGCCAAAGGGGATGGGCCTCCGCTGATGGTACCGACGAGAGACCACTTTGAGGCGGTCTTCGCGGGTGAGGTTGTGGTCTGGGCCGTTTTTGTAGTGGGAGTCAAGGTCTGGTTCTGGGCTGCAGAGTTGAAGATGTCCCGGGACAAGATCGTCTGGTAGTCAGCCAGGGATGGCAGGGCCTTGGCCTCGATTGGCGGCAACGTTTGAATAAGCGCAGAAGTTTGACCCGGCCCGGCCAGTATTCCGATGACCGTCGCTCCCAGATGTCCGACGGTCAAGCCCATTAGCCCGCTCAGGGTAGCAAATATCCATAAATAATGTCGTTGGAGCAGGGTGATCAGCATCTGACGCCAAATATTTGAAGAGTTAAAGAGGAAAGTACATTGGATAGAAAAACTTCGTCTACGTATGTAACGTTTCCCTACCAGAAAATCAAGAAAATTAAGGCGTTTATGCGATTTCAATTCGCCGATATTGAGTCAGGATGTCAGGTAAGAAATCGGGGATCAATTGCCATTATTCCCCGTTGCCTCTTACCAACGGCGTTTTAATTTTGAATGTTGTTAAATTAGCAACGCTGCATAATTTGAGTCAAATTTTTTTGTTTTTGAGGTTTAGGCTAAAGCGTCCTGACCGGCTCCCCACAAAAAAAGGAACCCCGCATCCAAAGATGCGGGGTTCCTGATGATTTAGGACGGAGAATTAGCCCCGGTCTTTCAGGGCAACTTCTCTTGTGTAAAGCAGCTTCAGTTTAACGGATTGCCACCGTGGCAGCTGGCACAGCTGGGGCCGCTGCCGCCTTCTAAATTGGCACCATGACAGAGAGTGCAGGCGTTCTGCATGTTGCCGGCAGTACCGTGGAAGGTGGGGCCGTCGTAGCCCTCCCAGTTTGACGGATGGGCCAGATACTCACCGTGACAAGCTTCGCAGCCAGTTCCGCCCTGGCTGACGATGCCTCTATTAAAACGTGGATTGCTACCCGGGCCGCCAGCTTGACCATGACATGCCTGGCACATTGTTAGATCGGCTTTGGCCACGGGACCGTGCGTTGAACCGATCAGAAAGCTGCCATCCAGGGGGTGTGGGGCTAAGCCGGGGCCTGCGGCATGGCAGCTTTGAGCGTTATAACTGGTGGAAAAACAGCTGGGGGCTACCGTGCTGCCCTGCAGGCTAGCGCCATGGCAGTTTTTGCACAGGTCGGTTTGTGCCCCATAACCGCGATGGTTAACATAAGGGTTGGTCCAGTCGGCGGGGTGAAAGGTAAATGGAGGACTGGTATTGAAAACGTGGCAAGAATAGCAACTCACCGCCGCGTCGTTGCCCTTGAGATCGGCAGCATGGCAGAGGGTGCAATCGGCGGCGAAATCTGCGCTCGCCTGTGCAGCTGCAGGGTGAGATGACAGCCAGTTCTGCGGGTGCGGCTGATTATCTGTCGGAGCATTGGGATTGCCGTCACCGCATCCGTTTATGATTAATGGCATTAGTAGCAAAATTAGAAAAATAAATCGGCGTTTCATCTTGTCTCTCCTTCTTAACCTCAGCCGTGACAGCTAACGCAGGTTTGAGATGCTTTAGGGTTGCCGTGACAACGGAAACAAGAGGTCGGGTCTATGCGACCATCAATGCGGTGACGGCTTAGATAGTCACCGCGATGTTGCATCTGTCGACCGGTTTCTGTCGGGTTTTTGAGCGAAGGTTTCAGCTCGACCCGGGTCGCATGGCAGTCATTGCAAAAGCTGGTCTGGTGACACATCGAACAGACAGCTTCATTTTGGTAAGCACGCTGACGGTGGCTTTGCAGCCAGGTTGGTGTGTGGACAAAATCGCCAAAGGCCAGTTTGTTGTCGCGGGCATCATGACAGTTGATGCAGTTTTTGGTTGATAGACCCAAAGTGGCTTCCGTCGCATGGCGAAGTGGCAGATCTCGACCGCTGTCGAGCGCCGCACAGGCCGCCAGGCCGAGCAGCAAAAAAGATAATCCCAGAATTATTCTAAAATTTTTACGCATTATTTAACTCCTGCTCGCAATGTAAATGTCATTACAGTGATTTGCCGAAACTGTAGCTGGCGGTCAACATGCCGCGCAGGTCTTGATCAAAATAGGGGTCGTTGTTGTAATCAGCACTCAGCTTCAACTCAAGGGCATCATGCATAAATTTTTTGCCTGTACCGAGAGAGATAAAGAGCGAGCTGTCTTCGCCATATATCGGCTTATCATAGCCGACATAAACCAGATCACTGCTGATAAAACTGACGGGAAGGGCGGCGGGAAGCTGAGCCCAGTAGGTGAAGAGGCGCAGCAGGTAATATTTGTTTTGGGCAATATCGCCGACCATGGTGCCAATTTCTCCGCCGATTTGATCTTGACTGTCATCCGACCAGGTCGCCTGTCCCGAATAGTACTGCGAGTTATCATTAAGCACTTTGTAATCATAGTTTTTGGCTTTGGCGACGAAAACCCAGGTTTCTCCCAATGGCAGGGTCAGATCTAAGCCGTTGATCGAAAGCTGTTCGCCGCTGGCCGCCAGAAAGCGGAAAGGGTTGGCGCTGTTGACGCCGGTGCCGAAATAATCCTCATATTGAAACTGCTGAAAGTAGGGACGAATGGAAACCGGCCCGACCTTGGCGCTTAGTTCGTAAGAATGTTCAGCCCAGGCATCGCTGAGCAGGTTGTATTTGGACAGTCCGTGGAAATTGACACCGAAGGGCAGATAGGCCGCCAGATCAAGGCCGGTCAACTCGGTGGCGTCGGCGCTGTCGTTGCGGATTTTTTTGTAGGAGACGCCCAGATCGTATAGACCAGCCATATGGTTGACCAGGCGACCGCCGTAGATGCTGTCGCCGCTGCGACCGTTTTCACTGGCGAGGGCCACCTGTTGCCCCGCATAGGTCGAGCCGGAAAAATATTTACCCAGATCGGAACTGAGGCGCAAGCCGTCGATCGATTCGTTGGCAACCCCTTCAAATATATACTGTCGGCCGAGACGGGCATTGAAATGAGCCTGCTCACCATTGTATTCGGCATAACCGTAGAGCAGTTCTCCGGCGGTGTTGTCCGTGTAGTAGCCGTTGTCTGCCAGATCAGCCCGACCCCAGCCGTAGAGATGAAATGAGAGCCCCTTAGCTTCAGGGTTTCCCATGTCGACCTGCAGGTATTCGTAGGTTGGCATGACGGCAGCGTTGTTTTTTGTCGTGGTATCACGACTGAACGCACGAAATAGCGTGTCGGAATGAATGCTGAGTTCAGCCGCGGAAACAGTCAGCGGGCTACAAAGCAGAATTAACGTACTGAGCCAGAGCAGGGGCCCCATTCCATAGTTTATTTTCATACATCCTCCTAGATGTGCAAAAACGGCACTGGACAGTTCGATAGCCCAAAGCGTTAAGCGTTTTCATTCCATAAAGTAAAAAAACCAAAGTCTCAGTCAGGCAGGTTCAGGGGGGAACGGTAGATTTACAAAACGTGATATTGTAGACGACCCTAGTGGATTTTTCAATCTCAAACGCAAAGCGTTCCGACTTCAGGGATCTTTGGACCTTGGGACAAAAAAACCCGGTATTTATCGTTTTCTCCTTGGTTGAAAATGCACGATAGGTCCATAAAAAAAGCGGCACGCCAAAGGACGTGCCGCTTTTTAGGTTTGTTTATTTGGACAAAATCCAGCGAGGTGGGCAAAGGCCCACCTCGCTGGTGATGATTACTGCAGTTTGGCCATGATGGAGTTCATTACATCAATGAACGACTTGACCGTTGTCGGTACTCTGTAGCCCATTGCTTCAGTGTGTGCATTGATTGCAGCTAGAGCACCGGTGTCACCTTCTTTAAGTGCATCTGCCCGGTGGCATGATCCGCAGGCTCTGGAAGCAGGGCCAACGGTTACATCAACGCTACCATTATCGATGACGCTGCCGAGCGACTTAGTTTGGTCCGGAACATTGTAGGTGCCAGCCACGTGGCAGGCTTCACAGTCGGTGGTGGTGAACGTCGGGAAGATAAATTCCGGCTCGGTCTGGAACGAGTGGATTGAGTGGAGGTAAGAGTCGATAGATCTGCCTTGTTGCGCATAATGACCGGATGCGCTGGCGGTGTTATGGCAGAACAAGCAGGCGTTAACGTTACCAACCGTTGTATGGCCATGTGAATCGCCAGTATGGATCACGATATTGTCATGGCAGGCATTACATTTGGCGTTGTCGACAACCTTGTCTCGATCAGACAGGGTGCCATCGGCCAGCAGGATATCCTTGGTTACAGATTTTACCGCGACCATGCTGCCATTCACCTGGGGCACACCGATTATGGCGACTGCGAGCTTGGTGGCCTTGTTATCGGCGAGTTTGGCGCTGTTGAGGGTGAAAGTGGTCGTTGCTACGCCAGCGGCATAGGTGGTATTGGCGATGACATCGTCCTTCTTGATGTAATCGTAGTCAGCCACGTTTTTGGTGCCCCAGCCGTAATAGGCAACCATGATTCTGATGCCTTCAGACTCATTGTTGCGGTCAGCAGGGAGACCGAGGAAAACGGGTCCAGCCGTGGGGTCAAGGTTCAGCACATCCTGGGCAGCACCCGCTGCATCTTTGGCATTCCAGGTGATTGTCAAGGTTGCTGCCGTTGCATCATAGACAACGTTGTCGATAGCATAGGTGTAACGCAGGGTCCCTGCAGTAGCGTCAGCCGCGCTGGCATATTTTACTTTGTCAACGCCAGTGTGAATGGATACAAAGGAAGGTGCATAACTGTTGTCATCCAAATGGCAAGCGCTGCAATTCGTGGCGCTGGTTACTGGAACCGGGTGAGCGGCTGGGACAATTGTCGACAGGGGCTTGGCCACAACCGTATTGGTCGCTGCATCCACATCGGCATGACAAGTTGTACATACGCTGTACTTGAAGTTCGTTTGAGTAAGGGTGCTGTCAAGCTTGGTGCCCATATGGCAGGTTACACAGTTGGTCATTTCCTGCGGATAAGGGAAGACATTCAGGTGGGAAGCGTGAACGTCGGTCATGACGTTCGCAGTATAGGCGTAAGTTCCGTCACCAAAGAACTCCGTGCCATCATTCCCAGGTCTGGAGTCATAATGGCAAGCCTTACAGGCGACAAAATCGTCGATGCCGGCGACTTGGGCTGCGCGGTAGCCATGCTTCATATAGGGCGTGCCGTGGCATTTTTCACAAGAAGCAACGGCAGCATTGGACGTATATGTCCAGGTGCCGAATTTGAGTGCAGCATTTGACACATTGTCATACAGCTGGACATGACCAGCAACTGCGCCGCCGATTTTATCCTTGGCGACATAGCCGTAGATAAATCCGGTAAAACCGGTGGCGGTCATATCATAATCCAGGGTGGTCGTCATGGTATAGCTGCCGCCACTGCCGGCCAGCGTGTAGGTGGCTGGGGCGCCGGCCAGAGTGGCCAGTTCGACATGATTGGTGCTCGCGTCGAAGGTCTGGATGGTCCACCTCTGAGTTCCGAGACCGTCAATGCTATTGCCTGTTACCCCCCCCAAATACGGAGCCCCATTTTCGTCAATGGTGAAAGGGATAACGTTTGTGTATGTTCCGTCAAGGTTATCGGTGACGGTGTCGGTGCCGAAGGCCAGTTGAATTTTGGAGGCATCCTTGGTTGCGTTAAAATAGGCCTGGTGCTGATCGCCAGCCCCCTTGTGGCACACGGCGCAGGACTCAGGTGTGGCGTCGTTGGCTGCAGTTAGTGCAGCAGCAAACTCTGCCTCTGTACCGGTGTAGCCATTGTTGGCAGCGATCTGGTAAGCACTGAGGCCTGGCGCGCCATCTGCGCCAGCAGCACCATTGCTGCCATCACTGGCGCAGCCGGACAATCCGGCGACCAGTGCAATCAGGCCGATCAACAACATTAATTTCAACTTCTTCATCTTTTGCCTCCATTTTATATTGAGGATTATGTTTTGCCATCCCCACTGGATGGCTCGCAATTATTTGACGAGGTTTTTGGGTGGATGCGCCGTTCAGGCTGGGGTATCCGCGGCGTTGGTGAGTTCCCCCTGTAGCCGCTTTACTATTAGTTCTCTCTTCGGTAACCGCAACAAATGCTCCGCAGGTATTTTATAGAATCAGCTTCACTGCCTGCTAACTAATAGCACTAAAAATTAGAGATGCAATATAAATGTACAAAATTTAATGTTTCTCTCGAGGAAATGAGAAAGCTTTGTTTTCTATGGCTTTAAGGTGACTAAAAAGGTAATGATTTGGCAGAAAAGATAATATTTCAATATCTTAATGAAAATATAACCCTGCTCGATTTTAATCTGCAGGTCAGGGGTGTTGAGCTAAATCAGGTCTGGCAGGTCGGCGAGTCTTCAGTGACGTCTGGAAAGTGTTTGCCTGCTGTGTATGGATTTCTCTGGCCCGTCTTCGATTAAATAAAGTGGTTGATTTTGCAATTGCGCTGTGTGCACGACTGTGGGACGGGAACTCCATGCCTGTGACATCAGTAAATTTTTTATGGTCGATGATTCCAGTTGCCTCTTCCGCGTTTATTGAGACTTTCGCTAGCTCTCTGAAAGCAAGGGGAAGGCGACCACTCTATATGCAGGTTTACAGAAATACGGCAAAACCAGATTAAGTAGGAATGGTTCGGCAATTTGGCAGTTCTGGTCGCTAAATGGTCGAACTGAATTTTGTCTCCATCACAATTTTTTAAACGGGGAAATCAGGGTAATAGGTGAAGTAAAAAGAGGTCAACAGGGGTCAGTCAGATCGAATTTTGGGACGCCCATGATTTTGTACCTTTCTTGCCAAAACGCCCATAAAAAAAGCGACTCGCCCTTTGGGTGTTCGGGCAAAACCTTGCGGTTTGCCTTAATAGGGGAGGTCCAGGTCTTTCGCTTCAAAGCTGTGGTTTCGCGTACGGAAAACCGACTCTTCCCCATTCTTCCATAGCTTTAGTTGCATCGTATCCTTCCCCAGGGCACGTCGCGCCAGGCCGATGGGCAGGACCAGAGTAAAAAAAAGCCCACTTAAAATGATTTTGGATGCAATTTCTCCCAGCGTTTTGCTTAAAGCAAACCAGAAGATAGCGAACGGCTGAAAAAGGGGAGGGTGCGTCATGGCCATGAGAAGCAGGATGATTGCCGCCAGGATAAAAAATGGCAGATTTAAGGACAGGTAACAGATAAGGCAGATAAGGACCAGGGCCAAACCAGCGTCTTTGCATTCTTCAGCGCTGTGCCTGTGGAGTTTTGATAACATTTAATTTATCACCGTAGAAAGGTTTTTATGGGAGTTGGAGGGCTCAGTCCAGTGCATACTTTTGCTTCCAGTAATCACGGTCTGCAAAATGCGGCTGTTCGTTTTTACAGAACAAAAAATCACCCATGACCAGATAATCCATTTCGGTTGCCATAAAGCAGCGGTACGCATCGTCGGGGGTGCAGACAATCGGTTCGCCCCGGACATTGAAGCTTGTATTTACGATTAAACCGTAACCTGTCTGTTGTCGAAAAGCATCGATCAGTTCCCAGTATTTGGGGTGGCCCTCTCGATTGACAGATTGTATCCGGGCAGAGTAGTCGATGTGGGTTATGGTCGGCACATCCGATCTGGTGTGGTAGAGCCGGTCATATAGGGGCAGAGTATGATAGTTATTCGGCAAGGGGGACCGCCTCTCTTTTCGAACCGGGGCGACCAGCAGCATGTAGGGAGAAGGGCGGTCAAGGTCGAAGAATTCACCGACACATTCATCTATGACTGAGGGCGCGAAGGGGCGAAATCCTTCGCGGTATTTAATCTTCAGGTTGAGTTTCTTCTGCATTTCGGGGTGGCGTGCATCTCCCAGGATGGAACGGTTCCCCAGCGCTCGCGGACCATATTCCATGCGTCCCTGAAACCAGCCAACAACCTGCCCCTCCGCCAGTAGCCCCGCGACATCATGACAGAGGGCCGAGAACTCAGCATAGTTCTGGCAGGGTGCCTGATAGCGGCGGGCAACCTTACCAATCTCTTTGGTGCCATATTCCGGACCGAGCAGGGCGCCCTGCATTGCGTCCCCGTTACCTTTTTGGCGGGGCTTGTCGAGGGAGATATGCCAGCCGGCCAATGCAGCTCCTAACGCCCCACCTGCATCGCCGCTGGCAGGTTGAATCCAAATATCCTTAAATAAGCCAGACCTGAGAAGTTTGCCGTTGGCTACGCAGTTTAACGCCACTCCGCCCGCCATAACCAGGTAGTCGCTCTGGGTAAGCTGACGGGCCGTATGGGCAAGACGCAGAACGATCTGCTCTGTAACCTCCTGTATGGCTAAGGCCAGATCCATGTAGTTCTGGTCCAAGGCCGTCTCTTCGGTGTGTCTGGGAATTCCGAACAGCTTTTGCCAGCGGTTATCGACGCACATGGTAAGGCCGGTAGCATAATCGAAGTAGTCCATGTTCAGCAGGAATGAGCCATCTTCGCGGAGATCGACCAATTCAGTAAGAATGTGTTTCTTCCATTCTTCAACCCGAGGTGAACCAGCCGTTCCGTAGGGGGCCAGACCCATAAGTTTGTACTCGCCGCTGTTGACCTTGAACCCGCAGTAATGGGTAAACGCTGAATAGAGTAGCCCCAGCGAATGAGGAAAATCGAGTTCCTTGAGAACCCTGATTCCATTTTTCGTGCCGACGCCAATAGAGCAGGTAGCCCATTCGCCGACCCCATCGAGAGTCAGAATCGCGGCCTCGGAAAATGGCGAGGGGTAGAAGGCGCTTGCGGCGTGGGAGAGGTGATGCTCGGGGAACAGCAGTTTTGGCATGCTCCCGCCGAGCTTTTTGAACTCATCCCGTAGCATCCGGCGCATGAACAGCTTCTCTTTGATCCAGACCGGAATAGCCGAAAGAAAACTTTTCAGGCCGCGTGGCGCGAAGCTGTGATAGGTCTCGAGCAGTCGCTCAAACTTTAAATAGGGTTTGTCGTAGAAGGCGACGGCGCTGATATCCGCGAGCTCCAGCCCCGCCTCCTCAAGGACGTAGGCCACGGCATGGCGGGGGAAGGAGGAATCGTGTTTCTTGCGGGTAAAGCGTTCCTCCTGGGCGGCGGCAACGATCTTGCCGTCCAGAATCAGGGCCGCCGCACTGTCATGATAGAAGGCCGAGATGCCCAGGATTGCGTCTGGCATGATTCAGGTGGTCTTTCTAGAAGATTGCATAAATGAAGGGCGCGATAGCCGAGCCACCGGTGAGCACGATCAGAACCCCGAACAGCAGCATGAACAGGATGATCGGCAGCAGCCAGAATTTTTTTCGTACGGTCAGAAATCCCCAGAGATCTTTCAGAAAATCCATATCTATTGTCCCTTTTGAGGCATGTCCACCGATTTGGCTGGTGGGCGTGTCGACACCAGCAACTATTGGTGAGGCTGATTAAAAGTCGGTTTGCCCTGGTCATCCCAGGTCAATTCGGCGCCTGTCGGCTGTCCATGGTCGAAATCGACGAAGCGTTTCAGGCGGCCGTTCTCATAGAATTCCGCTTCGATGCCGTCGGACACGAAATTCCCTTGGGCATCGACGCGACCCTGTACCACCCGCTGTGGGGCGGTAGAAGGATAGCGGTTCAGCTTGATCTGCGGCGGAGTTGGGTCGTAGCTGCGGCTTTCCGGAATATCGTTGATCTTTTCCAGCCTCAGCTTGGCGTTAGCGTTGTTCGGGTTCAGCCGTAATGCCTCTTTAAGGCTGGAATAGGCGATTCGCGGCCGCCCGCGTTCGAACATGACAATGCCGAAGAGTCCCTGGGCCCAGTCGTAGTAGGGCATCTGCTGGATCACCAGCAGCAGGTTGGCCGCCGCCTCTGTATAGTTGTGAACTCGAGCCCCTGATAGAATTTCACCCAGCTTCAAGCGCAGCTCAACTGAGCCGGGGTTGTTTTTCAGGACCGCGTAAAGCTGTTTGACAGCCATTTGGGGCTTCCCAAAGCGAACGTAGGATGTCGCCAGGGTGCTCGCTGCGTTGGTGACGACCTTCTGGGAGCTTCCCGCGGTTTCGATCGCCTGCTTCGCCAGGCGAGCCGCATCGTCATTTTTGCCGGCCCATAAAAGCACACGGGCCAGGTTGGCAAGGGCAAACCCTTTTTCGGTCGGATTGAGGCCGCCTTCGATAGTCGCGGTGGCCTTGGCCAGCGCCTGTTCTTCCCGCGTGGGATCCAGCCGTATCAGGCCCTGATCCGACATAGTTTGCAGCAAACCGCTCGCCAGAATCTTGTGCCCTTCGATGGTCGGGTGAACATGATCGAGGAAGTACTCTTTCCCCAAGATCGCGTATCCCTGCTTTTTGCGCATGCGTTGCTCGAGCAGGCCTGGGAAATCAACCAGCGGGACTTGCTGCTCATTTGCAACCGCTGTGACTGTTTGGACTATGGAACTTAAGGCGCGCAGCGGGCAAACGTCCTCATCCCGTGCGCTAATTAGTGCGGTTTTGGCTTCTTTATAGAGCCCCAAGCCGAGCAGCGTCTGGCCGCGTCGATATTGCAAATCGGCGGAGCGGGGGTCGAGTTTCGCCGCCTGATTTAAAAAGTTCAGCGCCATACCAAAATTTTTCTGCCAGTAAAAAGGTTGGCTCATAGCTTCAAAACGCTCGGATTGTTGAAGTGCGGTTGCGGACAATCCCGGAGTGTGCTGACTTTTAAAAGGGGAACAATCCTTCAGGTTTGACGCTGGTTTCACAAGAATAACCTTAGCGCCCACCGACCGGGCCAACGAAACCATGCGCTTCAGGCTGATGCGGTAATGTTTTACGATGTTTTCTTGCAGGGCGTCATCGCGGGTGTAGCGCTCTGGCCCGGCGGATTGATCGAGTATCGTGTTCACCTCGGCACTGAGTTTATACCGATTCGTCTTGTTGTGATCGGGAACAAGGTGCAGCGTCTTGAGGGCAGAGTTCATTGCCGTCCAGGTGCGGGTATGTGTCAGCAGCGAAACAGACGAGCGGATCAAGGGTGGGAGGCTCTTGATTTTATGGTAAGTCCGTTCTTCAAGAAATTCGTTGTGCCCAGTGTAGATGATGAACAGATCCGGCTGATAGCGGACCAATTCTTCCATCAATTGCGCCACCCGATAGCTGGCATAACTGATCCCTCCGGCATTAATGACTTCCCAATTTTTACTTTGGTCAACTTCTGGAAGCAGTTCTCTCAGCCAGCCGGAAAAAGAGGTTGCGTCATCGTAGGGGCGACCGTAGGTGGTTGAACCGCCGAGAGAGAAAATCCGGTAGGTGTTGGGAGCCTTCTGCTGAGGGAAGCTCTGGCGGTTGAAGTAGTCCTTTTTATTTGGTGCAGTAATCAGAATTGGTTGACCGTCAGCCCCTGTTGCCGAAACAAACAGGGGTGAGGTAGAGGAAAAACCGACAAATGGATCCTCGGTCTGGGACGCTGGTTTCACTCCAAAAACCGCAAGTCCTCCCTCGAGAAGGACAAAAAAGATTAATATCGCGACCACTGGCAAGGCAAACGCTAGCCAAAGAGGGGTGCGTCGCGATGTTTTCATTGGAGAGATTGATCCGGCAGCACCAGATTGTTGTTTTTTTGCCATTTGTTGAAACCTTTTTCGTATATATGAAATCTGTTTTCTCGTGTTTTGGCACCCTGATTTAAAGCTGGAAAACTAGATTATAGACTCAGTTCTTGGAGGTCAAGAAATTGATAAAATTCGATTTCAGGCGGTTGGTAGACCCACTGCAACGTAGAGTTCCATAAAGATTATAAGGGGAAATAAAGGTTGGAACTGAGTATGACAAAAAGCAATACTTTGTAGCTGTGAGAGTGATCTGGGTTGCCTTTAATTATCTGGATTATAAACTTTATCAATAAAATTGGGGCGGACCGTATGGTCCGCCCCTTATTGCATTATGAATTAAAGAAAGCTTTTAACTCATTTCAGATCGTTTTTACAAAGGACCACCATTTTGAATCATGTGATCTTTTGCGCCAGGCACGTCGCCGTGGCAACCGATGCAGGGCTTGGCCCATTGCGAAGGCTGAACGGTGTCACTCGTTGCCATGTAGTTTTTGCTGGTGCTGTTGTGGCAGACCGCGCAGTTGGTCAGAGCCGACGGATAGGTGATCTCCGTCCAATCACGATTATTGAGATCGCCATTTAGGGTAGCGCTGTGAACCGCATGTACGCGATTTGCAATGGTATCAGCATGGTTGCCCGATTGATCATGACAGGCTAGGCAGCCGTCGGTGCCGAAATAGGCACGGTGAGCTGTCGAGGTCCAGTCATTCAGATCGTGGCACTTATTGCAGCCATCGCCCGCAACTCTGGGCTGCACGGTTGCGGTACCAACCTGGAAGTTAATCAGCTGCCAACCGTCAAGGTTGTAACCGCCATAGCTGGTCGGGATGTTACGGCTCGACGGATCAGTGACGTAAACCATGGCCATGTAGGTACCCGCTTCAAGAGTGCTGGGGATGGCCTGCAGCGTGTACTTGAGGTCAGTGGCGTCAACCGTGACGTTGGCGTCGGTGGTATCCAGCAAGTTGACACCCTGGGTCGGGGCCGTGGCTGGATCATAGGCCGGGTCGGTGGACGAACCGGGGGTCAGGATCGGCAGAGCCTTAGACCGCGGACCGTAGACATACAGTTTGGCCGCAGTGAAGTCAGCCGTAGACATTGCAACGCCGCCTTTAGTGGCGGTCACAGTAACAACCGGAACATCGCCCGCGAGGAATTCACCAGAAGCACCAGTCGCACCAGCAAGGGTAATGGCCGAGGTGTAGACAGGTGTGATGGAGACGGTCGGAGCGTTTTTCAACGTGGTGACGGTATGAGCCGATATGATGGCCGCGGAGGGGTGACATCCGGCACAAACGTTGAAGCCGCCAGCCGTATCTGCGTAGTTGCCGGTCGGAGCCGAAGCGTAGTTCGCTGTATCGTGGGTCATAGTGCCGTCGGCATTGATGACGTTGCCGCTGTGGCAGGACGCGCAGGCCTCACCAGACGGGTTGGTGTTCCAAGCAGTGCTCATGTTGTCGTCGCCGTTGTGGCACTTGGCGCAGTTCTTGATATTTTCCGGGTAAGTAACATCTGGGGTCGCATTGAAGGCCCAGACGTTGTTTGAATGGATCTGGTGAACAAATTTGGACAGCCACATGCCGTCTCTGGTGATGTCCTGGCCATAGGAATTGGTGACACCGCCTTCGAGCAAACCTGTTCCATCGGCACTGGCGCTATGCGGCCAGTTGCTGATCGGTGAGTGGCAGGTGTTGCACACGCGGGTATCGGGATAGCTGCTGGCATGGGCGGCATTCTGCATGTTGTCGGAGTGACACTGCTTGCAGCCTGAAACCGGTGCAAGGACCCGATCCGGGAGTACGGTTGTAATAGCGTCAGCGGTTCCGATAGCTCCCGAGTCGGCAACGGTGAAGTCTTGAACAGCGACGGTGCCGGCATAGTGACTAGTGCTATCAGCCCCAACTTTAATGACGACACGCTGGGTATCGCCGTAGATGCTGAACTCTGGTGCGACGGTTGCGAGAGACTCTGCTGCGAGAGGATCGCCGCCGTGGCTCGTACCTGCCAGCGCCGCAGTGAAGGTGCCGTCGGTGTAGGGGGTGCCGAAGGTGTAGGTGTAAGTCCCGGCAGTGGCACCAGCGGTAAGAGTGCCTACGACTTTCCCAGTACCTTCATAGGCCCAGCGCTCAAGGTAAGCGGTTGGCCAGGTGCCGGAAACAGTTGTATTTGTTCCTGCAGGGACGATATCTGCCAGGTAGAAATTGGCGGCTTTCGTATCGAGACCGGTGACGCCTTGGGTCCCGTTCATGGCAGTAAAATCGACTTCAACAAACTTGTTGGTACCGGTGGTAACGGTGCGAACATCGTCAACGGTCACGGTCAGCGGGGCATCCGTGGTATGGATAGCACCGATGTCAGCGATGGCTCCTGCAGAGTGGCAGACAGCACAAGATTCATTGGTTTGGGTTACCGGGCCCGCAGGGCCGGTCGCACCAGGGGCACCAGGGGCACCAGCAGCACCATTGCTGCCATCACTGGCGCAGCCGGACAATCCGGCGACCAGTGCAATCAGACCGAGCAACAACATTAATTTCAACTTCTTCATTCGTCTACTCCTTTGGTTGTGTTTGAGCTGACCTGTCATCCCCTCCGGATGACACTCTAATAACGTACTTTTGTTCTTAAACAAGTTTTTCTTTTGTCATGTTTTGCCAGGGGACAGTCACTAATTTGCTCCCGTTCCTCCTTTCGCAGTTGGACCTATACCTATTATTGATAATGTGTTTTGGGCTTCTGCAAATACAAGTCAGCAAATCCTAATTTTGATCCGCTGGAAGGTGCCACTAGAATCGCAGGTAAAATTTTAAAAAACCAGAAATTACCGTTATTTGGACCACTCAAGGGATAAAGTAGCGTGCAAAAAACGATCCCTAGGTCCAAGCGTTGCGTTGTGATTACCTGTAAAGACAACCTAAATGGTTATTATTAGTGCGTTTATTAGAGACAATTTGCTTGCGATTCAAATTTATATCATAGGCGTTCTCATTTGCAAAATTATTTTTTTTTATGTTCAAATATTTCACAAAGCTCAAGAATCTTTATATTTTTCAGTAACAAAAGTTACAAACAAGCATAGGTTTTAACTGAAATAAGGGGAACAAAAAGGAGCGTTGTCGGCTGATAAAGGTGTGCTGCTATACCCCCCCCTTTACGGTGCTTATGGCTAATGTATTGTTTTTAATGTTTGTCGTTTTTTATTAAAATCAGGTCTTCGTGGAACGGGTAACCCCTGAAATATCCCGGTTTCGGTTTTACTACCCAATTAACCCTTCCTGTGGAATAATAACCGCCGAACCCGCAGCCAGAACCGCTGTCCCAATTACTCAATGAGGCTTCTATGCCAGTATCTTCCGCAAATCTCTACCTCGTCGACGGTTCCAGCTACATCTACCGCGCCTATTACGCCATACGTCATCTGTCGAACAGCAAAGGGGAGGCGACCAACGCGGTTTTTGGTTTTACCAAGATGCTGCAGACCCTGATCAATCAGGAGCATCCCAGCCATTTGGCAGTGGTCTTTGACGCCAAAGGACCGACTTTTCGGAAAGAGCTCTATTCAGAATACAAGGCTAACCGTTCGGCGATGCCGGAAGATCTGGTGCCGCAGATTCCGTTAATCAAGGATGTTGTGCGTGCCTTCAAGCTGCCGCTGCTTGAACTGCAGGGGTATGAGGCCGACGATATCATCGCGACCCTGGCCAGGCGCTATGCCGACCAGGGAATGAAGGTCACGGTGGTGACGGGGGACAAGGACCTGATGCAGATCGTGACTGATCGCGTTGGCCTGCTCGACACCATGAAAGGGAAGCGCTCAGGTGAGGCCGAGGTGATTGAACGTTTCGGCGTGCCGCCATGCCAGGTGCTTGAAGTACTGGGGTTGGCTGGCGACACCTCTGACAATATTCCCGGGGTGCCGGGGATTGGCGAGAAGACCGCCAGTGCATTGATTCAGGAGTTCGGTGATATCGAAAACCTGCTGGCCAATATCGATCAGGTCAAAGGGGCCAAGCGGCAGGAGAACCTGCGCGAATTCGCTGACCAGGCGCGCTTGTCGCGCCAGCTGGCCGATCTGGTCTACGACCTGCCCGTGGCGATCGACTATGCGGATCTTGCTCTCTGTCCGCCGGACCATGAACAACTGATCGATCTCTATACGCGACTGGAATTTTATCAACTGCTCGAGGGGTTGGTCGACATCGAGAAAACCGTCAAACGGAGCGCCCTGGCTGGAAATTATCGAACAGTAACGACCTTCGCCGATCTTGAAGCGATGATTGCTCAGTTGCGGGTCGCCGGCCGTTTTGCTTTGGATACCGAAACGACCAGTCTGCAGGCGGTTCAGGCACAACTGGTCGGCCTCTCCTTTGCGCTGGCGGCGGGGAGTGGCTGGTATGTGCCGGTCGGTCATCGCTATCTGGGCGCACCGGAACAGTTGAACCTGCAGCGGGTCCTTGATGCCCTGCGGCCGCTGCTCGAAAGTCAAGAGATCATCAAGGTCGGACAGAATATCAAGTACGATGCACTGGTGCTGCGCAATGCCGGGATTGAACTGGCCGGGATTGGCGACGATACCATGGTCCTCTCTTATCTGATCTACCCCGAATCCAAATCTCACGGACTCGATGCCCTGGCCAATGACCACCTGAATCATCGGATGATCCCCTATAAGGAACTAACCGGTACCGGGCAGAAGCAGATCGGTTTCGCCGAAGTTGAAGTCGAAAAGGCTGCGGTTTATGCCGCCGAGGATGCGGATATCACCTGGCAACTGGCCGAGAAACTCTTGCCTGAACTACCGGCGAGTGGGGCCGAAAATCTCTATCGTGAGATTGAGATGCCGCTGGTTGAGGTGCTGACCCGTATGGAATGGCAGGGGATCAGGGTTGATGCCCGTTTTCTGGCCGGGTTGTCGGCGGAAATGGGGAAGGGCCTGGTGCGGCTCGAAGAAGAGATTCACGCGCTGGCCGGTGGCCCGTTTAATATCAATTCACCCAAACAATTGGGAGAAATTCTCTTTGAGAAACTTGGCCTGCCCCGTGGCAAGAAGACCAAGACCGGCTGGTCGACCAACGTCGAGGTCTTGACTGAGCTGGGTGAAAATCATGAAATTGCTGCGCGGATTCTGGAATATCGCTCGATCTCGAAGCTCAAGAGCACCTACACCGATGCCTTGCCGCAGCTGATCAATCCTGCCAGCGGGCGGATTCATACCAGTTACAATCAGGCGGTCACCGCTACCGGCCGGCTGTCATCGAGTGATCCGAATCTGCAGAATATCCCGATCCGCAGCGTCGAGGGTCGGCGCATCCGCGAAGCCTTTTTACCCGCCGAAGGCAACCTGCTGTTAGCGGCTGACTATTCGCAGATTGAACTGCGGGTGATGGCGCATATTGCCGATGTCGCGGCCTTAAAAGAGAGCTTCGCCGCCGGAGAGGATATTCATCGGCGCACCGCCAGCGAAATCTTCAATGTTTTCCCGGGGATGGTCAGTGACGAGATGCGGCGCCAGGCCAAGACCATCAATTTTGGTGTGCTCTACGGCATGGGCGCCTTCAGCCTGGCCAAGGATCTGGGGATCGGGCGCAAGGAGGCGCAGCAGTTTATCGACAGCTATTTTGAACGCTATCCGGCGGTGTTGAGCTTTATGGAAGAGCGCAAGGTGGAGGCACGTGAGCATCAGTATGTGACGACTCTGCTGGGTCGGCGCTGCGCGATCCCCGAGATCAACAGCAAGAACGGCGCGGTTCGCAGCTATGCCGAACGCAACGCGATCAATTACCCGATCCAGGGGAGCGCCGCGGATATCATCAAGGTGGCGATGGTGAATATTGACAGACGTCTGCGGCAAGAAGGGCTGCAGACGCATATGGTATTGCAGGTCCATGATGAACTGGTGTTCGATGTGCCACCGGCCGAGCTTGAATTGATTAAACAGCTTGTTACGCTTGAGATGGAAAATGCGGTACCATTGTCGGTGCCGGTGGTGGTGGATATCGGCGTCGGAGCCAACTGGAGCGAAGCGCATTAGTATACCGTGAGCATTAGTATACCGTGAGGTGTGAGGCGGAAAGGTTAAGAAGGCCTTTGATTTTACCCCTCACCCTTCACACCTGACGCCTTACGATATTAAAGATCCCAAAGGAAAACGCGAATGTACCGTCGAACCAAAATTGTTGCCACCGTCGGGCCTGCCTGTGCCGATCGTGAAGGGTTGAAAAAGTTGCTTGAGGCCGGCGTCAATGTTTTTCGGCTCAACTTTTCCCATGGTGAGCAGTCGCAGAAGGCTGAGTGGATCAGGATTATCCGCGAACTCTCGCGTGAGGCCAACCGGGCCGTGTCGATTCTGGGCGATCTGCAGGGACCAAAGATCCGCTGTGGATTGATGAAGAACGGCGGCATGGAACTGGTCACCGGGCAACAGGTGGTGGTGACCACGCGCGACCTGCTGGGCGAGAATGGTCTGATCCCGACCGTCTATCAGAATTTGCCGCATGATGTTCGCCCCGGCAACCAGATTCTGCTCGATGATGGAAACCTGGAACTGAAAGTGCTGGCCAATGAGGGGAATGATGTACGCTGTCTGGTGGTGGTCGGCGGAGTGCTGAAAGACCGCAAGGGGATCAACCTCCCCGGCGTCAAGGTTTCGGCCCCGGCCTTGACCGAAAAAGATCTGCTTGACCTTGATTTTTGTATAACGCAGCAGCTTGACTGGGTGGCGCTCAGCTTCGTGCGTTATGCGGATGAAATCCACGACATCAAGCGGCGACTGTACGAACGGAAAAGTCGCATCGGTGTGATCGCCAAGATTGAGAAGCCGGAGGCGGTGGAAAATTTTAACGCGATCCTTGAGGCGAGTGACGGCATCATGGTCGCTCGTGGTGACCTGGGGGTCGAGATTCAGCCGGAGCGGGTCCCCTTGATCCAGAAGCGGATCATCCATAAATGCAATGTGCGAGGGAAGCCGGTGATTACCGCGACCCAGATGCTCGAGAGCATGATCAATAACCCGCGCCCGACGCGCGCCGAAACCTCGGATGTCGCCAACGCCATTCTGGACGGGACCGACGCGGTGATGCTTTCGGCTGAAACCGCATCGGGTGCTTACCCCTTTGAGGCGGTGGCGGTGATGGACAGGGTGGCGCGCGATGTCGAGGCTGACGCCCAGCTGCAGCGTAGTCCGGCTACCCCCGAAAAGGCGCTTGAGCATCGGCGCCAGCCCGAAGCGATCGGTCAGGCTGCCTGTCAGATTGCCGATACGGTCGGGGCCAGTGCCATTCTCGCCTTTACCCAGACGGGTGGGACGGCGGCTTTAGTGGCTAAATTTCGACCGAGTGTTCCGGTGCTGGCGGTGACTCCGACCCAGCATGTGCGGCGACGGATGGCGCTGTATGGCGGTGTGCATGCGCTGCAGGTCGAGATTGAGGGGAGTACCGAAGGGCAGATTCGTTCGGTCGAGACCGCAGTATTGAAACAGGGCTTTCTTAAACGGGGAGACACAGTGGTGATTACCATGGGGAGTCCGGTCTCAGCGCCGGGTACGACCAATCTGATCAAGGTTCATCGCCTGGGCACCGGTGGTTTTTACGAAGTCCATTGAAATTGTCCCCTCTCCCTGAGGGAGAGGGTTAGGGTGAGGGGAACGTTCGCAAAATACCCCTCATCCGGCCTTCGGCCACCTTCTCCCTCAGGAAGAAGGGTTGGTCGTAAACTTAAAAGGGTCACCTGCTATTGATGAAAAGAGGAGGGTTTAATGGCTAGAATCGTATTGATTACAGGGGCTTCGGCGGGTTTTGGTGCGGCGATAGCGCGGCATTTTGCCGCCAAGGGGGATCGCCTGATTCTGACTGCGCGGCGGTTGGAGCGGCTGGAAAAGCTGAGGGCTGAACTCGAATCGAGTGCGCAAATTCATCTGGTGCAACTCGATGTGCGCGATCGGTCCCAGGTTGAAGAGAAGTTAAGGCAACTCCCTGAAGCGTTTGCCGCAGTCGATATCCTGGTCAATAACGCCGGGCTTGCTCTGGGCCTGGGCCCCGCCCAGCAGGCCGAACTGGATGACTGGGATACGATGATCGACACCAACTGCAAGGGATTGACCTATTGCACGCGGGTGCTCTTGCCGGGGATGGTTGAGCGGAACCGCGGGCATGTGGTTAACATCGCCTCAGCCGCCGGTAGCTACGCTTATCCGGGAGCCAATGTTTATGGCGCAAGCAAGGCCTTTGTGCTGCAGTTTTCGGATAATCTGCGTGCCGATCTGCTCGGCACCAGGGTCCGGGTCTCCTGTATTGCGCCCGGAATGGCCGAAACCGAGTTTTCTCTGGTCCGCTTCAAGGGGGATGTCGAACGGGCGAGAGGGCTCTATGCAGGAAGCAACGCCATGACCGCCAGTGATATTGCCCATGCGGTCATGTACGTGACCGATCAACCAGAACATCTGAATATCAACCATATTGAAATGATGCCGATCACGCAGGCTCCGGCAGGACTGAAAGTTTTAAAAACCCCAGGCTGAAAAGAGCTCATTTCAGGATTGACATCCACTTTTACTTGCGGCATCTTCACCTGACTATGCAAAAGCTGACTACGATCACAACCAAAAAAACCACCACCGGCAAGCAGAAAACTCTGCTTGTTCGGAGGACGGTCTGTGGCGCAGACAGCACCAGGTAAAGTTCAATCACCAAGTGTTCAAAACGGCCGCAGACTTCGAGAGTCCTGCGGCCGTTTTTATTTTACCTCCCACAAAAAATGAAGGAGCAACGGAATGAAAGTCGGATTTGTTGGATGGCGCGGTATGGTCGGTTCGGTGCTGATGCAGCGCATGGAGCAGGAGAACGATTTCGTCGGGATTGAACCGGTCTTCTTTTCGACTTCGCAGGCAGGTCAGGATGCACCCTTCGGGGCGGATAAGCTGCTGGATGCCGCGAGCATCGAGGATCTGAAAAAACTTGATGCTATCGTCACCTGTCAGGGGGGGGATTATACCAAGGAGATTCACCCGCAACTACGCGCTGCCGGGTGGAAGGGCTACTGGATTGATGCCGCCAGCAGTCTGCGCATGGAAAAGGATGCGGTCATTATTCTCGACCCGGTCAACCGGGGCGTGATCGATGCTGCTCTGACCGCCGGGCAAAAGGATTTCATCGGCGGTAACTGCACCGTCAGTCTGATGTTGATGGCCTTGGGCGGGTTGTTCCATAACAATCTCGTCGAGTGGATTTCATCCATGACTTACCAGGCGGCTTCGGGGGCAGGAGCACCCAATATGCGCGAACTGCTGGCGCAGATGGGGCACCTTGGCGCTTCTGTCGCAGAGGAGCTCAAGAATCCGGCGTCGGCTATCCTTGACATCGATCGCAAGGTGACCGCTGAACTGCGTGGCAGTACGATCCCGACCGATAACTTCGGGTTCCCTCTGGCCGGTAGTGTCCTCCCCTGGATCGATCGCGAGGTCGAGGGAGGTCAGAGCCGCGAAGAGTGGAAGGGCTTTGCCGAAACTAATAAAATTCTTGGGACAACGACGCCGATCCCGGTGGATGGCCTGTGCGTGCGGGTCGGTGCCATGCGCTGTCACAGTCAGGCGATGACGATTAAACTTAAAAAAGATGTGCCCTTGGCCGATATCGAGGCGATGCTGGCCAACGACAACCAATGGGCCGAGCTCATCCCCAATACCAAAGCCGAAACTCTGGCGCGGCTGACCCCGGCGGCGATTTCGGGGACCCTCAAGACCCCGGTTGGTCGTGTGCGGAAGATGCGCATGGGGGGAGACTATCTGTCGGCTTTCACCGTCGGCGACCAGCTTCTGTGGGGCGCCGCCGAACCGCTGCGGCGGATGCTCAGGCTGCTGCTGGAGAGATAAACCGTTTTGCGGGGCGCAAGGGATTGCGCCCCGTTTTTCATCCCTCATCCCCGTCAGGGCTGATTTTTCTGCTATCATTGAGCCTCGTTTCTGGAGGTTGTAATGACCCTGTTCCTGATCATTTTCCTGTTTATTTATAGCGGTGTCCACCTGCTGGCTATCTGGGCCTGTTATCCCCTGTTGCTTGGTCACGGTGCCCTGACGCTGCTGGCCGCGATCTGGACCCTGCTGATGGTGACGGCGCCGGCAGCCGCCCACTTTTTGGATAAGACGGGACATGAGAGTAGTGCCCGTGCTCTGGCCTGGATCGGCTACAGCTGGATGGGTTTTGTCTTTTATGCCTTCTGTTTCAGTGTGTTGCTGGCCTTTTGGCAGTGCGGGGTCTGGTTGACAGCTTTTGTCTTTCCCCAGGCTCTGGCTTGCTCAATCTATGGTGCCCAGACCGCACTGGTTATTCTGTTGCTGACTCTGACAATCGGCATCTATGGTATTTTTGAGGCCCGGAGTCTGCGAATCGAAAAGCTTAATATCCTGACCGACCGTCTGCCTGCCGGAAGGGCAAGCCTGACCATCGCTCAGGTGTCCGACATGCACCTCGGGATGTTGCGGCGTGATGAGGAACTTGGCCAGGTCGTCTCGCAGCTCAAGGTGCTCAACCCGGATTTACTGATGGCGACCGGTGATATTGTCGATGCCCAGATCAGCCATCTGGATGGACTGGTCAACCTCTGGCAGCAGATTCAACCGCCGCTTGGTAAATTTGCCGTGACTGGTAATCATGAGGTCTACGCCGGCCTGCAACAGTCGATTGATTTTCTCAAGGCCAGCGGGTTCAGCATTCTGCGTAATGCGAGTATTGAAGTGATGCCCGGTATTCAGCTGATGGGGGTCGACGATCCTGCAGGCTCAGGCAGTCAGCCTGATGAACTGGAATTGCTGCGCAGCTTGAGGTCGGATGCTTTGCGGATTTATCTCAAGCATCGGCCCCAGGTTGATGATGCAAGTCTGGGGCTCTTTGACCTGCAGCTTTCGGGTCACAGCCATCGTGGTCAGTTATTCCCCTTCAATCTGCTGACCAGGCTGAAATTTCCGTTACAGGATGGATTCTACCCGCTGGCAAAGGGGAGTCACCTCTACACCAGTCGTGGCACCGGGACCTGGGGGCCACCGATGCGGGTCGGCTCACCACCCGAGATTACCCTGATCACATTTTTGGTGAAAAATGGAGCGAGTCGGTAAAACCTGGGTTGCCACCGGACATATCAAGGTTCTGTAAGTTATGCCAATGAGATGGCGGTTCGTACCGAAGCGCAGCTCATGCAGGGTTGAGGGGAGAGGCTGCTCTGTAGCTCTGGGACCAGAAATCAGTGCGTACCGGAGCAGGCAGGGACGTTTGCTTGTGTTGGCGTTGATCGGGCCCCGAGTAGGTCGCGGGCAGTGAACCGCGCAGTTGATCAACGCCGACAACTACCCAGCCGGCGGAGCGCTCAAACAACTGAACCTGGTCAAGGTAGAGCAGGATATCCAGAAACTTGGGGGAGACCAGGTCTTCTTCACCGGTTCGATAAATGATACGAATCATAATGGAACCTCCCGGGTGTTGTAAGTGATCAAGCTGACATGATAACAGAGTCGGGGGATATAGCACCAACCGGTTAGGGATGGTTTTTGATAGCATTTTTCGTTTAGACTGCAGGAACAATGAGTTCCATTTTTTCGCCTCGTCTTCGGCTGCGGTTCATGCTCAAGCGGCCTGGCGACGCGGCAAGCAGAAAACGCTACTGATTCAATGACGCCGAAAAGGAGACCATATGTCGTGCCGCTTTATCTTGACAGCTTTTGGCAAGGATCGACCGGGAATTGTTGCCGACGTGACACGCGTCCTCTACGAGAATGATTGTAATCTCGAAGAGAACAGTATGACCCTGCTTGCCGATGAATTTACCCTGATCCTGCTCTTCTCAGCTACAGATCAGAGGATTGAGGAGCGCCTGCTCTCTGAATGCCGCAGGCTTGAGAAGGATCGTGGGATTTCGGCGTTTATTCGTGTGCTGGGCGAACGAAGGGTAACGCCGGGTGCGGGAGCACAGGATTACATTGTCGAGGTCGAGGGGCTCGACCAGTCGGGGATCGTCTTTCGGGTCAGCCAGCATCTGGCGGATCTCGGACTGAATATCCTTGATCTCAAGTCCCAGGTCAAAAGTTCGCCCGAAAGCGGTACAGCGCTCTACCAGATGCAGGTTCATATTCAGGCCCCGCCCGGGATGACGGCCGAACAGATTGAGACCAGTCTCGCCCCGGTCGCGGATGAGCTGCATGTCGATATCAGCGTGACGGGCTGAGCGATCAGCTCTTATGGCGTCGCAAAAATTTGCCAACTGCGGTGTTGCTGCAATCGCCTCACTGCTTCGACGTACGTAAGTACGCCTCATTGTTCGACAATTTCGCGCCTTGCATTTGGCCTTTTTTGCTTAGCCATTCAAGCTGATATCTTTTGTGAAAGCATCATGCTTGAAATAGATAAAAAAAGGGATCAGACAATGAAGTCTGATCCCTTTTATTTATGGAGCCACCCACGCGAGTCGAACGCGCGACCTACTGATTACGAATCAGTTGCTCTACCAACTGAGCTAGGGCGGCAATGACTAAAACCCCAAGTCTTTAATATTTAAAATAAAAAAGACCTTTTATTGATCTTGGCTGATCTGGTCAGCCGCACAAACACGGGGTTGAGTGCCGGGATTATGGCTTTATTGGTTTTGACTGTCAAGGGTCTTATATGGATAGAAAGGTTAAACCCAAAACTAAAGGCCCGGTGCATATTGGACAGCCTAGTTTGGGACCAGGATGTCGGAGGTTCGAATCCTCTCGCTCCGACCATTTTTAAGATTAAACTAGATAGTTGAAAGAAAAGCCCGGTCATCGCGACCGGGCTTTTTTGTGATTTATTCCGGACTATTCCGGACATCTTCTGTTTGCCCTACTACGAAAGCGTAAAACCCTGAAAATCTACGGCAGTTGAAAGACCTGTAAATACTTCCAGCTTGTGCAGCCCGATCTCAAGAGTACCGAGTGCAGTTGAGCCAGTAGACAGGACGGTAGTCACCCCATCGACTACAGCATAAGTCAGACCTGTAGCTCCTTTATAAGCCGTCAATGTAAGTGGAGTTTTACTGGTAACAAAAACCCATGTGGTCATTATTTTAAGATCTAGCGCATCGCCCTTTGTATAACTGGCATACAACTTAAATCCATTCGTAAGCGATCCAGCCAGTGTTATGAGGTCATCTGCTGGAGCGTCCCTTATGACCTGAGTCGAGTAGTCAATTCTTACACTACTCTCAACCGTCTGACACCAAGGACATATCTCTGAGAAGATCGCCCCTGCTTCAAACTCATGCCCAACATCACCAAAATGGAGCTTGTCAGGTATCAGGGTTGAATGCAGGACGCTTGAGTATTGCAGATAATCTCTAGTGAAAGCGTTGAGGTTGACAATCTCCAAACCATATTTTTCTGCAATCTCACGCTTAATTTCATTTGCGACAGTTTCTATTGCTTCAGATGTTCTCAGTGGATATGTACCAACATAAGTGGTAGCTACTCCACACGCTAAAACAGCCTGAGTTGTGAGCAGAAACGGTTGGATATCATGGTCATAGCACCAGTTAATTGCAGTCGCTAAATCAGCTTTGAATCCTGACTTAAATAATGTTTCTGTTGTGTATAGCACTCTGTCGTTGATGCCAAATCCTAATCCAATCATTTTTACATCTGAGTAATCAGATGTACCGGCGAACTCAGACTCCATGTTTGCAGATAACGCCCCCCATGAAAGTGTTTTCCCAGAGAACCCTGCGTTATAAACTTTCAGCGTCGAATTGCCAGTAGCATCAATGATTAATGCCTCAAGTATTTTACTGTACGCATTCGGGGACGTATTATCAGTGCCTGCTGGTGTGGTTGCATCGCCCAATAATGCCCCTGCCACAACTCCGGTTGTACCTGTACCGAGTGTTGTTGAATCACCATAAAAAGCAATAGGGAATTTATCTCCATTGAGCCAAGCTTTCCATGCATCATCCAACGTATATATTTTTGGTGGTTTAAGGCCCGAACTGACTAACACTGAACTGGACAACTCAGCACCATAATTTGCATAAACCGTTGCCGCTGATCCCAATTCAAGCTGAACACTATTGATGCTTGCTGTCGATGATGCCAATCTGAGTGATGTTGTTTTAGCGGGGGTTGTTATCGATCCAGTGACATTATTGGACTGGGAGATAAAAGTCCCAAATTTATCATAATACGATATGCGATTAACTGCTGATACTGTTGGATAATATTCTGTAGATTCGTTTACCGGAATGTAATTACTAACAAAATAATTTGCATAATAATACGCACCGCCACCCGTACTTAATAAAAATGAGTTTAAATTTACATCATTTTTATTGAATAGATTTTTGCTTGGAGTGCCAATAATATACGACTCCTTGAGTTTATAATCTCCAATCGTATCCGGCAGAATAGCGTTGCCAGATACCGTTATTTCATGGAATTTCTGATAATCTGTTGCAACAGTTCCTGCCTCTATTTGCATATAGTTTAGCTGGGCATTAAGTGCGCTAATTCGTATGTACACAAATCCATTGCTATCAGATGGGGTTGTTATTCCGTAGTTAAGCAATGCACCGCTTACATACACCATGTTTGAATTATAAATAGCATGTCCGTAAGGGGTTCCACTGATCCTATAACTACTAGATGAATAGAGTTTTATATATTCAGTAGTAAAATAACTTGCATTCGATGATGTTGCCCCTGTAGCAACATCCAAGACGACTCCTGATGTTACAACTGATGTGTCAACCAGATTTTTACCTCTGGCTAAAATAGCTGTATTTTTTATATTAGTTGAAAGTTTGTTTTCTAATTGGGTTATTGCAGAAAATTCCCAGTAATCAGTTGCCGTCGAACCTAACTCTATTTGGCGTGTTGCGAGAGTTGCGTTTAATGCAGATATTTTTATATAATATACGTTTGATGCCGTTGTAAATGCTGTCACGGTATCGGCATATCCTATAAAATCCTGTGCTTTACCATAATAACCCACTCTATAAGCCGATGCTGGGCTGGTAATATAGTTAGTTGAAGGTATCACCCTAATAAATTCGCTTGTATAATATCCTGCATGAGCTGCAAGAGCACCGGTCGTACCGTTTATAAAATATTCGGAAGATACAGCTAACGAATTGAACAAATTTTTACCGCTAGTTATGGCAACGAGAGACGATATATCCGATAATGCTGGGATGATAGCATCGGCTTCTGTTTCTACAACAGCTACCCGGTCATAACTCGACTGTACCCAACCCCCCGCACCATCGGCAATATAGTTGCCGATCAACAGCGGATTAGTATCATTCCCGACATAACCAACTTCATTGGCGTTGCTAGTGATCGCGGCAAGGTTGGCGTAGGTATCAGCACCAATGATTCCGGCGGTCTGCCCGTGGGCCAGGGCGTAGAGTTTGGCGTTAAGGCGGGCGACCAGGTCGGTGTAATTGTCGGTGGTTTTCAGATCGTCGATCGCCATATTAATCCTCCGTATTTAAATAGATCCGCACGCTGGTGATCGCGGCGAGTGAGCTGTTGTTGTTGGCGGTAATGGTGAGCTGCAGGCGCAGGTAACGCTGACCGCTGACATCGGCGGTCCATTCGCCTTCTGTGCCGGTGTAGCTGATGCCATCGGTCGATACCTCGAGCAGTGGGTCGAAGGTCAGGGTGCCGGCCAGGGTGGTGTACTTTATTTCGATGCGCGCGCTGGTGCCGGCGGGGAGCGGCTGGCCCAGGTCGAACAGTTCGCTGTAGACCGAGCCATCGGCGCTGGGTTGCAGGTAGATGGGGTATCCGGCGTCGATCTGCTCTTGCGGGCTGGACCAGGCGTTGGCATCAAAGTGGCTGGCGATGGTCGCGGTCAGGTCGGCGGGCACCACGGCGGCCGGTGGTTCGATCACCGCGTTGGTGATGTTGCCCTCGATGGTGGCCCCCAGCACCTGCGGCGGGGTAATGCTCAGGCGCTTGGTGGCTTTGCTGGTCGCATCATAAACGATGAGGGTGCCAGCGCCTGCGAGGCCGGAGACATCCAGATTGATCATGCCGCTGCCAAGGTCGGTGATGGTGCCGAAAGTGCTGGACCAAGTGAAGGGCGCCGTGCCACCCGAAACCACAAACAGGTTACTGGCGCCCCACACCTTAACCGGGCCGCTCAGGTGGATATCCGAGGCAACCGCCCCCGGGCCGACCGCGCCGATCTGGCCGGTGTCGTACAGATCGAAGCTGATCGAATAGCTTGCCGGGTCGAAGCTGTTGCCCAACACCAAAAACTTGCGGCCCTGGGCGGTGTTGGGCCAGTTGGCGGCGACATCGGGCAGCAGCAGGTTATCGACCGTGACCAGCTGGCCACACTGCACGCCCATAAGTGACAAAGGAATTTTGCTGGCAGACAGGCGCAATCTGGGCACCGCAAACCAGTCGTTCATGCGGCTGCCAAGTGCAGTCAGGGCAACTTCTGAGGCGTTCCACTTGTCCAGCCAGACCTTCTGCGCTTCGAGGTTCCAGTCGGTTTCGGCAGTCGGGTTGATGTCGACCAGAACCTTGTCATAGTCCTTTTCGCTGCTCGGATCGGTCACCCCAGCGGTCGGGCTGTAGTAGATCAGCTGGCGGGTATACAGGTCTTTCTGCCCACCATTAATGGTGCCAAAGCTGACAATGTGGGCGTCCAGGTTGGCGACCTCGGTGGCGGTGGCATCGTAAACAACCGGCGTTAACTTGCCGTTGCGGTAGGGCACCAAAAACAGCCCGGCGGTGCAGCGCAGTTCATTAAGCAGACCGGTCGCCTCTTCGGGATTATTCAGGGCGCGGGTGACGTTCCAATCGGTGGTGGCATATGTGCCGTCGCGCAGGGCCTCAAAGGCGCTGCGGTCAAGCATGCGGTCGGGCACACCAACCAGATCGAACAGATCCAATATGATCTGGATAATGTTGATATTTGTCCAGGTGAGGGCAGTGATAGTACGGGTTCCGTCAGGATTAGGCACCGGCTCTTTGGGTACTTTTATTTTGTCGAACTGCTTAAACACGTCACGCAGCTTGACGGTGATGATCTGCTTGATCGGGTCAGCGGTGTAATCCTGCCAGGTGTAAACCCCTAGCGGCTCAAAATCACTAGAAGGAAGACCGGCGAAGCCCATAGAGAGATAGACCAACTTGCCGCGCAGGTAGCCAGTTGCCAGCAGATCTGAGGTTTCCCTTGACCAGACCATTTTGACCGAGGCGTCACCTGTTGTCGCAGGCGACATCAACTCTATTTTGCTGCTGATCGAGCCAAACGGCTGGTTGGTCAAATAGGGCATGACACCAGCAAATGGCTGATCGATATGGCTGCCAAAATATTTGAACTGGCTGGCGGCGTCGTTGATGCGGATCTCGTTGATCTCACCCCGCGCGCCGTTGCTGGTCGTTATTTCAGCCGTGACGCGATAATACTGATAGCCCAGGCTGCCGATAGCCTGACCGTCACTGACAGCGCCCAGGTCAACAGTTGGTGGGTCACTGTTGCCACCTAAAATATTGTAAGTGATACTGGCCCCATAAGGCTGGCGGTCATCGGCTTGGAAAATAGCGGGCGATCCCAGTACCACCCCAAGATCCAGGGTGGAGGTTGTCACGCTGGCAACAGCAGGCGTTTCATCCGCAATCGCGACCACGGTGGATAAGAAGCCGGCAGTGTAGGTCCGTGAGAGCGCTGATATATAATCAAAACCCTCGCCGACAAAGGTCAGTAGTTCAAACGACAGATACAAGGTTTCGCCAGCAGTAAACGGAGTATCTGACAGGTCGATCAGATCCAGCGCGATGTCGAGGCTAAAGATTGGATTACTAACAGGAACATATGTATCACCACTGCCCGATGATGGTACTGCCCAGTCTTTAAAGTAGAACAGCCCGGAGAAAACCGCCGAGGTATAAACACTGGCACCACCAACAGACTTAGACAGGTTATAGCGCCAGGTGGCAGCATGCGGATCACTGGAGATCCCGCCAGGGCCTTCGACTGTTGGCCACACAACTCCCAGCACACCGCTGATATTGATCGTGTTGGCAAAGCGGGATTCGCTCAGCGTATCGGCTAACGCCGGGTAAAATGGATGGCTCGCATCGGCATAAGTAAACACTACACTCCCCGCCGGTGTCAGCGCACAGCTCAAGCGTGCCACCGCTTCGCCGCTGATAACCGCAGTGTCGATGTTGGTCAAATCGACCGATCCCGCCCACTGCGAACCGGTGCCATAGGTCGCATAGATAGCATCAATAGACTCCACCGCCATTAAGGCGACGGGGTTTCTGTTGCCAGCCTTGGCGGCGGCTAAAAAGGCGGCGGATGGCATTAGACCCCCCGCGTGATCATGGTGACCGTCGGGACTTCGCGCAGACCCTTATCTGCCCGCAGCGGCGCGCTGAATTGCCCACTATCCGACCAGCCAAAATAAACCTCGGTGGTGCTGATATCCGGTACAAAAAAGTACGGCGCCCGGGTCTTCTGGCAGGCGTTGGCCCAGCGTTGAATCTGGTCATAGGTCTCTTGCACCACCTGACCAAAGATTAACTGCAGGTGGCGCATGCTGCGCTGCTGCACGGCGCCCAGACATAGCCCACCGGGGCTCATTGTGATGTCACCCGAGTCCGAAACATTATCCGGATCGAAATCATCGTCCAACCAATCGAGTGCCGCAGACAGTTCAAGGCTGATAAATGACACGCGAAAGGCTGAGGAAAAGAACGAGAAGGTCAGGCGCAGATAACGCCAGGACCGCGAGCTTAAAGGAGACCAGGCGGCGTTCACCGCGCTGACCAGCAGCTGCGCATCGAGCAGAGTCTCGCTGGTGGTCCAGTTGTCGTTACTGCCCTCAAGGGTTAACACCACGCCATCAAGCCCCTGTCCGACCAGCGCCAGGTGATCAATAATGCGCACCTCGGCCAGATCGATGCTCAACACTTTTGACCCGCTGATATTCGCCGGACGCCAAAAGTGCGCCTCGTTAAAGTTGAGCACATCAGCCGGATCGGTCCCGGCATAGCTATCAGTCGCGGTTACGGCTGCGGCAGGGTTATAGCTGGAAAATAAGAGCGCTGGTTTATCCATCTAGTTAACTCCGGTTCACAGTAAAGCCGAAATCGATTCCACGCGATTGCGCCAGATCACGGATGATCGGGGCCATGGTGGTTTCGGTCCAGCGCTCATAATCAACAATGTCACCATGAACATTAACCGTGACGACCATGGCCTGTGATGCTTGGCTGTTGCCATTTGGTTGCGTCACAACAGGGTTGGAAGGTGTTCCACCGCCATAATTTCCGCCTCCTCCACCGCTGGTAGCTGCCTGCGCGAGGCCGGTCAATCCAACCAGCCCCATACGCGTATAGCCTGCCGTTTCAATCGCGACAGATAACGCAGCTCCGGCGATAGGACCAAGGCCCAAAGGTGGCGGAGCTAATGCCGCAGCGGCTGCCTCTTGCGTATTAATGAAAATATTTGCCATGGCGACGCCCTTGGTTAAAATCAACGCCGCCAATGCTGCCGCCTTGCTGTTCCCGGCGATTATCGTCGCGATGTTCGCCAGACCTGCCGCCAGTTCGAGCCGGGAGTTTAATATTATCGTCGCGGTTTGCTGCTCAGACGCGAGTTTTTCTGCCGCCTCTTGTTCGCGTAAATCCTTGGCCCATTGATAATGCGCATAATCCTGTTCGGTGCGAGAGGTGTAATACTCCGTGCGCAAATCAAGCATCTGCTGGTTTGCGTCCATCTCGGCGCGTTCGGTATCGGTGAGGTATTGCAGGTGTTGGTTATAGGCCTCGAGCATGGCATCGGCCTGACCGTCTTGCTGGTTGGTATATGGGTTTGCGTTTCCTCCAAAATCTTGTTTTTTGGGCTGTTCTGGACGGGCAGGGATTTTGATGTGCTCACCAGCCATGTCGCGGTTTTGATACTTTTCAAGGAGGGAGACCATGCCCAGCATCCCCCATAATCCGGGCATGGAATTGGCCACACTCTTTAAGCTATTGGCGAGCATTTCACCAGCACCAGATTCTGTTAAGAAAGAATCCAGATCTTTAAATGCTGTCGTCATAGCGATCAGCACACGGGTTGTTTCGGAAAGAGATCCGGCTGCCAGGTCGCTATTTCCGACCATGGCAAAAAAGGTGCTGCTGGTATCGGACGCCGCTGCGCTTAACGCCTGCATTTTTTCGGATGAAGATTCTGTTTCAACTCCAACCCGGTGAATAATTTCCTGACCCTTAATTATCGCCTCCTGGAGAAAGGCTTCTTTTTGCTCATTGGAGGTCAGTTGATCAGCTGTCTTGCCCAGGGTTTTTGCATATCGTTCATTCGCATCGCCAACTTTTACAATAATCCCGAGGTTATCCAGGATTTTTGGCGAAACGCGGGCCACAGCCAGAGAGATATCCTCAAAGCTTTTTGCCACTGATTGCCCGGTGATCCGACTGGACACCCGGGCAATCTCCATCAGTTCACTCAATTTCTCGGCAGGAATACCAAGGGTCATCGCAGTGCCAGCTTTTTGCACCATGGTTGCCGTATCAACCGTGCCAGCAGAGACCCGCTTTAAGTCTGCCAAAATCTGATCGCCCAGGTGGCCACTACTTGCAGCCAAACTGGTAAACGCCTTTTCAGCCTGATCGGCCTTTGCCGCCTCGTTGAGACTGCCCCATGCCTGCGAGGCAAGCCGGTTGGCAATAACAATCGCGGCCGTTACCCCGAGCCAATGTTGCTTAAAGCTGTCAAGTGCTGAGGTGCGCTCACCAAACATCTGCCGGTCAATATCCGACATCGCTTTGGCCTTGGCCTGCTCAACCCTTACCAGCTCGTGACCGGTGACCGTGCCCGATGAGAGGATGCGCTTATACGATGATTCGATGTTCTGCCGCTGCTGGAGCATCGAATAGGATGAGCGGATCCCGAGGGTCTGAAAATCTCCCGATAGACGATCGGTGACCGTGGTCCCGGTGCGCTGTAACCGCTTGAGATCGGCTTCGGCCTTTGCGGTTTCAGCCGAGATAATCACCTTCGCTTGTTTGACCTCGGTCGACATGCTCAGATCTTTCCTTTCGGCTTGGCAACGTCTTTTCTCAGCGCGCTGAACCAGTTGCTGTTGCGTTCTGACCTGAGCATTTTTGCCGCCTGTCGAAACCAGGTCGGCTGCTCAAGTAGTGACCCCGGAAAGGGTAAAATTCTGACCCCGCCGGTGTCGTCGGTACAACTAATGACCAGGTCGACAATCTCCCAGGTTGCTCGGGTGATCAGGGATTCAGGGCACTCGTACATCTTGAGATCGTCAATCTTTTCAACCGGGCACAGGGTGGTCGGTACGGTCAACCATTCCCGCTGTCCCTGCAAAATAACTTCACGCAGCTTGTGCCGATTATGACAATTAAGGCGGTCGCGCTTTTTATCGTCGCAACCCTGACAGCTTGTCTCATTGCCGGGCTTCAGGCTTCTCTTGAGAGAGAGCCTTATCCCGGCAAGTAGTTTTTTCTTTCGGCCCTGGTCAGCTCGCCCGTGCTGAGGATCGCCTTGGAAACCCAGTCGCTGATCTCGGGTGGGCCCTGCTCGTACAGCTCATCAAAGGTTAGATCTCGACCGTCATCGTTAACCCCCTCGATAACCAGGCCCCGGCAATACCCGAAATGATCGTTGATGAACTTCTTCAACAGGCGGTCCATTTCGAGCTGAGCCTTGTCGATGGCATAGGTCGATACGGCCATCTGCCGCTCACGGTTGAGGGCATCTTGCTCGGGGCTGGTCGCGACCTTGAGCCCGATCACAACCTGGTCTGATTCAGGAGCCACCCGGTTATTCATGAACGGGGGCAGCGTTTCAAAGATATGTCCCTTGGCTGGTACACGCATCAGTAGGTTGCCTCCGCATCAACAGTGTAAAATCCGACAGCGTATTTGGTGGTGTCGGAGTAAAGGCTTGAGTATTCCAGCGTCGTGCGCGGGCTCTTGCCTTCGGTGGAAAATTCTTCAGCAGCCGGGCCCAGGTACAGCGCCGACAGATCGATCATGTACTGGTAGGTCTGGGTGGTTGACCCGCAAACCTCGCCATTATCCAGCACAACCAGCAGGCTGTTTTGACGCACACCGCTGATCAGTGCATCAACTTCATCACGGCTGCTGAACCCGGTTGACGGGTCTTCGAGGTCAAGAGGACAGGAGACCTTGACCGCCAGCTGTGATTCTTTGGTGGTTTTGGTCGGCGCATTGATACCGTTGGCGACGGTTTTGTCTGAACGGCCCAGATCAATATCGATGCTGCAGCTGTCAGGAACAAAAGCGACCATGGTATTTGGATCAAGGGCGGTGAAGTCAGGAGCAACCCCGGTTCGGCCGATGCCAGATCCGATATAAAAGAGCGACTCGGAAAAAACAAACGGCGAAGGCAACGCCGAGAAATCAGGCACCGCACCAGCGGCTGCTGGAGCAGAAAGGCAAGGGCCAGGACCTGCGAGGGAAATTGTCATTTTCCATTCTTGCGAGCCTTCGCCAGCTACTGACACCTTGGTGATCCGTCCACCATAATAGGTGCGCTGCTTGGTGCCGCCGGCGCCGTCATCATAATGAACCTTGATAGCCAGCGCCTTGTCTCCAAGAGTCAGGCCGGTACCGAATGGCTGATTCTCGGGGTAGAGCATGCCACCGAAGGCGCTGGTATCAACGGCACTGCGGGTTGTCGTTTTACCTAAGGCATGCTTCAGCAGCAAGCCGACCGCCTGGATCGGGCGCAGGTAAAACTCAAGGTCATGGGTCCATTGGCTGCTGGTGCGCCGCACCGAGAGGTTACCCTGTCCAGAATCACCGCCTCGGTATTCGGGACGGGGTTCATCGGTTGGATTAAACTTTGGCTTCAGTACGTTTGCCGGCAGAGGGTAAAAGACCTCATCACCGACCAGCGTTGTTCTGGCGACTTGTTCGCCGATCTCTACCCATTGATTCATGATGTGTCTCCTTTAAACGGTCGACTCGGTGAAAGTGACGTTGATGGTGATGCTCTGCCAGGCTTCTTTTTTTTCGGCCTGGTCGAATTCGTGGCCGCTGTAATCGTAGGTGCAAAATCTGGCTAACCCACCCAGACGGGGATCAGCACGAAAAGCGTTTTCAATTTCGCGGATGGCGTTATGCACGACCGTATCCGCGTTGGTTCCCTTGGCAACAACCATCGCCACCACCGGCAGCTCACGACGCAGAAGACCAAACTCTGATCCTGACGGGTTGGACTTGCTGCCGTGGTTAACAAACACCACGAGGGTTTCACTTCCCGCGAGCGGAGTGCGCCGGTACAGGCCGACCGCGCTTGACAGGTCACTGGTGTACCCGTTGGCCGGTTTGACCGTGCGGAGACGGGCGACAACAGCGTCGGCGATTTGGGAGACGGTTGACATTCGTTATCCCTTGACCATCTTGGCGTCTTTTTCTTTACTGCCCCGACTACTGCCAAACTCGAACTGATGAGCATCGCGAAGACCGTTGGCAAACTGCTGAGTTAGCATGCCAAGCGGCCCATTGATTGCCATGATGATCGGGTTGGCCTGTCCATTCGCACCGCCATGAACCCCCAGCCAGGTGATATAAAGCATCGCTCCAAGACAGGCGAGCAGGCCAACAACATCACCGACGATCATCAGATCAGCACGCTTGTTTTGATATCCGGAAGCGCGCATCTTTTCATCACGCTCCCGCGCATCCTGCCGATCTCCCAGATAGGCCTTGTCCAGTTCGGCGCTGATTTGAGCGAGTTCTGTCTGATGTTGCATTTGGGCTTTCTGGATCGCTACCCATTGTTCTGGGCTGGCACCCTTGACAGCATCGAGCATAGCCTGAGGATCGTTGGGATCGGTGCCGAAGATGCTGCTGATCAATGACGCAGCCAGGCCACCACTACCCGGAACAATCGCACCGGCTAAGATCGGCGCGCCCTTTTTAACGACTTCCTTGAGAGTTCCCCAAATATCCATAAATTCAACTCCAAGCCGGATGACGCCGCTGCACGCCTGCCTCGGTCAAATAAACCGAAAAGCGCGCCTCGATGCGGTGAACATAGTCGATCATCTGCCGGTAGTCGGGGCGCTGGCCGTTGACCACACAGGCGGAATCTTTCAGGCGACTGCTGGCCTGCTGCCACATCTGCCACCAGCCGGGGATATGCCCGCCGCGCTGCCAATCTTTAAACGCGACCGGCAGACCTTCGGCGGCGCGGGCGATCTCGAGCGCTTTATTGATATAGCCACGTCCGCCGTTGTAGCTGGCCAGGGCGAAGCGCAGGCGCTCTTTATATTCGGGAATCTCCGACAGGTGCCGGTATTGAATCGCCAGATACTGCACCCCGCCGCGAATGTTCTGCACCGGATCAAAGCAATCGCTCACGCCCATCTCAAGCGCGGTGCCTGGCATTAACTGCATAAGACCTTTGGCCCCGGAGGGGGAGATCGCCAACGGATCGAACCGGCTCTCTTGCCAGATCTGCGCGCGCAGCCACAACGGGCCGAACTCGGTCAGATCTCGCACCAACTCCGGAAAGTAGTGCTCAACCATATCGGCGATGATCAGGTCGAAGCGGGTATCCGGATTGATGACTTCAGCGGTGTTCATCTTTTTTACCGATCTCCATACCAAGCAGTTCTTCTATTGATTCAGTTGGAGCTCCGCTATGCAGTAACTGCTTTATATAGGCGCTATAAAGTTTACTGATGTCAGAGCGCACAAGCCGCAGCATCTTTACTAAATCTTCATCCTTAACAGCCCGACCAGCCTTACACTCAGCACAGCGGGTCAGACAGTCATCAACCGTGACGTACTTGATCTCCGACCTTTGCAGTGCCTTGCGAGTTTTCCACGACAACACATCGCGACCGATCTGGATAACCGCCCAAACTAAAATGGCATAGGTCATTTGTTCCAGGTTTGGTTGCATCTCAGGACTCCTCAAGCTCAACAACCACCCAGCCGGCCCCATCCGGGCGGGTTGGTTCCTGGCTGACAATGGTGTAGTTGGTGCCGGCAACATGCAGCGCGGTGCCTTGCTGTGATCCGGAGGCAGAGTAGTCAGTCATTTTAAGTTTGAGCGCCGGAAGATATCCCCCGATCGATCCATCTGTCCCGACATCCCTGCGGTTATAAGGAGACTTGAAAATCCCCTTACAGGGATATCCGCCAGGACTGCCATCAGTGATGACAACGTCTTCACCCATGGCGTCGAGAATAGTATCGAGATCTGTATCGTCAAACTTCATCAGCAGGCTCCAATATCTACGCGCCAAACATAGAAGGGTGGGCTTACTTACTCGCCGGAATCATCAGAGGTGCCATCGGCTGGTCCGGTGCTTTCATCAGATCCCTCGACTCCGGCATCATCTTCGTCAAGCTCTTCTTCACGCTTTTTAATCGCGGCCAGTACCGTCGAGCGCTTCTCTCCCTTCAAAATCAGGGAAGCGAGAACATCCAGCGTCTCAGCTGCCTTAATGCGTTCAATCAATTCCGGTGCCTTAAGATCTTCGATTGCAGGACCATCGGTTACCTCAAGCTGTTCAAGGAGTAACTTGCTGACATCCCCGTCAAAACCAAGCTCTTCGCCGCGCTTGAATTGCACCGGCTGTTTAATTTCGTACAGACCGTCGCCGAGATCTTCAAGTGCGTGCTGACGGGCAGATGCCTGTTGATCGTTAAGCTGAAGGATTCCAGAGTGAAAGTTGGCCGATGCGGCCTTGATGCGATAGCGTTCCATAGTGATCTCCTTTTGAGATTAGTTTCCTGCGGCAAAGGTTTGATAAAGGGCCGGAACCCGGTGGACTCCGGCCCTTGTGGTCAAACCTTCGGCGCAGATCAGACGAAGGTGGTCAGGTTGGCGTGCTGCCAATACCCATAGTCCAGCCCGCGCGAAGCGTAGATACCGTAGTGATGCTGGCGCTCGTTAAACTCGAGCTCAGAACCTTCGGCGATTGCGGACACTTCCAGGGGAACCTCTTCCTGGCGGATGATCGGCTTAACGTTGCCGTCGGCGCGGAAAGTGGCGAACTTGGTTGTCCAGGTGAGGCGCGGGTTAACCGCGAGCTGGAAGTTGAATCCGCCCAGATTGGCAATGGTGTTAGTGCGCGAACCATTGCTGTCGACAATGACGGGGTTCTTAAGCGCTGCCGCTGCAGCAGCCATGTGCCCGACTGGAACCATGATCACGAAGTCCATGGCGTTTTCGTTCATCGGCTCGGCCTGGTCATCTTTGAAGCTGATGATCTGCTCGACAGACTTGAGGATAGCGGCCTCATACTCGGCCGCAGTTGGCAGGGTGGTGGAGACAGAGTCGTAGGTGATGTCGTTGCTCTGCGCTCCACTATCTCCCTCGGTATGATCGGTATCGAAAAAGTACTGACCGTCATAGCAGAGGGTCGATTCACCAGCGATGATTGCAGCGGCCATCAGCTTGGCCCAGTGGGCGTTGGCGCGATCGGCTTGCTCAGCAACCCGCACCAGGATCTGCGCGGTCTTGTCGCGGCGCAAATCATCGACCGAAATTTTAAGGGTCGATTCGTACGCCTTGTTTTTGATGATGAACCCGTTTTCGCGCAAGCCCTTGGCGTGACGTCCGCCGATCATCTCACGCATGGCCGGAGACTGCCCGAGCCACTTGTACTCTTCCGACGCTTGGTCAGACGGAAAAGGAATTGTCCCAATGCGGTTAACATACCCCGCACCATCCTGCTGCTCGAGTCGGGCGAAGAAGTGACCGATAATCGCCCGGCTGGAAAGTCCTTGTGCTCCCATGATGTTGTTCCTCCGTTAGGAAAATAGTTTGGCGATTAAGCCTGCAGGGCTGCCTTAACAGCCAGGGCGTCGAATTCGACCACACACTTGGTGCCGCTGATCCAGCGCGAGACATAACCGATCAGCGAGTTGCTGGTGCTGGTCAGCGTGAAAGTGGCGTCGTCGCTGGCGTAAACAGCCGGGCGGTCGTTAGCCGTGACGGCTGAGGCGCCAACAACATCAACGACAATTCGTCCGCGGGTGCGAGTGTGCACATTGATGTCGCCAGCGGCGCCGGCGCTGTTGTCGGCCTGACGCTCGGCGAAGCCCTGGAAGGGGTCTGCCGCAACCAGGGGCCGGGAATATCCGGAACCGTTTTCGCCAACTGCGGCGCCTTCATAAATGATGTCATTTGCGATTACCGGGTAATCTTCGAGATCACCGAGTTGCATATCGCGAGGGGTGTCCTGAGTCAGAGTTGCCATGTCGTGTTTCCTCCGTTATTGATAAGGGTCTGTTGGTTATTTTTTAAGGACCTTCGAACGACCTGACTCTTCGCTTTTGCGATAGCCAAGATATGCGTCAAAGTTCCCGCCGAACTCAGCGCGGAGCTCAGCCGACTTATCAAACTCGGCCTTGGCACGATCCTCGATCGGGGCGTCCTTGTCGGCGCCAGATCCCAGCGGAGCATCTCCGGCCGGGTCGAGTGCGCCTGGCGCGTCAGCACGGAAATTCTCCAGGTGCTTTTTCTGGTCGCTCTTGACGCCCTGCAGCACCTTGACGGCAGCTTCGGGACCTGTAGTCTTGCCGTCATACTTGAGTTCGGCGATCAGCGCTTCCTGCCCGACGATGGCCTGATCCTCAACAGACTGAATTCGCTGACGCTCGTTTTCTGCGCCTTCAGTGCGAGCGGTTTCGATCTGCGTTTGCAGATCTTCGGTGGTGACCATTCCTGTTCGGGCTTCGGCGACAATGGCCGCGACCAGATCAGGATGGTCGGCTTTTAGCTGAGTAACATCCATAGCCTTTTCTCCTGTCGTTGCGGGCTCGGCTTTTGCCTGCGCCCTGGGTTGGTAAGTACTTTCGTTTGGGGATTTGATCGACAGATCACGCACCTCATCGATAAGTCCCAATGCAACCGCTTCGGATGCGATCCGCACACTTCCTTTAAGCTCATCAATGACCTCTGCGGTTATCCTGCCGTTTCGACCAGAGACAACACGGTCCCTAAAAACTGAGTAGATAGCATCAAGCTCTTCCTGGACGATCTTCTGCCCGGCGCTTGTTGAAATATCAGGGATCTTTTCCGATGCCTCATGATTGGTGATCACGACTTTCTTGACGCCCATTTTTTCGAGCATCCCGCTGATATCGTAAGTGCTCACCACAACACCAATTGATCCGGTGAAGGCGACCGGGGAAGAGGCAATAATTTGATCGCAAGCGGATCCGATCCACATACCGCCACTGGCAACCATTCCCATGTTGACCATGGTTGTCTTCAGCCCACAGGTTGCAATAGCCTGGTAAACATCATCGACCATCGAGACTGTCCCGCCAGGGGTGTTTGCATGAAAGAACAGGCCGCCATCCTCCTGGATAACATCCTCTTTAGCTTGATCGATGGCCTCCAGAATGTCGGTGTAAGCAACACCACCAAAGCCGTAAAAAATGTCGTATAGATCAGGACCGTTTGGTGACATCGGACCATTAATAGAGATATGGGCATCTTTGCCATCGAACCGATAAATCTCTTTCGTTGCTGCGATCTTTCCCTCGAAGTGTTGTCTTAAAAAATCATCAAGCTTTCCAGCATTGGCCGGGTTGGTGTAGTGCTCGACCTTCGAGACGTAATCACTGGCAAATGATTCAGAAAGAAGCAGAAATTTATCTGTCAGCATTATTAATCTCCTGTGTCCGCAACAACCTGTGCGGTGGATACACTCACGATAGGATCGATCAAACCAGCATCAACCCTCATTTTTTGCTCACGCGCCAACTGACGATGATTGGTTTCGAAATCTCCACCAGTGAGCTGCTCGGTCTCTTTCTCCCGGGTCGAGATGCCGAGGGCGACGCGCTTGGTAGCGGCATCGATCTCTTCGGTCTCTTTGATCATGCCGCGCGGATCTCCTACCCACTCACCACCGCTCCAGGCTTTGCGAACCATGGGGTCGGCAAAATAGCCAGGCGCGTAAAAGCGACCGGTAGCGACCATCTCATCAAAAAAGACTTCATAGATTGGCTGACAGAAACGAGAGGCGAACCACTTACGGCGAGTGCTGAACATGCGCCAGGCTTCGAGCATTGCTCCGCGGCTTGCGGAGTAGCTGCTGGAAAAATGCTTGACCAAAATTTCAAAGGGGATCTCGAGAGCCATACCGATCTGGCGGACAAGCGCGAGCCAGAACGGGTCAAACTTACCGTTTGGACGATTGGGGTCGTTAAATACGACATCTTCATCCGGCAGCAGGCCGACAACCGCGCTGGACTCCAGATCGATATCGGATACATCGCGGCGTGCGACGCCCGACTGGCTATCGATAAAATCATTCCAGTCCGGGGCTTCGCCGGTTGACGATTTAACGAAAACAGAAATCAACGCGCTGGAGACGGCAGCGTCAAGCTCGGCTTCGGTTAACTGACTGAGCTGCTTTAAGGGCTGGATGATCGGAGCGATATCCGGGACACCGCGAGACTGGCCAGGGCGCAGCTTGCGATAGACATGCAGTATGTTGCGCCGCTGGGTGCGATTACCAAAGGCGGGGATCTCGGCGTACCATTCTTTTTTATAGCCGCCGAAGGTACAGCCAGGGTGCCGCTTGAGAACATCATAAGATTTGGGAGCGCCGTTGGCGTCTTTATTGACACCACCGGAGAGCTGTTCCGAATCAAGGTTATTGTCTCGGTTACAGACTCGGTCAGCCTCGATCAGCTGAACTGCCAACCGGTAAGGGAAGTTGCCTTTACGATCAACCTCAGGCAGGAGGGCAAAAGAATCACCGTTTTCAAACGTCTGCCTGAAGGCCAGTGCCTGAAGTTCGGAAAAATTCAGCGTGCGCTCAATATCACAATAGGTCGATTGAGACCACAATAACCATTCACGCTTGATCTTCTTTTCAAGGAGATTAGCTTCTTCCTCGGTGATCCCTAGGTATTCATGATCGATAGCCGGCTTAAGCCGAAGGCCAGAACCGATGACATTGGTCACCATGGTCCCGGCGGCGCCGGTGGCTATAGGTTCGTTGCGGATAAGATCGCGAGAGCGTTCGCGTAAGGTTGGCAGGTCAAAGAGAGTATCTGAGTCAGCATCACCACCAGCTGTTGCCCAGTTTTTAGTTTGCTTCTTGTTACGCCTGCCCCCGGTGTAACCACCAAGCGCAGCCATAGTCATTTTGTCTTTAAACCTCCGGACTGCATAGCCCGGAGCGATAGCCATAGCAATGTGATCAATGATATTCGGCTTAACTGTAACTTCGCGGCCGCGCATGCGTAAGGTGACTGGTTTCATCGCGCACCCAGATAGCGAACAGAGCGCCGGCCACCAGACAATCGCTTAACCCTTGCATCCCATGCGTTGATCCCCGCCTGAATAGCCGGAAGGTCTGCCCGAGTAAGAGTTTCGCCGTCAATCTCAACTTTTTGCCCGGAGAGAACTTTTGTCTCTGCAGCCAGGTATGCGTCGAGTTTTGCCTGTGCTGTGGTGAGGTCGATGCCTGCCATGGTGCCCCTAGATTGAAGGAGGATTTTCTAGCGTCCATGGCATTTTGGCGTGAGACGAAACTTAAGAGGTAGGAGCAAATGCACTCAAATGCACAATATCTTGTGATATTGGTAAAAAAATATCTATATATTGTACCTTTTAAAAATTAGATCTTGATACCCCTCTTGCTTCTCCAGCTAACCTGATCCGTTTTTCATGGTAGGTGTTGATTGACAATGCCGTAATGCGGGTCCCCTTTTTACCCGGGGTGTCATTTGCATCTATCAGGTCTCCAGTATCGACTAACTGGTAAATCTTACGCACTTTGCAGCCGATGATCTGAGCGGCTTCCTGAACAGAATACGACAGGTTCTCGAGGATATGCTGTTGCTTCACCCGCTCTATATCTTCCCTGGTCACTCTAATTCGCTGCACCTTGTCAATCATGTCGTTTCCTCTTGTTGGATGTGCGTCGACGTTTCGGCTCAAAAACAACCTGACCTTCGGCCTGGGCTTTAAGCGCTGCCGAAAGCTTTTCATAATCTGGACGGGCCAGCTGTTTCATAGCCAGGTTCCCCACGCGGATATCGAGGGATTCGTTGCGAACGTATCCTTTGCGCAGTTTGTAGCGGATAACCTGTTTGCCGGTTTTGCGGTCGCGTTCGCGCTTTGGCTCTTCGGCAACCAGCATGCGGAAATATTCGAAGCCGTAACTGCTGGGGAAGTTGCAATACATGGGGCCGGGCTGGTCATTAGATAACCAGGTGTAGATCTTCTCTTTGCCTGTTTCAGTACCCAGCTCGTAAAACGGCACGCGGTAGCGCTTGGTTTTGGACGGGCGCAAGGGGAGCAGTGGCAGACCGGCGGTGTTTGATCCTTTGTGTGCCCGGTACTTGCGGCTACGTTTGACCAGAAGGGTGACATCATCGGTGGCGTAGCCGATATCGAACCCGGCAATGGATATTTCGAGTTCGGCACCGCTTTCGTGTTTGTAGCGCCTGGCCTGTAGCCATTCGTGGATCTGGTCGGATAGTTTTGATTCTGATCCGAGCTGATGCTCTTCTAATATTTTGCCGTGAAAAACAATGTATTCGAGCCCCCAGCTTTGATCGCCCGGGCCCCAGGCGACGACCTCACACTCGGCGCGGTTCCCCTGGAAGTCGAGATCGGCAGTGATGAAGCAGGCCTCCATGGGTACCGTCCACTTTGCACCATCGGGTGCATAGTTTTCGCGCCGCTCGTACAGATCCTTTTCTTGCGGGAGTTCGCCTTCGGTATCTTCGGGCACCGGCAGACCGCAGCAGTCGTTGTAATAAAAGACCAGGTTCTCGTGGGTCGGCTCGAGCAGGGTGGTGAGGTAGGCCTTGGCCACGCGGCGAAACTTATTAAACGGACTGACCAGCGGCGACAGGTGGACCCAGGCGCTTTCTGGTTTGTCGGTAATGCTGCCTTCACGTGCAGCAAGACGGTGGTGCCGTACTGCTTCGTCACGGTCGTGATCATCCCACTTACAGTTATTGGCGGTGCACAGATACCAGGCATCTTCATCGCGGATCAGGGCGCTGGGCTCTACAACTTCGGGGAGCCATTGGATATTGGCCGGATCCATTATTTGGTATTCGCCGCAGTGCGGGCACTTGACCTCGATATCGTAGCGGGCTTGTACCTGGTGCTGCACGCTCCAGATCCGGCCCTCTTCGGTGGAGACGGTGCACTCTTCTAAAATCTTATACATCCCCTCAAAGGCCCCGGTTCTGGCCCGCAGTTTTTTGATCATGTGCGGCGGGTAGAGATCGACTTCCGAAAGGAACAGGTAGCGGATCGGCTTACTGGCGGCGCGGCCTTCGGAGTTGCCCCAGGCGAGATAGGTGACCATGCCGTTTTTAAGCCGGACGCGGGTCAATGAAATATCGTCACTGTTCTTGGTGCGCAGCCGGCGCAGTGAAGGGGTGTCTTTGATCATGGGGATGAAGCGATCGTTCATGGTCTCGGAGCCGGTGGCGCGGTCCTGCATGGAGATGAGCGCCGGGCCAGGCTCATGGGTGGCGGTCCAACCCCAGCAGTTGTGGCTGATATCGGTTTTGGCGGTTTGGGATCCGCCAGCGATATAGAGCTCGCGCAGGTGTTCGCTGCTGTAGAGATCCATAATGCTGACAGCGTATGGGGTGGTGTCATTATCCCAACTGCCCGGGAACGGCGAGACATGCACCTGCCGTTCACCATGGGCCCACTGACTGACCGTTTCATCGGTAGCCGCACGCATCACCGCGACCTCGCCCGGCAGCAACGTGAAGACGCGCGGCGGAGGTTCGGGGAGCCAGCTATAGTCGTGGGCGAGGTTGGTCAAGTTGTGTCCTTAGTTGTTTGGATGTTATGCCGCCATGTTGGCGGGGTAACGGTTGTTATAAAGTCTTTTCGGCAAGGCATTAAAGGCATTGCGTTACCATAGCCAACCTTGGCAATCCTGTTCTGGCCCTTGGTACGCCTTGCCACTTATCCACCAGTCCCACAGATCGTCTACCGTGGAGAACTTCTCAATGCTGCGCGGATTGCCGTCTCTTCTCGGCACTCCCTTGTAGTTGTCCCAAAACTCCTGGAAACCTCGTTTCCACATGGCTTCGTACTTTGGCCAGCGCTTAAACTCTCTTTTCATCCCGGTTGGTCCACCCATCGGGCACCCGACACACCCAATCCTCTTGAAACCTTCGTCGTACAAACAGCAGTAGTCCATTTTGTTTTTGCGGATAAACTCCCAAATATCACGATCAGACCAGTAAATTATCGGGCAGAGTATCGGACTATTGTCTTTTCTGTGGCTCGTCAAAAAAGTCCATGTTGCTTTTCTCCGTGGGCTTTCCTCTCCGCGCACCCCAATAGCCTTAAACTTTCCGTTTCCTCCCTGCTCTTTGTATACCTCGCAACACCAACGAATAAGCCTAGTTGGTGGTCCAGCTGCCTTATCTGACATCGCATGTATTAAATGTTTTTCCGGGTTATTCCATCGAACCACCGGATATTTGTCCTTAATAAACCAAACTAGCTCAGGCGGGTCTATCGTCACATTGTTGTACCAAGCTTCATACTTAACCCCAGCCATTTCGAATAGGCGTTCCATAACAATCGAATCCTTGCCACCGCTGAACGCCACATAATAACCATCGGGCGAAATATCCAGCGCGGTCTTCTCATACTCCCGTATCCACTGGAGAGACTGCGCGATTTTGTAGTCCAAAGGTTGTGCAACCGCCTCTTGGTACAATTCTTCGTCTGAAATTTCAAACAGTCCCATAATCAAAACCTTATTGGCCTACGGCCAAGCCGAAAAAACTTTATAACCACTAGCTCAAGCGGACGGAAAATAGTTGTGCAATCCTCGAAAAGTGTCTGCTGGTTGGCAGGGTGTACCGCCGCCGCTTAGCAGACATCGTTGTGTGCGTTTTAATCAGGCCGCACCCCCTGCCGATCCCGGACGGCGCTCCGATTCGCCTTGGTGGGACCGTTACCCGGCTGACCACCAACCTACCTTTTTATTAATCCTCATCTTCATCCACACCCTGTATCGGGCGGGCGTAGTTATCAAAAGCCTTGCGGTTCATCCCCAGGAGAAACTCGATCAGGTGCGGGACCTTTTGCGGATCTCCACCGATGATCTTGCACATGCGGCCGGCAGACTTGCGGGTAATGGCGTCGAAATAGTTTTTAAGGTTTGTGGCGCGATCGGCGAGCTCGACTTCGACGTGTGACTTTTCGATCAGTTCACCCAGGGCCTGGCGGTATTTGAGTTCACGCATGCGTCCGTCGACATCGATGCGGGCGATGTCTTTGCGCAGTTTGTCTTCTTGTAAGTTGCCGTCGGAACTGGAGCCGTCTTTTTTCTTGAGGTGCAGCCGGGCATATTCGAGCGCTTCGGTTTGGCTGATGCTGCCATTGCCGCGCAGTTTGAGCTTGCCCTGATCACGATGCTCATAGGCGGTGCTGGTCCCGATGCGCCAGTCATGGCTGGACAAAAAGTCCACCAGTTGGGGGATACTGGTATAAACCTCTTCATCGGTGCTGAGTCGGGCGTTTAGAAACTCTTCCAGTTGTTTTTGTGCATGCTTCAATGCCTTGCGTCGTTCGCCGGTCGGCCTGCGGGTAGCCGCGGCCAGGGCTTCTTCGAGTGTTGCGCGGAGATCTGCTTCGCGCTGCTGGAGATCGATGTCGAGATCAGTGGTGCTCATACTTCACCTTTGAGGTAATAGCCGCGCTCATCATTCTTTTCGATGGTCATATCAAAGAGCAGATGCACATAGGCCACACCTTTTTCACGGATCTTGGCGCGCCAGTAAGTCTCGGCACTGTGCATAAGATCGACCATTTCGAGCTCTTCTTCGTGTTGGTCTTTGGCATTGGTAACCTCAACCGCTTCGCTCAGTACATGATCAAGCTGGGTATCGGAATCGTTCTGCGCGGAAAAGATGGTTGCTGGAAAATTGAAGTTGATCATAGTCGTGTCTCCACTGTGATGATTTTGGCTTCTCCTGGAATGTACAGACCCGACGGGTAATGCGTGCCAGGGTCAGATTTACGCCGGAACGCGCGCAGGCAAACCGGGCACTGGTATTGACCTGCGGGGAGACTTCCCCCGACCGGGGTGGTGCAAAAATCATCAAAGTCGGCAACGTGCCCGCAGGCGCCGCAGGTGATCTGGATGTTCATGTTATACGGCCCGATGGTTGATCAACCCGCGGATCTGGTTGACGGTGAACCATAGGCTGACGGCGAACATTCCCCAGAGGCCACCCTTAAGGGTTGAATAGATCCAGAAGGGCTGGCTGAGTAGTCCCAGGGTAAATGCCATCCGGTATCGGCGCCCGGCGAAGGCCCAAATGCTGGAGCCGGTGAAAAGCATGATGGCGACCTGGCAGATGGTTTCGGTTATTGGCATCGCAGTTGTCCCCTGTTTTTAATCCATAAGATTTCACCGCCTATTTCCATAATGGGAAGCATGCGTGAGATATCGGTATATACCCGGTAGGAATGACGCAGGCTGAGGGTGTAGATATCTGCAATTTTATGGGGTGAGAGTCTTTGGCCGGATTGAAGGCGCTGGACAACATCGAGGGCGCGTTCGAACGGACTTAGCACTGCTCCTGATAAGTTTTTTCTTCCCACTGTGGCCTCCAATCTAAAGTCTTTTTGGCATGACAATATCGAGCCGCTCATCAAAGGTGCCGTAGTCCTGGGGGAGGATCACCAGGGCATCGAAGCTGGTTTTATATTTGATGACGATATCTTCACCGAGACCAGTGACGGCATCGGTGAGATAGTTGGCTGAAACACCTACCTGAATATTGTCGCCTTCCATTTCTACGGGGACGATATCGCGGGCATGGCCGGTTTCGCTTTCGGCGGTGAGGGTGAGCTGGTTGCCTGAGGCGTTGAGCTGCAGGGTGCTGGTTTTGCTGCTGTAGACTTGCCGCACGCGATCGATGCTGGCGAGAAAGTCGGCGGCTGTGATGCTGATGATTCCGGGGTGATCGGTGGGGATGATTTTTCGGTAGTCAGGAAAGTCGCCATCAAGCAGGCGGATAATCAGGGTTAGAGTGGCCTGGACGAAGGCGATCTGGTTGTCGTAGATATAAATCTGAGTATGGCCATCGTTTAGTTTTTCAATTTCGGCGAGGGCTTTTCGGCTGAGCATATGATCGAAGCTGGAATTGCTGGCGACCGATTCAGGGTCGAGGTCTTTTCCGGCGAGTGACAGCCGGTGGCCATCGGTGGCGCAGGCGGTGAGCCGTTGGCCCTGGAGTTTAAAGTTGACGCAGTTGAGATTGTATTTCACCAGGTCGGTACAGACGGCGTGCTTTGTGGCCTTGATGAGTTGCTGGTAAACATCGGCGGTAATATCGAGGGCATGATCTCCAACGGTGCGCAGGGCGACGGTGGGGTAGTCGATGGCATCTTCGCATTTGAGTTTGACTTCGGCGTCTTCGGCGGTGATCTGGAGCTGCTGCCCGGCGATCTCTTGCAGGTGGATCAGCTGACTGGGCATGCGCTTGACGATTTCGAGCAGGGTGTTGAGCGGCACGGCGACGCGGCCGCGGTAAATGCTCTCTTCGATATCGGCGCTGCTGGTGATTCCTATTTCAAGATCGGTTGCGGAGGCGCGCAGCTTCCAGCCATCGACCTCGAGCAATACGCAGCGGAGCAGGGGCATATCTGTTCCGCGCCCTGCGGCACCCTGGACGCGCTGGAGTAGCCCTTGCAGGGCAACCTTTAAAATATAAACATCGAGCATCTCTTTCATCACGAATCTCCTTTAGTGTTAAAACCCGAACCCCGCCCCCCGCCGCGCGCGCCCCTTACTATCCCTGTGCTGTATCGGCTGGGCATGATGATGCTGTCTGGTGCCGCAGGGCGATCCGTTCGCGCATATCCTTGATGGCGCCGGACGACTTGCCGAGGGTGGCCGCGATCTCGGAGTGACTGCGATCGGCGTTGAGCAGCAGCATCAGCTTGACGTATTCTTCGGGGCTCCAGCTGGTCTCGTGGATCGGCGTGCCGTTGGTGGGCGTGAAGGTGGATCCGCACGACTTGCAGTAAACCCGACCCATCTCCCAAAAGGTGGCCAGGGCGCGAGGTCCGGTGATCTGCTCTTTGCAGCTGGGGCAGATCGGACAGGGCGGAAGGTAGGTTTGAACCATCCACTTCCAGGCGCCGGACCGCTCGATCGCGCCGATCAGGTCCTCGATCTCCAGTTGTCTGCTAACTTGCGCCATCACTGATTATCTCCAGTATTCCGGAACTCGAAAAACTCTGAACTCATATATTCCCCGGGGGCTTGCCATCCCGCAGTGGGTGGGGGCCTCAGGAGGACCCGCGATCAATGACCGAGCCGATCTAGGTGGTGAAAGAACCGAGCGCGCAGCGTTGAATTGGCACGATCAAGAACTTTCTCGGTGATACCTGCCTGCTCGAACATTGTCGCGACCTGAATAGTCTTTGGCCCGATTACCTTCTTACCCTTACGAGCCAGCACCCTGGTTGAATATTCCCCATACAAAGTCGCACCAGCTATTGATCCACCCTTGCCACTACCAGCAAACCCGCGCACATAAGCCAACCAGGCATTGCTGATTGTCGTGCGCTGGCCCCTGACGATCTCTACCGATAGCCCACGCGAGCCTGAACTCCGTTGCCGCCTGGTGACCAGACCACCAGACTTTGAATTGCGCGTTTTAACTAACAGACCAGCACGTGTCGATTTGACCTCCCTCGGCTTGAAGTACGCCAGGCTGATCGGCGCTCCCGAGATCGTCAACACACGCTCAGCACCATCACCCCGGCTGTTCACTTTCATCCGACTATCCAAATCACGCTTCATGATGTTCCACCGAGCACGCAGCAAGGTCGACGTCTCACTCTTCGCATCACGCGCCGCCTCAGTCACCGCAAACTTCGCAGCCTTCACCACAACAGCCGGATCAAACATCCGCAGCGCCTCATCAAAACCCTCAAGTCTCACCGTAAACATCGCTCAGCCTCCAATCTGTCCGGGGTGTCCGGGGTGTGTCCGGGGTAAAACCCCTTGCCCGGACAGGCTTTTCTTAATAATTTCACTTACTTTCTTCTCTTGTCCGGCTTGTCCGGGGTAAAAAGAAGTTATAAGAGAATAAAAACAATTTTTATTTAGACGATGACTAACGCGCGCGCGCGTGTACGTATAGATATTGGAATTACCCCGGACACCCCGGACAGACACCCGCAAACCCGCATGTGTTCTATCTTTCCTCTGTCCGGGCAAGCCCAAATACCCCGGACACACCCCGGACATCCCGGACACTGAAGTTGGCATGGTGGTTGCGATATTCCTCATGGGGTGGGCTCCGCGCGGAGGGGGGCGGGGGAGGGGCCAAAGGTTGCCCCCTCCGGAGTATCATCCAGCTTCTCTTCGATCAGCCTGAAACCCGTATAAGCATTAGTGCGACGCGTTGCGTCGAGATCATCAATCATCTTCCCATCCCCACAGGGGATAGAAAGATCGCTCAGCAAACGCTTGAACTCCTTGCGGAAGTGAGGCTCACCGTATGGCTGCAGTCCCCACACCCGGCAACGCTTGCCGTACTCCTCCCACACCCTTGATTTCGATGTCTTCGCCGCAGGATCAGCCACCAGGTGTTGCTCAATGAAGTACAGCACGTTGTTATTGATCCGCTTATAGTCGTGCAGGCTCGCCTTCATACTCGCCGAATCCGTGAACCCCTCATCGCGCAGCATCACCAGACCCGCCAACGCCCAGGCGAAGATCCCCGGCAGCTCCTTGATCAGATCCTCATACAAGAAGATGTCGGCCGCGCCCTTTTTAACGAACTGACCCTGCATTTCGATGATCATGATCTTGCGAAAGAAGCCGTCGCTGTTGTCCAGCATGCGCGGCAGGCGGTTGGTCGAATAGACCAGCTTGCAGAAGGGTACAAAATCGAAAGGCGTCTGGTTCTTGAAGCTGGCCGATATCGGATCGCCCGAGACAATCGCCTTGATCTCCTGGGACTGCATCGCCTTCGACTCGACCTCGGTGCTCATGTTCAGCAGCTTGTCCACCAGGCGCGACAGATAAAACTGGTCATCCAGGCGACCCATGGGGATATGGCTGCAGTTCTCCGCCCCGACCAGCTGACGCAAAATATTCATCAGCGTCGACTTGCCATCACCACCTGGGCCATAGAGCAGTAGCATCTTCTCGTAGCGCGTCTCACGCGTCAGACAGTAGCCGAAAAACTTCTGCAGCTCGCGGATCGCGGCCGTGTCCTGCACCGTCTCCACCAGAAACTTCTTCCAGCGCTGGCACTCCAGCACGTTGTCCGGATCAAACGAAACCCCCAGGCAGTGCGTCGAATAGAAATCATGCGCATGCGGAATCAGTTCCGCCGAGACCAGGTTGAACATCCCGTTCTGCAGGCAGATAAGATTCTCGCCATCGTTCATGTGGCGCCCGATCGGCAGCACTGACAAGTCGCGGACCATGCTTGCCACGTCCGAAGCCTTGGCACTGTTGCCCTCATCACCCAGCATGCGCAGCGACTTACCCCGTATATACTGCAGATCGTACTGCTCCCAGAACTTCCCCTCCCAGCGATAAACCAGGCCGGTCAGCGGATCAGACACCACGCTCAGGTCCTCCATGATCGCCTTCGCCAACAGCGCCGGCATGAACTTGCGCCCCTTGAAGAACCTCTCAACACTCGGATCTATTGCGGGCGGCTTTGCTGGCTCGATCGTCACCGCAGTAGCCAGCAGATCATTCAAATCCGAAACGCTCAGCCCATGCGTCACAAAGAAGTCGGTCAGATCCTGGCCGTGGTTGGCAGGGTAGTAGGTGGGACACTTAGGCACAGGCAGCCTCCGACTGTCCCACTTCAACCACATTCGCCCGCACCAGGGCCTCAGCAACCGGAGGACAAACCGAATTACCACAGCGCGCTACCTGAGCCGTCTTGGTGATCTTCTTCCCGGTCGCGTCCCGATCGATGATGTAATCCTCACCGAACCCCTGCGCCCTGAAGAGCTCACGCGGCTCAAGCATCCGCATGCAGATATCGATGATCTGGTAATCTTCCCCCTTGATCGTCACCAATCCGAACCGGTGCTTACTAGTGACCGTCTGCAACGGCTCAGCGCATCCATGGCCGATATTGGTCCCGTAATATTTCAACAAGAAGGCTCGCACCTCACCAACATGAAACCCACCGGCAGTGATCGTCGGCAGCGGCTCACGTACATCCTGACCATCCTTGCAGGTACCGCGCAGCTTCAGCAGGTTGCTGGTCACCAGACCGGTTTTACCCAAACCGCCAGGCGTAACCGTACCGATCGGCTCACGCGCATCACTCCCAACGCTCTGACCGAAATGCCGCACCAGGTTGGCCGTAACAATCTGATTCTGAGTGCCGCGCATGGTCGTGGTAGGCAGCGGGGTGTCAATCTCGACACCCGTCGCACCGCCGAAATGCTTGGCCAGAAAAGCCGTGACCAGGGCATGCCTGTTTTCAGTTGGCTGAGTAGCAAGGGGATCACTCAACTTCTGGCCCCTGACATCGCTTTGAGATTTTGATCCGTAATAGGTCGAGATGATCGGCGTGACCAAACAATGCTCAGCTTTACTGGTGACAGTCGTTAATGGCTGATCAAGGGAATACTGCAGACGATCACCACCAAAACCGGTCTGACCGATCCGCACGATGAAAGGATCTGGATTATCAATGACGAACCGCTGCAGACCCCGAGCAATGCGCCGCAGGGTGTTCTCAGCCAACGGCCGCTTACGCTCAAAAATACTCTGCACCGGAATAGACCAGTCGATAATGTCAGCCGCCGTCCGGTACGGGATAAGCCCAGGGCCATGGGTCGGATCAGGCCAGACAATCGGCGCACCATCACAACGCGCGACAATAAACAGCCGCTTGCGGATCGTCGGCGCACCGTAATCACAGGCCCTTAGCTCACGATGCTCAACCTGGTAGCCAAGGCGAACCAGCTGCCGCTTCCAGTGCGCGAAAGTCTCACCCTTACGCACAGGACATGGCATGTTGTCAGCGTCCAACGGGCCCCAGGTCTTAAACTCTTCAACGTTCTCCAGCATGATCACCCGCGGCTTGACCTTCTTCGCCCAGCGGATCACCACCCAGGCAAGACCGCGAATCTTCTTTTCGACTGGCTTGCCGCCTTTCGCTTTGCTGAAATGCTTGCAGTCAGGAGAAAACCAGGCCAACCCAACCGGACGGCCACCGCAAACTTTAACCGGATCGATATCCCAGACAGATTCGCAGAAATGGTGCGTAAGAGGGTGATTGATGGCGTGCATGGCGATCGCATCAGGATCGTGGTTGATAGCGATATCAACTGGACGGCCCAGCGCAGCCTCAATGCCAGTAGAGGCCCCACCACCACCGGCAAAATTGTCAACGACCAGGTCATCAAAATTAATTGAATACTGAGGGTCAATCCGATACTTCATCAAGGTCGGAGATCCCCCTTAGAAATAAAATTTTCCAGTATAGGCATCAGCTCACGGACCTGCTCTTGACTTAAGTGCATCCGGGTACATCTATGGCCAGCGAAATCAATATCAACGCCAAGCCAGATAGCACTCGTCTCGGCAAGTGAACTTTCTTGAATTGAACAACTGCTTCCATAAATGTCATTGAAGTGCGCGACAGCAAACCCACGTGATGTTAATTTAATATTCACTCAGACCCTCCCATCAACTCAGGCCAAATCAGCACCCGCACCTGTTTCGCATGGTTCGCAATGCACGCAGCCGCCTGCATCGCCCCCTTGTAGCCGGTATTATCAGCGTCATACACAATCAGCACGCCGCGGTCCTTCATTGCCTGGCTAAACTCTTCCGTCCAGGTACCGGCACCGGCCGTCTGCGTAACAGCGTTCAACCCCTGACTCAAGGCACACAGCAGATCCGACTCACCTTCAACCACCCACAGCAAACCCGGCTTCCATTGCGCCGGCGGCGGGTAAAGGCGCGTGCGGCCGTAATCGATCGGCTTCTCCCCGCAAGCAGCGCACACCTTCGCCTTGTCAACCTTGGTCCAGGCACCACCGCAGGCATGACACTGCTGGTCGTACCAGCTGATGATCTTCATCTTCGCGGCACCAGGCTGATACAGGCGGATATTGCACAAACGCCCCTCATCATCCCGAATCGGCATGGCGATCTTCTTGTACCGACCACCCGCCACAAACTCACGCAGTCCCATCCGGGTAATAACCTCCGGCGTCCAGCCGCGCGACTTCACCAGCTCGGCAATTCGCTCAGCCGGGAGGGGAGGGAGGGCCGCATAGATCGACTCATCAACAAACGCATCAGGCAGGGGTGCCGGCTTCGGCTTCGCTGTTGGTTTTTTGGTGGGAGATTTCGGCTTGGTAAACGATGAGCTGTCCCCGAATTCCGTCTTGAAGGCCTTCAGGTCCTGACGATCCAGACCGTTCACCTCGCACCACAGGTTGACCAGGTCGCCCCCCTCGTTGCAGCCCTTGCACTTGTACCAGTCATCCCCGAAGTGATAAACGAACGATGCCGAGCTATCAGCATGCAAAGGGCACTTTCCGTGCTGCTTCACATCGCCATAAATCCGATCGACCTGAAACAATCCCTCGGCGATTTGCTTACGCTCGCTCGCGGTCAAATTATCTGCAGCCCAGCCCATTAACAGCGAACCTCAAACAATCCAGCCTGAGATCCTTCGCCGCGCTCAGCAAAGGCCTGCAGCCATTGACGCAACAACGCCTGAGCCATCGAGCACTCGCGTTTAAATATCGGTAAATCCTTCGCCTTTTCGGCGTCCATAATCCGACGCCATGCCGCAATCAACTGATCATAAGCATCGCCAAGTTCAACCTGCAGCCAGGCTGTAAAGCCGACCGGGCAGCGGTTAAATTCCAACGTCAACGCATCAATCGACTTACCAGCCTCATCCCGATCGAACTCACGCTCAGTCGGTGCGCTGCCGTGCTTCATCAATCCAGATAGATCGGCTAAACTCATTTGAAACCCTCCATCAAAACGCCTGCTCAACTAAAAACGGGTTAGCCAGCTCAACCTCTAATCTGGCCTTCGTGGCCGCCAATACCCGATCGGCCATCTCATCACCATAAAAAGACCGGATATGCGGCTCACACAGCGTGTGCGAATCATTGTCTTGAGCGGGGATATTCTGCTCGCGTTGGCACAGACAGCAAATCGACCGAACTTCCATCACAGCCCCCTCGCCAGAAACGCATGATCAATCACACCATCGAGGCCGCGATACTTGCACGGCAGATAGTTCGGGCAATCAGGCAGCACCTCATCAGCCGCATACGCCGCCAGCGCCTCACGGCACCGCTGAGGCAACAACACACAGCTGGTTTTACGCAGACATCCATTACAATCAACGACGTTCTCAGACATTTGCAGCCTCCCTGTCTCGCAAGGGTTACCTGAAAAAAACCGATCACTTGTCGACACCAGCAACGCAATACCCAGGGACTTGCAGCTGGCTCTCAAGGTCAGACGTACCAGACCAACCGAAAGCCACCAAAATCAGCACCACCACCAGGTATCCATACAGATTCTTTTTCATGGTTTTGCTCCTGAATATAAAAAGGGCCAGGGACCGCAGGAGGGGGGTAGCAGCCCCCAGCCCTTTACACCTGCCAGCCGAATTGCCAGCAAGATCAAATTAAAATAAGTGCCTGTCTTTCCAGGCTGTCATGCGACCAGAGGTTTGTGCGGCTCCTAGTACCGGAAAACCTTTAGCGAGTCCCGGGAGTGCGGGTGTCTGGTAAACCGGGGACTGTCACGAGCGTCAACTCTGCCCCTAAATATCCATGAGGGTGCCGTTTCGCCCTTTTCACCTCTCCCTGTGTCGCAAACTCTTTCGCCGCCAACCGCTCACGCGCCACCCGCTTCAATCGCACCAATAGCGGGAACAGATTCTCGGCTAAATGCTGATACTGCTGGTCGGTCAGATCGGATCGCTGCACCTGGTAGGGTCGATTGACTAGATTCGTTGATTTATCGCTTGCCATCTGCCATCCTTCCCAAAACCAATCAGAGGGGATAAAAATGGAACTCATCACCTACCTGAACAGGTCCGCAGTTAAGATCACTTGCTCTTTTTGCGGATCACCGTTCGTCGTTTTTGTTGAAAACCTTGCGCCACATAACCTCTACCCGTGCCCAACCTGTGGAACCCGAAGAGAGTTCGTTAAAGAGGATCACCTTTCGATCCTCGCTCAGAAATCCGAACGGGATCTGCCTGGCAAGGGTTGAACGTTTTGCAACGTTCATTCAGGGCCATGATCTCCGTCTCAAGCCGCTGAGCATCTGCAGCGGTCGTCTCACGAGCCAGCGCAGGGGTAAACGGTAATGATCGCTCGGCATCGTCCCAATCCCAATCATCAATAAACTCAAGATGCTCACGATCCTCATCTGTCAGCGGCTCCAGGTCGTCAAACGAGCGACCCTGAATCTCGACACCACAGCAACGGCAAAAGGTCAGATATGATGGCGAGATATAAACGCAGTCGCCAAAGTCGTGGCCCTTGAATAGGCAGATCAGTTTTTTAATCAGGCGCGAAAGGTATTTCATGCCTTACCCCTCCGTGCCAGTACGACGATCCTCACCACTGCGCTCAGGCTTGTGATGACCGTGGTCGATACACTTCTGCTGTTGGTTGTCGATCACTTCTTGCAGTTCTTCCTGCGTGTGGATCTGCTTCAGCACCAGGTCAAACTTCAGCTCCTCAATCACCCGCTCAACATCAAGAATCTGCTCCATTGCCCGGACGAAAGTTGCCCGATATTCCGGATCACTCTTGAAGTCGATCTTCAAATACTTCTCGGCCAGATCATCAGTCGCCAAGAGCGCCTCTTTCATTTCCTTCTGCATTTTGGAAACGATAGACGCCGGGTCATTGCGGATATTGTTCAATTCTGGATAGTTGCGCAGCATAATGTGTTGTCTGATGGGGCAGGTTTGGCAGTGATGCAGGAGGATCTCAGGTGCGTTAAGGACCTCAGATATTCGGATTAATGTGCGAGCATCTGGCGGGTTCTTAAGCTCATCATTTTCAATTTTAGAGATAGTCCCCTTTGTTAACCCAACAAGAGCACCGAGGTCCTCTCCGCGCATCTTGGCTTTATTTCTTGCCGCTTTTATTTGCTGGCCTAAAGTCATTTCAACCTCCAATGTTTCCTTTTGTAAAACTTATAGTTGCTTAAAAGGATACTGTCAAGCATAAAAAATCATTATACGAAACATTTAGCACATAAAGGTTACCCTTGTATCACCATAAGCTACTAATTTATAAGGTGTATCTTTTAAAGAAACAAGTTTGACAAACGGAAATTTTTTATCTTAAATAGACACATGGAAGATAAAACAAGAGGCATAGGCAGGAGGGTTCGGGATATCCGCGAGAAGTTAAATCTCACGCAGGAAGACCTCGGAAAAATTCTCGGAGTTGAAAAAGGGACTGTCTCAAAATATGAAAATGAGGGTACAAAGCTGAGCCCAGATGCTCTCGCAACTATTGCGAGCATGGGTAAATCAACCATTGACTGGCTTGTGATCGGTAAAGGGCCAGGACCTGGCGCACACTCAAACACCAACGAAACACAAACGCCATACGGGGGCCTCAACCGAGAACTCGCGGCCGAGGTTGTCAGTTTCATCTTCGAAACTGCAAATGAACTCGGGGTGACGCTCATCCCCGAAAAAGCCAAAAACCTGTTCTTAATGATTCATGATGAATTCGCTGCCACCAAGCAGATCGACAAAGCCAAGGTTATTCAATTGATCCGCCTCGCGGCCTGATCCGCAACCACCACAGCAGAAGGAGGGGTCCTTGTCTGTAGAACAGTTCAACCAACAAAAACGAAGTCTTGCCCAGGCGTTCAGGGGGGCCGTTGATGCAGGTAAGCCTGGTCACAGCAAACAACCAGCGGCCATTAAGTGGCTGATACCGGTGCTGCTGATCTGCACCATGCTACCTATCGATGCTGCTGCCGTTTTTTTATCATTGACCGCAGCCATTACAATAATGATCACCATTGCAGCCGCCTGGCAGAAGATCATCATCCTCAACAAATCGACAACGCAGATCATTGCGGGTCTTGCCATCGTCTCGATTCTCTCCGGGTGTGGCCCGGTATTGTTCGGCACCCCAAATGACCTCAGCTTCTTCGACCTTGGCCACCACCCAGACGTCAAAACCTATACTGTGCAAAAAGTCGGTGTCTTCGGCTTCGGCCTTGAAGGGGCAACAGTTGAAACAGCCATGAAAGAAGCCGACATCAAAAATGTTATCGCCATGCAAACCGTCCGTGGTTACGGGCTGATCAGCATGTCGCGTATCACGATCGCTGGGAAATAAGAAAAGGGAACGAAAATAATGAGATATATAATTCTTATGGCCGCAACTGCTCTTTCAGGCTGTGTTTCATCAATGATTCTAAACATCCCTGATTTTTCAAAAATAGAAGACAACCATAAAACGCTAATAGCAGAGACAACCGATATCGGGCTGCAGACCTTGTATGAAAATCAAAGTTTGACCCACTACATTGTTGGAAAAACTAATGTGTATTGTTCCGAGTTGTTCTCAATGGATAAAGATAAATATCGATGTTTTTCTCTTGAAGGTAAAAACTTAACTCAAGGGATGAATCCGCTAACATTCAAACTGGCACCACTTAAAACTGTGGTCCCTGTAAAATTCGCAGCGTTGCATCAATAACGTAAATGAACGCCGCAATCCGCGGATCAGCGTCGCCGGAAAATAAGTAAAGGGGAGGGGAACAATGGCAGGAGCTATTCTCGCGAGTCTAATATTGGTAGGCATTCTGATATTCGCGATGGTTGCCTTTGCGAAGAAATCTCGGCCAGAAAACTATAACCAGTCAACGCAAAGCCCACTATCCGACACAAATTCGTTTGAAGCCACAGTTACCCGTGTCATTCGTACAGTAGATAGCCCAAAAAAAGACGCCTCACTTGAAAAAATGATCCTCGGCACAAAATGTCGGATCGAATGGTTTAGCGACTACCTGGATGTTTACAAAATATCAGACTCAGAAGAGCAACACGACGACCCAAGGCGGTGGGTTGATGTCTTTGTTGATAACGAGCGCTATGGATATGCATGGGGAGAAGGATATTGGACCCACAACTCAGATAATCTCGATAGAAGAGGTGATATTGAGCGGTGGATTTGTGAAATTCTTAACCAAAACTATGAGAGCTGCCTCCCTCACCAGCTTGAAACGCTATCAACGTTTGAGCAAGCCGGTGAATTTTGCATTAGAGGTAAGGGACCAACATTTAAGGTAACCGCCTGGATCAAAAAAAAAAGGCTATGTTGCTAATTTTCAGATAGACGATTTTTACAAAGGGAAGCTCAACATTAGATCCCAAAACATAGAACTCCCTATAAGGTGTTCAGGAATTTCTAGTAGTATTGTCGTTTGGCTTACCGCAGAAATTCATAAACTGCAAAAAGCAGAAGCATAGCGAGGTCAACACAATGATATATATTGTTGTTTGGGTTATTTGTGGGTTTATCTGCTCAGTAATCGCCGGATCAAAAGGTCGAAGCTCTGGAGCTTTTTTCTTTCTCGGAATTCTTTTTGGCCCCATCGGTATAATTATTGCCGCAGTCATCCCCAAAAACGACCTGGTTATCGAAAAAGATGCTATTCAAAACGGACATATGAAGAAATGTCCCAAGTGTGCTGAAGCGATAAAAGCAGAGGCTGTTGTTTGCCGATATTGTTCCTACGAATTTGGCGCAAAAAATGAACCCATTATAGGCGAAGCTCAACCCAATGAAATGAAACAGGTTGACTGCGGACATTGTTCAACAACTATCAACTACTCCACAAAACTTGCAGGGACAACGGAGCGTTGCCCAAAGTGTAGCAATTTGATGATCTTCCCAGCATAGATAACCAGTTGCCCGCAGGGTACACCCCTAACGGTCGGCCCCCTCCGCCTGCGGGGGGGCACTCTGCGGGCTTTTTATTTTTAAAGAATGAAACCGATGCTCGGCATCTGAAGAGGTTGGAAGCCGTAGCAGATGAATATCTCATCAAGGTTTGGACAACAGGAGGCGGGAACAATGGCAAACAAAGAAGTAACTGGCAAAAAAGCAGCTAGCGCAGCATCAAAAACTCTTAAAAGTCCCACTGCGAGCAAAGCCGCTAAGTCAGCAGCTGCATCTGCTTTGAGTCAGACAAAAGCACCAGCTAAAGTGACCTCACCCAAAGCCGCAACGTCAGCATCAAAAACACTTACAAGCTCGAAATCAAGCAAACCCGCAAAAAGTGCAGCGGCCTCGGCCTTAACACAGAAGCCAAATCGGAAAAAATAGATAAAACAGGAATAAACAGACAACCAGTTGCCCGCAGAGTGTTCCTTAACGGTCGACACCCCTCCTCCCGAGGGAGCACTCTGTGGGCTTTTTTATTAGAATCAAATACAAAAAGGTGGGGGAAATTAAGACCATATCGTATTTTGAACCCCCGTGTTACTGAAATTGGGTAATGCTCCAGCGCATGTAATTTTCTATGTGATTAATAATATTTGAAAAAGGAGTTAATGATGTACGTAAATCGAAAGGCAATGTATCAGGAATTGGAGCAGGCTAGAAATTCAAAAGTACTAGTTTATGTAACAGGAGATCGTCCTGGACTAGAAACCAGGATCGCGTCAGAAGTATATGACCTTTTTGTAAACCAGTTGGATAAAATTGGAATAACTAATAAAATCTCTCTTTATCTCTATACACGTGGTGGAGATACACTTGCTGCATGGAGTATTATTAATTTAATAAAACAATTCGCGGACGAAATTGAAGTTATAGTACCCTCAAAGTGCCATAGCGCTGGCACACTTATGGCCTTGGGTGCTAACAATATTATTATGACAAAGCAGGCCACTTTAGGGCCAATAGATCCAAGTATTAACGACCCACTGAACCCGCAGATACCAGGTGCTGCACCTGATGCAAAGGTTCCTGTTAGCGTAGAAGATATAAAGGGCTTCATAGAACTCGCAGTAGAAGAATGTAAAATGACAGGGCCAGAACACCTTAAAGACGTCATGTCAATACTTTCAAATAACGTTCATCCTTTGGTTCTTGGTCGTGTCTTTAGAGCAAAAAGCCAGATTCAAATGCTTGCAACAAAACTCATTAAAGAACACATTGAAGATGAAAGCATAGTAGAAAGGATTGTTAAGTTTTTATGTAGTGAATCTGGTAGCCATGATTACACGATTCACCGCAGGGAAGCACGGAATTCTCTGGGAATGTTAGTAGAAAAACCGGACGACGTACTTTACGCGAAGATAAAAAATATTTATGATGATATTGAAAATGAATTAGCATTGACCTCTCGATTTGAACCAAACAGCTTTCTTGGTACTGACAACCAAAAAACATATGGCCTTAAGCGGTGTTTGCTTGAAAGTGTTGAAGGTGGAAGTCACTACTACGTTAGTGAAGGTGTGATTCGTCGCCAGCAAATTCAGCCACAACCGGGGATAGTACAACAGGTAATCAATGATAACCGCAGCTTTGAGGGATGGAAATATGAAACACCATAGCAGCTCAGCAAAAGATTTTACAACTGAGCCACACTACATTAACTCTGTAGTTCACTCTCCCCAGATTCAAGGCTCGACTGACCCAACTTCTCTGATGTCGATCATAAAAAATCAGACGATGTACACCAGTGTTTTTAGTGTTACGCACTTCATTGGTGATTTAGAAGAAAATAGGTAGAGCTTTCATCATTCAATCTTTATCGGCTCTTCCCAATGCCCGTCTTCGTCTGTACTTGGAAGGCAATTCAATGTCTCGGGCTTGGGAACATGGTTCGAACGGACAAACTGAACATCACTGAACATCCGAATGGCCCGAGAGTCCAGGGATTGTTGAATGACCTGCGTATGGATCCACATGGTATCCTTGCCTGAGGCAGAATGGTTATCGAATAACCAGTTGCCCGCAGAGTGCTCCCGAGGGAACACTCTGCGGGCTCTTTCGTAAATAAGGCAAAATGAACGCCGCCATCTACATCCGCAAATCCCGTGAGGACAAAGACAAAGACTCCCACCGCCTCACTGTCCAACGTGAACAGCTTCCAGCCTATGCCATCGCGCAAGGCTGGAAGCCCCATATCTATGATGACGGCCACGCCAGCGCCGCCCGGGGTAAAGCCGAAGATCTGAAGCAACGCGCCCGACTCGAAGCCGACATCAACGCCGGTAAAATCAACATCATCCTCACCATCGAACTCTCGCGCCTCAGCCGCGACGACAGCTTGCAAGACTACACCGCCTGGTTGCATCTGTGCGGACAACACCAGGTTAAGCTCGCCACCCTCAGCCGCACCCTCGATCCAGCCCAAACCAGCGACTGGATGCTGCTGCTCCTGGAAGGCGGGTTCTCTTCGGTCGAAATGAAGATCATGCAGATCCGCATGGCAGAAGGGCGGCGGCAGGCGAAACTCGCCGGTAAATACCTGGGCGGCAAACCACCCATGCCCTACACTTATGATAAAGCCGAACACGCCGTCAAAATCGATCCACAACAGCTCAAAACCTTCGAACGCATCATCACCCTTGCTCACAACCACAGCGCCCGCAGCATCGCCGAGCAGGTGGGCCTGCCGCACATCCGCGTGCGCCGTATCATCGCCGATGATCGCCTGCTCTTTTACCAGGGCAAACGCCTCGACGAGCAGACCGGCAATGAGATCACCGGCCAATGGCCCGCCGTCATCGACGCTAAAACCGCCCACGCCATCGCCCAAAACCGCAAAACCGGACACCACAGCCCCCGGCGTGAGATCACCGGCATGCTCAGCGCCTGCGGCCTGATGATCTGCCAATACTGCGGCCGCTCCGTCCGCACCTGGGCCAACGGTAAGCCCCGCAAAAGCGACGGCCTCAAGCTACAATACTACGGCTGCCGACACCTCGACAAAAAAGGCGGCTGCGGATCCGCGCGCATGATCCCCCAGAGCGTCATCGACCAGCTCGTGCTCACCAACGTCTCCAACACCCTCGAGCGCCTCGATCAGATCAAAACCTACTGGATCGACCACAACAGCACCAACACCACCGCCCAGCAGATCAAAGCCATCAACACCGAACTCGACAGCCTGCAAAAACAAAAACAGCGCCTCATCGACGCCATCACCGAAGGCATTATCGACTTCGCCGACGCCAAAGAAAAACGCCAACAGATCGAAACTAGCAGCAACGCCTGTAAAAAACGCCTGGCCGAACTCACCAACCAAACCACCGAACCGCCCAACTGGGAGGACATCACCCTCACCCGGGCAGAGATCGACCAGCTCACCAAAAAAGAACAGCGCGAACTGCTGATAGCCATACTTGAAAGCATCACCATCGGCACCACCACCATCACTCTCAACTACAAATTTCCCCGCCACCCAGACGGCCGAACCACCGCCCAAATAAAACTCCCCGCACCCGGCAAAACCAACCCCAAAGGCCACTGGAAACCATAATAAAAAAGCCGCAAACCCTGACGGGCGGCGGCCTTGAAACTCATTATTATATAGCTCATACGCTCTACCAACTGAGCTAGGGCGGCAGATTGCGTCTGCAGTATTTAGCGCAATTGCCACCCTTAGTCAATCACTTCCAGCCAACCCTTCGAATTAGGCGCCGCGCTTAAGCTGGGCGGTCACCTCGGCAACATGCTGCCCCTGAAAGCGCGCAATGGCCAGTTCATTTTCACTCGGCATGCGTGAACCGTCGGCGCCGGCGAGAGTGGTGGCGCCGTAGGGCGAGCCACCCGAAACTTCGTCCAGGGTCAGGAGACGCTGTTCGCTGTAGGGAACTCCGACGATGATCATGCCGTGGTGCAGCAATGTGGTGTGAAAGCTGGTGATGGTGGTCTCCTGACCACCGTGCTGGGTCCCGGTTGAGGCGAAGACACTGCTGACTTTACCAATCAGGCCGCCTGTCATCCACAGTCCGCCGGTCTGATCGAGAAAGTTGCGCATTTGAGCTGTCATGTTGCCGAAACGGGTCGGGGTGCCGAAGATGATGCCGTCGGCCTCGGCCAGGTGGTCGGGGGTGGCCATCGGAATATGAGCAAAACTGTCACGGGCGGCTTTAGCGCCGCTCTTCTCCAGCGCCTCCTCCGACATGAGTTCGGGGACCTGGAGCAGGCTGACTTCAACCCCCGCGACCTGGCGAGCCCCCGCGCTGATAGCTTCAGCCAACTGATAAACATGCGAATACATGCTGTAAAAAACTACCTGGATTTTTGTCATGATGTGTCTCCTTATGCGTTCTGCGTCTGATGTTGGTTTTGGATACTTTTGCCTGTTGAACGCTTACTTGTCGGTCAGCATTTTGTCGACCGATAAGGCCCCGCCCCCCTTGATCAGCAGCACGACGGCAATGCCGATCGCCAGAAGATGAAACTCGAAACCTTCACCGCCCTGGTTGCCGGTCCAGTTCATAAAAAAGCCATTCTGCCAGTGGACCATGGCGATGGCGCCAATCATATTCGCTGCAACTCCAAGGGCCCCGAGGCGGGTCAGAAAACCAGTGATCAGACCGAGAGCACCTAATGATTCGGCAAGTATTACCAGCAGGGCTAATGCTCCCGGAACCCCCATCTGACCGGTCAAAAAGCCGTAGGTACCGGAGAATCCGTAGCCGCCAAACAGACCGATGGTCTTCTGCAGGCCATGGGGCAGGATGACGACGCCCAGGGTTAAACGGAGCAGCAGCAGCGACAGATCATTGTTGGTAGTGAGAAATTTTTTAAACATGATTGTTCCCTTTCGGCTGAATGAATCTGGTTTGAACGTTTGACCGAAAAAATCAGACCCCAAGGCCAAGTTTACGGCACAGGCGGCGCAGTTCAACCTGCTCAGGAGCGGTAAGCACCGCCAGACGGCGGGTAATATTTCCAATCTGGCACGGCATAATTTCTGCGATCAATTTGCGGCCGGCTTCGGTCAGCGCGACGCTATAGTAACGGCGGTCTTCAGGCAGTCTGTGCCTCTTGACCAGGCCGCGTTTTTCAAGGTTGTCGACCACTGTCGTTATGTTGCCACCAGTTTTGAGCAGCTTTTTACCGATATCCCGCTGACAGAGCGGGCCAAGGTGATAGAGGGCCTCAAGTGTTCCGAACTGCCCGACGCTCAAATTGATGGAGGCCAGATTTCGGGTGGTATCGCTCGTGACGGTCTCGGCACAACGTAATAAGCTGATGTAGGTGTTAAGGGCCAGGTCTTCCTGAGGGCTGCCCTGATGATGGGTCGGCAATTATGACTCCTTTAGTTATAATTTAAAGTTAAACTATCAAACGTCGAAGAAGTCTGTCAAGGGGGGCCGGGGACTTTTCCCAGTAGGAAGAGGCGTGATCTGTATGACTCGATTTTTGGAATTTTAGCTGCGTTGTTCGAGCGGCAGTTCAGTTTTTCGCACCACAGTTTTTAGGGCAAATGAGGATTGGACACGCAGCACGCCGGACAGGCTGGTGAGAAGGTTGTGGATGCGCAGGTAATCTGTATTGTCACGAACAATAACGCGCAGCAGATAATCACTGGCACCCGACATCAGATAGCATTCCAGGACTTCGCTGACCTTGATGATCTCTTTTTCGAACAGCTGCATCTTCTCTTGCTGCTGACCTTCCAGAGTCACCTGGACAAAGACGTTTCCCGGTTTGCCGATCGCCGCCTGATTAATCAGCATCACGTAACGGTCGATGATCCCGCTCTGCTCCAGGAGGCGCACCCGGCGCAGGCAGGCCGACTCTGACAGACCGGCCGCCTGTGCCAGTTGCACGTTACTCAGGCGACCATCTGTCTGCAGGGCGCTTAAAATACGGCGATCAATCGCATCAATGCTTATCTGTAGCTGATTATCCATGTTTTCCCTTGTTTAACGAAAGAATCTGCGACAAATATAGCAAATTAAAGCGCAGTTCGCAAGGACATGGCTAATGCTCTCTGATAGGCTTAAAAGTCAGGATGAGACAACCTACTAGTCGCTGCGAATAAAGGAGAAAGCTGATGATCGTTGGTATTTTGAAAGAGATCAAAACCGAGGAGAACCGGGTCTGTATGACACCGGCCGGGGCTGAAGTGATGTGTAATAACGGTCATCAGGTGCTGGTCGAAACCGGCGCCGGTATTGGCAGCGGCTTTAGTGACGCCGATTATCTGGCGGCTGGCGCCAGCATTGCTGCGGACAATAAAGAGGTTTTCGCCAAAGCCGAGATGCTGATGCATGTCAAGGAACCGCAGCCGAGTGAATACCCTCTGATTCGTCCCGGTCAGATCTTCTTCACCTATTTTCATTTTGCCGCCAGCGCAGAGTTGACCCGCGCGATGCTGAAGAGCAAGGCGGTCTGTATCGCCTATGAAACCATCACCCAGCCGGATGGCAGCCTGCCGCTTCTGACCCCGATGAGTGAGGTCGCCGGACGGATGGCGGCGCAGGAAGGTGCCAAATATCTCGAACGGTCGCAGGGCGGCCGCGGCATCCTGATGGGCGGTGTACCGGGGGTGGCCCCTGCGACCGTACTGGTTTTGGGCGGCGGGGTAGTCGGAACCCACGCGGCGCAGATGGCTTGCGGACTCGGGGCCAAGGTCTACTTGCTCGATATGAACCTTGATCGCCTGCGGCATCTTGCGGTCGTGATGCCGAAGAACTGTTTTCCGATGATGTCCTCGCCAGCCACGGTCCGTGACCTGGTGCAGGAGGCTGACGTCGTGATCGGCGCGGTCCTGCTGCATGGCGCCAAGGCACCGAAGCTGGTGACGCGCGAGATGTTGAAGACTATGAAGAAGGGGGCGGTGCTGGTCGATGTCGCCATTGATCAGGGGGGCTGCTTTGAAACCTCGAAGGCCACCACTCACAAGGATCCGATCTATGAGGTTGACGGGATCGTCCACTACTGTGTCGCCAATATGCCGGGCGCGGTGCCGCTGACCTCGACCATGGCGTTGACCAACGCGACGCTCCCCTATGCGCTGAGCATCGCGAGCAGGGGGTGGAAGGCGGTCGCCAAGAGTCACGTCGGCATCCGGGCCGGTTTCAACGTGGTCGAAGGGACTGTCTGCTATAAAGGGGTGGCCGAAGCGTTTGATATGGACTACGTTCCGGTCGAAGAGTTGGTGAAGGTTGAACCCTGACCCGTCTCGCGAGCTTCAATAAAAAGCCCCGGTGCAGAATTTCTGCGCCGGGGCTTTTTATCAGGTTGCCAGGTGTTTCTCGCGCAGCAGGCGCTTGTTGATTTTGCCGACGCTGGTCTTGTCAATCGCCTCGACGAACTGCACCTTCAAGAGCAGCGCCTGCTTGGAAACAATCCCCTTGTCGATGAAGCTGCGCAGGTTTTGCAACAGCTCCTTTTCGTTCAGCCCCGACTCGGCCTTTTTGACCACCAGGGCCAGGGGACGTTCCCCCCATTTCTCGTCAGGCAGCCCGATCACCGCGACCTCCGTAACCTGGGGATGGGTGCAGATCAGATCTTCGAGTTCGAGGGATGAAAGCCACTCGCCGCCGATCTTGATGACATCCTTAATCCGGTCGGTAATCTTCAGGTAATTCTGCTGATTGCGCTGGGCGACGTCACCGGTGTGCAGATATCCGCCCCGCCACAGGGTTTCAGAGTTCCGTTGATCCTTGAGATATCCCTGGGTCAGCCAGGGGGCGCGCACGACAATTTCGCCGACACTTTCGCCATCGCGCGGGATTTCGGCAAGGCTCTCATCGGCAATCCGCAGTTCGACCAGCGGCATCGGGCGGCCGGTTTTACAGCGCACCTCAACTTCTTCCTCTTCGCTCAGATCCTCTTCACCGATATGGGCGATAGTCAGCACCGGGCAGGTTTCGGACATACCGTAGCCGCTGAAGATATCGATCCCTTTTTTAAGCGCCGTCAGGCACATCGCCTTCGGCAGGGCCGCGCCACCGATCAGGACTTTCCAGTGGGAGAGGTCAATCTCGGCCCAGCGAGGATGGGTTATCAGCAGGTGCAGGATCGTCGGTACGCAATGGGAGAGGGTGACCCCCTCCTTTTCGAGGAGATTCAACAGCATCTCCGGCGCATACTTGCCGGGGTAGACCTGCTTAATGCCGAGCGCGGTCGCCACATAGGGGAAGCCCCAGGCGTGGACATGGAACATCGGCGTGATCGGCATATAGACATCTTTTTGATGAAAACGCCCCTGTCCGGCAGGCGTGCCCATTGCCGCTAAAACGCCAAGGGTGTGGAGGACCAGCTGACGGTGACTGAAGTAGACCCCCTTCGGCAGGCCGGTGGTGCCGGTGGTATAGAAGGTTGTGGCGCGGGTGTTTTCATCGAAATCGACAAAGGCGAAATGATCGTCGGCGCCATCGAGCAGTGCCTCGTACTCCCCCTCGAAACTGAGTGAGGTTTGGGGCTGCTGCTGCCCGTCCTGTAGCAGAATGTAGCTCTTGACCGTGTCGATCCGGCCCTTGATCTGTTCCAGGATCGGCAGGAACTCTTCGTTGACCAGGATGTAATCATCTTCGGCGTGGTCGATGGTATAGAGGATCTGTTCAGGCGACAGGCGGATATTGACCGTGTGCAGCACCGCCCCCAACATCGGCACCGCGTAGAAACACTCAAGATAACGGTGGCTGTCCCAGTCCATGACCGCGACCGTGTCTCCGGGTTTGACACCGATTTCGCTCAGGACATTGGCCAGTCGACAGACGCGCTGGCGAAACTCAGCGTAGGAAAAGCGCATCTGGTCGCGATAGACGATCTGCTGCTGCGGGTCGTCAACCACCGGCGCGTTCAGCAGATTTTTGATCAGCAGGGGATAGGAGTAGGCGCTCAGTGTGCGCTGGATCAGATTTGCGGACATCTTAAATGCTCCTGGCTCATCGCCGTTAGAGGATTCTGTGGGGAATATTCTTATACAATCTCACGCGGGGTCTGGTATGATCAAACTAAATTTATCCTTGTAATTAGCTCGGAAATGGAGGCTTGTCGATGTCAAAACCTTATCCATCGTTTACCCCACCTGATTTTTCTACCCCGGCATTGAGTGCTGCGCCAGCAGTTAAAGTTCAGGCGGCCAGTGCTGATGGTGTTGTGCCGGATAATTTTCATGGCACCTCCAATCATCCCGAATATATTCATTTAGGTGCAGGCCGCTGGGTGCTGGCTCCCGAAAGTCGGATGGATTCGGTGCTGGTCCTTAAGGGGGATGAACTCGATGTTATTGAGGCCCGTCGGGTTAAAAAGGGCGATCAGGTCGTGGTCGGCCGCACCGAAAACGGTGAAGAGGGGATTTTTGTCCACATTGATGGCTTTATTCCCCTCAGCGATGTTGCCGCGGACAAGTTCAGTTTTCGTACCCGAGGCACCCGGGAAACCCCTTTTTCACGCAGCTATGATGATCTCTATAAGGTGCTGCGCCATGATCGAGAGCATGGTCATATCGTCTGGGTGCTCGGTCCGGCGGTGGCTTTTGACAAGGATAGCCGTGATGCCATGCAGGGGTTGATCGAAAATGGCTACTGTCATGGCCTCCTGGCTGGCAACGCCCTGGCGACCCACGATCTCGAAGCAGCCCTTTTTCGCACCGGGCTCGGGCAGGATATTTATTCTCAACAGCTGCAGCCGCTGGGGCATTATAATCATCTCGATCTGATAAACAAGGTGAGGCGGGCGGGCTCGATCCGTCAGGCGATTGAGGATCTGGACCTGAAGGACGGCATCATTTACGCCTGTGAAAAGAAGAAGATCCCTTATGTCCTGGCGGGTTCGATCCGTGATGACGGCCCGCTGCCGGAAGTCATTCACAACGTCTATGATTCGCAGGATGCGATGCGCGTGCATGCGCGCAAGGCGACGACCGTGATCGCGTTGGCCACCCAGTTACATTCGATTGCTTTCGGTAATATGGTGCCCAGTTATCAGAGGATGGCTGACGGTGAGGTGCGGCCGGTCTATTTTTACATTGTTGACATGTCGGAATTTTCGGCCGATAAGCTTGCCAACCGTGGTTCAGCGCAAGCGGTCGCGATCCTCACCAACGCCCAGGATTTTATGATGAACCTGTGGAATAATCTCAAGGAGTGAAACCGATTTTGTCTAAACCAGATGACAAAGCCATGAAACAAAAAATTGTACGCATTATCGGGATCCCCATGGATCTGGGACAAAACAAGCGCGGCGTTGATATGGGTCCTGCGGCGCTGCGTTATGCGGGGTTGGCGGAGCGTTTGAAGCGGATCGGGCTGGTGGTGCAGGATGCCGGCAATATTATGGTGCCGGTGCGCGATGCGATCGATTCGCGCCAAAAGGGTTTTGTGCCGGCGATCGCTCAGGTGTGCAATGCGGCTTACCTTGCCGGAAGCCAGGCGGTCAGCGAGGGGATCATTCCCATCTTCATGGGGGGAGATCATTCCATTGCCATCGGCACCATCGGCGGTGTGACTGCCGATGGTGCCGAGACCGGAGTCATCTGGGTCGATGCTCATGCAGACTACAATACTCCTGAAAGTTCCCCTTCGGGCAATGTCCATGGCATGCCGCTGGCGGCACTTTTGGGGGATGGCCCAGATGAGCTGATCAGCGTCGGGCGCAGCGGCTTGAAGCTCAAACCCGAAAATGTGGTTTTAATCGGACTGCGTGATCTGGATGCTTCCGAAAAGGAACGCTTGAAAAAGAGCGGGATGCTGCTCTTCAGCATGCGCGAAATCGACGAGCAGGGGATGGGGAAGGTCGCCGCGGAAGCCATTCAGAAATTGGCCAACTGTACGCGAATTCACGTCAGCCTGGATGTCGACGCTCTTGATCCCAATGAGGCCCCCGGCGTCGGAACTCCGGTGCCCGGTGGTTTGAGTTATCGCGAAGCCCAGCTGCTGATGGAAATCATCGCAGACAGCCGTAAACTCACTTCTCTCGATATCGTCGAGATCAACCCGATCCTTGATCAACGCAACCGCACTGCTGAGGTTGCGGTTGAGCTGGTGGCTTCTCTGCTGGGCAAGAGCATTCTTTAGTTTCAACTCCTTAAAAGGTCACTCCGCAATTACGGTGAATATGCCGCAACTTGTGTTGCCCTCTCCGGCGGGCTGGGATGGAATCCTTGTCTGCCACCTGTTCATGGAATCCATTGTCATGCAGCTTCCCACCCCTCTTTTTGCCGGTCGTTTGCTCAGGCGCTATAAGCGTTTTTTGGCCGATGTTGAATTGGCAGACGGTACAATTGTGACCGCGCATACCCCCAACACCGGAAGTATGATGCAATGCGCCGTACCCGGCTTTGAGGTGCTGCTCTCGGCCAAAGATGATCCCAAACGTAAGCTGAAATTCACCCTTGAACTGATCCGAGTTAATGGCTACTGGGTCGATACCCACACTCAGCGCAGCAACCGGATCGTCGAGGAAGCTCTGCGCCAAGGCGCGATTTCTGAATTTCGCGACTACCATGTCAGCCGCGAATATTGCTTCGGTGCCAGTCGCATCGATTTTTATCTCGAGAAGGGCGAAGAGCGGGTGTTGCTCGAAGTCAAGAATGTCACCCTCTGTGATGACGCCGTCGCGCGTTTTCCGGATGCCGTGACGAAGCGCGGGCAGAAACATCTGCAGGAACTGAAAATGGCGGTTCAACAAGGCTGGCGCGGGGTCATTTTTTATCTGGTCCAACGTGGCGAGGCCACAAGTTTCAGCCCCGCCGACGAGATTGATGGCGAATATGGTCGCCTGTTACGTGAAGTGGTGAGCGCCGGGGTCGAAGCGGTCGCTTATAGAACCCTGACCAGTGACACGGAGAATCGCGTGGCGATGCGAATTCCGGTGATCCTGGATTAAAGGTCAAAAATGCGCGCAGTCGGTCTGATCACTGAATATAACCCTTTTCACAATGGGCATCTGCATCATCTGGAGCAGAGCAAAGTGCTGGCCGATGCCGAGGTTGCGGTGGCTGTCATGAGCGGGAATTTTTTACAGCGCGGTGAAGCGGCGCTGTGTGACAAGTGGCGGCGCACCGAGATGGCGTTGGCGGCCGGGGTTGATCTGGTGGTCGAAATTCCCTACCTCTTCGCCTGCAACAGTGCGCCATATTTTGCGCGCGGGGCGGTTCTGGCGCTGGAGGGGATCGGTGGGATCAATGCACTCTGTTTTGGCAGCGAAGCCGGAACTCTGGCGCCCTTGCAGCGTTGTGCCAGTCTGCTGATTGAAATGTGGACCAAGGTAGAGCGGGGGACGCAGCGCCTGCTCCGGCAGGGAATGAATTATCCGGCCGCGCGTGCGGAGATTATGCGCGCACTGCTCGACCCGGAAGACGGAGAGATCCTCAATTCGCCCAACAACATCCTGGGGATTGAATATCTTAAGGCGTTGACCGAGGTCGGCTCTGCGCTGACACCCTTGACTATTGAACGGCGTGGCGTCGGGTATCATGATCAGCAGGGAGTTGGATCGATCGCCAGCGCGACCGGCATCCGTCGCATGTTGCTTGAGGGGGAGGATGTGAGTCATTTTCTGCCAGTGCAGACGACGACTGCGCTACTGAACGCGGCTAATTCGGGGGAAACCCCTGATCCTGAGCTGTTCTTACGTCTGCTGCTCGCGCGGATTCTGCGCGGGGCCGAGAGTCTGTCGGGCCTATATCAGCTTGAAAACGGTTTGGAAAATCGTCTGTTTGAGGCGGCCCTTGCGGCCAGGACGCTCGATGAATTGATTGACGGTGTCAAGGCGCGTCAGCTGACGCGCACCCGGGTGCAGCGGCTCCTCTGTCATCTCTTGAATGAGGTGGAAGCGCGGCCAACTCAGGCGTTGCTGAGACAGGGACCTCTCTATCTGCATCTGCTCGGATGTTCGCCGACAGGTGAGCGATTTTTGGCGGCCAGTCGCAAGGCGCGAAAATTGCCGTTGATCAGTAATTATTCACGGATCCATAATCAGTTGCAGCGATTTTACGGAAACAAGACGAAGTCCTATCAATTGGCGCTTGAACAGTTACGGCTCGAACTGCTGGCCAGTGATAATTATGCACTGCTTCAGCCAGGATTTTCAGCCCGCCGTCAGCGTGATTACTATGAGCCGGTGAGACGGGTAGAAGGCCTTGAGCGTGAGGTGTGAGGTGTGAAGGGTGAGGTGTACGTCTGGTTCCGAGCTTAAGGTCTTCCTCACTCCTCACGGCCTTTCAGTTCTTCATTCATCAGAGTCCATCTGCGGTGGTTGTTGCGGGCTGATTTCGATCAGTTCCGGGTTGTCAATTTCGCGCTCGCCAGCAACTCCCATCTCCTTGAAGCGCCGTGCGCTTACCAAAACCCGATGATCGAGCGAGGTCATGGCCCGGTTATAGCTGCCGACCGCTTTCTCCAGCCCTTTCCCCATGGCGTGAAAATGCTCCTCCAGGATCGCAATCCGGCCGTAGAGTTCTTTGCCCAGCAAACTGATCGCCTGCGCATTTTCGGTCAGCTGCTCCTGTCGCCAACCGTAGGCGACTGAGCGCAAGAGGGCGATCAGGGTGGTGGGGGTGGCGAGCAGCACCTTCTGGTCGACGCCGGTCTCAATCAGTGAGGGATCCTGTTCAAGCGCCGCTGAGAAGAAGGTTTCTCCAGGCAGGAAGAGCACGACAAATTCAGGGGTCGGCTGAAATTGCTCCCAGTAGTTTTTGGCCGACAATTTACCCAGATGGTCACGCACCTGACGCGCATGATCCACCAGGTAGCGCCGGCGTGTCTCTTCGTCACTCGCCTCCAGCGACTCAAGGTACGCGGCTAGGGGGGCCTTGGCGTCAACCACAATGTTGCGTCCGTTCGGCAGGCGAATAATCATGTCGGGGCGCAGGCGCCCCCCTTCGCTATTGGCCGACTGCTGTTCTTCGAAATCGCAGTGTTTGAGCATGCCGGCCATTTCGACCACGCGGCGCAGCTGTATTTCGCCCCAGCGTCCGCGTACCGTTGGTGCGCGTAACGCCTTGACCAGGTTGCCGGTTTCACGGTCGAGGTTGCGTTGGCTTTCCATCAGGGTTTTCAACTGCTCATCGAGCCGCGCGTAAGCACCGGTGCGAACCTGTTCGAGCTGGCCGATCCTTTGATCGACCTTGGTCAACGCCTCGTGCAGTGGCTTGACCAATTGATCGATCGCTTGCTGGCGGGTGGCCAGATCGCCCTTCGCTTCACTCTGAAATTTTTCCAGCCGGGTCTGGGCCAGATCCAGAAAACTGCGATTATTGGCACTGAGAGCTTCGGCCGAAAGGGCGCTGAAGGCCTGTTGCAGCTGTTGCTGGTTCTGTTTAAGCAGGGTCATTTTTTCTATCGAGGACTGTCGTTCCGCATCGAGACGTGCGCGATATTCAATGGCCAGTCTTTCGTGCCGGCTGGCGCGCTTGCGACCGAGGAGCAGTCCAAGGCCCAGTCCCAGCAGGCCACAGAGTAATGACGCGCCAATCACGAGGAGTAATGGGGAGATTTCATTCACGGGGATGTCCTGTCCTGGCTCGGGGTTCAGAAGGCATTGCGACAAGGTAGCAGAGACCCTCGCGCATCAGCAAGTCGGGGTTTGCGAGTCGAGAATTGCGCGATAAAATGGAAAGGACCGGACGAATCCAGGAGTTTTGCATGAGTCATACTTTCAGTTTCTCAGACGTCACCCGGTATTGCCGCAGCAGTTTTCTGGCAGATAGTGCTCCGCAGCAGCAGCGTCTCGACTCTCTGCGTTGCTATTGTCTGGCGCAGCTGGATCAGTATCACCCGGCGCGTGCCAGCATGCTCGACTGCAGGGCCGGGTGCGGCACCTGCTGTAGTGTGAATGTTTCAGTTCTGCTCCCGGAAGCTTTGGCGATCGTCGATTACCTTGAAAGTCAGCCTGGAACAATCCAGGGAATCAAGGTTAAGCTTGATTCTCTATGGATCCGTATTCGCGGTATCGATGACGAGGATCGGGTCTGCATGCGACAGCCCTGCGCTTTTCTTGATGATGTCGGGGCTTGTTCCATTTATCCGGTGCGGCCGTTGTTGTGCCGCGGGGTGACGTCAACGGATGTGGAAAGCTGCCGCCAATCTTTCAACGCATTTCTTTTCAATCAAACCCTTGGGGTGCAGATGAATCTGTTTCAACGGGATCTATATGCCGCAGCTTATTTGGGCCTGAGTGAAGCTCTGGTCACACTGAAGTGTGATGCTCGGGGGTTTGAACTGACCGGGATCGTCCGTTATCTGCTGCATAATCCCCAGCAGCGTAGTGCATTGCACTCCGGGCTATGTCTTACCTGGAATGATCTGGCGTGATGACGGAGGCTCTTTAACCCTGGTGACTGATTAAGATAGAATACGCGAGCAGGCCGAAGACTGAGACACACGACATGAAAATCAGTGATGACCAGATGTGATCGGCCTTGCGTCGCTTGCGGCGACTGTTGATGAGCAAACCGCCGAGGCTGCTGAAGAGACAGATCAACAACAGGTAGCAAATGTACTCCATCAGTTCCAGATCCCAGGATTTTTGCAGCCTGAGATCGTAGAAGCGATCGAAGAAGGTTTCGACTTCAGGTTTTGCACGTGCCGTTACAAAGAGAGCGGCTACCAGGCTGACACCACTGAGGAGTCCTGATCCGGTCAGGAGTTTTATCCAGAGATCAGGGCCTTCTCGACGATCGGTGTTCCGGTGGGTCATCGGTCTCTCCTTGGTCCCTGTTCGGTCGATTACGGTTGTGCTAGGATAATGTTTCTAACAGATACGGGAGCATGCTACGAAAATGGGTCAGGGACAGCAACTGCCATCAGCCTCAAGCAAAGAGCGGGAGAAGACCAGCACTCCGCCGCTGTTTAAGGTTTTGATGCACAACGACGACTATACCACGATGGAGTTTGTCGTCGAGGTTCTCCAGGCGGTTTTTCATCTGAGTGACTCCGCGGCGGAACGGATCATGCTGGCAATTCACTTTCAGGGGCTGGGCCACTGTGGCACCTATCCCTATGCGATTGCAGAAACCAAGGTGCAAGAGGTTTGTACGCGGGCGCGCAAGGCGGGTTTTCCGCTGCGCTGTAGTATCGAAAAGGAATAAAACGAGGCTCTATGTTTAATCATGATGTTCAAATTGCATTTACTCTGGCGGTTCGTGAGGCGCAACGCCGGCGTCACGAATATCTGACCACCGAACACATCCTCTACGCCCTGCTCTTTGAGGGGAGCGGCCAGCAGATTATCAGTGTCTGCGGCGGGGATGTTGAAGATCTGAAGCGCCAGTTGGAAGAATTTTTTGACCAGCATCTTGTTTCATTGCCGGTCGAAGTTGAGGATGACGAAATCCCGCGTCAGACCCTGGCGCTGCAGAGGATGCTGCAACGCACGGTGCTGCATATGCAGTCGTCGAATCAGGCAGAGGTCGGAGTCGGTGACCTGCTGGCGGCGATCCTTGAAGAGGAGAACAGTCACGCCTGTTTCTTTCTGGTCGAACAGGGAATTGAGCGGGTCGATCTGCTTGATTATATCTCGCACGGCGGCGGAGATAACCTGACGGCGGAGCCCACTCCGGAACAACCGGGGGAACCTCAGCCGGATGAACGGAACAAGCCCAAACGGACGGCCACCGACCCCTTAAAGGCGTTTACTCATGATCTGGTGGCCAGGGCCAAGGCGGGGAAGATCGACCCCCTTATCGGTCGGGTGCCAGAGCTCGAACGTACCCTCCTGGTCCTCTGCCGGAGACGCAAGAATAACCCGATTTTTGTCGGTGAACCGGGAGTGGGGAAAACCGCGATGGCCGAAGGGCTGGCCTTGCGCGTGGCGAGCGGGGACGTGCCTGATCTGTTGCAGAACAGTGAGATCTTCGCGTTGGATATGGGGGCGTTGCTCGCGGGGACCAAGTTTCGCGGTGACTTCGAAGAACGACTGAAGGCTGTAATCAAGGCTTTGCAGAAGCGCGAAAAGGCGATCCTGTTTATCGATGAAATCCATACTATTGTCGGCGCCGGAGCGACCAGTGGCGGTAGCCTGGATGCGTCCAATATCCTCAAACCGGTTCTTGGCTCAGGCGAATTGCGCTGCATCGGCTCGACCACTTACGAAGAGTATCGCAACCTGTTCGATAAGGACCGTGCGCTCTCCCGGCGGTTTCAAAAAATCGATCTGGCCGAACCTTCGAGCGAAGAGAGCCGGGATATCCTTGAAGGTCTCAAAGATAAGTACGAAGAGCATCATCAGGTTCGGTACACTCCTGGAGCCCTTGATGCAGCGGTGCAGCTGGCGGTCAAGCATCTGCCGCAGCGACATCTGCCCGACAAGGCGATTGATGTCATCGACGAGGCTGGTGCCCAGCAGCGGTTGGCCCAGAAAAATAAATATCCGATCAGGGTCGATGATATTGAAAAGGTGGTGGCGCTGATGGCGCGTGTGCCGGTGCGGGCGGTCAGCGGTTCCGATCGTCTGCAGCTGCGTCATCTTGAACGTGATCTGAAGCGTGTGGTCTTCGGCCAGGATGGCGCGATTGAAAATCTGGTGCGCAGTATTCACCGCTCACGTGCCGGCCTGGGGCATCCCGATAAACCCGTTGGTTCCTTGCTCTTTACCGGTCCGACCGGAGTCGGCAAGACCGAAGTCGCCAAACAGTTGGCGCTGACCCTGGGGGTCAAGTTTCTGCGCTTTGACATGAGCGAATATATGGAGAAGCACTCGGTGTCGCGTCTGATCGGAGCCCCGCCCGGCTATGTCGGTTTTGATCAGGGTGGTCTCTTGACCGAGTCGGTACGCAAACACCCCTGGTCGGTCCTGCTGCTTGATGAAATTGAAAAGGCGCACCCCGATCTGTTTAATATCCTGCTGCAGGTCATGGACCACGGTACCCTGACAGATAACAACGGCGCCGAAACCGATTTTCGCAACGTCATCCTGATTATGACCAGCAATGTCGGTGGGCGTGAAATGAATATCACGCCGATCGGGTTTGGCGAGCGGAATGCACCAGCGTCCAAACTGGCGGTCGAGAAGACCTTTTCGCCTGAATTCCGCAACCGCCTGGACGCGACCCTGACCTTTTCCGCGCTCGGGCCGAAAGTGATGCTGCAGGTGGTGGATAAATTTGTCGCTGAACTCTCGGCGCAACTCGCCGAGCGTAAGGTGCTGATCAAATTGAGTGCGGCGGCACGGCGCCAGTTGGCCGAGCGGGGCTATGATCCGCTGTTCGGCGCGCGTCCGCTGGGACGTCTGTTGCAGCAGGAGATCAGTGATCCCCTGGCGAGCGAAATTCTCTTTGGCCAGCTTAAACATGGGGGCGAAGTGAAGGTTGGGTATCGGAACGACAGGTTCAGCTTCAGCTATTCCTGAGCTGCCTGTGTCCTGCCTCTACCTCTCGGATAAACTCTGGTTTCCGCCGGTCGAAGAAGCCGATGAAATTGGTCTGCTCGCGATCGGCGGTGATCTTTCCCCCGAGCGGCTGCTTCTTGCTTATAGCCTCGGGATCTTCCCCTGGTACAATCCGGGAGAGCCGATTCTCTGGTGGTCACCCGATCCGCGTTGTGTCCTCTTTCCCGAGCAGGTCCATATTTCAAAATCGTTACGGAAGGTGCTGCGTCGCGCCGAATTTCTGGTGACCTTCGACCGTGATTTTAGCGGTGTCATTGACGCCTGCCGTGCAATGCGCCGCGAGACGGGGACCTGGATTACTCCCGAGATGCAGCGCGCTTATATCCTTCTTCATCGACTCGGGTTTGCCCATTCAGTTGAGTGTTGGCAGGGCGAAGAGTTGGTTGGAGGACTATATGGGCTCGGTCTCGGCGGGTGTTTTTTTGGCGAGTCAATGTTCAGCCGAGTGGCCAATGGGTCAAAGGTTGCGATGGTTACCCTTTGTCGTCATCTCAGCCAGCTTGGAGTGCGGCTCATCGATTGTCAGCAGACGAGCCATCATCTGTTGAGCCTGGGGGCGTGTGAAATCTCACGCGCAGAGTTCTGTCAGGTGGTGAACGAAGAGCTGCTGGATGAGCGTCAGCATTTACGCTCCATCTTTCCAAAGGCGGTTTGAAGCGACACAGGCTCCGCCCCTTCAGAGGGGGCGGAGCCTGTGTCGTTATTAAGTCATCCGTTCACTTTAAGCCTGTTCCTTAAACCAGGCGATTATCTTCGCCGCTTCGGTGTCCCAGCCGGAATTCAGACGGCGCTCAAAAAATGTCTTAATCAGGCTGGCGAAGAGCTGCTCCCCCTCTTCGATACTGACCATTTTTGAGTAGAAGGCGGCTTCGACTTCAAGTTTTGGGTCATCAACCGGATCCTTATCCGGTTTGATCATCGGAGTGCGAAATCCTCCGAAGCTGAAACGCTCCCCTTTGAGGGTCAACTTCCAGCTCTGCTCTTCGCCGAGGCTCAGGTGCAGGGTCGCCTCGGCGATCCTTTTGCCACTGCGCAGGGCGGCACAAACTTCGGAAAAACGGTCCTGCGGCCCGGCGACCGAGATTTTTTGCTCTCCTTCAGTGCCGCTGCCGACCAGCAGCAGGCGGTTGTCAAGCCAGGCGTTGAACGGCTGGTTCATCAGTAATGGCCCTGGGGTGCAGACCGCATAGCCCGAATCCGAATTGAGGCTGCGGTAGAGCAGCCACTGCAGCAACTCTTCCCCCATCCAGCTGTTGGCCTCGATCTCCTCGAGGGCGGTATCGCTGTTGGCCTGATTCAACTCAGCCAGCTGTTCTTTCTGCTCAGCATTGGCGACGGCATTTGCGCGTGCCAGTGGCGTCAGCAGGCGCAGACGCAGTTCGGGGAAACTCTGGTGAAAGAGCCCCTGGAAACTATCGATCCGATTCTGGCTGAGGGAGGTAAAACGCAGGAGTCCGGAGTCAATCTTCCAGACGATGTCCGAAACCGCCGGCACCGGCAGGGTGCGACTGAAGAGCTGGCTGCTGGCGAGATCACGGATCGCCTCCCGTTCACTTTTTGGCACCCGATTAAATGTGGGGTGAGCTTCGAGGTACTCGGCGCTGATTCGCGTTATCTCACGTTTGAGCAGCGCCGCCGGGATTTTGCGGCGATCTTCGCGCAGGGCAAAACAGAGGGTACGTTCGCGCAGCAGCTGACGTTCTTCAGCGAACTCCGCTGCGTCATGGTCATCCATTTCAACCCAGCCGCAGCTGTATTCATCTATCGATTTTTCGATCGAGCGGAAGCGCTCGTTGTGCAGACGTTCAGAGACGAATTGGAATATTTGATCGGAGGGCAGGTCGCCGATAACTTCAAAATGACAAAGACTCGCAGCAGGCGCAAGAAGTCCCATGGTGTTTAATCCTCTCAGTTGGATGAGTGTGGCTGGGGGTTAACTATGGTCGTAAAAACGGCGGAGGTTCCAATATTGCAGATTGCGGTCCGCTACGCTGTTCAGCAGGGCGCTGAATGCCCCGCCTTATACCCCGAATTGATCCTGGGTGACAAGCAGATTAGGCGCCGCCTTTTTGCGAGCGGCTGCGGTTGGCTGTGGGCGGCGGGTTGCGTGATATTCAGGAATGATCCTTTATGAAACGCTCAATCCGTTTCTGATCCTGGTCCATAATGTTGATGAACTGCATGCCGGCGGTGAGGGTGCCATCGGCTTGTGGTTCTGTGACCCAGACGATTTCAGCGAGGGCACAGATCGGGGGGTTGCCGTCGTTGAGGTTGATCAGCATCAGGCAGATATCGGTTGGGTCGGCCGGCGGGTGGAGTGAAAAGCGGATGCCGGAAGAACTGATATTGAGTTGGCAGGCGGTGAACCCGTGCAGGGTCGGGAGGGTTTTGGCATTGACCAGAATTGAGGCGTTTTTTTCCCAGGTTGTACGCAGCTTTTGAAATGAGTTTTTCCCGAGGGTGAAGCGGGTGTCAAGAGTACAGTCGATCCGGGGTTGAGCCCGGCGTTGGAACATCTGCAGGTCTGGCAACACCAGGACTCTGATTAGGTTTCCCTCGAGTTTGGTGAGAAAATTCACCGAAACCCTGACCCCCAGTCCCATCGCATCGGCACTCAATTCAAACTGCATGTCTTCATGAAAGGCATATTGTTTGACGGCGTTGGGACCGTAAGGGAGACTTAAATCAAAGTAGTTTGTATCGCCACTTTCGATTTTGGCGCTCAGGAGTTCATTCCGTCCTTCAGTGGGGAGTGGTTGTTTGGCGCGGAGCTGCACCCTTTGCCCGGTTTTAAAGTAGCGTTGATAGATCATTTTTGGCCCGTTACAAAAAAAAGGGCACTATATTAGTGCCCCCCAGCAGAAAAACGCCTGATAGTCACAAAAATCAGAGGCTTACATGTCGTGGCATTTACTGCAATTATCCTCAACGGTAAACGCGGTTTCGCCGTCGTGGCAGGCGCCACAAGCCTCCCCCTTGCCCATCTGCTCCATGGTATAGTGCTTGTTCTTTTTTTGGTCGGGGATAAAAATACCGGGGTGACAATCGCTGCAGCCATACATGGCGGTATGGGTAGCGTGGGGGAATTTCGCGTCGCCGTCATCTACTTTAAAAGTAATGTCATGGGTCGGATGGCAGGAGTTACAGTCATCATCCACCGCAAACGCCCGTGTGCCGTTATGGCAGGCGCCGCATGCCTTCCCTTTACGCATATCATCCATGGTGAAAACCGGGTTTTTGCTCCGCACAACATTAAAGATCTTGTTGTGGCAGAGGGTGCATTTTTTCCCCAGAGCTTCGAGATGATTGGAATGGCTGAAGGTGACCGGACCAGTCGCTTCGACGTCAATTTTGACCGTATCTTTGATCCAGCGGGCCGAAGCCAGCCCAGGGAGAATGAGAACCAGGGTCAGAGCTAAAAGCAGTAGTGTACGCGACATGTATGTTGTCTCCTGTCAGGGGGATGAAGCGGGCATTATACAGAAAAACCAACAAAGGGCAAAATGGTTATTTACTTCTGCCCCTGATCGAATCTGGTGAGCCTGCCATAAGGCATGCTATGGTTCTGCCGCAGGAGGAATAAGTATGGCTCAGCCAAAATTTAATTGTTTTGCCGTGACCCCGCCCGGGGCCGAAGAGATCTGCGGACAGGAGTTGAGAGCGCTTGGGCTTGACCCGCAAGTGCAGAGGGGCGGTGTTGATTTTACGGTGATTGCGCGTGATCTGTATCGCGCAAATCTCTGGAGTCGTGTCGCCTCGCGTGTGCTGGTGCGCATGGGCCAATTCAAGTGCCGGGACTTCCCCGAGCTTTATAAGCAGTTACTTAAATTACCATGGGGGCGCTTTGTGCGTCCGGGGGTGCGCTGTTCCGTTCGCGTCAGTTGTCAGACTTCGCGGCTGACCCACACCGGGAGAATCAGCGAGACTGTTCTGACTGTGGTTGAAAAGGCGTTGGGGGGCGCCTCCGAGACGAGCGCGTTCGAGCAGCTGATCTTTGTCAGGTTTGAGAATGATCAGTGTCAGATTTCGATCGACAGTTCCGGTGAGCTGCTTCATCGGCGCGGCTACCGCAAGGCGATGGTGGCGGCACCTTTGAGAGAGAATCTGGCGGCCGCGATTCTGCTGAAACTCGGCTATGATGGTCGACAACCTCTGGTCGACGCAATGACCGGTTCGGGGACTTTCGCCATTGAAGCGGCTCTGATCGCCGGCGGGATAGCACCGGGGCGTCTGCGTGCCTTCGCCTTTATGGAGTGGCCACATTTTCGTCAAAAGGCCTGGGACGTCTGTCTTCAGGAGCAAGGGATTCAGGTCGAACCTGCCGGACTGATTCTGGCCCTGGACTCTGATCCGCTGGCGGTAGCTGCCGCCAGGGTGAACGCTCAGGCTGTACAGGTCGAACCCCGGATTGAGTTCAGGCAGGGGACGATGCAGGATTTGCATGCGCCCACAGCCAGGGGAATTCTGGTGATGAATCCCCCCTATGGTGAGCGACTGGGGGATGTCGCTCAGTTGCGGCCGCTTTATGCCGCCTTTGGTCAGCTGTGTCGTGATGTGTTCAAGGGCTGGACCATCGGCTGGATTTCGGCTGATCGGCGCTTTGAGCGGGAAGCGCAGCTTAAGTGCCAGCGACTCTGGACATTTTCGAATGGCGGGATCAAAGTCGACCTGCGTTTGCGGGCTGTCAGGGCGTCAGAAAAACCAGAAACAACTTGACTTGAATCGGGTGAATCGATATATATTGCGCCCTTATGGTTCACGCCATAAAAAATGAATGGAAGAGAGGTGATTGTTAGTGGAAATTACCGTCATCGATGGCAACGTCGAAAAGGCGCTTAAAGTTTTCAAACGCAAGCTTCAGCAAGAAGGGCTTTTCCGCGAAATGAAACAGCGGAAGTTCTATGAGAAGCCGAGTATCAAACGGAAGCGTAAAGAGAAGGAAGCCCAGCGTCGTCTGCGTAAGAAGCAGCGTGCCATGCGTCGTTTCACTTAAGAAGCTGCCACAGGTTCAATAAAAAAGGCGATTCCCATAACGGGGATCGCCTTTTTTATTGGTTTATTTTTGACCCCGTGACTTTATGTCGAAGGTGTCAAAAATGTGATTACCTGGGGAATTTCTTCCACTTCAGCCCGGAAATCTCTTCGACAAAACGCACGACCTGGTGGCTGTAGCCATACTCATTGTCATACCAGACATACAGGACGCAACGGTTCCCTTCAACGATTGTTGCCAGTGAATCGACAATCCCGGCGTGGCGTGAACCGACCATATCGCTGGATACGGCATCCGGCGAATTGGTGTAATCGATCTGTTCCTGCAGCTGGGAATTGAGCGAAATATCGCGCAGGTAGGTGTTGAGCTCCTCGACGCTGGTCCCTTTTTCGAGGGTCAGGTTGAGAATCGCCAGCGACACGTTGGGGGTCGGGACGCGGATGGCGTTTCCGGTCAGTTTTCCCGCCAGTTCCGGTAGCGCCTTGGCTACGGCTTTGGCTGCACCGGTTTCGGTAATCACCATATTCAGCGCGGCGGCCCGGCCGCGACGATTCTTGTTGTGATAGTTATCGATCAGGTTCTGGTCGTTGGTGTAGCTGTGACAGGTTTCGACGTGACCCGAGACAACGCCGAACTGATCATTGACCGCTTTCAATACCGGGACAATTGCGTTAGTTGTGCAGCTGGCCGCGGAGAAGATTGTTTCTCCGGCCTTAATGTCCCCGTTGTTGACGCCGTAAACGACATTCGGGATATCCCCTTTGCCCGGCGCGGTCAGCATGACCTGGGACACCCCTTTGGACTGCAGGTGCCGGCCGAGCCCTTCACGATCACGCCACTTGCCGGTGTTGTCGATAACAATCGCGTTCTTGATCCCGTATTGGGTGTAGTCGATCTTGTCCGGTGCGTCAGCGTAGATGATGCGGATCATGTTGCCGTTGGCAATGATCGCGTTCTCCTCTTCGTCGATTCTGATCGTCCCCTCAAAGTGGCCGTGAACCGAGTCACGACGCAACAGGCTGGCGCGGCGGGCGAGATCATCATCGCTCCCTTTGCGCACCACCGCAGCACGTACGCGCAGTTTGTTGCCACCTCCGGTCTGGTTGATCAGGATGCGCGCGACCAGGCGACCGATGCGGCCGAATCCGTAGAGGACCACGTCGCGTGCTTCGCTCAATTGATGGGCGCGGCCGGTATTGATTTCTGCGAGCTGTTCGGCAATGAAGGTGTCGATATCAGTGATCTTTTGTTCCTGGACCATGATTGCCAGTTTGGCGAGGTCGATCCGGCTTGGCGCCAGGTCGAGTTTGGCGACTGCTTTCAGAATCGGGGCAGTGTCGCTGACCCAGAGTTCTTTGTCGATGATCTGGCGGGCAAAACGATGTGCGCGCAGGATATCGATAGTTGATTTCTGAACCAGGGAGCGATCGAAGACTGTGCAGATCACTTCGCGGTCGCGGTAGAGGCGACCGAGCAGGGGGATCATTGCCTCAGCGATCTCTTCACGTTGTTTCCAGTCTTTGAAATAATTGTCGTCTTTACCAGTGGTCATTGGTCGAAGCCCTTTCCTGTGACAGTGCCCCTATAGGCACAGGTGGAGGTGTGGAAATCTATTGCGTTTTGGGGTGCCTGTCCGGCGCGGTGGATGGAAATCGCCGGTATACTAATCGAAATTTATTGGGGATGCAACAGCGGGCCGGGTGGGGGCTTGAAAGCCCGGTTGACGGTCTGATATTTCCCCCTGAAAACTGGACAACCCTGGTTTCTGCTGATATGAATATCTGATGACTGTAATCAATACGATATCGTCCTAAAAGGAGTATTTTCTATGAGTAAAACTGTCAGTTATAAGGATTTGGGGTTAGTCAATTCGCGTGAGCTGTTCCGTAAGGCGGTCTCCGGCGGTTATGCAATCCCTGCATATAACTTTAATAATCTTGAGCAGTTGCAGGCGATTATTCTGGCTTGTGTCGCGACCCGGTCGCCAGTGATTCTGCAGGTCAGCAAGGGCGCACGGAGTTACGCCAACGAAACCATGCTGCGCTACATGGCGTTGGGTTCGGTCGAGATGGCGCGCGAAATGGGAGCCGAGTTGCCGATCGTGTTGCATCTTGACCATGGCGACTCTTTCGAACTGTGCAAGTCCTGTGTTGATTCCGGGTTCTCCTCCGTGATGATTGATGGCTCCCATCTTCCTTACGCCGAGAATGTTGCTCTTACTCGGCAGGTGGTTGAATATGCCCATCAGTTTGACGTGAGTGTCGAAGGTGAATTGGGTGTTCTCGCGGGGATTGAAGACGAGGTTGTGGCCGAGAAGTCGACATATACCCAGCCGGATGAGGTGGAAGATTTTGTAGAGAAGACGGGGGTGGATTCTCTGGCGATCTCTATCGGCACCAGCCATGGTGCTTTCAAGTTTAAACTCAAAGCAGGTGAGTCTGTCCCTCCGTTGCGGTTCGATATCCTGGAAGAGATCGAAAAACGGATCCCCGGTTTTCCGATCGTGTTGCATGGCGCCAGCAGCGTGGTGCCGGCCTATGTCGCCCTGATTAATCAGTATGGTGGCAAGATGGAAGGGGCGATCGGCGTGTCGGAGGATCAACTGCGCCGCGCCGCCAAGAGCGCGGTGTGTAAAATCAATATCGATTCTGATGGCCGGCTGGCGGTGACGGCGAAGATTCGCGAATTCCTCGCCAATAACCCCGGCGAATTTGATCCGCGTAAATATCTGGGGGTCGCACGCAGTGAACTGGTTGAACTGATAAAACACAAGAATGAGGCCGTGGTCGGCAGTGCCGGCAAGGCTTAATCGGTGAGGTGTGAAGAGTGAGTTGAGGCGGGTCAGAAATGACCCGCCTCTGTTTTTTTGATTTTGTGCCGCTGGCTAAAACTCTGCCGTGAGAAGCAAATGTTCCTCGCCCCGTTGAATCTTCAGTTGCAGACTTTCCCCCTTCTGCATATTCATCAGCAGATAGAGCAGGTCAAAGCGTTCTTTCAGCTCAGTCGTCTGCGCTTGCAGTAGAATATCCCCTTTCAGGAGCCCGGCCTTCGCGGCGCTTGAGTCTGGCAGCACCATGGTGACCAGAATTCCCCGAGGATCTTCCTCAATTCCAACCCCGAGTTTGACCCCGGTTTTAACTTTTTCATAGCGTGTCAGCTTCAGATAATCCCAGGCCCGCATCGGGAACCCTGGCATCTTGACATCCATCAGTTCAGCTTCGCGCTCCTTGGGGATCTCGATCTCCTGCGATCCGATCAGCAGATAAGAGACCGGCAGGCGGCGATGCACGCGCCGCGGGATGCCGAAGCCGTAGCGCACGTGATTGCCGCCGGCTACGACCACGACCTGACGATCTTCACCGAGGGGGCTCCGCAGGTAGGTTACCAGATTCTGGGCCATGGTCTCGTCCCACAGAGTCTGAACGCGGATGAAACCATCGCGCATCGCTTTTCCCATGCTGTGGCCGCTATAGATACTCTCAGTCATCGAACGCTGATAGATATCAGTAAAATCGAGTTCCGGGAGTTGGGCGCGCAGCTCTTTCGGTAATTCCGTCAAGGGGGTTCTTCCGACCTTGTGCACCAATGATTTGGGTGCGTTCAGCGCGATCACCGGGATGTGTTTGTCGCGGCAGAAGTCAAGCAGTGGACGATAGAGTGCGAAGTTCATCTGCCAGTTTTCGAACCACTTGACCTGGCGTAAAAACTCAGCCTCCGTCAGTTCGCCAGCCGTCCAGCGGTCAAGGAGCGGCTGTTGTTCGGGAGTAAACATCTCCATCGCGAGGGTTACCCCCCCCGGATTTTTCTGAAAAAGACCGGCAAGAACATCAACCTGCAGTTGGTGTGAGGCCGGATTGTCATGGGTTTCTCCCACATAAACGACGCGGGTGTCGCCGATCGCGGCCAGCATCTCCTGCTCGGAAACCCTATGCCCTGTCGCGACGTGAAACAGATCACCTACTCTGGGGTTATTGAACGGGTAGGGCATTTCCGGGTTGCCGAGCAGTCGAGGGTTCGTGGTGCAGGCGGTCAGTGACAGCAGGATAAGGCCAATAGCCGCGGTGGTTAGTCTGGAGACCAGCGTCTGTTTCATCTGTTTCTTTCCTGGCATTGAAGGCTGTTATATTGAGGGGAATATCTTCTTTGTCGCTGATTAAAGCATGAGGTGACAATCTCCTTCAAGGGCCAAGCGATCGGTAAGACTTTTGAACCCCAATGTTTTTTTATTGACATCAAAGCGCCGATCGTATTATTCGTTCCTGACTTTTTGATTAGTATAACTAAACTAGAGGAGGGTATGGTGAACATCGGAGCTCGGCTGAAACGGCTCAGAATGCTGGATGCGCTGACCCAGGAAGAGCTCGCCAGCCGTACGGATCTGACCAAAGGCTATATCTCCCAGCTGGAGAACGACACCACCTGTCCGTCGATTGCGACCCTTAAGGATATCCTTGACGTGTTCGGTGTCAGCATGCAGGAGTTCTTTAGTGAACCGGTAGAGACCGAGGTTGTGTTTGGTAGCAGTGCACGGGTACAGTCGAGTGTCGCTGGCGGGGCGATCAAGGTTGAATTGCTGGTTCCGGGTGCGCAGAATCGTGACATGGATCCTGCGCTGGTGACGCTTGCGCCCGGAGCAGAGATGGCGCTGCAGGATGTGCACGAAGGGGAAGAGTTTGGCTATCTGCTCCTCGGCCGGGTCGAGATTGAGCTTGATGACCGGCAATATGTCGTGAAGAAGGATGAATGTTTCCTCTTCGCTTCGGATCGAAAGCACCGAGTTCGCAATGTGGGTAAGGGGCCGGCGAAAATCCTGTGGGTGGTGACGCCGCCGACCTTTGATTACACAGGCTAACGAAATAGATATTTTACTCCTGCTGCCCACGGGTGGCATGACAAAAAAAGGAGATGCTGATGAGTAAGGTACTGATTATTGGGGCTGGTGGTGTGAGTCGGGTGGTGGTGCACAAGTGCGCCCAGCGCCCCGATATCTTCTCTGCGATAACCCTGGCTTCGCGGACCCTGTCCCGCTGCGAGTCGATCGCCGCCGAAATCACAAATATCAAGGTGGCGACGGCCCGGGTCGACGCGGACGACGTTCCCCAACTAGTGGCACTGATCAAGCAGGAGCAGCCGCAGCTGGTGATCAACGTCGCTCTCCCCTATCAGGATCTTACGATCATGGACGCCTGTCTTGAGACCGGCGTTGATTATCTCGATACCGCCAACTATGAGCCCCTCGACACCGCACACTTTGAGTACAGCTGGCAGTGGGCCTATGAGGAGCGCTTTAAACAGAAGGGGATCATGGCCCTGTTAGGGAGCGGTTTCGATCCGGGGATGACCAACGTCTACACCGCGCTGGCGGCCAAAAATTATCTCGATGAAATTGAAGAGCTTGATATCATCGATGCCAATGCCGGCAACCACGGGCTCCCCTTTGCGACCAATTTCAACCCGGAGATCAATATCCGCGAGATCACCGCCGCCTGCCGCCACTGGGAAGACGGTTCTTTCGTTGAAACCCCGGCGTTGTCGACCAAGCGCAGATTCGACTTCCCCGAGGGGATCGGACCGATGAATATCTATCGTCTCTATCACGAGGAGATGGAGTCGCTGGTCAAGCACTTCCCGACGATCAAGAAGGCGCAGTTCTGGATGACCTTCTCTGACAACTATCTCAAGCACCTTGAGGTGCTGCAGAACGTGGGCATGACCCGCATTGATGAGGTCGAATTTCAGGGGCAGAAGATCGTGCCGATCCATTTTTTGAAGGCGCTGCTCCCCGATCCCGCGACCCTCGGACCTCTGACCAAAGGGAAGACCTGCATCGGTGTCATTGCGCGCGGCAAGAAGGATGGCGTGCGCAAGCAGGTCTACATCTACAATATCTGTGACCACGAAGCCTGCTACGCCGAGACCAACTCCCAGGCGATCAGCTACACCACCGGCGTGCCGGCGGTCACTGGCGCGATCATGATGCTGAATAAATCCTGGCATGCACCGGGGGTGTGGAACATGGAGCAGTTTGATCCCGAACCCTTCATGGCTGAAGTCGGGCCGATGGGATTGCCGTATGTAATAGTCGAAGGAGAATGGCCTCAGCTGTAGTAGGAATCCGGATTTTTCGCCAACTCGGCGTTGCCGGCGTCAGTCGCTTGTGCGACCTAGCCTCTGCTAGGCCTCCGCGCTCTTCCTTGGCGCCTTGATTTGACGAAAAATCCGAATCCCGGATAATGCAGCAATAATTTGAAGGATTGATATTACTTGATCGGTATTGATGTAGAAAAAATTCTTGAGCTTGCTCCCTCACCGGCCTATGTGGTCGATCTGGGACGTTTGCGGCATAATCTGGCGATTCTTGAGGATGTTCAGCAGCGCAGCGGGGCGAAGATCCTCATGGCTCTTAAGGCGTTTTCGATGTGGTCGACTTTTCCGCTGATGCGCAAGAGTCTGCAGGGGGTCTGTGCTTCATCTCCCTGGGAGGCGCGGCTGGGGCGTGAAGAGTTTGGCGGCGAGGTTCATTCGTTCTCGGCGGCTTTCAAACAGAGTGACGTTGTTGAACTGCTGAAGATCTCCGATCATCTGGTGTTTAATTCGTTCAACCAGTTTGAGCGCTTCCGTCCGCTCTGGGAGCAGGCGACAGGTCGGGTCTCCATCGGATTGCGGGTTAACCCGGAGCATTCCGAAGGGACGACCGAGATCTACGATCCCTGTGCCCTTAACTCGCGTCTGGGGATTCCTCGGCGCGAATTTGACGGGCGTTCACTGGCCGGGGTCGAGGGGCTGCACTTTCACACCCTGTGCGAGCAGCTGTTTGAACCACTGGCAAGGACTGCTGCCGTCTTCGAAGAGAAGTTCGGCGAGTATCTGCCGGGGTTGAAGTGGATCAATTTTGGCGGCGGACATCATATCACCCGCGCGGGGTACGATATCGATGGCCTGATTGCGCTGATCAAGTACTTTCGTGAAAAATATGGCGTCGAAGTCTATCTCGAGCCTGGCGAGGCTGTAGTGATCGGCACCGGACTGCTGGTTGGCGAGGTGCTCGATCTGGTTGACAACACAATCCCGACCGCGATTCTTGATGTTTCGGCGACCTGCCATATGCCGGATGTGCTCGAAATGCCCTACCGCCCCGAAATCCTGGGTGGTGCAGAGCCCGGCGCCCAGGCCTACACCTGTCGTCTGGGCGGGCCATCCTGTCTCGCCGGCGACATCATCGGCGACTGGTCGTTTCCTCAGCCGCTACAGGTCGGAGAGCGGCTGGCGTTTCTCGATATGGCACATTACACCATGGTGAAAACCAGCACCTTTAACGGCATTCAGCATCCGCATCTCTGTACCTATGAGCCGCAGACGGGGGAGTTGAGGGTGGTACGCAGCTTTACCTATGAAGATTTTCGCAGCAAATTGTCTTAAGGCTTGCCCTGCAAAAAAAAGGGCATTAACACAGATATCAAGACAGGGACACTATGGAAAAGTGGTCAATCAAGGACTCTGCCCGGGTTTATAACTTAGACAACTGGGGTGATGGTTTCTTCTCGATTAACAAGAAGGGGCATGTTTGTGTGCACCCCTCACCGAATTCGAAGTATGCCATCGATCTGCGTGGCCTGGTTGACGACCTGATCAAGCGTAAAATCAAACCGCCGATCCTGCTGCGTTTTATGGATGTCCTGCAGGGGCGGGTCTCCGCGATCAACCGCGCCTTTAAAAATGCCATCGTCGAGTATGATTATCCGGCCGGCTACCAGACCTTCTATCCGATCAAGGTCAACCAGCAGCGTCAGGTGGTCGAGGCGATCACCGAGTTCGGCAGCAAGTACAACATGGGCATCGAGGTCGGTTCCAAGCCAGAGCTGGTCGCGGCGATCTCCTTTGCCACCGGGAAGAAACTGCCGATTATCTGCAATGGCTACAAAGATAACGACTTTATTGAAACCGTGCTCTACGCTAATCGTATCGGCTACGATATCACCATCGTCGTCGAGAAGCTCTTTGAGCTGGAAAAGATCATCGCTCTGTCGAAGAAGCTCGGTATTACACCGAAGCTCGGCATCCGGGTCAAGCTGTCAGCGCGCGGCACCGGTAAGTGGGCCACCTCGGGCGGCAGCGATGCCAAATTCGGGCTGAAAATCTCAGAGCTTTTAGCGGCGGTTGAATTGCTTGAGGAGAACAACCTGCTCGGCAATGTCAAGCTGCTTCATTTTCATATCGGCAGCCAGATCACCAAGATCGATAAAATCAAGAATGCCCTCAATGAAGGGGCACGGATTTACGCAGAGCTGGTCAAGATGGGGGTCGGCCTGGAGTATCTCGATGTCGGCGGCGGTCTGGGAGTCGACTATGACGGCTCTAAGTCGAGCTATTTTTCGAGCGTCAACTACTCTGTGGAAGAGTATGCCAGCGACGTGATTTACCAGATCAAGAACGTTTGCGTCGAAGCGCAGGTCCCTTGCCCGAATATCATTTCAGAGTCTGGGCGGGCTCTGGTTGCGCACTATTCGGTGCTGGTAACCAATATCCTCAACACCAATACCCAGAACGCGCTGCCTGATTATGAAGAGTACCTGGAGGATGCCGAGGATCTGTCGCCGACGGTGCGCAAGCTGCGTGATATCTATCGCAGCATCGATCGTCATTCATTGCGTGAGGATTACCACGATACCCTGCAGCTGATTCAGGAGGCGGTCAGCCTCTTTACCCTTGGCTATCTGACCCTGAATGATCGCGCCCTGGCCGAGTGGCTGTGTAGCAAGATCTTCCTCAAGATCAACAACATCGTCGAGCGCATGCGTCCAGTACCGGAGGAGTTGCAGTCCTTTCAGCTGGCTCTGCGTCAACCCTACTTCGCCAACTTCTCGCTGTTTCAGTCGGTTCCCGACTCCTGGGCGATCGACCAGCTTTTTCCAATCATGCCGCTGCAGTGGCTCGGGCAGAAACCTGAGGTCATGGCGACCATAGCCGATATCACTTGTGACTCCGACGGTGAAATCAGCAGTTTTGTCGGCGAGAATGGGCGTACCAAGTATCTGCCGCTGCACAAGGTCGGGGAGGAAGAATATTACGTTGGTTTCTTTATGATCGGGGCTTATCAGGAGATTCTGGGGGACATGCACAACCTGTTCGGCGATACCAATGCCGTGCATATCACCTTCAACCGCAAGACCGGTTACCAGATTGATACGGTGATCAATGGCGACTCGACCGCGGAGAGCCTGAAGTACGTCCAGTACAAGGGACCGGAAATGCTCAAGCAGGTGCGCGACAGCCTGGAGAAGAATGTGGCCTTACGTCAGGTATCCTTTGAGGAAACCAGTCATTTCGTCGAACTGCTCGACAAGATGCTGACCTCCTACACCTATCTCTCCGAGTAGTCTGATTAAGTTCAAGAAAAACAAAAAAACCGGGGCCACTTTAAAAGTGACCCCGGTTTTTTTTGTGGAAATTGTGTGGCTGATTAAATCAGGCGCCTTTTTGAACCGTTTTACGTTCGTTCATAACCTTGTAGGCGCAGAGTGAACCGCACATGGTGCAGGCGCCATGTTCTTCGTCAACTCCCGACTCGGCCCGTAGGCGGCGAGCTTTTTCCGGGTCGATGGCCAGCTCGAATTGGGTTTTCCAATCCAGCTCTTTACGGGCCTTGGCCATGGCATGGTCTTTTTCAATGGCGCCGGGGAGTCCCTTAACGATGTCTGCGGCATGGGCGGCGATGCGGGCGGCCATCACCCCTTCGTGGACATCTTCAACCGTCGGCAGACGCAGGTGTTCACTCGGTGTGACATAGCAGAGAAAATCGGCACCGGCGGCACCGGCGATCGCGCCCCCGATGGCCGAGGTGATATGGTCGTAGCCGGGTGCAATGTCAGTCACCAGTGGGCCAAGGACATAGAACGGAGCGCCATGACAGAGGCGCTTTTGCAATTTAATATTCGCCTCTACCTGATTTAAAGGCACATGCCCTGGTCCTTCGATCATGACCTGAATGCCGGCATTTTGCGCGCGCTGGGTCAACTCGCCGAGGATAAGCAGTTCCTGAATCTGGGCGCGGTCGGTCGCATCGGCCAGACAGCCGGGTCGGAAACCGTCACCAAGGGAAAGCACCGCATCGTAGGGGCGCACCAGCTCGAGTAAACGATCAAAGTATTCATACAGCGGGTTTTCAGCATTGTTGTGGAGCATCCAGCCGACGGTAAAGGAACCGCCGCGCGAGACCACTTCCATGATCCGTCCCTCATTCTCCATGCGCGCTACGGTCTCACGGGTGACGCCGCAGTGAACGGTAATGAAGTCGACGCCGTCATCCAGATGCTTTTTGACCCCGGCGAAGATATCCTCAACCGTCATATCAACGATCGGTTTCCCCTGATGGAGGATGGCGTCACAGGCGGCCTGATACAGCGGCACGCTGCCGATACACAGATCGGTCTCGGCGATGACCGCGGCACGGATTTCGTCGATCGGGCCACCGGTCGACAGGTCCATCAGGGCATCGGCACCGGCCGCCTGGGCGACCTTGGCCTTTTCAAGTTCCTTGTCGATGCTGGTGTCGTCCTGGCTGGTGCCGATATTGGCGTTGGTTTTTGTGCGCAGCCCTTCACCAACGGCGAGGGGTTTCCCCCCCTTATGTCGTTTGTTCAGACAGATAACTACGGTGCCTGCGGCGAGTCTTTGACGCAGAATTTCCGGGTCAATATTTTCAATTTGCGCCGCCTGGCGCATCAAGTCGCTAATCTGCCCGTTACGGGCCATTTCCAGTTGAGTCATGATCTCCTCGAAAAAAACAGCAGCGCCACAGTCATTGGGGTGCTGCTGCTATGAAATGGATTGTGGTTTTCGACACCGGATCAGGCGAAGCCGTTTGGCCTGTGCCTGCGATGTCGGTTCAGCATAAAGGGGGAGAGACTTTCAGGTCAACTCCGATGCTCATGAAAATAGCGAAAGGCGGCCTCGACGTGATTGACCGAACCATGCCCCTTGCCAGATTCAACCGCCGTGATAATTGACAGGTCGATAAACTTTTTAGCCTCTTCAACGGCCTTGAGCAAGGGGAGTCCCTGGGCAAGAAATGTTGCAATTGCGGATGAATAGGTACAGCCAGTACCGTGGGTATTTTTGGTTTCGATTCGCGGAGAACGCAGTTCATGTTTTGCGTCACCAATCAGGAGCAGATCAACCGCATCATCATTGATAAGATGGCCACCCTTCATCAGCACATTACGTGCTCCAAGATCCTGCAGTAAGCGCCCTGCTTCTTCCATTTCGGCCAGATTCCGCACCTTGGTACCGGTGATCTTCTCGGCCTCAGGCAGGTTGGGAGTGAGCAGATAGGCTTGCGGGAGCATTTGTGAGAGCAGGCTGTCCAGGGCTTCCTTGTCCAGCAGGGGGGCTCCGCCCTTAGCGATCATGACGGGATCGACCACTGCCAGCAAACAGTGCCTGCGGATTGCCTGTGCCACCCGGGTGACGGTTCCGCCCCAGCTCAGCATGCCGGTCTTGATCGTATCCGTGCCGATATCATCAAGCACCGCGTTAAGCTGTTCGGTTACAAAATTTGAGTCGATGGGGAAGACCCCCTTGACCCCCAGGGTGTTCTGCGCGGTCAAGGCGGTGATGACGCAACTGCCATAACTGCCGAGCAGACTGATGGTTTTTAGATCCGCCTGGATGCCAGCCCCGCCCCCGCAATCGGAACCGGCAATCGTCAGTACGCGTCCGCGCGGACGGCCGAGTTTACGATTAAACAGGAGTGAAATTTCACGCGCGGCGATTCCTGGCGATCTGTCCTGCATGACCGAAGAGATAACGGCCACGGCGTCGGCACCCGCGTCAATGGCCAGATCCGCACCAGTGATATCGATGCCGCCGATGGCGACCAGGGGCACCCGGATGGCGCGCCGCACTTTACGCAGGGCGTCGATTCCGACCAGTTCAGGAGCGTCTTTACTTGACGTCGGAAAGATGCTGCCGAGGGCGATATAGTCGGCGCCGTGGGATTCGGCCTTTAAGGCTTGATCGACGCTGTGGGTGGAGACCCCGATAATTTTATCGCGGCCCAGCATTTGTCGCGCCTGGGAAACGGACATGTCATCCTGTCCCAGGTGAACGCCATCGGCATCGATCTCTTTGGCCAGTTCAGGAAAATCGTTGATGATCAGCTTTGCGCCCGCGGCATGGCAGGCCTTCCGAAGTTTTTGCGCCATGCCGAAGCGTTCGTCGGCCGTGGCCTCCTTAGCGCGATACTGGACGGTGCGGACACCGCCCTTCAGTGCACTCTCGACCCGTTTGAAAAGGCTTCCATCGCTATTATCATCGGTGATCAGGTAGAGTCCGGAAGGCATCAGCACGCTCCTGTCGAATGGGTTGAGGCGGCTAAAGAGCTCCGCATTGGCTGTTTAAAACGTTTTAGAAAATCGCGAGCAGCTGTCGATTTGGATCAGGCGAGCACAATGCGCTGGTTGAGCAGGTCGATTTCGCTGATAGTACCTGTAATCAGCCGGGTCTTGCCGAAGTTGTCGATCAGTTTCAGGCCATCGGCCAGCACCAGGATAGTTGAAATCTCTTCGAGGCTGGTTTCGTCGTCGCCAGAGATCAGTTTGTAGGGACCGTAATCAAGACACATGGATGGACCTCCAAGGGTAAAAAACTTAAGCTTGAAGATTAGCAGAGTGTGATAAATACTGTCAATTGGAAACCTCTGAGAGAGGCAGGATGGATTGTTCTCCCGGGCCCTTTACAGCTTGGTCGACAATCATTAAAATGCATCGACTTCATCCCTTTTAGCTCCGTTCGCGGTCAAAGGACAGGTATTGATAGCGCATAGTTTACGACCGACTCGGGCAGATATTGACCTCTCGGCTCTTGCTCATAACCTGCAGCAGGTCCGTTCCTGCTGTCATGCCGGGCAGGGTGTGATGGCAGTTGTTAAGGCCGACGCCTATGGCCACGGAGCGGTCACGATCAGCAGAGCCCTGGAAGCTGAGGGGGTCGAGCAGTTTGCGGTCGCTACACTGGAGGAAGGGCAGGAGCTGCGTGGAGCCGGGATCAAACGACCGATTCTGGTCTTTGGCGGCTGTTACCCGGGGCAAGAAGCGGCATTTGTTGAATACGCCCTGACCGCCGCGCTTCTCAGTCTGGCCGACGTGAAACGTCTGGAGGCGTTCGGCAGCGCACAGGAAAAACCTTTCCTGGTGCATATTAAATGTGACACCGGCATGGGTCGAGTCGGCCTGCTCCCAGAAGAAATTCCGCAGTTGATTACCCTGTTGTCTCAGTCCTGCGGGCTTGAGGTGAGAGGGCTGATGTCCCATCTGGCCTCTGCGGACGATCTGGCGTCCCCGGTGACATCCGATCAGGTACGGGTTTTTCGTGAGATTCTTGATCAATTTAAACTTGCCAATATCACCATCGCCGAGATTCATCTGGGCAGCAGTGCCGGGCTCTGCGCCTGGCCTCTACCTGAGGCTACGCTGGTGCGGCCGGGGATCATGCTTTATGGCGGCTACCCTTCAGCTGCATTCACCGAGCGTCTCGATCTGCGCCCAGTCATGACCTTTTCTACGCAGATCGCTCAGTTGCGCACCCTGGCAGCTGGTCAGGGGATATCTTATGGCCACACCCATCAAACCAGGGGGCCGACGCGTCTGGCAGCTCTGCCGGTCGGTTATGCCGATGGCTATAATCGTCTGTTTTCAAACTGTGGAGAGGTTCTGGTGCACGGTCAGCGGGTTTCGGTGGTCGGCCGGGTCTGTATGGACTGGATTCTGGTTGATGTCACCGAGGTCGCCGATGTCGCGGTGGGTGATCGGGTGGTGTTGCTCGGGAGCGATGGAGAAGAGACAATCAGTGCCGAGGACTGGGCCGAAAAACTCGATACAATCAATTATGAGGTTTTCTGCCGCATCAGTCAGCGCGTGCCAAGGTATCCGCATTCGGGACCGTTTGTGGGTTGAAAAGCCTTGCCCGTGGTCGATCTTTATGCTAGAAAAAAGCCCTTCTTCCGACATTTTTAACGCGTCGGGTCCCCCTATATATATTAATTGTTGATGGACAGCTGTTTGGCTGTCCATTCTTGTTTCGATTTTTCGGGGCCAGTTTGTTTCAGCAGCTGACCCGTTACGGAAAGGACAACTGTTTCTATGGCGACAATCAAGCGTGCCCTGGTGTCGGTCTCTGACAAGGCCGGAATTATCGATCTGGTTCGTGAACTCTGTGGTTTCGGAGTCGAAATCCTCTCGACGGGCGGGACTGCCAAAATGATCCGCGAAGCGGGTCTGCCGGTGATGGATGTCTCGGAATTTACCGGATTTCCAGAAATGCTCGACGGCCGGGTCAAGACCCTGCACCCCAAGGTTCATGGCGGGCTGCTCGGCCTGCGCGACAACCCGGCGCATGTCGCCACTATGGCCGCGCATGGCATTGAAAATATCGATATGGTGGTGGTGAATCTCTATCCGTTTGAGGCGACGGTTGCCAAGCCCGACTGCGCGCTTGAGGACGCGATTGAAAATATCGATATTGGTGGCCCGACCATGTTGCGCAGCGCCGCCAAGAATAATCGTTCGGTGACCGTGCTGGTCGATCCGAGCGATTACGCTCCGGTGCTGGCGGAAATGAAAGCCAGCGAAGGTGCGGTGTCGGCAGAAACCAACTTTGGTCTCGCGGTAAAGGTCTATCAGCATACTGCCTCCTACGATGGCGCCATCTCCAACTGGCTCGGCAAGAAGATGAGTTCAGACGATGCCGAATTTCCACCTGTGTTGAGTCTGCAATACAAAAAAGCCCAGTCGATGCGCTACGGTGAAAACCCGCATCAGCAGGCCGCTTTCTATGTCGAAAAACAGGTTGCCGAGGCATCCATCGCCACCGCGCGTCAGTTGCAGGGCAAAGAGCTCTCTTATAACAATATCGGCGACACCGACGCCGCGCTGGAGTGTGTCAAGCAGTTCAGCGAGGGTCCGGCCTGTGTCATCGTCAAGCATGCCAACCCCTGCGGTGTTGCCGTTGGTGAGACCCTGCTCGACGCCTATCTGCGTGCGTTTTCGACCGATCCTGAATCTTCTTTTGGCGGGATTATCGCAGTCAACCGAGAACTGGATTGTGCGACCGCCCAGGCGATTGTCGACAAGCAGTTTGTTGAGGTGATCATCGCCCCGGCTGTGGCCGAGGGCGTTTCAGAGATTATCGCGGCCAAGAAGAATGTGCGTCTCTTGGTGTGCGGCTACTGGTCCGAAATTCCGGCCGCACGATTTGATTTCAAGCGTGTTAATGGCGGGCTGCTGGTGCAGGATGCAGATCTGCTCTTGAATGGCGATCTTGAAGTGGTCAGCAAGCGTGTGCCGAGCGCCAAGGAACGTGAAGATCTGATGTTCGCCTGGCGGGTGGCCAAATTTGTCAAGAGCAACGCCATCGTCTATGGCCGTGATGGTATGACCATCGGCGTTGGTGCCGGGCAGATGAGTCGGGTCAATTCAGCGCGCATCGCGGTCATCAAGGCTGAGCACGCCGGTCTCGAAGTTCAGGGCTCGGCGATGGCTTCGGATGCTTTCTTCCCCTTCCGCGACGGAATCGACAACGCTGCCGCTGCCGGGGTCACAGCAGTCATTCAGCCGGGTGGATCGATCCGCGATGAAGAGGTTATTGCCGCAGCGGATGAGCATGGGATTGCCATGATTTTCACTAACATGCGCCACTTTCGGCATTAAGAGCGCGCCTTTTGCGCAATCTCGGCGTTACCCGGCGAAAAGACTTGTGCGACGTAGCTTGCGCTACGCCTCCGTGCCTTTTCTTGGGCGCCTTGACCTTGCACAAAAATCGCACTCCCGGATGAGGGGTGCTTGAAGGAGAGTCCTGATGAAAATTCTCGTAGTTGGCGGTGGCGGCCGTGAGCATGCGCTCTGCTGGAAGATTGGCCAGTCACCGCTTGTGGATACGCTCTACTGTGCGCCGGGAAACCCGGGCATCGCGGAGCTTGCCGAGTGTGTGCACATCGGCGCCGACGAGATTGATGCCCTGCTCGATTTTGCGCTGGCTGAAAAGATCGATCTGACCGTGGTTGGTCCCGAAGTTCCTCTGACCATGGGGATTGTCGACCGTTTTCAGGCGGCCGGGCTTGATATCTTCGGACCGAATCAGGCAGCGGCCCAGATCGAGGGGAGCAAAGGCTTCTCCAAAGATCTGATGGCGCGGCACCATATTCCGACCGCGGCTTATCAGAGCTTTACCGATCGTGATCAGGCGGTTGCATATATCAAGCAACAGGGTGCGCCGATTGTGGTCAAGGCCGATGGTCTGGCTGCCGGCAAAGGAGTCATCGTGGCGATGACCAAGTCTGAGGCGATCGCCGGAATCGATGACATCATGCTTGATAAGGTTTTCGGTACTGCCGGGTCGAGTGTGGTGATTGAAGAATTTATGGAAGGGGAGGAGGCGTCGTTCTTCGCCTTTACCGATGGCAAAAATATTCTGCCTCTTGCCTCATCTCAGGATCACAAGCGGGTATTTGATGAGGATGAAGGTCCCAATACTGGCGGTATGGGAGCCTATTCTCCGGCGCCGGTCGTCACGCCGCAACTCCATGACGAAATTGTCGCAACCATCGTAAAGCCGACCATCGATGGTATGGCTGATGATGGTCACCCCTATGTCGGTATCCTCTATGTCGGGCTGATGATTAAGGATGGCAAGCCGCGGGTCGTTGAGTACAATGCGCGCTTTGGTGACCCCGAGGCTCAGCCATTGCTGATGCGAATGAAGTCGGATATTGTACCGGTGCTGCAGGCCTGCGCACGTGGGAATTTGGCCGCAAGCTCTATCGAGTGGCACGACAAGGCGGCGGTCTGTGTGGTGATGGCGTCCGGCGGGTACCCCGCTGGTTTTGAGAAGGGGTTACCGATCTCCGGACTTGAGGATGCGGCACAAATTAACGGGCTGATGGTTTTTCATGCCGGCACGACATTGAAAGATGGTGCGGTAGTCAATAACGGTGGGCGTGTGCTGGGGGTGACCGGTTTGGGGGACACTGTGGCCAGTGCCATCAACAGGGCTTATCAAGGGGTAGCGAAAATTAGTTGGAAGAATGTTCACTTCCGCAAGGATATCGGGCAGAAAGCCCTTAATCGCTGATAGTCTGTGAGGCATGAGGAGTAAGGCATGAGGTAGGGGGCGTACTCTTCACTCCTGACGCCTCACTCCTCACCGTTTTTAACAGAATGGAGACAGCTATGAAGAAGAAGCCGTTGGTCGGGATCTTGATGGGCAGCGATAACGACTACGACATTATGGTCGAGACCGGCCGTGCGCTCAAGCAGTTTGATATCCCGTTTGAGATGATCGTATCGAGTGCTCACCGCACTCCGGAGAGGACCACGACCTTTGTCCGTCAGGCGAAGACAAACGGGATTAAAGTGCTGATCGCCGGAGCTGGCGCTGCAGCCCATCTGGCCGGTGCTATAGCTGCCGAAACAACTCTGCCGGTGGTTGCGGTGCCGATTGATGCGACCGCGATGCGGGGGCTTGATGCCTTACTGGCAATGGTGCAGATGCCCGCCGGGATTCCAGTTGCGACCATGGCGATCGGTAAGGCCGGGGCTCGCAATGCCGGGATTTTTGCCGCCCAGATAATCGCCACAAGCGATGAAACTCTGGCCTTGAAGCTTGAAGCGTACAAACAGGAGATGGTTGCCGGAGTGATCAAAAAGGCCGATGCGCTGCAACAAAGATTGAAGGATGATGGGTTGGATTGACGCATCTGCAATGCATGATTACGTGGAAGACAAAACTGTTTAAACACGATCCTGTCGGTGCCCCTGTCGCCAGGGAAGTTATGCACACCAAGTGTAAAGACTGTCATTAACCTCAAAATGACCCAACCCAGGGTAAGAGTTCTGTAAGAAATAAATCGTAGTTCTTCTCTTAAGTTGTATCAGAAGGGCCGATCTGACCTCAGATCGGCCCTTCTTCTATATTTGGCGCCAGCTTTGCATGCTTAATACCCCACTTTTCACTGGAGTCAGTAAATTGAATCCTGTACCCTACCGGAGTTTTTTAATGTTCCAGCTCAAAGATAGGTGTTGGTTATGATTGTTTTTATCAGGGGTCTGTTGGTCCTGGCTCTGTTAGTCGGCACTGCGGCTAATGTGCTCGCGACCGAAAGCTGTGTGACAGCGAATTGCCATGCGATTCTTGGCAAGGCCAAGTTTGTGCACGGTCCGGTTGCCGCGCAGGAATGCACGGTATGTCATGAAGAGACCGGTAAAAAACACCCCGGCAGCAAGGGTTCGTTCAAATTTCCTGAAAAGGGTGCGGCGCTCTGCTACCTTTGTCACGATAGCAAGACGGAAGGCTTTGCCTCGGTCCACCCGGCTCTCGAAGATGGTTGTGTCGGTTGCCACTCTCCGCATCAGTCCAACTATAAGCTCTTTCTTTACAAAGAAGGAGCCGACCTCTGTTACATGTGCCATGACAGTAAAACAGAAGGGAAGTCTTCGGTCCATCCAGCCCTCCAGGATGGCTGCATCTCATGCCATTCTCCGCATGCAGGGCCCGCGGCCAAGATGCTGCCGGCCGAGGGCGCAAAGCTCTGCGTGACTTGTCATGATGATCCTCGGGCAGGGAAGAAGGTCCTCCACGCCCCGGTGGCTGAGGGTAAGTGTACCAGTTGCCATAACCCGCACGCGGGAGACGCACCCAACATGCTGCCGGCTGCCGGGAAGGCGCTCTGCTTTACCTGCCATGATGACTTTACGGTAGGGATGACCTCGATACACCCGGCCCTGGAGGATGGCTGTACCTCCTGTCATGATCCGCATGGTAGCAATAATCGCAAGATGCTGGTGGAGACCGGCAGTAAGCTTTGTTATCGGTGCCATGATCAGAAGGCCGGGAATAAAGGAATGTTCGGCCACCCTCCGGTGGTCGAGGGGGACTGTCTTGCCTGTCATAATCCTCATGCCAGCAAGCAGAAATCTTTGCTGGTCGAAGCGATTCCGGCGCTCTGTTATCAGTGTCATGAAAGTAAAACGGAAGGAAAATCGCACGTTCATTCACCGGTCGCAGCTGGTGATTGTACTGATTGCCACAACCCCCACGAAGGCAAAGCCAAGGGGATGCTTCCGGCTGTTGGGCAAAAGCTCTGTTACCAGTGCCACGACAACAAAGCCGACAAGAAGGTGGTGCATGGTCCTGTTGCGGCCGGGGAATGTGAAAGTTGTCATGATGTCCATGCTTCGGATGCCAAATTTCAGTTAGCCGCTGAGGGCAACCAGCTCTGTTTTATGTGTCATGACGATAAGGAGGCCCTGGCGAAGATGGAGAATGTCCATCCGGCAGTGAAAGTTGGCTGCATTTCTTGTCATAATCCGCATAGCGGGCCACAAAAGTTCATGCTGCCCGAAAAGGGGGATGCGCTCTGTCTGCAGTGTCACGAGGATATTGGAGAAAAAGCCAAAAATTCCCCGGTCAAGCATGCCGCGCTTGAAGAAGGCTGTGAAACCTGTCATGACCCGCACGGCAACGGCAATTTACGGATGCTCCAGGGTGATCCGAAGGTATTTTGTGTGAGTTGTCATGATGACATGGGAGAGAAAATTGCTGCGGCCTCGTCCCAGCATAAACCTGTTGCGGAAGGTACCTGCTGGGCTTGTCATGATCCGCATGGCTCCAAGAATCGGGTGCTGCTGCGCCAATATTATCCTGAAGAGCTGTATGTCCCTTTTTCAGAAGAGAACTACGCGCTCTGCTTTCAATGTCATGATAGCCGTGCATTTATTTATCCCCGCACCAGTGAACTGACCAATTTTCGTAATGGCGACAAAAACCTGCATTTTGTCCATGTCAACAAGTCAACCAAGGGCAGGGCCTGCAAGGCCTGTCATGGGGTGCATGGCGCGGACCAGGACAAGCTGATTCTCAGTAAAATTACTGGCTTTGGCAAATGGGAAATTCCGATTAAATACACCCCGCAAAAATTCGGCGGCACCTGTACGGTCGGTTGCCATAAGCCCAAAACCTACAATCGTTCTCGAGCTGTGCAGAATGATTGAAAGTTATAGGCAGGGGAGAGATTCATGCCATATCTGAAGAGATTTTATATCTTCCTGAGCGTTCTGGTGCTTTCAGGTTGTGCGATCCAGGGCGGACCGAAACCACGCTATTTCTGGCCGATCGGTGGACTTGAACCTAAAATAGAATATGTCGACTTCTACGAATCGGACCGTGATGTCAAACATCCGGAGAGCGCGCTCTCTCAAGCAGTGCTCGGGACGGAGTTGGGAAAGCCGCTCTTCACCTCACCTCATGGTATCGGCAGTCGCGGCGATGAGGTCTTTGCCGTAACCGACCCCGGCGTCGGAAGGGTATTCGTGCTCGACCTGCCGAAAGGGGAGTTTCGCAAACTGAAAAACCCTGCAGGAGAAGATTTTGTATTTCCCATGCCGATGGCGGTGACTTATCGGCCTAATGGCGGCGGCTACGTCAGTGACACCAAACTCGGAGCGATCTACCGCTTTACCCCCAATGAGGTTGTTGTTCAGAAAATTGGTGAGGGCGCCGGTCTCAATCGACCCAATGGTCTGGCATATGACCCCCGTCAAAAGCTACTCTACGTAGCAGACACCTTAAATCACCAAATTGCCGTCTTTGCCGAAGACGGTACCCTCCTGCGGCGGATTGGCAAGCGTGGGAGTGGCCAGGTTGAATTTAATTTTCCGCTTGATATCGCCATTGCGCCGGATGGTGATCTGGTGGTACTCGACTCATTGAATGCACGCGTACAGGTGCTGCATCCTGATGGACGTTTTGTCCGGATGTTTGGCGAGCGGGGTACCGCCGCCGGTTCCTTTAAATTACCCAAGGGGATCGCAGTCGACGGGTTTGGGCATGTTTATGTCAGTGACGGGCAGGCGCATCGTTTTGTTATTTTTGACCTGAAGGGCGATTATTTGATGAGTGTCGGAAGCCAGGCTGTTGTGGTCAATGGTGAAATACACCCGGGAGGACTTGACTTGCCCAAGGGGATCGCCGCCGATCCCGATGGCAAGATATACATTGTTGATAGCCTCAACCGCATGGTGCATCGCTATCAATTCGTCAGTGATGCTTACCTCAGGCAGCATCCGATTCTTAAAGGGGAGCAGTATGTCCCCGAAAAATTGCGTTAGGGCGGTCAGCCTTAACTCAGTCCGGGCGACAAACGTTTGAAAAGAGAATGTTTCTTTTTGGCAAGGCTCTCTGACCGCATTGCCGCCTGGGGCAGAGATCTCTGATTCATTTTGACGTTGTTAAGGCTAAGACCAATATCTCAGGAGCTATTTCATATGGTTAAAAGATTGTTCATCGTTCCCCTCCTTTTATTGATGCTGGTCTCTTCGTCTTATGCCCTGGATATCGTCTACCCGGGGGATGGTACTTATGTGATCCACTCTGATTTTCTTATTATTCAGGCGGGTCCGAATGTTGATGGCTTAACCCTTGATATTGCTGGGGAAAAGAGTGATCTTTTCGACATTTCAGGTGCCGAATATAAAGCCGCTTTTGGTGATTTTCTGATTGTTCAACCGAGCTGGGCGCCAGGTAAAAATACGGTCAAGGTTGAAGCCTACAAGGCCGGCAAGAAAGTCTCCGACAAAACAACAAGTTTCTTCTTTCAGAATAATCCGCTCGAGCCACCACCCCAGGGGTTTAAGCGTTTTGTGATGCACACCCCTGAGCAAGAGGCTTTTTGCGTGGGTTGCCACAATATGAACCCGACCCCTGATCAGCTTGAAATGGTTGGAGAGAAAAATCCCTGTGCCAGTTGTCATAAGCGCATGCTCAATCATAAGTATGTTCATGGTCCGGCCGGGGCCTGGCAGTGTGCCTACTGTCATGACAGCAAGAGTAGACCGGCCAAATATCAGCCAAGGTCGCTAAATGGCGATCTCTGTGCTGAATGCCATGAAGATATTATTGAAAAATTTAAGGCATCGAAACTCTTGCACGGGCCAGTGGCCGTTTCGATGTGTGGTATTTGTCACGATTCGCACGCATCTGACTATCCCGCACAAGTGGTGTTACCTGTCAATAAATTATGCCTTGGCTGCCACGAAGGGGTCGATAAGGGGCCTCATGTAATCACTGGTTTTACCGGGAAACAGCATCCACTTGAGGGGGTGCCCGATCCTAGTCGACCACAGCGCGATTTGGCCTGTTCCGGTTGCCACGATCCACATTCCGGGTCTGCACGGTATTATTTTCAAGGGGGTGTCACTTCCCGCATGATGCTCTGCCAGAGGTGTCATCAGAAATAGCCTTCTCCGTCTTTGAAAACGGGGTCCTTTTACGCAGGGACCCCGTTTTTGTCAATCGCCTTAACTGTGTAAACGCACAGTAGATATTTATAAAAATAATCCCATGAATTTCATTAAATTATTACATTTTCTGTCAGCCTGAGCTGGTCATTCAACCCGTTTTTTAGTGATATGGCGTGAGCGCGGACAGGGTGCTCTCGAAGAGGGCCGTAAATGCAGGCCTGGTAAGGGTTTTCGCCTAGGTATACATATTGCTAGACGTCAAGGAGATATTCTAAAAATTGTTATTTTGAGTAAGTTAATGCCCCGAGTTGAAAGTTCCAGATGACCTCAAGAATATTCATGGCTGTTGCAGTTATCATCATCACCCTTTCTGGGTCGGTGGCCGTTGCAGTTGCCTCTCCCGGGCATTTGTCCGGGCTTCTCGAGTGGCGCTATGGTCAGCATACCGCGACGGAAAACGGGACACAGGTTCTAGATGCCGGCCATTTTACCCAGAAATATTCCTTGCTTTGGGATAAAGAAGGTCAGCTCATGCACGGTCGGATGGGCAAGTATAATGTCTCTCTTGGCTATGAGTGGTCCTGGATCGATTCGCGGCGCGATAACGACGTTAAAGTCTCAATAGACAATCCGCTCGACAAAATTCTCTATCGAGGTGATGTCAGTATCACTCCCGGTGGTCTTCCGTTTAATTTGCATCTTTATTCTTACGATATGCAGTCGACCCGTTTCAATTATGAAGAACTCGGGCAACTGTTCAATGTCCCCAATCAAGGATACAAGGGCGGGACAATTACCAGCATGAACAACGGTACGACCAAGATTTCCGGTGCAACCCTCACTGCTGGCGTTGTGAATGGTCAATATGGTGGTAAATATCGTGATGTTCTGACGACTCTGCCTCGCCTTTTGATCGATTACCGACAGGCTGAGGTGCATGATGTCAGGGGCCCCTTCAAGCGCGACTATGTCGACCGAGATCTCGCCTTTATCTCCCTGAACCAAAAGAATAACTGGCTGCATTATCGGGTTTATAGTCACACCGACAACCTCGATTCCAGCCAGAATTATCGTGAAAAGACCTACTTGCTCGGTAATGTCGATCATCGTAATCAACGCCAATGGGTCAACCTGACTAACTGGATACAGGTCTCATCCGATATCAGCTATGGAGAACACGTCACCAGCCCGGGTGTTAACCAGAACCTTCAGAAGCGATACGATCTTAACCTGTTTACGAAGGCGTCCAGAACAAAGTGGGAGGGGTCAAACTTCACGACATTTAACCGGACGAGAGATGAGAATTCTCTCGATAGGCAAATATATGTCCCTTTCTATTTTAATGGCGAACTGAACAGAGATACCAACTGGCGATTTCAATTGGTCGGTGATCGCCTCGAGCAAGATTATTATGCCGGGGGTCGGCAGAATACAGAAAATCTTTTCGCTTCCGGAAAGGTCGAGACCTTCCGACAGTCGCGTTTTATTTTTTCGCCAATTATTGAGGCGGCGAGAAAAGCCGGGACCCTAGGCCATGGCGTAGCCGGTCATGTGGGAGCGGATTTTTATTCGAATCCGATATATCGTTCCCCTTATGATTTTTTGGGGCAACTTGATCTGCTCTATTTTAATGGGACGGCCGATGCGGGGACTGATGTTGACTATGCCGAATTGACGGCCCATATGCGGATTGAAAAAGATCTCAACGCTCAGTTTCGTGGCGGGGTTGAACAAAAATTTATCTTTGGGAATGGTGTTTACAGTAATACCGTCAGTGACAAGATTTTTTCCATCGCAAATATCGTCTCGACTACTCAGCGGGACTCCGCTCTGCGCAGTACTACCGGGGTTTTTCTTGAGCACCATTCGCCATCCAGGTTGCGCAACCGGGTTGGAGCCAGCGTCGATTACCTGATCGGTGGCGTATCAGAGGGTGTGCAGCTGCATTTTGACCATGCCCTGGAGTATGACGGCAGGTCCTGGTCGGTCACGGCCAAGACCTCTTACCTGACCGGCGATGGCCTGCCTGCTGTGTCGGGGGTGACTCAGCAACCGACTAAAAATCAGCTCGATCACGTCTCGCGGATCAGCTATGCTCCCGGACGCACTGTCCATGCCAACGTCCAGTTTGATTACAACTATTACGATTATGGCAATAGTGTGACCCAAGAGCGCTATGGGGTGCGGCAGCTGGCGGAGTATGCTATCTGGAATCAGGCTGGGGTTATCCGTAAGTTGGCTGTCTTTGGTCAAGAATTTGAAATTGAAAACAATTATGCCACGGCGAGCGCTGTCGGAAATGATTTTACCGCCTTTACCTTGTATACAAATTATTATCCGACCAAAGCGACCCTTCTGGGCGCACGGCTACGCTATGACATTGACGGTACCCTTGGGACTGATTTGATCACCTGCTATTTGACTGCGGGTGTCGACTTTCGTCAGTTCAAGGTGAGTCTGGATTATTCATACGGCGACCGTACCCCTGGAGATGCAGTGTTGCGGCGTACTGAACAGCGGTGGGAACTCAACGTGCTGAAGACATTCTGACCCACTGGTTCCCTGTGATCTGGCTGCTTGCCAGAGAGTCGTTTGCACAGATTATCTTCTGCGCGGCATTGTCGTCAGGGTTGAGCTGGACCGGTGTCAGACTGTGCTGTAGAGCCTAATCAACCACTAAGAAAAATGCCCGCAAGGTCTTTACCTTGCGGGCATTTTTTTTTGGCAGTGCAACTCAAGTTGTCACCCGCTCAGGGTTTTGCTGGATTTTATCTCACCGCCCGTTTCTTCACGGAGGAGGCTTTTTTGTGCGTCCTGATCATTCAGGGTATTTACTATAGTCAACGCCAGCCATGTGGCCAAAGCCATAGAGATTGATTTTGCTGGGTCCGTATTGATTGCTGACGATAATTACATACTCAATTTTGAATCCAGGTGCCGCAAAGCGCTGCAGAAATGGAGCCGCTTCATAGCTGATGCTCACGCTGGACGGCAGCATCAGATCTTGTGGTTCAACGCCACCCTTGGCAAGAGCCATGTAAAGTTTGCCCTGAGGATTAAAAAGTTGCAGGTTTTCAAAGGCGGCGTCGAGGACGTAAATACGTCCATCATGATCGATAGCCATCCCTTTGGGCCGTGAAAAGGTGCCGCGGGTATCACCAAGTTGGCCGAATTCAGAGAGTTTTTGTCCCTCCGGTGAAAACTTGATTAACTTGAAGGTCAGCATATTGAGTACGGCGATATTTCCGTCAGGTGTTATTGCGACAGAGTCGGGCCAGGCAAGACCCGATTCTTTGTCGAAGGTTTTGACTACTGCGCCGCTTTTTTTATCAATAATATGCAGCAGGTTCTTGCTGACTTCGACCACGTAAAGGTAGTTGTCGTCAACCGCGATATCGTTCGGAAGCATACCTTCAGGTTGTTTATATTCCTTAAGGGGCTTGTTGTCTGGTCCGATCGCGAGGATCTGTTTTTTCCCAATATCGGCGACGTATTTGATCCCGCTCTTGTCAATCGCAATGCCCATGGGTTTGACAATGGACGGGTTGGCATACTCGAGCAGACTGGCTTTTTCGGTCTGCATGTTGAAACGCACCAGACCAGCGTAACCGATATCGGCTATATAGAAAGAGTCGCCATAAAATGCCGCGTCGCGTGCCCGCATCAGGGCCAGCCCTTTGTCGCCCACCTGTTCGGAGAGCATGCGTGAGAACCCGCCTTGCTTCAGGTCGTATTCGCTGCTGAAAGAGGTCAGAAACTGAATACGCGGGGGCGCCGGTTTGGCCGGATAGAAGACCTTCGGCAGCTGCGGAGTTGCACAGCCGGTTAATAAAAATAGGAGGCCGGTGATGAGCAGCAGAGGGAATTTTGCAAACTTAGTCATTGGAAAAACCCTTGTATTTTAAAGTGTTGGATCGGTGAGTCAGAGTGCCATTTCGGGCGGGGTTGGTCAATCGAAATAGTTGCCCTTAAACGCAAAAAGCCCGCCCTTGCGGGCGGGCTTTTTGTGCACTTGGTCTGGCGACTAATTACTTGGCGTGGCAGGTTAGACAGAGGGCCGAACCAGCGTTGTCGACGCGCAACAAGGCAGAGGCCGTTGCCGGGCCATTGTTGTGAACGTCGTGGCAGGAGGCGCACTCCATCTGGCCAGCGAAAAGCAGGTCTGAAACTGCTGTGGTCGTACCTGGGTCGTTCAGACCGCCATCAGCGCTAGCCAGGGCTGAGTCATAGAGGAATCCGACCGGGTGGTCGTCACCCAGGTTGGTGCCGAGGTTGGCGGTCGTTCCAGGTACTGCAACAGATATGGTGCTGGCCCCGGCGTTAACGCCGAAGCTGTCAACGGCAACAGTGTTGTCGTGGCAGGAGAGACAGAGCTTGCTGATGCCCGATGGCTGCGCCATGGTCGCATTCAGGGTGGCGCTGCTGTAGAGGGTGTACGAAGCGGTGGTGGTCGTGTGGTCCCACAGCGGTGCGTTGGTAACGGTGGTGTCAGCGTTGTGCGGGGTGTGGCAATAAACGCAGATCTCGGTGGTGACGGTTGGCAGCATACCGCTGAAGTCGTGGGCTGAGCCGGTGATGACGGCGAAGGCCGGGCTGGCCATCAGGATCGCAACAATTGCGCTTAACAGAACTTTTTTCATTTTACTACCTCCTGGAATTTTCCCGATTCTCTATCGGGACAGTGACTACAGCTTCGCCGGGATACATAGGTCATCACGGCAGGATTTAATTCGAGACCCCGAAGTGGGCGCCGATTCTAAGTAAGTTGATATCATGGATTAGCAACCACTATGCCAATTTCATTTTGGGGTACAATGCGGCTGTCTGGTGGCCTCTTTGCTGATCTTGGGGCCTGTATTACGGGATGCATGCGGAAGGCACTGGGCCCTTTTGGCGAAAACACCCGGTCATATAGCGAGCATTTTACGGGGTGTCACTGAGGCCAAAACCTGGGGCCAGATATCCCCGCTTGATGTTGACCCCAAGGCAAGCTGAATTTATGCTGGCTGCGAATATGGCCGTAGGTTGATTGCTCCTTCAGCGGCCTGACCGGTGTTTGATAATTCTTAAGGTTTCTGCTTGAATCCTTCCGGGCGTAGACCCTGCTGCAAAGATTGAATCCGCTGGAGAAGCTTGTTTATGTCTTATTTAAAAACCTGGGGAAGTGGACTGCTTCTGGGACTGGCTTGTCTTGCTGTTTACGGGCAGACCCTTGATATCCCCTGGTATCTTGATGACCTCCCTGGAATCGTCGAGAACCCACTTGTCAAGAGCGTGTCTGCCAGCCTTGCACAAGTCTTTCAACCCCGTGGTTTGTCAACGCTGAGCTTTTCCCTTAACCACTATTTTGGTCTGTTCGAGCCTGCGGGTTATCACCTTGTCAATGTTCTGTTGCATCTTCTGGTTTCCTGGCTGGTTTTTTTGCTCCTCGCAAGAGTCTGTAATTTCAAGCGCTGGGTTTCACTTTGCGGAGCTTTGTTGTTTCTAGTTCATCCGGTGCAGACCCAGGCCGTAAATTATGTGGTACAGCGGAGCACTCTGCTGGCTGCTTTTTTCGTTCTGTTGAGTATTCTCAGCTTCTTTGCCGCAGAGCAGACCCTGTCGCCGGGGAGCGGAGCAACCAGCAAGCGGCGATACTGGTTTTTGTACCTGCTAGCATTGCTCAGCGGAGCCTGCGCCGTCCTGACCAAGCAGAATACTGCGACCTTGCCACTGCTGCTGTTTCTTCTGGGGTGCTATCGTCAAACGCATTCCTCGCGTTGGCTTGCCCTACGGATTGCGCCATTTTTCGTAGCTCCTGTCATGGTTTTAGTTTACATGGTGCTGCTTCCGGTGTTGTCGGGGGAAGGCCTGGCGCGAGTCGCTTCGACCCATCTGCTGGCTAACCTGGAAGGGACGTCACCGCTGCATTATTTTGCAACCGAGCTCTCGGTCCTGCCACTCTATATCAAGTTAATTCTGTATCCGGTCAATTTGAGGCTCGATTACGCTTATCCGATTGTTACCCAGATTTTCACTGTTAAAAATATATCGTTGTTCGCCGGGCATGCTGCTGTGCTCGGGTCTGCCTTCTGGGCCCAAAAACGTCAGCGTGCATTATCTTTTGCCATTCTCTGGTTTTATGCGGCGCTTCTGGTTGAATCTTCGTTTATCCCACTGGATCCTGTTTTTGAGCATCGTCTCTATCTGCCGATCATCGGGCCGATCGTGCTTTTTTGTGCCCTTCTTGACTGGGGGCGGAGTAGGACAAGATGGATCGTGGCAGGGGCGGGTGCGTTGATACTGGTTTGCGGGGTGTTGAGTTGGAACCGCAATGAACTCTGGCGTCATCCGATTGCGTTTGCTGAACACGATGCCAGCAAGAGCCCCTATTCAGAAGGCCCCTGGGTTGCATTGTCCGGTCAGTATATGAAGGTTGGGCGGTTAGCCGAGGCGCGCAAGGCACTGGAACGTGCGCTTGAAATCAATCCGCAGTATCCCCTTATTTATGTCAATCTGTCCTCCATCAGTCTGCGTCAGGGCAATCCAGTCTCAGCACAAAATGAAGCTCTTGCTGGATTGAGGCATAATCCCGGCAATGAAAAACTGCAGAGGAATCTGGCTATTGCCTTTCTTCAGAGCGGTGAGCTGTCACGTGGCGTCGCCCTGCTTGACGGTCTAGCTCGCCGTCACCCCGAGGATTACAGTCTGCGCGTGTTGATAGGTCAGGCTTATATCGACCAGAAGCAATGGGGGCAGGCTGAAAAATGGTTAAAAAATGCAGTTGACATTGGGACCGACGGTGACCCTCTGCCCTACTATCTGCTGGGGGTTATTTCTTACCAACAGAAAAACTTGAAAGCGGCTGCTGATTATCTGCGGCGCGCCTTGCAGTTAAAGGGGCAGGATGTCGCAATGCTGAAAGGACTGGGGCTGGTCTTGCTGGAATCCGGAGATTTTGCCGGGGCGCGCGAACAGGTGAAACAACTGGAGGGCCTGGACAAAAGAGCGGCAGAGTCATTGCGGACTGTAATCCAATCCGTAAGGACCCCTTCTGTCGGGGCGAAACCTTAATTTCTGAAGCTATTCAAAAAGAAGACATGGGTAATTTAGGTTTCAAGGTGTCGGCGAGGGCCTGGTCACGTTGGGACAGTTCTTTGAGCAGGCCTGAATAATCAATATTTTTCTGCAGTGCTGCGGATATCAGGAGATAGTAAAACAGGGCATGCATGTTTCCGGGCTGCAGTTCACGGGTGATGGTGAAATGCCTTAGGGCTTCAACTTGCCGGTTCTGAAGATAGAGGGCGATCCCCAGATTGTAGTGTGCCTCGGGAGAGCGAGCATTCTTCTTTAAGGCCAGACGCAACAGAGCCTCCGCCTTGGGAAAATCATTGAACCGGCCATAACTGATGGCAAGATTCACCAGCATTTTATCATTGGCTTGCCCCAGCCCTCCTTTATCGATGCTGGCGGCGACCTGGTCGTAATTTTCTTTGGCGTTCTGGAGATCTCCCCGCTTGAACAGGGTGTCGGCTAACATGATCTGTGAACGATAGCTGCCATAGCCGTATGCGACATCATTTGTATAAAGTTGGAGCGGGTCAGCCCACATTGAGTTGCGGTTGTAGGACAGGAGTAAAAAGCCAAGCACCATTGCCAGGGCCGTGGCTGCCGCAAGCTGCGACTTGGTCGGAGATATTTTTGTCAGCAGGTCGACTACCAGAATGGCGAAGCCGAAGAGCGGTACATAGAGTCGGTGTTCGAAGATCGGGTCGAGGGGAATGATTGACGACTCAACCGCAAGAGCCACCGTCATCCACAGCAGGAAAAATAACAGAGTTGGCCATTTTCGGCGGATTGCGACGGCGATGCCGAACAGAGCGATGATGCCCGCCAGCGAGGCGAGAGTTGTCAGGTTAAAGATGGAATGAACCAGAGGGTATGCATAATCCAGGACCTGGTGAACTGGGATGCAGAGTAGTCGCAGGTAAAGCCAGAACACCGACAATTCGGTCGCAAAGTAGTTCAGCGGAGTCGCCGCGACTCCAGAGCGGAGCTGTTCGAAGTTGCCGATGGTTTGCCAGTTGCTCCCGGCCAGCATGGGTATGAGAACCATGCTGGCTCCGATGAGAATCGGTACGATCAGCAGGGGCGAGACATAGGCGAGATTTTTCCTGAAGTTGAAGTTCTTGGGCCGTAAAAAAAAATAATCGAAGATAAGAAACAAAAACGGAATGGTCGCAGCATTCTGTTTGGTGATCACTGCCAGAGCACCGCTGATGAGGTAGCCGGCATAAGGGAGCAAGTGCTGTTTCGCGAGAAAATTATCACCTTTTCCTTCAACTGCCTTTATGTAGCAGTAGAGCGCCATGAAGAGGAAGAGACCACTGAGGCAGGTGGATCTCTGGACGATGTAGGTGACTGCCTGAGTCTGAAGCGGGTGCAGGGCAAAGATGCCCGCCGCGACCCAGGGCCACAGAAGTGAGGCTCTGAAAACGCGAGTCAGGCAGAGGAAAACAAACAGGGTCGTCAGGACATGGATTGTCAGGTTGACAAGGTGGAAAGGAAAGACGTCCATACCCCAGAAACGAATGTTGAGGGCTATGGAGAGCAGTGCTGGGCCGCGTTGTGTGAAAAAGGAGGCAATTGCCTGGGAAATGTCTTGTGCCTGAATGTTGTTAACGATGCCCGGATAATCATCGAAATACCAGGGTGCGTGTAATGATGGAAGATAAGTGATGACGGTCAGGATTGTGAGCGCAACGCATGGGAGTACAAAACAAATGAGACGGCTTGGGGCTGTGGGTTCCTGCGCGTTATATTTTTTAAGCATAGTGATATTTCAGTTCAATCGATATTCTGAAAGGCATGGGTACGAAAAGCAAAATATTTTAAACCAAAGAAACTCACAACTGTGACAAAAACAATATTGATGGCATAGGAGACATAATAACCAAAGCCGTAAATATCTATTAAAATGATTAGACCAGACCATGACAATAACAACTGCAGGACGTAGACACAGAGGTGCCGAGAAAATTCTTTTCCCATGGGGGATTTGCTTTTAAAGGTAAAGTGCTTGTTTACAAAATAACTATTCACAACCCCGAACGACCACCCAATCCCGGAAGATAACAGATAGTGAAAACCTAGATAGGTCAGGGAACAATAGGCCGTAATATTGATAAGAAAGTTAAGGACTCCGGAAAATAGAAAGAATATAATCTGGTGGCCAAGTTTGGTCCTGGATTTCATGGAGTTTGAGTATCCAGAAAGAGGGTATTCGAAAAAGTCTGAAAGAGGGGAGCGTACCCACGCTGGAGCATCAATTTTTCAAAAAGTTCATCTCTGATATATTCTCCGCGGGTAAGAATCCCGGTCTCTATGCAAAGGATTGATGGCCGCCACCTGTCGAAATCCCAGGATTCCAGTACCTCAAAATCCATCCCCTCAATATCAATCGAGACGAAGTCTGGAGCCTGCCGAGGGAAATATTCCGCCAGAAGATCATTGATTCCAACAATCTTTACTTTTTGAATCGCCACCTCTGAACTCATCCCCTGCGAAAGGAGATGTTCTTGCCATTTTGGGTTTAAGGTCGAGAGCCCCTCAATATCCATCACGCTGAGGTCCATATCTTCTCCCCCTACCGCGGCAACGCCAACATTTATGACCTTGTCACGTTTTCTCGCCCGGCGAAGTTTCTTGCACATCTCGGAATTTGCATCGACTAGAACGCCTGAGGACCCGTTTCGGGAAAGGAGGTGCGTATTCGAATGGAGTTTCGGGTGGTTTGCCCCAATATCCAGATAGGTAATTACAGGCTTTCCCATGGTTAGAAAATATTCAAATACGCTCAGGTCTTCACCAAACTGAGAGCCAGATACGCGTCCTAACAGATAATCAAAAAGTTTATTTCTGTAAGCCGCGCGATTTTGCTTCGGCATGGATCGGTACCTTCTTAGTAGAGCTTTTAATTTCACGGGAGACCTCTTTTAGCGTTTCTGGCGTCAGATATTTTTTCCACAACTTGGCACATGGCGGTTACGGTATCGAGACCACGTTTTCCGTCGATGTGAGGCGCTGATTTATTGCTTAAGACTGAGTCAATAAAACTCTGGAGAACAATATCGACGCCGTAATGAAGTTGACCGGTAACCAAGCGGATGCCACTGCTTAAAAATCCTTTCCAGTGTTGAATGGTCGCCGTGCCGGATGTGCGTAAGATATTGAAGGCCAAATGTTGTTGATCGTTTGGCAGTACGATTAAGATATCCCTGAAAAAATCATAAATCGCCAAACGTTTATCACCAACCACCGTGAACAACCATTCACAGACCGGTGATTGAAAATTAATCGCAAGATGGGTTGGGATACCCCCTGCGCTCATTTCGACGCTCATGAGTTGTGGCGTTTTATCGCTGACATCGTCGTTGAAATGACCATAGGCATTCAAAATTTGAAGGGAGCCACCAAGCCGCTGAAGCAAGTAGAAGAAGTGGGATGCCTCGTCGAAGAATAAACCAAGAGGGAGATCTTTGTACCATGATGGCAATCGGCGGTTGCGACTGGTCAGTTGCGATTGCTGGAAAGAGACAATTTCCCCCAACTGCTTCGATTCAACCAGTTCAATCAGGCGCTGCATTCCTCTGGAAAACTGGAAATTATGCATCACATTCAAGGTTAGATTTTTTTCGGCGGCCAGGGATATGAGCTCTTTCGCCTCCGCGGGGTTCATGGTCATGGGTTTTTCAACCAGGACATGTTTGCCCAGGTCAAGACAGGTCTTCGCAAGGAGGAAATGTGTCTGTGGCGGTGTGCCTATCAGGACGGCATCTGTTGTGGTGAACCAGGCGAGAGACTCAAGTTGATTGCGGATATCCTTCCCGTCATTTATGAGGTAGGTGTTTTTCAAGTTGTAGCGTGCTGCTGTTGATGTCAGATCCTGGTTTTTTTTCCCAATAAGGCCGATAGCTTCCACGTGTTTCGTCTTGCGAATGGCAGGCAGGTGCCTCAGGTTGGTGATGTTCCCGCCACCAAATAAGCAGAGTCGTATCATGACTTGAGGTTCCTTTTATCGATTGAAGAAATCATCTGCACTTCGAGCTCTTCAGAGATTCGATCCCAATTAAAGTATGCAATAACCCGCGCCCTTAATTTTTTGGCCAGTTTTTTCCTCAGGCTTTCGTTTTCCAACAGGGTGCAAAGCGTCTCTTGTAGTTGTAATTCACTTTCAATGATCATGCCGTGGTCCGAGTCGATCAGGATTTCTTTAACTCCTCCTGCAGGAGTCGCAACCACCGCACAATTCATGAGCCCAGCCTCAAGAATGCAAGTCGGTAGTCCTTCAGGGTAGCGCGAGGGATAGGCGAAAATGTCCGCGGCATCTAACAACGATAAAACCGTTGAGTGATCAACCTCACCCAGAAAAACAATGCGGGGATGACCTGCTGCCAGGGTAATTAGCGAATTGGCTGCGGGGCCATCCCCGGCAATGAAGAGATAAAGGTCAGGATAGCGGGTTTCAATCGCGTTAAAAGCATTAATGACTGTATCCGCGCCCTTGTCGGGGAGTAAGCGTGCCGCAAAGGCAACAATTTTGGTCTGCTCGCTTAGCCCGTATCCCGGAAGAAAATCTGTTTTTTTGGCGGGAGTATCTTTTAGGTCTACCCCATTGTGGATTGTCCCCGACGATTTTATCCCAAAATGGGACCACCAGACTTCTGCCTGGTGGGAAACCGCGAAATAACTTTCTGAAAAAAGGTTGAGGGTTTTCGCCATGAGGTGTTCATATATGTGGAGGCAGCTATCAAGCCATGATTTGCCCGTTCTTATATGTCCCGTGCCGTGGCCAATGACCAATGCCGGGTTGGATTTGGACCAGCCCATCGCCGCACCGATAAGGCTCAAGGGGAACAGGTGGGTATGGATTACATAGACATCTGGTTTGGAATTCAATAAATCGCGGAGGCTTTTGCGGACAGCGCGCTGCCAGATTTTTGGTATAGGCATCCTACCTGAAGCCAGGCTGACCGATGGAATCCTTACAATTCTGAGTCCGTAATATTTTTCAGTTAACGCCGTATTGTGAAGCTGTGTCGTCAGGATTGTTACTTTCCAGCCCCTCAGATTCAGGTGTTTGGAAATACTAAAGACATAGCGCTCGATTCCGCCAATATGTGGCGGGAAAAAAGCGGCGCACATGACGACATGTCTCTGTATTTTTTCTGGTTGAGCAAGCATTGCAGGTGCCTTAAACAGCAATTGTTGGATATGGGGTGTCCGGGTTGATGCATCGTGTTCGAGCCGATGACTATTCAGCCGCTGCTGCGGGGCAGGGGGATGCGCGGGACACTCTGGACATCGAAATTGAGAAAGGCCAGCAGCATCTGGGTGCCGAGGATGATCGGCAGGGCAGAGAGCATGACGGTTCCGCTTGATACTGTGATCCCACTGGTTGCACTTTCGACCCACTTGATGGCCCCGAAGATTGAGCCGAACATGATACCTGCGCAACCCAGCAGGATTTCGAGAGAAGCGACGGTAAAATCGCGGAGGTAATAATTGTAGGCCAGTCGCTTGAGGAAGTTTCGGCTGTTTTTCAGTAGAAACTCAGGGATGGTTTTAAGGACTTTCAGATTACTCTTTTCTTCCCCGTATAGGGCACTCATCGGCAGATCCGTGACCACCGCCCTGATGGTGTTGAGGCGGAAGAGCATGTCCGACTCAAAAAAGAATCGTTTATCGATTTTATCAAGAGGTAAGTATCTAAGAACATCTGCGTGGATGGCAGTAAAGCCGTTGGTTGGATCAAAAATATTCCAGTAGCCGCTTGCCAGTTTCGTGAGAAATGAAAGACAGGCATTACCAAAAATTCGAACCGCAGGCATTTGGGCCAGATCGTCAGGGTTATGAAAACGGTTTCCCTTAGAATAATCAGCCTGCCCATTCTGGATAGGTTTGATCAATGCCGGGATAAGTTTCGGATCCATTTGACCATCACCATCGAGTTTGACGACTATATCGCAACCTTCCTCCAGGGCCTGTTTGTAGCCGGTGAGCATTGCTCCTCCCACGCCCAGGTTTTCCGTATGCCGCAGCACCTTAAGGCGGGAATCGGTAACTCCCTGTTGTGCCTGCCCTCCGGAATTTTCAGGGCATGCGTCGTCAACGAGGTAAATCATATTGACCTCAGGTCCGATACTGGAGAGGACTGATCGGACCTGCCCCCCGACCTTGTAGCAGGGGATGATTACGGCGATTCGCCACTTCTGCTGGCTCATGCGCTGGGCGCCATTGATGATGTCATCAGGACTCCGTGGGCGTTCTTGGAGATATGGGTTATGGATAATAACAAGAGATAATCCTCTATTTTCACATAGAATGAGAATCTTCGGAAGGGTAGATTTTTTGGTCGGACGTTTATATAGCGAATACTTGTTTGATCGATTATAATCCCACGCCATGGAAACTGTAGATATTTTGTATAGAGAAACCATTAAATTAATTCAGGCTAAAGACGGCTATCGATTTAGCCTCGACCCGGTGTTATTGGCTGATTTTATCACCGTGAATGGTGCAGCGCGTGCCCTTGATTTAGGTGCTGGTTGTGGAGTTCTGGCAGTGTTGCTTGCCCGAAGATCGATAGATTTGAAAGTTTTTGGTTGGGAACGGCAAGGACAAATGGTGACGCGGGCAATGGAGAGCGTCCGGTTGAGTGGGCTGGCAGAGCAGGTTTCGATTTGTGAGGCTGATCTGCGGTGTTTCCGCGAATTGGCTATTGCAGGAACATTTGATCTGGTTGTAACGAATCCACCCTATCGAAAAATTAATTCCGGCCGGATTGCTCCTGTCGATGAGCGTGCGGCTGCTCGACATGAACTGGCGGGCGGGCTGGAGGATTTTCTTGCTGCTGCAAGTTGGTGTTTGAAGCATGGAGGTTGCTTTGGGATTGTCTTTCTTGCCGAGCGACTGAGTGAACTACTGGTGGGCATGACCGCTGTCGGCTTAGAGCCGAAGCGCTTGCGCATGGTACACTCACGCCGGGGAGAGCCTGGCAAGATAGTTCTCGTTGAGGGGCGTAAAAAGGGTGCTGTCGGATTGAAAGTGGAGCCACCACTATTTATCTATAAGAGTTCAGGCGTTAACGAATATACCGAAGAAGTTAAACGAATTTATGAGAAAGAATAAGCATTTAAGTTCTTGATTTTGCTTTGGTTAGTTTTTTTTGCCGAATAAATAACCTGCGCATTTCATTTTTTAAGTCGTTTTCTGGCAATCCTGTCAGACTTTCCTCGATCTCGATTTGTTCGGATTCGGACAGTTTCTCTGTTTGCCACTTAATAGTGGGTTCTGATGCAGTCGTTGTCTCGGGTTGCAGGTCCCCGCGGCGCAGGTAGATGTCATCGATATCACAATTGGGCAGTTCGGCGTGGAGCTTTTTAATAATCTGTGGTTTAAGCATTTGGAGTTGCTGCATCCAGACTGGGTTGTCAACGCGAACTTCAAGGATCTTTTCTCGAATTCTGAGAGGTCGTGCGTGGCGGGCAATCTGCTCGCCAACCACCTTGTCCCAGACGAGCCAGGCCTGGTACCGTGGTAAGCGATCATCCAGCCCTGTGTCACCGAGCAGTTTTTTGAGGAGTCCGGCAACGGCCTCAGCTTTTTTGAGTTTCGGGCGTTCGCTGCGCTTCATAGTTGACGGCGACGGATGCGTGAGCCGGCTATCTGGCCTATCACGGCGCAGGCAAGGGTGAATGGGATAACGGTCCAGCCGAAATCGAGGGTAAGTCGCAGAACGATAATGAAGGGAATTGAGAGGTGGATCAGCAGGAACCAGCGAAAGGAGAATTTACGACTGGTTTCACGCAGGTAGCCGAGGGGGAGGTTACTGCCAAGAGCAAAAAGCAGTAACCCGGTCAGTTGCAGGGCACGATCTGGAGTCACAATGAATATTTATCCTCTGTAATGTTTTAAATTAAAGGTCAATCTTATCATGAGAATCGTTGTGGATGAAAGTGGTGCAGCGTCGATTTTGGGGCGAGATCTGCAGGGGTTTTGTCGGTCAACTGTTGAAGCTTTTGGTTAAGGACATTCCGCTTGCATCTGCAGGGGAGACGTGGCACTATGCCCGGCCGGACTGCTCTTGGGGTCCGTAGTTTGTTTGGGAGAGCGGCATTGGTTAAAGATGGTGATCTGGTCGCGATTTTTCACTCAATCCATCGGGTGATGAAGGCCGAAAAAATATTGAAGCAGGCGGGCAAGCAGGTGTTGTTGATTCCGGTGCCACGGCAATTGACGAGTGACTGCGGCTTGGCGATTCGATTTACGCAAGATTTACGGGTTGAAATTGAAGAGGTTTTGGCGGCTTCCGGCTTGGAAATTCAGGAGCTGTACCTGCGGAAATATAAGGATTTTGTCCGTCTTGATGGTTGATCTGGTGCCCGTTTTTGCTTGACAGGGTTGCCCGACCCTTCATATATTTACTCTTTCGTCTTTTAGGGTATTCTTAAAACGTGTTTGATGGCCTGTCCGACAAGTTGGATGCTGTTTTTAAGAAGTTGCGCGGACACGGGCGACTGACGGAACAGCATATCAAGGAGACCATGCGGGAGATCCGCCTGGTGCTGCTTGAGGCCGATGTTAATTTTCGGGTGGTGAAAGATTTCGTCGCTCGCGTTGGTGAGCGGGCCGCAGGTCAGGATGTCCTGCAGAGCTTAACCCCCGCCCAGCAGGTGATCAAGGTTGTTCGCGAAGAGCTCGCGACCCTGATGGGTGAAGGTGAAGAGAATGGTCTTAACCTGGCGGCACGTCCGCCGGTTCCGATCATGCTCTGTGGTTTGCAAGGTGCAGGCAAGACCACCACCTGCGGCAAGTTGGCGTTGAAGCTCCGCCGTGAAAAACGTAATCCGCTGCTGGTCCCGGCCGATGTCTACCGTCCGGCGGCGATAGAACAGCTTAAAACCCTCGGTCGGCAGCTCGGTATCGAAGTCTTCGATTCTGCGGCTGATCAGGATCCGGTCGATATCTGTCGTCGGGCCCTTGCTTATGGCCAGTTGAACGGTTTTGATACGCTGATTCTCGATACCGCCGGTCGGCTGCACATCGACACTGAGTTGATGGACGAGCTGCGGCGGATCGTTGATGCGGTGTCACCATCCGAGATATTGTTTGTTGCTGACGCGATGACCGGGCAGGATGCCGTTAACGTTGCGGCCAGCTTTAATGAACAGCTATCGTTGACTGGTGTGATTCTGACCAAACTGGACGGTGACGCTCGCGGGGGGGCGGCGCTCTCTATCCGTGCCGTGACTGGTAAGCCGATCAAGCTGATCGGCATGGGGGAAAAACTCGAAGCACTTGAGGTTTTTCATCCTGATCGCATGGCGCAGCGTATTCTCGGGATGGGCGATGTTCTCAGCCTGATCGAAAAGGCGCAGGCTGCGGTTAACGCAGATGAAGCTGCGGCGATGGACGCGAGTCTGCGCAAGCAGGGTTTCACTCTGGAAACCTTTCTCGAGCAGATGCAGATGGTTAAGAAGATGGGCTCGATGGAGTCTATTCTTAAGCTGATTCCGGGCGCGGGTAAAGCCTTGAAAAAGGCTGGAGACATGCAACTCCCCGAGAAGGAGTTGTCACGGATAGAAGCGATCATCCGGAGTATGACTCCTGGCGAACGGTTTGACCCCCGGATTTTGAATGGTTCCCGGCGGTTGCGTATCGCCAAGGGGAGCGGGACGCGCGTGCAGGATGTTAATCAACTGCTCAAACGTTTTGTTGAAGCTCAAAAAATGATGAAAAAAATGCAGAAAATGGGTCCCAAGGGGCTCAAGGGAATGCTCGGCCGTGGTGGTCAGCTTCCGTTTTAAATATGACGCCGAAATAATCTTGAACATTTAAGTTGTTCAGATAGCAAAGACAGATATTTCAGGAGGAACAACAGCATGGCAGTAAAAATCAGGCTCGCACGTGGTGGCGCAAAGAAGAAACCTTTCTATCAGATTGTCGTAGCTGATGAGCGTTGTCCACGGGATGGCCGGTTCATTGAAACTTTGGGTCAATATGACCCTCGTCAGGAGCAGTCTCTGCTCAATCTGAAAGAAGACCGTGCTCTGGCCTGGTTGGGCGAGGGCGCACAACCAACTGACACCGTTCGTCGCCTGTTACGTGATGCCGGCGTCTGGGCCAAGTTCAAGGGCGGAGATAAAGTAGAAGCCTGAAAACTGGTCCGAATCCGGGGCCACGGCCCCATCCACCCGGAGGATGACCTATGAAAGATCTGATCGAGTACATCGCCAAATCGTTGGTCGAAAAACCTGATGAGATCGAAATAACAGAGGAAGTTGCCGAAGATGGCTCGATTCTGGTCAAGCTGGCCGCTGCCCAGGAAGATATGGGCCGAATCATCGGCAAGCAGGGTCGCAATGCCAAGGCGATGCGTACCCTCCTCAATGCCAAGGCGACTCGCGAAAATAAACGGGCCGCACTGCAGATCATGGAGTAAGCTGTTTCATACGGCGATAGATCCGGGACAGGGTTGTTTTTAATGTCGATATCCGAAGACTCGCTGATTGAAACCGGACAGATAATCGGGACCCACGGATTGCGTGGTGACCTGAAGGTGCGGCCACTTTCGGGTGACCCCGGACCCTTGCTTCAGGCTGAGGAGTTTGTTCTGCGTTTGCCGGGTGGGCAGTTGCAGAAAGTAACCCCGCAGCGTCAGGCCCTGCACAAAGGGATTGTTCTTTTACGACTGAGTGGTTTTGAATCGCTGACGGACGTTGAAGGTTTAAAAGGGTGCCGCATTCTGCTAGACAAGACTCTGTTTCCCGTGTTGGAGAATGATGAGTTTTACTGGCACCAGATTCAAGGCTCACTGGTGGTGGACCGTCAACTTGGTGATATCGGCCGACTGGCTTCAATGTTTACCACTGCGGCACATGATACCTGGGTGGTTGAAGGTTCTGCCGGTGAGATTATGATTCCGGTGGTCGCTGAGTTTGTTGTCTCAATTGACACGGAGAAAAAAGTGATTCAAGTTGACCTGCCAGAAGGTCTGGTTGAGGTCGATTTGTGATATTTGAAGTTTTAACCCTCTTCCCGGCGATGTTCGCTTCTCCGATGGAAGAGAGTATCATCGGCCGTGCCATCCGTCAGCAGTTGCTTGATCTGCGGGTGCACAATCTGCGTGACTGGGCCGAGGGCAAGCATCTTCAAACCGACGATATGCCTTATGGCGGTGGCGACGGCATGGTGATGAAGCCTGAACCCGTCGGGCGCGCGCTGGCTGCGCTTAAAGAGAATTCTCCGCGGAGTCGAGTGCTGCTGATGACCCCGCAGGGTCAACCGTTCAAACAGCATCATGCCCTGCAACTTGCGCAAGAGGAGGGTTTGATCTTTCTCTGCGGACGCTATGAAGGGTTTGATGAGCGCATCCGCCAGTCGATGGTAGATGCAGAGTTTTCCCTCGGGGATTTTGTCCTGACTGGTGGGGAACTTCCGGCGATGGTAATAATCGATGCGATTGCGCGCCACTTGCCCGGGGTGCTCGGCAACGCCGGTAGTGCGGTAACGGATTCTTTTTCCGATGGTCTGCTTGAGTACCCGCAGTATACGCGACCAGCAGATTATGCCGGGATGAAAGTTCCTGAAGTGCTGGTGTCGGGTGACCATGCCCGAATTGCCCGCTGGCGTCGCGAACAGCAATTGCGCCGAACCTTTGAACGCCGTCCTGAACTTTTAGCCGCGGCGAACCTGAGTGATGCGGAACGTAAATTTATCAACGAGCTGCGTAACGAAGCGCAGAAAATATAAGAAGGCGGCCGGGTGGTCGCTCACCCCAAAGACCCAAACGTCTGAAAATCAGATTTACACAGAATAGGTAACAGGGAGGAAGCAGCATGAACATTATCGATCAACTTGAATTGGAACAAATGAAAAAAGATATCCCCAGCTTTAGAGCAGGGGACACTCTGAAGATCCATGTCAAGATTACTGAAGGTGACAAACAGCGGATTCAGCTCTATCAAGGGCTCTGCATTCGTCGCCGTAATCGCGGACTCGGTTCATCCTACACGGTACGTAAGATCTCGGGCAACGTTGGGGTTGAGCGGGTCTTTCCGTTGTACTCTCCCAGTGTCGCCGAGATTGAAGTTGTGCGCTGTGGTCGTGTGCGTCGTGCCAAGCTCTACTACCTGCGCAATCTGCGCGGTAAGGCTGCACGTATTACCGAGAAGCGCATGGTCTGATTTCGCTACATCCGCTACAATGAGCCCCGGCATTTTGTCGGGGCTTTTTTGTAGGTACTTTTTCATAAGGGGGGCCTTCAGTTGTGATCAACTTAGAACTCTTCCCTCAGCCTGAAATTTCGACGCTCTTCTTTGAGAAACAGGCTCGAGATAAGGGTTTTTGCGGGGTTGCAGGGATAGATGAGGCCGGTCGCGGTCCTTTAGCCGGACCGGTCGTAGCTGCCGCTGTCATCTTGCCAGAGCATTTTGTTCTCGCCGGTCTGGACGATTCCAAAAAGTTGAGTGAAAAAAAGCGTGAAGAGCTTTTTCCTCTGATCCGCATGCAGGTTCAGGCCTACGGCATTGGACTTGCCACCTCTGGAGAGATCGATCAGCTTAATATTCTGCAAGCGACCCTGCTGGCAATGCGGCGTGCCCTGAAGAGAATCCAGTCACAGGTTGATTATCTGCTGATTGATGGTATCACGGCATTGCCGGTCAATTTACCCCAGCAGACCCTTATCAAGGGGGATAGCCGTTCCTTGTCAATTGCGGCGGCATCTGTTCTGGCCAAGGTCGCGCGTGATCGCTTGATGGTTGAACTTGACCGCCAATATCCGGGTTACGGTTTTGCCCGGCACAAGGGCTATGGTACCCTTGTCCATCGTCAGGCCATTGCCGAGAATGGTCCCGCTGCGCCACATCGTCTGACCTTTGCCGGGGTCAGAGAATTTGTGCAGTCCCCATGACGCAGGCACGACTTAGTCTGGGGGCATGGGGCGAGGACCAGGCGGCGGATTATCTGCGACGACTGGGGCTGAAGATTGTGGCACGAAATTTTTCGACCCCGGTCGGTGAAGTCGATATTATCGCCCGCAGTAAAAAAGAATTAATCTTCATTGAAGTCAAGACGCGTCGAAGTAATGCCTACGGCACTCCGGCTGAAGCTGTTGGTCCGCGTAAGCAGCGACAAATTATCCGCACCGCCCAGTGGTATCTCACCGCGGAGAAGAGCCGCCTGCAACCCCGTTTTGATGTTGTTGGCGTCATGCCTGACGGGGAAGGCGGGGCGCGGATCGAACATTTACCCGCTGCGTTTGAAATGGAATAAGTCAGCGCAAACCGGAGTGGGCGTCTTCGGGTGGCGTCATAAAATAAAAATTTCTGAAACTGTGCAATAATCCTGAGAAAAGATCGGGAGAGACTGATGTCAATTGATTTGAAGCAACTGGGGATGTTCAGGGTCGCGGTGGTTACGCCGGAGTTGCGCGTGGCGGATGTCACATTTAACCTCGCCGCTATCAAAAAGACCGCCCTTGACGCTGGTCAGCTGGGGGCCTCGCTTTGTCTTTATCCCGAACTTGGGCTTAGTGGCTATACCTGTGCCGATCTCTTTTTTCAGCCGCTCCTGCAACAACAGGTTGTCCTGGCCTTATGTGAATTGGCGCGGTTCAGCGCTGCAGATTGTCCTGTGTTGGTGGTCGGCGCTCCTTTGGCGCAGGGTGGACGTCTGTTTAATTGTGCGGTGTTGATTGCGCATGGCGTCATCTGTGGTGCGGTTCCCAAAACATTTTTGCCGAATCGGGGCGAGTTCTACGAGCAGCGCTGGTTCGCCTCGGCGCGGGAACGCAATACCGATCACCTTCTGCTGGCCGGTGACCTGATCCCCTTTGGTGAGGACCTGCTTTTTCAGGCGGATCAGTACCCTGAACTGCGGGTCGGAATTGAGCTTTGCGAGGATCTCTGGGCGGTCGAGCCTCCCAGTGGTTCACAGGCCCTGGCCGGTGCAACCTTATTACTGAATCTGTCGGCCAGCCCTGAAGTTCTCGGAAAACGTGACTACCGTCAGCAACTGGTGGCATCGCAATCGGCGCGTTGTCTGGCCGCCTACGCCTACGCTTCAGCCGGGCCGAACGAGTCGAGCACCGACCTGGTTTTTTCCGGGCATAGCCTCATCGCCGAATATGGTCAGCTTCTCGCTGAAACCGAGCGTTTCCGTTTCGACAATCAGCTGGTCCTGGCCGATGTTGATCTGCAGCGACTGGTGGGAGAACGCCAGCGCAACAGCAGCTATGCCAACGCCAGTCCGCAACGTCAATACCGGGTCCTGAGTTTTTCTCCCCCGGCACCTATTGTCGCAAAACTGTTACGGCCGGTGAATCGGACCCCTTTTGTTCCCGATTCGGGGTCGGAACGTTCCGAGCGTTGTCAGGAAATTTTTGCCCTGCAGACTAGCGGGCTCGCCAAACGGTTGAAACATACCCAAAGCAAAAATCTTGTTATCGGCCTGTCGGGTGGGCTTGACTCGACTCTGGCACTTCTGGTCTGCATTCGTGCTTTTGATCTCCTGGGCTTAGAGAGGCAGGGGATTCATGCCCTGACCATGCCCGGCTTCGGTACGACCAAGCGCACCCGCTCTAACGCAGAAAAACTAGCTGAACTGCTCGGTTGCACCTTACGCATTGTTTCGATCGATGCCGCGGTGCGCCAGCATTTTGCTGATATCGGTCATGCTGAAACCCAGCGGGATCTGACCTATGAGAATTCACAGGCCCGCGAACGGACCCAGATTCTGATGGATGTCGCGAACCAGGTTGAAGGTCTGGTGATCGGTACCGGAGATCTCTCGGAACTGGCCCTCGGTTGGTGTACCTACAACGGTGATCATATGTCGATGTATGCGGTGAATACCGGAGTGCCGAAGACCCTGGTCCGCTATCTGGTCGACTGGTGTGCCGGGCATGAGTTTGAAGGGGAGATTTCGCAGGTGCTGGCCGATGTCTGTGCGACCCCGGTGAGCCCGGAGCTCTTGCCACCCGATGCGAATGGGGAGATTGATCAGATTACCGAAGACCTGGTCGGTCCCTATCTGCTGCATGATTTTTTCCTCTATCATCTGGTGCGCCTGCATTATCCGCCGCAAAAAATTCTACAGCTCGCACAACATTCCTTTGCCGACGAGTTTACGCCTGAAGAATTGAAAAAGTGGTTGCAGGTTTTTTACCGCCGCTTTTTCAGCCAGCAGTTTAAGCGCTCCTGTCTGCCCGACGGACCCAAGGTCGGCACAATCGCGCTCTCCCCACGCGGTGACTGGAGGATGCCGAGCGATGCCTGTGTCGAACTCTGGCTCCAGCAGTTGGAGACCCTGTAAGTGAGCGGTCTCCTGTATGTCGTTGCTACACCGATTGGCAACCTTGAAGATATGACCTATCGTGCGGTGCGGATTCTGGCTGAAGTCGATCTGATTGCCGCCGAAGATACCCGCCACAGTCGGCGTCTGCTTGACCATTACGGTATTAAAACCCGCCTGATCTCCTGCCATGAGCACAATGAAAAGGAACGGAGTATTGAACTCATCCAGCGGTTACAGACGGGCGAGAATGTTGCGCTGATCAGTGATGCTGGAACCCCGGCAATCGCCGACCCGGGTTACCGTCTGGTGCGTGCCTGCCGGCTGGCGGGTGTCGAGGTTGCTTGTGTACCGGGGTGCAATGCGCTGATCGCGGGGCTGTCGATCAGCGGGCTGCCGACCGACAATTTTCGCTTTGCCGGGTTTTTGCCCTCCAAAAAAACTGCACGGCAGAAGCTGATTTCAGATCTCTGCAGTGTCGACCACACCCTGGTTTTTTATGAGACCCCGCATCGCCTTCTGGCCGCACTCGAAGATCTGTGCCATATTTGCGGGGCTGGCCGCGAAGTCGCCATCGGTCGCGAATTGACCAAGAAACATGAAGAATTGTTCTTCGGCACCTTGCTTGAGGCGAGTGAATATTTTGCGCAAAAAACCGTCAAGGGAGAGCTGGTGTTGATGCTCGCCGCCGCCGCGAATGAAGCTCCAATTGAAACGATTGAAGCTGCTCTGCAGCGGCTGCATGCCGAGGGGGAATTAACCTGGAAAGAGATCGTTAAGCGGGTCGCGAAAGAGCATGGCTTGCCCGGGAGCGAGGTTTATGCCCGCTCGCTCCCGTTTCGTTCTTAAGCCTGCTTTGGAGTTAGAAGCGCCAGTTGACCAGAACCATAACCGGTGCAATCTCGTTGGGGAAGTTTCGGAACCAGTCCTTTGTGTTGTTCATGATATTAATCAAGCCCACCTGAACCCCCTTGTCAGAGGATTCAGCGAAATTTATGAAGCCGAGTTGCAGGCCGTGTAATTTAGCCGCGTAGTTGAACGCCGCCCACTGAAACCCGGTGAGCTTCACCGAAGAGTAGTTGGCGAACCATGCCAGCTGCGCCCCTTCGTAGGTCTCCGCATAGTTTGCCAATAATCCGACGGATACTCCTGAACTATCACCCGTGGAGCCGTTGACTAGCCCGAGCGCGATGGCGTTTTGCGGATTTTCTCCCCAGATATTTAAGGAGACCCCCTTGATACGGGTGGTTCTGGCTTGAATGGCGATATCCGGGATTAAGCTCAACTGAAACCCTTGGGTTTCGGCAGCCACCGCTCCGGTAGCAAGGAAGCAGCCGATTAAAACTAGGATCAACTTTTTCATCGTTTATGTCCTCCGTTGATTGTGTTGAGTCCTGACTGTGGATGAATGCCAAGTCTAGAGCGTGAGTGTATCACTAATCAGTCCGAGGGGAAAAATAAAAGCGCGCCCGGTTTTTCAATGTTTATGCGATGAAGAAATGTGGTCCAGGTGCTATCCTGATGCTGCAAATAACCTGTTCCCAGTTCTATCGTAGTGTTGTGTCTTTGGCTGAACCGGGTAACAATTCAAGGAGGATGAAATGCACCATGTAAAATCCAGTATGTTACTGATTCTTGTCCTGTTGTTGTTTTCCGGAAGTTGTTTCGCTGTGGACAACAAAATCTACCCCAATCCCCCCACGCAAAGTGTTGAGCTGTATGTCACCAGCTGGTGCCCTTATTGTAAAATGGCCGAAGCCTATCTGGATAAACAAGGGGTGAAATACCAGAAGTACGATGTCGAAAAAGATAGAGAAGCCGCCAAACGCATGAACCAGTTAGCCGGGGGTGGTGGCATCCCCTTCGCCGTGATTAATGGCGTCTTCATCAAGGGCTGGTCCGAAGGTGCCTACGCTGAGGCCTTGAAGAGGCATAACTGATGACAGCTTTTCATGAAATAGCCGGCGGTTGCCATTGCGGTAATATCACATACAAATTTTTCTCGCCGCTGCCGAAGTCCGAGCTGCCGCTTCGCAGTTGTGATTGCTCATTCTGCACCAAACAGGGCGCCTGTTACACCTCGCATCCCAAGGGGCGGCTGCTAATTCAGATAAAAGACCAGGCCCAAATCAAGCACTACCGCTTCGGTACTGAAACTGCTGAGGCGATACTCTGCGCCAGCTGCGGGTGCTTCCCATTCATCACCGCTGAACTTGATGGACAAACCTTCGCCGTGCTCAACGCTAACAGCATCGACGATCTGCAGATTGACCACGCCGTCATTCCACCGGCCCTGCATCTGGTGGATTTTTCTGTTGCTGAGCGGATTAGACGCTGGAAAAATTTCTGGATCGGGCAGGTTGAGATCGAGACCTTTCTCTGAACCTCAATCTCAACTGAAGGGGAATTAACATCCTCAGGGTTCATTTGTTGCGTGTTGAGCTCGGGCGTTGGCGAACAGAAGATCGTCCTTCTCCACGCAGGAGCAATACGGCCGTCGCGGCAGCTTGCGATCTTCTTCTTGCACTTCGACATCAAAGTCGACCAACACCGGCAGGTGGTCAGAAAAAAGTACCTGGGGTATCTGAAAGTTTCGCACTTTAATTCCCTTGCTGTGCAGGACAAAATCAAGGTGGCGGTGCGGGTTTTTGCTCGGATAGGTCGGCAGGCCTGCGACATTGGCATTCTGCAGTCCTGTCGCGGCAAGAAACATGTCGATTTCAGTTTCGCCCCAGAGCATGTTGAAGTCCCCTGCGACCAGACACGGGCGATCGGTTTGTTTGATCATCTCGTACAGTGCGCTTAACTGCTGATGTCGCGTTCGTGCTCCCAGGGCCAGATGGACCAGATAAACCACGACATGTTGCAGTTCCAGTTCGATCACCAGGCGTTTCATGCCGCTCTTAAAGAAATGAAAAGTTTCGCCACGAATGCGATATCGCGTTAAAAACGCGTTGCCCTGATTCCTTATCACAGGAACATGCCTCCAGAGCGAATCTTCTTCATATTTGATTGAATGTGAGTGATAGTGCCCCAGTGACTTTGCCAGCAATTCAGCCTGATTCTCGCCGCTACTGCGATACGAACCATGATCCACTTCGATGAGACCGACTAGATCCGGTTCAAGGTCGCGCAGGAAAACCGTAATTCGCTCCAGGTTCTTTTTGGAAGAACTGGCCGACTTGTGGAGTCGTGGACCGGTTGCGTAACGAATGTTATAGAGTAAGAACCTCATCAGGACCTCCGGAGTTATTAAAGCACGGCCAGGTGATAACGCAAGAGAGCAAGCCGCCGCAGAGTTCATCGGGCATCCTTGTTAATCTACCACCGGCAAGAGACATGGGGACAGCTACTAGTGGAAATCTCTTTCAATCACTTCTTTCCTGACATGAATGGTCCGCGACTAAACACGAGGAAACGCTCCATATGCGCCGCACCTTGATTAACTCAATTCCCATAATCTTTGTTGTTTTATGGAGTACCGGCTTTATCTCAGCGAAGTATGCTCTGCCATTTATCGAACCTTTTTATTTTCTCTTCATCCGTATGACTCTGACCATTGGTGTGTTTTTGCTTCTGTGTCTGTTATTTCGGGTTAAACGGTTGTCTGCTAAACAGGCAGGCCATCAGATGGTCACGGGTTTTTTGGTGCATGGTGTCTATCTCGGTGGGGTTTTTGCTGCCATTAAGTGGGGCATGCCCGCGGGTATCACCGCTATTGTTGTGGGTGTACAGCCCGTTTTGACAGCTTGTCTGGGTTGGCGTTTCCTGGGCGAACGCTTGCGGCCCAGGCAATGGCTGGGACTTGGGCTGGGATTGGCCGGGGTGGTGGTTGTATTGTTAAGCACCAGCCAACAAGGGGGGGCTGACTTGGCCTGGCCGGCGCTTTTCGCGGCCATTGCGGCCTTGATCGCGATTTCGCTTGGGACCTTATATCAAAAGCGTTTTGGCACCGGCACGAATTTACTGGCAGGATCTGTCTGGCAGTACCTCAGTGTGGCGCTGTTGATGGCGCTCTTAACCTGGGGGTTCGAAACTCAAAAGGTTATATGGGATATTCACCTGATCTTCGCGCTCGGGTGGCTGGTCCTGGGCTTATCGGTCACGGCAATTCTCTTGCTGATGTATATGATCCGTGAGGGTGCAACGGCCAAAGTGGCAAGTTACTTTTATCTGGTCCCGCCTGTGGCCAGTATCGAGGCCTGGTTCATATTTGACGAAGCATTAAGTACCGTCGCGATCGCTGCTATAGCGACAACAGTCCTTGGTGTCTATCTCGTGGTCAAAAGTGCACCAGCAAGAGCCTAGGAACCTGCCGGACTATGCGGGTTGAGTTTGAAATTCAGGCCCCTTTCAACTTCTCCAGCGCCATCAGTCCTACTTGCACCGCATTCTGCTCTGCCCGCAACTTGACGCTCAGGTCGACAGATTCGGCCACCAGGCGTTCGGCCAGCACGGCGCAGATGCATCCAGCTGCAAAGCCGTAGATCAGTCCCATCTTGAACAGGGTTCCGGCCTCCATTTCATAATTGAGGATTCTCAACGCCCGGTATTCTTCGGTTATCCCGCGCATGGAGCGTAGCAGTTGCGGGTTGACTGAACTGCTCCTTTCTTGCCCTTCGTAGAAGGTGTCAACGCTTGCGGTGACACCGAGGTGGGCGCTGATGCCGAGGTGATTGGCTGCTTCCATCAGCGCTACGCTGACATAGGGATCGGCCGCTGCCGGGTACTCGAGTGGCGCGATGTCCTGCGCGGCGCCCTGACGGCAGAGCGCGCTACTTGATATTACCAGTTCCCCTACCTTGATCTGCGCTGCGATGCCACCGCTGGTACCAACTCGGATGATGGTGCGTATACCGACCGATGCCAGTTCGTTAACCACGATCGAGAGGGAAGGGGCACCCATGCCGCTGGTGGCGGCGATAAATTTGTTGCCGGTCGGGCTTTGGCACAGATAACTGTGCAGCCCGCGGTTTTCCGAGAGGGTCGCAAGGCAACTCACCTCCCCGGTCTCTCTGGCAATGCGACGGGTCCGCTCCGGGTCACCGCACAAGAGGGCCGCCGTCGGCGGACTGGTGCCAAGATCTTTTTGACTGAAACCAATATGGTAGAGTTTTTCGTGATTCATGGGGCTACCCTCCGCAGGTATTCAGGGACGTCTCAATTCTAGTCGGTTGCACGCCGAACGCAATCAGTTCTCAAACCGGCAAGCGTGGAGAGGTTTGTTATCGAGGTTGGGCAGCTTCCCTTTTTCTGGATCTTGTTATAGGTTTTGCTACACAGAGGCCAGCTCTGTCGGCGTGAAGAGGCAGTGTCAGTTTCAAACATCAAGAAAATATATCCTGGAGTTAACAATGGGTCTTTCCTTACAAGAACAGCTGCTTAAGGCTGGGTTGGTTGACAAGAAACAGATCAAACAGGCCGACCACGCCAAGAGGGTGCAAGCCAAAATGAAAAGAAAGGCCGGCGATTCTTTTGAAGACCGGGACGCGCTCAGGCTGCAGCAGCAACAGATCGAACGGGCCAAACAGGATCAACAGTTAAATGCCGAACGGAACCAACGCGCCCAACAAAAAGCCGCGCAGGCGGCCGCGCAGCAGTTGATTGAGGCCAATTGCATGCGCCTGGAAGAGGGTGAGGTTGTTTATCACTACGTTTCTGGCGGTAAGATCAAGCGCGTTGCTGTTGGGCCGGAGGTTGCGGACCAGCTTGCTGAAGGGCGGCTGGGATTGGCGATGTCCAAGAGCGGGCTTGTTCTGCTTTCTGCTGAAACGGTTAAAAAGGTGCTGAACCGCGACCCGGATGCAATTCTTGCCTACAATGATCCGACAAAAAGCAAGGATGACTATCCGACCGATTGGTAGGAAATGGCTCGAGGTCGTTATAAGCGTGTATCTTTTTAGAGAATTGACATGATGAGGTTTGAAATAAGCAGTTCTCTGAATTTACCGCTCTGCCTGGAATGTGGCGGGCGGTGCTGTCAGGGGAGCCCCGGAATTTGGGTAGACCCTGAGCGTTTTTTTGCGCTCTTTTTCCACGGGCAGCATTTGTCGCTTGAGCAGCTGCGCGGACGCTTGTCGGCATTGAACATGGTGCTCTGGGAGAAGACCGGGGTGCCGGTTCCGGCGCCGCGGTCGTTGCAAACCGGCTGCTCATTTCTTGGGGTTGAAGGTTGTCGGTTTCCGGTGACTGCGCGCCCCTGCCAGTGTCTGGCGATGACCCCCAACCGCGAGACACTGATTCAGGCACAGGGCTGTCTTTGCCTGGTTCCCGCGGCGTTTAATCGGCGCGCTGCTCAACTTCACTGGCAGGAATATTGGCAGTCGGTCATTTAATCGCGCCGCAACCTCAAAATCCCCAATCTTATTCCGCCGGACATGATCGAGCGATTCTGTTCAGCGGTCGCCGAGTTTCAGTTGGCCGTAATGCCCTGAAGTATCCGTCCAATCCTTCATGACAGAGGGCTCCCGTGAGGTTCGTGTCAGCGGATCGTAAAACTTTCAAAAACTCCGCTATAGGTGAGCTCTTCGATTTCAAGCCCATCAACCTGTGACAGCTCCGGCCCCTGCTGGCACCAGACGAGCGTCGCTTCGACCGCCTGTTGCTCGCCTTCGATCAGCGCTTCAACCCGGCCATCTGGCAGGTTGCGGACCCAACCGGTGACTCCGTTTTTTCGGGCGGCCTGTCGGGTATAGTAACGGAACGAGACCCCCTGGACCCGGCCTGAGATGAGTAATCGCCGACAGATTTGCATCATCGTTATTCTCCGGTGGTCTGGTCGTGCAGTAAGTTCAGAAATTCTTCTTCACTCAGAATTTTGACCCCAAGTTGTTCAGCTTTCGCCAATTTACTGCCGGCACCAGGTCCTGCGACCAGATAGTCGGTTTTCTTGCTCACCGAGCCGCTTGCGCGCCCACCCTGCTGTTCGACCAGTTCCTCCCCTTCGCTGCGGCTGAAACGCTCGAGTTTGCCAGTGAAGACGAAGACCTTGCCAGCTAAGTGCACCCCTTGCGGCGCAGCACTCGCTTCGGGGTGAACACCTGACGCCTGGAGTTGGCGCAGCACCTCAAGGTTGAGCTCGTCGGCGAAAAAGCGCAGCAGGCTGGCGGCGACCTGAGGACCGATTTCGTGGGTCTCGAGCAGTTGCTCAAAGGTTGCCAGGCACAGGTTGTCGAGGCTGCCGAAGCGGCGACTCAGGACCTTGGCCAGGTGCGCACCGACGTGGCGGATCCCCAGACCGAACAGCAGCCGCTCGAGGGGGCGCTGGCGACTGGCGGCGATGGCGGCGAGCAGTTTGTCTGCCAGGACCTCGCCCATGCGCTCCATCTGGAAAAAATCTTCTCTGGTCAGGTGGTAGAGATCGGCGACATTCGTGACCAGTTTCAACTGCAGGAGTTGGTCGATGAAGCGGTCGCCCAACCCTTCGATGTCCATCGCGCCGCGCGAGGCGAAGTGTTTGAGCGCTTCTTTGAGCCGGGCCGAGCAGGAGAGCCCCTGGCAGCGCGGCACCACTTCCCCCTCTTCACGCGCAACTGTCGAGCCACAGGCCGGACAGCTTGTCGGCTCGGGGATAGGCTGCTCTGCGCCAGTGCGTTTTTCGATGAGCACTTTCACAATGTCCGGGATGACATCTCCGGCGCGTTCGACAATCACCGTATCGCCTACCCGGATGCCGAGGCGAGCGATCTCATCCCAGTTGTGGAGGCTGGCGCTCGAAACGGTTACGCCGCTGACATTGACTGGCCTCAAATTTGCCACCGGGGTAATCGCGCCGGTGCGACCGACCTGAAAGCGCACCGATTCGAGCACCGTCTGCTCTTGACGAGGTGGGAACTTGCAAGCGATTGCCCAGCGTGGGGTGCGGCTCTTTTCGCCAAGCTCCTGTTGCAGGGCGAAGCTGTTGACCTTAACTACCAGGCCGTCGATCTCAAAGGGTAGATTATCCCGTTCAGTTTGAAGTTTCTGGTAGCGCGTTATAACGGCTTCGATATCTTCAGCCAGAAAAAGGGTCTCAAGATTGACTCGCAGGCCCCAGGCATGCAGCTTTTGCAGCATCTCAAGTTGGGTGGTTGGCGGCTGTTCTGCTTCAATCTCTCCCAGCCCGTAGCAGCTGATGGTCAAGGGGCGTCGGGCGGTGATCCGGGGGTCGAGCTGACGCAGGCTGCCAGCCGTTGCGTTGCGCGGGTTGGCAAAGGTTTTCTCCCCCTCCTCGCGACGCTGCGTGTTCAACTGGCGAAAGGGGGCGAGCTCCATATAGACTTCGCCGCGCACTTCCAGCAGTGGTGGGGCATCCGGCTTCAGTTGCAGCGGAATGGCGCCAATCGTGCGGGCGTTCGCGCTGACATCTTCACCTACCTCACCATCCCCCCTGGTTGAAGCGTGCTGGAGGAGTCCGTCACGGTACACCAGTTCAATGGCCACGCCATCGAGTTTCATCTCACACAGATAGGCGATCGGTTCATCACTGGCGAGCAGTCGCTTGATGCGGGTATCGAATTCGCGCAGGTCTTCCGCGTTAAACGCGTTTTCGAGAGAGAGCATCGGGCGTCGGTGAACTATCTGCTTGAAGCCTGTTTGTGGCTGAGCGCCGACCCGTTGCGACGGCGACTGCGGCACGATCAGGGAGGGGTGTTTTTTTTCGATCTCCAGGAGTTCTTGCAGAAGTTGGTCGTACTCGGCGTCACTGATCTCGGGAGCATCGAGAGCATGATAGCGGTGACTATGATGATGCAGTTGACGACAAAGTTCCGCGTGCCTGGCTTGAACTTCTTTGTTGGTCATGGAGCGTCCTGCACGAATAGCCGTTGGGGTTAAAATATGTCAAATCGCTGGCCGTTTATATCATGATCAGGACGGACACGGCAATTATCAGTCGCGATGACGGGTGGGTGATGCTGTCGACAGCGCAGTGCAACTGATATACTATGCGCGGACGTTTCAGGTCGTGTGAAATTTACCTGTTGGGAGTGGAAATGGCTGAAGAAAATCTCTGGCGCTTGGGAGTACTGTTTGTGCTGTTGCTGTTGTCCGGTTTCTTTTCCGGGTCAGAGACCGCTTTGCTGGCGCTGGATCGGTTGAGGGTAAAGTATCTGCAGCAGAAAGAACGGCCAGGCGCTGCGCAGTTGGCGAAGCTGCTTGAAAGGCCGGACCGTTTGCTGGGCGGGATCTTGGTCGGCAATAATCTGGTCAATATTGCCGCCTCCGTGGTTGCTACCGGATTCTTTGTGAGTCAATTCGGCGATAATGGAGAGCTGCTGACGATTCTGATTTTAACCCCGGTATTGTTGATTCTTTCCGAAGTTTGTCCCAAGACTTATGCAGCACAGTACCCGGAAAAAATATCATTCCTGGTTTTGCGTCCTATTCTGGTGGTTCTCTGGATCTTATCTCCGATTATTTATGTTGTTACCCGGATTTCTGGGTTGTTGACCAGTTTTTTCCATAAGGGAGAGAAAGAGAATGATTCACTCTCCGAAGATGAGATCCGCGCGATTATTGAGGCCGGTGAATTGAGTGGCGTGGTTGCCGCTGAACAGCGGCGTATGCTGCATGGTGTTTTCGATCTGTCAGAGACCCGCGTCCGTGACGTCATGTTGCCACGCACCGAAATCGTCGGGGTCGAAGCGGGGAGCAGCTTTGCTACCGTGCTGGAGGTCTTGCGCGAGGCCCGGCATTCCCGGTTTCCGGTATATAGCGAGAGTCTCGACAACATTGTGGGGGTGCTTCATTCCAAAGATATTCTTGCTTATGTCGGGCACGAAGACTCATTTTCGCTGAAAAAAATCTGTAGTAAACCGAATTTTGTGCCAGAGTCAAAACGAATTGCGGTGTTGCTGCAGAGTTTTCGTAAACGTAAGGAACACCTGGCGATCGTGGTTGACGAATATGGTGGGGTTGAAGGGTTAGTGACCCTGGAGGATGTGGTCGAAGAGATTGTCGGTGAGATTCATGATGAGCATGATATTGAAGAGGCTGATTTTCAAAAACTTGGGCCGAAGCGCTATCTGGTCGACGGTGCGGTGTCGTTGCGGATCTTGAATCGTCGTTTTCACCTCGAACTACCCGAAGAGCATGTGACGACCCTGGCGGGGTTGTTGATGCAACAGATGGGGAAAATTCCGGTTGAAGGCGACTCCTGTGAAATACTGGGAATTCGCTTCGGCGTGCGGCAGATGGATGATCGGCGGATAGAGACTGTAGATATGCGCCTGGCCTGACAAAAAGGTCCGGCACGGTGGGCCGAAACTGATAACCTTGAGAAACCTTTGGACTTGTGGCCTTCTTCGTTCCGCGAAGGGGGCTTTTTTATTTTTTGACACCGCTCCCCATCGCAACAAACCCCCCGAAAAACCACAAAATTTCTTGACAGTGGGCCAGACCACAGGTATATTTTCCCCAAATAGTGTCTAACAGTGCCATTCAGTGTCAGGTGGGCCAATGTTTTACGGGGAATTCAATAATACTGTCGATTTGAAGGGGCGTGCGAGTATACCGTCGACCTTTCGTGAAACTCTTTTGAGTTTGACAGGCGATGTTTCCCTGGTTGTTACCAAAACTGACAAAGGACTTACCGCCTATCCCGCCTCGAGCTGGAAAAAAATCTCCCAAAAAGTCATGGCCTTGCCCGAGGGTCCGATCAAGCAGGCTAACCTGAGGACGCGTCTCGGGCCGGCCAAGGAGTGCCCTTTTGATAAGCAGGGCCGCATCCAGATTCCACAGGCCCTGCGCGAATACGCCGGCCTTGAGAAGGATATCGTAGTCGTCGGTATGGGGGGCAAAATAGAAATCTGGAATCAGCAGCGTCATGCTGAGGCCACTAGCGCATCTGAAAGTATGCTCAAGGATCACGCTCAAGCTCAAGCCGATCTCGGTTTTTAACCGGGTGGCGCTGCTCTTTGAACATCAGTCGGTTATGCCGCGCGAGGTCATCGACCTCCTGCAACCAGTTAACGGCGGGATCTATCTCGACGGAACCCTTGGCGGTGCCGGACATTCCAGGCTAATTCTGGACACGGCCCCGCAGGCGCGTTTGATCGGAATCGACCGTGACAGGTCTGCACTGGCCAAGGCGCAAGAGGTTCTGGCCGGGCATGAAGGGCGGTTCAGCCTGCATCATCAAACCTTCGATCGTGCCGGTGAGGTGCTGCAGGAGTTCGGGATTGATGGCTTGGATGGCATGCTGCTGGATCTGGGGGTCTCATCCCATCAGCTGGATACGGCCGAGCGGGGGTTCTCCTTCCGCTTTGATGCGCCGCTCGATATGCGGATGGATTGCAGTGCCGGGCCAACGGCCGCCGATCTGGTCAATGAATTGCCCGAAGATGAGCTGGTGCGGATCTTCTTTCAGTATGGTGAAGAACGCTTTTCGCGGCGGGTCGCGCGTGCCATTTTGAAGCGCCGTGAAACCCAACCCTTTACCCGGACCGGTGAATTGGCCGAGCTGTTGCGGGCCGTTATTCCAGGGGGGCGTAAGCCGTCACGGATCGATCCGGCGACTCGGGTGTTTCAGGCCATACGGATCGCAGTCAATCAGGAGCTAGATCAGGTTGAACAGGGGGTTAAGCGCGGGATTGAGCTGCTGAAGCCGGGTGGACGACTGGTGGTGATCAGCTTCCACTCGCTGGAAGACCGGATCGTGAAACATATTTTTCGTGAACAAGCCAGGGGCTGTATCTGCCCGCCGCGCATTCTTATTTGTCAGTGCAACAATCAGCCTGCTGTAGAGATTCTGACTCGTAAGGGTTTGAAGCCGCAGGCCGACGAAATTGAAGTAAACCCCCGGTCCCGCAGCGCTGTGCTGAGGGCCATCAGTCGCATCGGTTGATGCAGGGGTCTTGATATGTTCAGGAGGTGGCGATGTCTGAAGCCGTACAGCGTACAGTAGTCAAAATCAACGGCTTCGTTCTGCACCGTCCCCGGCTGACCCCGGTCTTTGTCGCGATTATTCTGGTCGCGGCCCTCTCCCTGCTGTTTGTCTGGTCGCGCCTGCAGGCGATCAACCTTGAATATGACATTTCACGAATTGAGACCCAGATCCGGGTCGGGACTGAAGATGTCAAAAGGCTCACCCTTGAAGTGGCACACCTTGGGAGTCATCAGCGGATTGAGGGTCTGGCACGTCAGGAGCTGAACATGCGCCTGCCGTCTCCGGGTCAGATCATCCGGGTCGATTGATATGGCGCCGACCGAACGGAGCATTCAGCTACGGATCCGGGTGATCGGCATCCTGTTTGTTGGCGTGTTTCTGGCTGTTTCGGGTCGTGCCGGCTATTTGCAGCTGGTCATGGCGGAGGATCTTACCGCACGGGGTGATCAACAACATCAACGGGTGATCAAACTCACCCCGCAAAGAGGCGTGATCTATGATCGCAACGGCGATCCGCTGGCTCTCAGCCTAGAAGTTCAGTCGCTGTATGCCAACCCCTCTGATCTGCAAGATGTTCCGCAGGTCGCTCATCAGCTGGCGCCCCTGCTTGACTCCCCTGAGAGGCAGATCCGGAAAAAGTTAAGTGAAAAGAAAAGCTTCGTCTGGGTGGAACGCCTGCTTACCCCGGAGGTGGCGAAAAAAATTACCGAACTAAAAATTCCTGGATTGCACTTTGTTCCTGAGCACAAACGTTACTATCCGCACGGACAGATTGCAGCACAGGTCGTCGGGTTTACCGGTCTCGACCCAAGGGGGCTGGAGGGGATCGAGCTGAAATATGACGCCGATCTGCAAGGGGAGGCGGGGCTGCTGATTTCCGAACGTGATGCGCGTGGCCGCGGGATGGCGACGGCGGGGCAGGATATTCGCGGTGGGGTACCGGGGGAGAGCCTGTTTTTAACTATTGATCGCACCCTGCAGTACATCGCGGAAAAAGAGTTAGCCCGAGAGGTTAAGCAGAGTGGTGCCGTAGGCGGCACGGTGGTGATGATCGAGCCGGCCAGCGGGCGGGTGCTGGCGATGGCGAGTCAGCCCTCATACAACCCGAATGCGATTAATCGCTACCATCCGGCTGACTGGAGAAACCGTGTTGTCAGCGATTCTTTCGAGCCGGGCTCGATTTTTAAACCGTTTATCCTGTCGGCAATCATCCAAGAGCAGGTTCTCAGCCCCGGTAGTCAGGTCGATTGCGAGCATGGTCGGTATGAAGTCGGCGGCAAAATCATTCGTGACCACAAGGGATACGGCCGACTACGGCTGTCTGAAATGCTGAAGTACAGCTCGAATATCGGTTTCGCCAAGCTGGGGAAGATGCTTGAACGTGAACGTGTCTATCGGTATGTGAGTGATTTCGGGTTCGGTGCCAAAACCGGGATTGATCTCCCGGGGGAACAAGAGGGCTTGTTACACCCCTCGAAGGGCTGGTTTGAAATTGACCTTGCGACCATCTCTTTTGGGCAGGGAATCAGTGTAACCCCGATGCAGATGGTCACGGCAATGGGTGCTATTGCAAATGGTGGTTTACTGATGAAACCGTATCTGGTCGAAAAAATTGTTGATGGCCAGGGGGCGACGGTCTTTAGCCGGCAGCCGCACGTTGTGCGTCGGGTCATCTCAGCGGCTACCGCCAAGCGCGTTCGTCAGATGATGGTTGGGGTAACTGAGGAAGGTGGCACCGGGACCAAAGGGGTGGTCGAAGGGTTTGATGTCGCCGGGAAAACCGGGACCGCTCAAAAAATCGATCCAGTCACCGGTACCTATTCCGATGAAAAGATGGTCGCTTCTTTTATTGGTATGGTACCAGCGGAAAATCCGGTGATTCTCCTGCTGGTGACGATTGATGAACCCCAGGATAAAATCTACGGTGGCCTGGTGGCAGCCCCTGTATTCAGTCGAATCGCTGATGAAGCTTTACGTTATCTCGATGTTCCGCCGACAACGGTTGTGGCAAAACAGACTCTTCCGGAACAGCCTCCGAAGATTGCCGGTGATAAGAGCGTAATATCGGAGCCTCAGGTCACAGCGGGCAAGGGGAGCTCCATGCCGAACTTCATAGGGATGAGTTACCGTCAGGTGCTGGAGGCGATGCAGCGTTCCGGCCTGAATATTAAATTGTCCGGCAGTGGCAAGGTGGTCGAGCAATCACCTTCCGCCGGCGCAGTCGTTCGCTATGGAGCAAAGATTTGGGTTCGTTTTGGTGCTTGATCAGGGGGTTCAATTGAAACAGAGGGCTCAACTCAGGGCGTTAATTGCAGAAATTCCAGGCTTGCTGGTTACTGGAGGCACCACTGAAGTTGCCGGTCTTGCCTGTGATTCTCGCCGGGTCGTGCCTGGAGATCTGTTTTTCGCCCTGCCAGGAGTCAAATGCGACGGATGGGATTATATCGCCGAGGCCCTGGCCGCTGGCGCCTGTGCCCTGGTTCTTAACCGCGCTCCGCAAACGGAGTATGGCGTACCTGTTGTGGTCGCCGAGAATATCAGACTGGCAATGGCTCAGATTGCGCAGCGCTTTTATGCCGACCCCAGTTCGGATCTGTTGGTTATCGGAGTGACGGGGACCAATGGTAAGACGACGACGAGCTATCTCCTCGAGTCGATTCTGAAGGCCGCCGGTTATCGACCGGCTGTGTTCGGTACTGTTGACTACCGTTTTGGTTCCGAAAAAATTCCGGCCAGTCATACCACCCCGGAATCTATCGAACTGCTCAAACTGGTCGCTGAGTTTCGTGGCAAAGGGGCGAACGCCTTGATACTTGAAGTCTCGTCTCACGCGCTGGAACAACATCGGGTCGACGGCCTCAAGTTTAATGTCGCGATCTTTACCAACCTGACCCCTGAACACCTGGATTTTCACGGGACGATGGACGCCTACTTTTCGAGTAAGGCTCGCCTCTTCGATCTGGTGCCGGCTCACTCTGGTGTAATCAATCTGGATGACAGTTACGGGGTCTGGCTGAAAGATCAGCATCCCGATGCCCTCGGTTTTTCGCGGCTGCTGCCAACAGATATCGGCCTGAAACAGTTGTCTTCAGACGCTAATGGGCAGCGAGGTGAGATGTTGATCGCCGGTAATGCGGTTGCTCTGAACTCGGCCCTGGTGGGTGATTTTAACGTGAGCAATATTCTGGCCGCTGTCGCTGGTGCCCATTGCGCAGGGGTCACGGATGAGGCGATCGCTCTGGGAATAGCCCAGGCGCCGCAGGTTCCCGGACGCCTGGAACGGGTTGAAAACCGGCGCGGGGTGCTGGCACTGGTTGATTTCGCCCACACCAGCGATGCCCTGACACAGGTACTGGCGGCTTTGGTTGGTATTCCCGCCCGCAGACGTATTACGGTGGTTGGCTGCGGCGGCGACCGTGACCCCAAAAAGCGGCCGTTGATGGCGGCAGCGGCGGTGCGGTCATCTGATTTGGCCGTATTGACTTCTGACAATCCTCGAACCGAGGACCCTCTAGCGATACTGGAGCAGATGAAACTGGGTGCGGTTGAGGCTGGTTGTGAACTGACCTTTGCCGAAGCGGTGGCAGGTGAGTCGGGCTTTGTGGTGATCCCGGACCGGAGGGCGGCGTTGGATTTTGCCGCCAGTCTGGCGGCAGAAGGTGACCTGTTGCTGGTTGCAGGAAAGGGCCATGAAGATTATCAGGTTCTGGGAACAACCAAGATTCACTTTGATGACCGTGAAGAACTGACCCGTGCGTTGAACTGCGCTACCCACACTAAAGGGGGGCATCAATGATACTCGATCTTGAGATGATCGCGCGTATCACGGCAGCCAGAATGACCGGTGATGGGAAGTCAATCCAGATCTCGGGGGTCTCGACCGATAGTCGCAATATCAACCCGGGAGAGTTGTTTATCCCGCTGCGCGGTGAGCGTTTTGATGGCCATGACTACATAATCCAGGCTGTCCGCAACGGTGCCGCCGCCTGCTTGAGCGAGGAGGTCATCGCCGGGCTGACCGTTCCGGTTTTATTGGTCAAGGACAGCTTGCGTGCTCTGGGGGATATCGCCAGTGCAGTGCGTCAGCAGTGGCATGGTCCTTTAATCGGGATTACTGGTTCAGCGGGTAAAACCACGACCAAGGAGATGCTGGCAGCGATTCTGTCGCGAACCGGAAGTGGCTTGAAAACAGCAGGAAACTTTAACAATCTGATCGGTTTGCCCCTGACCATTTTAAATCTCAGGGAGGACCATCAGTGGGCAGTGATCGAGATGGGGACCAGTGCGCTGGGTGAGATTGAGCGCCTGACCGAAATCGCGGCGCCTAACATCGGAGTCATTACCAATGTTGGACCGGTACATCTTGAAACCCTAAAAGGACTGGACGGAGTGGCACGGGCCAAAGGGGAACTCTTCGCCGGGTTGAAGGGTGGGACCGCGATCGTTAATCTGGATGATGAGCGGGTCGCCAGCCTGCCCATAGCCAATGGTGTGCGTCGGGTGATCTACGGGCTCGGAAGTTCAGCTGATGTGCGTGCTGAAGAAATTCGAGAAACCGGCAGTCAGGTGTTTTTCCAGTTGGTACTGCCAACGGAAAGGCACATGGTCAAACTGCAGACCCCGGGCCGACATAACGCTCTTAACGCCCTGGCTGCTGCGGCGGCCGCCTGGACCCTGGGGGTAGGTGGCGTAGAAATATCACGCGGTCTGGCCGATTTTATCCCGATCCACGGACGTATGAACATTTTTCCACTCCCCAGCGGGGGGGAACTGCTGGACGACAGCTATAACGCCAATCCCCTTTCCGTCCGCGCGGCACTGGAGACCCTGACCATCAAAACCGGGAAGGGGCGCCGCATCGCCATATTGGGTGACATGCTTGAACTTGGGGATGAGGCAGAGCGTTTTCACTATGATATCGGATGTACCGCAGCGGAAACGAGCGATCTGCTGGTCATCATCGGCCCCTTATCGCGACAAACTGCCAGAGGTGCGCGTGAAAAAGGGTTGAAACCTGATCAGATTCTCGAGTTTGATGACTGTGATGCTGCGATTGCCGGGCTTGCCGGTTTGCAGCGATCAGGGGACCGGATTCTGGTCAAGGGTTCACACGGTATGCGCCTGGATCGTCTGGCAGCGGTGCTCCGTCGTGCGGAAGAGTCCCCGTTATCCATCAGGAATGGAGGCTGACCTATGCTTTATCATCTCCTCTATCCTCTTCACACCGAGTATTCGGTGCTTTATGTTTTTCGCTACATCACCTTTCGTACGATTTACGCCACCATAACGGCGCTACTGATTTCGTTCATTCTCGGTCCCTGGCTGATTACTACTCTCAAGCGACTACAACTCGGGCAATCGATCCGCAAGGTCGGGCCTGAATCGCATTTTGTCAAAGAAGGAACCCCGACCATGGGTGGGGCGCTGATCATTCTTGCGATCGCGTTGCCGACACTGATGTGGGCGGATCTCACCAATCTGTATATCTGGGTAGCACTCCTCGTGACGGTTGGTTATGGCGCGGTCGGATTCTGCGATGACTGGCTGAAAATCGCCAGAAAGAACAGCGCCGGTATCTCGGCCAGGACCAAACTTTTCTGGCAGCTGCTGATCGCCTTTATCGCAGCGATGTTGCTGTATCAGCATGCCGGTTTTGAGACGACGCTATCACTCCCCTTTTTCAAAGGTTTACATCCCGACCTTGGCTGGGGCTACATCCCCTTTGCGATGCTGGTTATGGTCGGAGCGAGCAATGCTGTCAACCTGACCGATGGGCTTGATGGTTTGGCCATAGGACCGGTTATCATCGGGGCCGCAACCTTTCTGCTGCTCGCCTACCTGGCCGGCAATGCACGCTATGCCGAATACTTGCAGATTACCAGCGTGCAGGGTGCGGGTGAGTTGGCCATACTATGTGGCTCGATGGTCGGGGCCGGGCTTGGCTTTTTATGGTTCAACAGTTATCCAGCTCAGGTCTTTATGGGAGATGTGGGGAGCCTCTCCTTAGGTGGAGCGCTCGGGATCACGGCAGTGATCGCCAAACAAGAGTTTTTACTCGTGATCGTCGGCGGCATTTTTGTTGCCGAAGCGCTGTCGGTCATTTTTCAGGTCATCTCATTCCGCCTCTGGGGGAAACGGATATTCCGCATGGCTCCGGTGCACCATCACTTCGAATTGAAGGGCTGGGCTGAACCGAAGATTATTGTGCGCTTCTGGATTATCAGCATTATTCTCGCCCTGATCGGGCTTTCGACGTTGAAACTCAGGTAAATATGGATTATCTGCAGCAAAAAATTGTGGTAATCGGCGCCGGCCTCTCAGGTCAGGCGCTGGTACGTTTTTTCTGCGGCAAAGGTGCAGAAGTCACCTTGTCCGACCGTCGTGGGCAGGCCGATCTGCCCGATTTTGAGAATTTAGCTGATTGCAAGCTGTCCTTCGATCTGGGAGGGCACAGTATCGAGCTCTTCAGGCAGGCCGATCTGATTGCGGTCAGCCCCGGAGTGCCACTGAATATTGAACCGCTGATCGAGGCTGCAAAGGCGGGGGTCAAAATTCTCGGAGAAGTTGAAATCGCGGTCCGTGAACTAAAAGCGCCGATGATCGCGATTACCGGAACCAATGGAAAATCGACAACCACCAGCTTGATCGGCGAAATGCTTAAGGGCTGGGGCAAGAACTGTTTTGTCGGCGGAAACCTGGGGACACCTCTGGTGTCCGCCTGCGGGAAGGGCTACGACAGCCTGGTGGTTGAGCTCTCCTCGTTTCAGCTCGAAGCGCTTGAAACCTTCTCCCCAAACTTTGCCTTGATGCTCAATTTGAGCGAAGACCATCTGGATCGTTACTCCGACTTCAACAGCTATCTGGCGGCGAAAGAGGCGATCTTCAGCAATATGGGCGCGGGTCAGTACGCGATCCTCAACGAGAATGATGCACGGGTGCGAGAACTCATTGTTCCTGTTGCAATCAAAAAAATATGGTTTTCAGCCATCCGTCTCCTCGATGAGGGGATGGGCCGGCGTGAAAATCAACTGGTCTGGCGTTGGCAGGGGAATGAAGTCCGCTTTGATCTTGAGCAGTTGAAGATTAAGGGGGAACACAATATTGAAAATGCCATGGCAGCGATGATTGCGCCGCTTGTCATGGGGATGCCAGCCGAACTGGCGTGGCAGAGAGTCTGTGCATTTACCGGTTTGCCTCACCGGATGCAGCAGGTGTCACGCTTTAAGGGGCTGACCTGGATCAATGATTCAAAGGGAACCAATGTCGGCAGTGTCGTGAAGAGCCTGGCGGGCCTGACGGCTCCGGTGACCCTGATCGCCGGGGGAAAGGATAAGGGGGGCGACTATGCCCCGCTGCGCGAACCGCTCAGCCAGAAGGTCGCCTGCCTGGTGTTGCTAGGTGAAGCAACTGGTCGAATGGATGCGGCATTGGCAGACTGTTGTCCGACCCGTCATGCTGCCGATATGGCCGAGGCGGTAAGGGTGGCGGCTGAAGAGACGACCAGCGGCGGGACTGTCTTGTTATCGCCTGCCTGTTCAAGTTTTGATATGTACACCAGCTATGCCGCGCGCGGTGATGATTTTGTCTGCCGGATCAAAGATTTGGAGGAGCGCGAATGAGGTTGCATCGTGACTTCGATACGACACTGCTTTTGCTGGCGGTGGCCCTGACCTGCCTTGGGGTGGTGATGGTGTTCTCCTCATCCTGTGTTGTGGCCGGTGAAAAATATGGCGACGCGTTCTTTTTCTTAAAGAAACAGCTTAAATTTGCCCTGGTCGGTGGTCTGTTGATGGCTCTGACGATGTATGTCGATTACGAATTCTGGCGCAAAATAGCGATCCCGCTGCTGCTGCTGGGAATCTGCCTGCTGGCACTGCTGTTTGTGCCGGGGATGGGGGTTACGGCCGGGGGCGCTGCACGTTGGTTACGGCTTCCCGGCATCACTGTCCAACCGGCAGAGTTCGTCAAACTGGGACTGGTGCTTTATCTCGCCAGTTCGATGACGCGCAAGAAGGAGAAAATCCGTTCATTCAAGCTGGGACTCCTCCCTTATATCCTGGTTTTGGGGGCGATCCTCGGGCTCTTGTTGCTGCAGCCGGACCTTGGCAGCGCCATGATCATATCGGGTGTCGCCCTGACGATGCTGTTGATGGCGGGGGCGCGCTGGAGTTTCGTTGTCCCGCTGGTGTTGTCCGTCTTGCCGGCGGTTTATTTTATGATCATGCACGTTGATTACCGGCGGCGGCGGATTCTGGCGTTTTTAAATCCCTGGAAAGATCCTTATGACACAGGATTCCAGATCATCCAGAGCATGATTGCCTTCGGTAGCGGCGGCGTTTTTGGCAAAGGCTTGGGCGGCAGTGAGCAGAAACTCTTTTTCCTGCCCGAGGCACACACCGACTTCATCTTTTCGGTGATTGGCGAAGAATTGGGTTTGATCGGAGTGCTGGCGGTCAGTGGAATTTTTCTGCTGCTGGTGCTGAGGGGCTTGCGTATCGCCTGGTACGCGACCGACCCTTTTGCGCGCTATCTGGCCTTTGGCCTGACTCTGCTGCTCGGAATGGAGGCCTTTGTCAATATGGCGGTTTGTCTCGGGTTACTTCCGACCAAGGGACTGGCCTTGCCGTTCATAAGTTATGGCGGTACCAGCCTGATTGCCAGCCTTGTCGCGGTCGGGATATTGCTGAATATCTCAAGCAGGATTGAGGTGCCGCAATGAAAATGCTGCTGGCCGGTGGTGGTACCGGCGGACATCTCTTCCCGGCCCTTGCAATTGCCGAGCAATTGCTGCGCGATGACAGTCAGTCAGAGGTCTGTTTTGTCGGGACGAAGAAGGGGCTTGAGGCCAGACTTCTGCCTAAGTTGGGCTTTCAGCTTGAGTTTATAGACATGGTCGGGGTGGTGGGTCGCGGGGTGCGCGGTATTGTGCAGCTGCTCCCGAAAATGCTGAAAAGTTTGCGCCAGTCCTGGCTGATTCTGCAACGTTTTCAACCCGATATTGTGGTCGGTGTCGGCGGCTATGCCTCCTTTCCGGTCTTGATCACCTCAAAACTAAAAGGTATTCCCTTCATCCTGCACGAGCAGAACGCAGTGCCAGGCTTGAGTAATCGCGTTCTGGCCGGGTTTGCCCGCCGGATCTGCCTGTCGATTCCAGACAGCGGCAAGCGTTTACCCAGGCACAAGCTGGTGATGACTGGTAATCCCTTACGTCAGGCCGTTGCTGAGCTGAGTTCCGCACTCCCGGGCAGTGGGGAAATCTTGGCTTTTGGTGGGAGTCGCGGCGCCCACGCGATTAACGAACTGCTGGCTGAGTCTCTCCCCTTGTTGCGCCGGCACGGGGTCACAGTAAAGGTGGTACACCAGACCGGTGACGCCGACCTGGACCAGATTCGGGCAGTTTATCAGTCACAGGGTGAAACAAACATTGAAGTTATCCCTTTTATCGAAGATATGGCAAGTGCTTATAAAAACTCGCGTCTGGTCATCTGCCGGGCCGGCGCGACAACGATTGCTGAGTTGTGCGCCTGTGGCCGACCCGCGCTGATGATTCCCTTGCCGTCTTCTGCGGCGGATCACCAGACTGCAAATGCGCGCGCTATGGAAGCTGCGGGTGCCGCAATTATGCTGACGCAGCATGAAACAAGTGCTGAAAAGTTGGCGAATACCATTGCGGAACTCTGGCTGAACAGAGATCGCTTGCAGGTCATGGCCGAGGCAGCGGCTTCACTGGGCCAAAAGGATGCAGCTCGCAGGGTCGTTGCGGTTTGTATCCAAGTTTTAACCGAGGGTTAAAGATATGTACGGACGGATTCGTAAAATTCATTTTATCGGCATCGGTGGCATCGGCATGAGCGGTATCGCTGAACTTCTGCTGAACCTTGAGTACCACGTGTCGGGATCCGATCTGCGTGAAACGGATACCACCCGCCGGCTGCGGCAACTGGGTGGTGAGATCAGTATCGGGCACGCCGAAGAGAATATCGCCGGCGCAGATGTGGTCGTGACCTCCACCGCGGTCAAGGTGGACAACCCTGAGGTCGTGGCTGCCCACCGCGAACATATTGCGGTGATTCCGCGCGCCGAGATGTTGGCCGAACTGATGCGCATGAAGTATGGCATCGCCGTCGCCGGAACTCACGGCAAGACCACGACAACCAGCATGATGGCGGTTGTTTTGACCCACGCGGGGGTTGATCCGACCTCGGTGATCGGTGGGAAGGTCGATGCGATCGGCAGCAATGCCAAGCTCGGGCGCGGCAAGTTTCTGGTCGCCGAAGCGGATGAGTCGGACGGCAGTTTCATGCATCTCTCCCCGACCATCGCCGTGGTCACCAATATTGATGAAGACCACCTAGATTTCTATAGCGGGATCGAAGAGATTCGGGCAATTTTCGTTGCATTTATAAACAAGGTCCCTTTTTACGGCCGTGCCATCCTCTGCCTCGACGATCCACAGATTCAGGAGATTCTACCTCAGGTCAAAAAGCGTTACCTGACCTATGGACTGAGCAGTCAGGCTGACTTCCAGGCCACAGAGATTCGTATGCGCCAGGGGCGGACCAGTTTTATGGCGCATTTCAAGGGAGAAGAATTGGGGCGGATCTCTTTCCACATGCCGGGTCGACATAATGTCCTGAACGCGTTAGCGGTGCTGGCCGTGGCGATGGAGCTCGGCGTTCCGTTTCGTACGATCGTGGGTGGATTTCGCAACTTTGGCGGTGTACAGCGTCGGTTCCAGATCCGAGATGAAGTTGGCGGCGTGATGATTGTTGATGACTACGGGCATCATCCGGCAGAGATCCGCGCGACCCTGGCGGCCGCTAAATCGGGGTGGAACAAACGCGTGGTGGCGGTCTTTCAGCCGCATCGTTACAGTCGCACCAAGGCGCTGTTTACTGATTTTTTGACCGCCTTTTATCAGGCTGACTGTTTGATTGTGACTGATATCTACGCGGCCGGGGAAGCACCACTCGAAGGGGCCGACGCCGAAGCGCTGGTCGCAGGAATCCGTGAACATGGCCACCGTGATGTGACCTTTTGCCGCAGCCTGGATGACGCCGTGCTTGTTCTGGAGCAACATGTCGAGCCGGGAGATATGGTGATCACCCTGGGAGCAGGGAATGTCAATCAGCTATGCGATCGGCTGGCTGAAAAACTTCGTTTGCGGGGATGATATGAAGCAGCTCCTCGAGAATCTGATTCAAGGTTTTCAGGGCGAATTTCTTCGTCAGGAACCGATGTCGGCGCATACCAGCTGGCAGCTGGGTGGACCGGCCGAGATCTTTCTGATCCCGCAGAATCGTGAAGATCTGCAGCTGGCGCTGAGGGGAATCCATCAACTTCGGTTACCCTGGCTGGTCCTTGGCAATGGTAGCAACCTGCTGGTGTCGGATCAGGGCTTTCACGGAGTGGTGCTCCAGCTCAAAAATTTGAGCCGGATCGATCTTCTCCCAGGTGGGAAGCTTGAAGTTGAAGCCGGGGTTCAGTTAGGGGATTTGATCCGTCGTTGTTGCCAGCAGGGTTTAGGGGGACTGGAAGAACTGAGCGGAATTCCGGGGTCGATTGGCGGGGCGCTGCTAATGAACGCCGGAGCGCTGAATACCGAAATTGGAAATTTGGTGAATCAGATTTCCTTGACTGACGGGCTGGGTGAGTGGGTTCTGCGCCGCGAGCAGATCGATTTTTCTTATCGTTTCTCGGGATTTGATCAGAAAGACGTCATCCAGTCCGCCATCTTGAAACTTGAAGAAGTTGATCCTGTAGAGCTGGAAACGCGTCGCCAGTTGGTCTTGACGCGGCGGCGGCAGGTGCAGAAGGTCACAGGAGCCCATGCCGGGTCAGTGTTCAAAAATCCCTCGGGAGAATCGGCCTGGAAGTTGATTGAACAAGCAGGAATGCGTGGGCAGCAGCGAGGCAGGGCGCTGGTTTCGCCCGAACATTGTAATCACATTGTTAATCTGGGCGGCGCCAGCGCAGAGGATGTCATGACCCTGATAAAGGCGGTGCAGCAGGCGGTGTTTCTGAACGCGGGACAGCAGCTCGAACTGGAAGTTCGTATGGTCGGTTGGGAGGACGAGGGATGACATTGATCGAAAAAGCCGAGATGAAAACCAGAACGATCGGTGTCCTGTACGGCGGTATCTCAGCTGAACGTGAAATTTCGCTCAAAACCGGAACGGCGGTCTTGAATGCATTGGTGGCCGAGGGTTACAAGGCGGTGGGGATCGATGTCGGATTGAATCTGCCGATCCAGCTGCGGGATGCCGGTATCGAAGTCGCATTTATCGCGCTGCACGGTCGTTTCGGTGAAGATGGCCGTGTTCAGGGGCTGTTGGAGATGCTGCAGATCCCCTATACCGGTAGCGGCGTTTTGGCTTCGAGTCTGTCGATCGACAAGGTCGCCACCAAGCAGATGCTGCTCTATCACGAACTCCCGACCCCTGGTTTTCAGGTGTTGAAAGGGGAAAACGCTGCGGAAAAGGTAATCAATACCTGTCGCCATCTGCCGTTAGTCGTGAAGCCTTCGCGCGAGGGATCGACCATCGGAATCAGCATTGTGCACAGCCTTGAAGCCTTGCGTCACGGGATTGATACGGCTGCCGCGCTGGATGGCACGGTATTGATTGAGGAATATATCGATGGCCAGGAACTGACGGTGTCGGTATTAAACGGTGAGGCGCTGCCGGTGATCCAGATTGTCCCGAAGACCGGATTTTACGACTTTCATGCCAAATATACCGTCGGGCAGACTGAATATCTTTTGCCGGCGCCGATTGATGCAGGGGTCTACAGTCGCGTCCAGGAAGCGGCGGTCGAGGCCTGCAGAGTGCTCGGATGTCGCGGCGCCGCTCGGGTAGATTTTATGCTGCGTGAAAAAGAATTTTACTGCCTCGAGGTGAACACAATTCCCGGGATGACCGAAACCAGTTTGTTGCCAAAAGCGGCCAAAGCCGCTGGGCTCGAGTTTGCGGAGCTGGTTGAATCGATTCTGCTCGATGCCGATCTTGATAAGTAGGATTTATGCATGATCTGAAAGCCAACAGTAGCGGAAGCTTCCGAACCGGCAAACAAAGGGTTAAGGAGAACCGCAAAAACAAGCAGAAAAAACCGCTGAACCTGCGCAAGATTCTGCATCGGACCCTGCGGGTGCTTGTGGTTGGACTCTCAGGAGCTTTGATCGTCTTCGGACTGGTTCTGGTGATTCAGCTGTTGGTGGCTTCGGATCTGTTTCGTATCGATCAGGTGAGTATCACCGGGGAGAAGCAATTGAGTCGGGAGAAGATTCTGGCGCTGTCCGATATCCAGAATGGGGTAAGCACCTTCGCCCTTGATCTTGCGCTGATTGGCCGAAAAATCGAGGAGAACCCCTGGGTGAAGAGCGCCCGGGTTGAGCGGATTTTCCCGCGTCAGGTCAATATCCAGGTTGAGGAGAGGGTGCCGCTGGCGATCATCAATCTGGGCTATCTCTATTATCTGGACCAGTCGGGAGAGGTATTTAAGGTACTGGGGCAGGATGACAGTCTGGACTTTCCGGTGGTGACCGGCTTCGATCGTGCCGATCTGCTGGCCAGGCCCGAGGCAGGTCGGCAGCAACTGGGCCAGGTGGTGGCGTTGATCGAAAATCTAAGTCAGCGCAAAAGTTTCAACCTGACTGAGGTTTCGGAAATTCATCAGGAGCAGAATGGTGGACTGACCCTTTTTACCCAAAATGGCGGGGTCAAAGTCAAGTTGGGGATTGGCCGTCTGCCCGAAAAACTGACGCGACTCGAACGTATTTATGCGCGGCTGAAGCCACGCCTGGAAATGCTTGAATATATCGACCTGAATGTTGATAAACGGATTATTGTCGGAATTGAGCGGCGACATGCTGCTGCCGCAAGCTGAGGGCCTAAGGGGGTTCCATGAGTAGTAAACGTGAAAATTTAATTGTTGGTCTCGATATCGGTACCACGAAAATCTGTTGCATCGTGGGCAACATGACCGAAGAGGGTCTGGATATTGTGGGGATCGGATCCAGTCCGTCCAAAGGGCTACGCAAGGGCGTGGTCATAAATATCGAAAGTACGGTCGAGTCGATTAAGAAGGCGGTGCGCGAAGCCGAACTGATGGCGGGTTGTGAAATTAAAACCGTCTATGCCGGGATCGCAGGAGGGCATATCAAAGGGTTGAATTCGCAAGGGGTGATCGCGATCAAAAATCGCGAGGTCTCGCCCGAAGACCTGACCCGGGTGATTGACGCAGCCAAAGCGATTGCGATTCCGATGGATCGGGAAGTCCTGCATATCCTGCCACAGGAATTTATCATCGACGATCAGGATGGCATCCGCGAGCCCCTCGGAATGAGTGGGGTGCGACTTGAAGCCAAGGTGCACATTGTGACCGGTGCGGTCGCAAGTGCTCAGAACATTGTTAAAAGTTGCAATCGTGCCGGAGTCGATGTGGCTGACATCGTGCTCGAACAGTTAGCCTCGAGCGAAGCAGTTCTCTCCGCCGATGAAAAAGAGCTCGGGGTGGCGTTGATCGATCTGGGCGGCGGGACTTCGGATATTGCGATCTTCTCGGAAGGGGCCATCAAGCATACAGCGGTGCTCTCTATTGGTGGCGATCATCTGACGAATGATATCGCCGTCGGGTTGCGCACCCCAATGGCAGAGGCGGAGAAGATCAAAAAACATTACGGCTGCTGTTTGACTTCGATGGTCGGGCGCGAAGAGACGATCGAAGTCCCCTCGGTGGGAGGACGTGAGGCGCGGGTGCTCTCCCGTCAACTGTTAGCCGAAATTCTGGAACCACGGGTTGAGGAAATTTTTACCCTGGTCAATCGTGAAATTATCAAGAGTGGTTATGCCGATTTGATTGCGTCGGGAATCGTGATTACCGGTGGTTCCTCTATCCTCCCGGGGATGCCCGAATTGGCAGAGCAGATCTTTAACCTGCCGGTTCGACGTGGTTTACCACAAGGGATTGGAGGTCTGACCGATGTCGTGAATTCGCCGGTTTATGCGACGGGCGTGGGACTGGTCAAGTATGGAAGCAAAAACGCCCATCGACCTCCGTTCAAGATCGGCCAGGATAAGGTTTTTGAAAAGGTAATTCAGCGCATGAAAGAATGGTTTGGCGAATTTTTTTAAATCTGAACAACGACCAATTTGGGGTCATTAACAGCTGGTGCGAACGCGGAGTGGACACCGGCCATTCACAAGAGGGAGTCTATTATGCCGAACAATGAGGGAGTCATGTTCCATTTTGAAGAGTCTTTGGCCCAGGGCGCAAAGATCAAGGTTGTGGGTGTTGGTGGCGGTGGCGGGAATGCCGTTAACATGATGATCCGCAGTGAGGTTCTGGGGGTCGAATTTATCACCGCCAATACCGATGCACAGGCGCTGCGAAAAAGTACCGCCCCAATGAAAATCCAACTGGGGGGTCAGTTGACCAAAGGGCTGGGTGCCGGAGCGGATCCCGAAATCGGGCGTCAGGCTGCAGAAGAAGATGTCGCACGACTTGAAGAGCTTTTTGCCGGCGCTGATATGGTCTTTGTCGCCGCAGGTCTCGGCGGTGGGACAGGGACGGGAGCTGCCCCGGTGATCGCGCGTGCAGCCAAGGCTTCGGGTGCGCTGACGGTCGGGGTTGTAACCAAACCGTTTTCGCGTGAGGGGAAACAGCGCATGCTGCGGGCTGAACAGGGGATCAAAGAGCTTCAGGAGGTCGTCGACTCACTGGTGGTGATTCCGAACGATCGGCTGCTCGGCCTGGCGGGAAAACATATGAGCATTCTGGATGCCTTTAAGCCGGCTGACGACGTGTTGCGTCAGGCTGTGCAAGGCATTTCGGATTTGATAATCACCGAGGGGTTGATCAACGTTGACTTCGCCGATGTGCGGACCGTTATGAGTAACCGGGGTATGGCGATGATGGGGATCGGCATCGCCGAGGGTGAACGGCGTGCCTATGAAGCGGCTCATGCTGCGATCAGCAGCCCGCTGCTCGAAGAAATCGATATCTCCGGCGCCATGGGTGTGCTGGTTAATATCTCCGGTTCGTCAAACATGACCATGGAGGAATTTGAGGAAGCCTCGACCATCATCCACGAGAAGGTTCACGAAGATGCGAATATCATCGTTGGTCTGGTGATTGACGAGGATCTTGGCGACAAAATCAAGATTACCGCGATCGCTACTGGTTTCGGTGATGACTTTAAAGGAAAACGCAAGGTAACCGACGAAATCACGCGCAACGCGCACGCGATGATGCGCGGTGGCAAGATCGATCTGGATGTCCCGACGATCATCCGCAATCAGCAAAAAGTTCAACCCCGTATGGCCATTTCAAGCCGTGATCTGTTCAGCGATGACGAGCAGTTTGATATTCCGACATTTTTGCGCAAGCGGGTCGATTGATTAAATGATTCAATTATCAAGCTGAGCTCACATTAATGGCGCAGCACTTGGTACCAGGGGAGGGAGTATCAGCTTCTGGTTCAGTGTGCTGTGTCTGACAGGCGATCTACGCTTATTTTGCAGGAGTTTCATTGTGATGCTGTGCCGGAACTCCGCCCGGCCGATGTACAGCGGTTCTGTACGCTATAATGCCAAGCCCTGACGACTCCCTCGTCTCAAGGGGCCACCTAGTGTGGCCCCTATTTTTTTATTTAAAATATTGCAACCCGCCATGGGGGGTTGTCGAGGTGTCACGACCCGACCTATGATGGGTCATCTTTTCCAGAGGATCACTTTTGTCACGAAAAATTCTTGAAAAACATCGCCGTCGTTATGCCGCCGAATCTGGCGAAAATACTCCCGGGCCTGGTCCTGTCCGGATCGCACTCATCTACCCCAATGGTTACAGTCAGGCGATGGCCAATCTCGGCTACCAGACGGTCTATCATCTCTTTAATGCCTCGTCGGACTGCTGTTGCGAGCGTTTCTTCCTGCCTGACAAGGAGGATTTAGTTGAGTACGAGAAGAATCGTTTCCCTCTTGTCTCGCTGGAGACTGGAACCCCATTGGCCGAATTTGATCTGATTGCGCTTTCGATCTCGTTTGAAAATGACTATCTCAATCTCCCCAAAATCTTTGAACTTGGTCATATCCCGCTCTTTTCTGCACAACGGGGCGCGCATGACCCGTTGGTTTTGTTTGGTGGGGTCTGTGCCTTTCTGAACCCGGAACCGCTGGCCGAGATTGCTGATCTGGTCGCGGTAGGTGAAGCCGAGGTTATCCTGCCTGTGTTGATTCCTGCTTTGCTGACCTACCTGGGTCACGAATCCACAGCTCTTGGCGTCTTTGAACAACTGCCAGGAATCTATCTTCCAGCGCAGGTGGCGGTTGGATATCTTGGCGATGGCACACTGGCGAAGATTTCGGCGCCAGGGGTGTTACGCCAATATCTGGCCGATCTGGACACCTCGGCCAGTCGTTCATTTATTCTGAACGAAGAGGCCGAATTCGGTAGCATGGCCTTGACTGAAGTGATGCGTGGATGCTCACGGGGCTGTCGTTTCTGTGCTGCGGGGTATGTTTATCTGCCCCCTCGCGAACGAAGTCTCGAAAATCTCATTCCCCAAGTGGAGGCGGGGCTCTGCCATCGGTCGCGTATTGGCCTGGTCGGCGCAGCCGTTGCTGACCACGCAGATATCTCGGCGCTGCAGCAGGAGATTATGCTCCATGGCGGGGAGGTCTCGGTCTCCAGTCTGCGCCTTGATGCATTGACTTCGGCGGAGGCGAGGCAGTTACAGGCGGCCGGGTTAAAGACCGTAGCTATCGCTCCTGAAGCCGGCAGTCAGCAGATGCGGGACCTGATCAATAAAAATCTGGATGAAGCCCAGATTCTGCATGCGGTGCACCTGTTGGCCGATGCTGGAATGCTGAATCTTAAGCTTTATTTTCTGATCGGCCTGCCGGGAGAGGAAGATTCAGATATTGACGCCATTCTCGCTCTTGCCGACCAGGTTCGTCTGATCTGGCGTGAAGCAGGTCGTAAGCGTGGGAGTCTGGGGAATTTAACCCTGAGCGTGAACCCCTTTATCCCTAAGCCCTTTACCCCCTTTCAATGGGCGGGAATGGAGACGGAAAAAGGGTTAAAGCAGAAGCTGCGCAAATTACATGTGGGGGTTTCCAAATTACCCAATACCGAACTGATCAGTGAATCGATCCGTTCCTCCCAGTTGCAGGCACTGTTCGCACGCGGGGACCGGCGGATTGGGCGGCTGTTGCCCGAGATTGCAGCTGGCGGGAATTTAGGCCAGATTCTACGCCGCAACGGACTGCAACTTGACTTTTATGTGACGCGCGAGCGGGGAGAATTTGAAATTTTCCCCTGGGAAGTAATTGATCAGGGGAATCAGCGCAGTTATCTGTGGCAGGAATATCAGAAAGGGTTGTCGGGTAAGGCGACCCCGCGTTGCTTTGACGGCTGTCGCCGTTGCGGCATCTGCTGATCAGTCAGTTTTTTTAGCCAATTGAAACAGCACCATCCCGCCGAGCACCATCAGTATTCCGATCAGATGAAAACGTTTGAACTCTTCCCCTAAAAACAGGATAGCCATCCCTGCGGCAAAAACCGGAATCAGGTTGATGAAAAGCCCGGCGCGATTCGCTCCGATGATTTCGACACCGCGGTTCCAACAGATATAGGCCGCGATCGAGGGGAAGAGCGCTATATATAACAGGCCGCCAAATACGCTGGGGGTGGCGGCTGGCGGTCCCTTGACGATTAACTCCAGCACAAACGGTGGAATCAACATGAGGGTGCCGAGGGCGATGGTCAAAAGCAGAAAGCTGAAAGGGTGGACGCGCGGTCGCCGCGGGAGCAAGGTGGAATACAGTGCGTAGCAGAAGACTGCGACCAACATCCATAGATCACCGGAAACTAACCTGAGCGTGCCGATGCTGAGAAGTTTTCCTTGCAGGACAATCCAGACGGCCCCCAGTGAACAGAGCAGGACCCCGGCCCCCTGTTGTAGACTGACTTTCTCCCGGTTAAGCAGGAATCCGCAGAAGATGATGGCCGCTGGCATCAGGGTTTGCATCAGCGCACAGTTGAGTGCGGTTGTCGTCTGGGTGGCGGTATAGAGCAAGCTGTTGAAGCTGGCGATGCCGAACAGCGCACAGAGCCAGATGACGGTCCAGTGACCTTTTAAAAGATGCCGATCGCGCTGTAACTGGCGCCAGGTGAAAGGCGCAAGAAAGAGCAGAGCGCCTGCCCAGCGCAGAAAAGACATGGACATTGGCGGAATCTGCTGGGAAAGGCCGCGTGCCAGGACCACGTTCCCGGCCCAGAATATTGGTGGCAGGATCAAGAGGAGGTAGGGGCCAAAACTCTTGGTAGTCGTTTCGTCTGTCGCGTTTGACATGTTGTTCTCGCTTAATTCCAAGCTAAATAATTGGCGTTATTCTAACAGCCATACACTGTAATTGATAAGGAATTCGGGTTGAATGATTGACAAGTAACAAACGGAGTTCTATCGTTTGGGTTAGAATAGTTTTTCCCCTCAATCCAACATTCAAAGCAAGGGAGGTTCAGCATGGGCGATAACAATCGTCGGGAGTTCCTAAAAAAGGCAACCCTGGCCACGGCTGCAGTGGCAGCCGCAGGCACCGTTGTTGCTCCGGCAGTGCAGGCTGCCGAGAAGAAGTATCAGTGGAAGATGGTCACAACCTGGCCTCCACACTTTCCGGTACTCGGTGAGGGTGCGGACAAACTGGCTGAAATGATCAATAAAATGTCAGGCGGTCGCCTGACCGTTCAGGTCTATGGTGGTGGCGAACTGGTTCCAGCTCTGCAGGCATTTGATGCTGTCAGTCAGGGGATGGTCGAAATGGGGCATGGTGCTGCTTATTACTGGGCCGGCAAAATTCCCGCAGCCCAGTTCTTCGCCGCCGTTCCATTCGGCATGAATGCCCAGGGAATGAACGCCTGGATCTATACCGGCGGCGGTCAGGAACTTTGGGATGAACTCTATGCCCCCTTTAACCTCAAACCGATGCCCGCCGGCAACACCGGTGTGCAAATGGGTGGCTGGTTCAACCGCGAAATAAAAAGTATTGCCGATTTTAAGGGTTTGAAGATGCGGATTCCTGGCCTGGGCGGGAAGGTGCTGGCCAAGGCTGGCGGCACTGCCATCCTTTCCCCTGGCGGTGAAATCTACACCAACCTTGAGCGTGGCGTTATCGATGCCACCGAATGGGTTGGCCCGTACAATGATTACAAAATGGGTTTCTATAAGGTAGCTAAGTACTACTACTATCCAGGTTGGCATGAGCCCGGCACCGTGCTGGAGACCTTTATTAACAAAAAAGCCTATGAGGCATTGCCCGTTGATTTACAGGAAATTGTCAAGCGGGCAGCAGAGGCTTCCAATCTGTGGATGTTGTGTGAATCGGAGACCAAGAACCCTCTATACCTCGACAAGTTGGTTAATGAAGAAGGTGTCAAGTTGAGAAAGTTTCCCGATGACGTCATCCACGCGCTACGTGGTTACTCAAAAGAGGTGCTTGATGAAGTTGTCGCGAAAGATCCGATGAGCAAAAAGGTTTACGCGAGTTTCAGCAAGTTCCAGAAACAGCATGATGCTTGGGGTGAGATTTCGGAAGTGGCCTTGGCTGAAATGGCCAAATAGAATTATAAGATTTTGTCAGCATCAAACAACAAAGGGTTCGCCATTATGGCGAACCCTTTGTTGTTTGATGCTGAAATTAAGACTTAGATCAGGGATGTTTTGACATGATCTTCGGCAACCAGGTGACCGTGTCGGGGAAGAAGACCACCATTGCTAGACAGACCAGCTGGATCGCGATAAACGGGATGATCCCACGGTAAATATGGGCGGTTGTGACCTCGGGGGGGGCGACGCCCTTAAGGTAGAACAGGGAAAAACCGAAGGGTGGGGTGAGAAATGAGGTCTGCAGGTTCAGCGCGATGAGGATGCCGAGCCACAGCATGTCGACTCCCATCTGGTGAAAGATCGGCGCCACTACCGGGACGATGATGAAGGTGATTTCGATGAAGTCGATGAAAAAGCCGGCGATAAAAATGACCAGCATGACAATGAGCAGAAAATGGTGGGGTTCGAGGCCGGCATCCATAATCAGTTTGGTGATATAGCGGTCGCCGCCCAGCCCGCGGAACACCAGGCCAAAGGCCGCAGCCCCGATCAGGAGGACAAAGACCATACATGTCAGGGTGGTGGTGCCACGCATTACGTCGCGCAGGGTCTGCATGTTGAGTTTCCTCTGCCAGACGGTCAGCAGGGTCGCGCCCAGCGCGCCGACGGCAGCAGCCTCGGTCGGGGAGGCGATGCCGGCGAAGATCGAGCCGAGAACTGCGAGGATCAGGAAGAACGGGAGCAGAAACGCACGGAAGATACGGCGATACATACCACTCGCGCGAAATGCAGCCAGCTCATCTGCGGGCATTGACGGCGCCGATTCGGGGCGTACAAAAGCGACGATGATGATCCAGAGGATGTAGAGCACTACCAGCAGCAGCCCGGGGATGACCGCCCCCAAGAACATGTCGCCGATGGAGATGTTCATGACACTCCCCAACAGGACCAGAACGATGGAGGGCGGGATAATCTGCCCCAGGGTGCCTGATGCACAGATGACGCCGGTCGACAGTTCCGGGGAGTAGCCACGTTTCAGCATCGTCGGTAGCGAGAGCAGCCCCATGGTCACCACCGTGGCACCGACGATCCCGGTCGAGGCTGCTAATATTGCACCGACGACGATGACTGAGATGGCCAGACCTCCGCGGAGTTTGCCGAAGAGCATGGCCATGGTCTCGAGCAGCTCTTCGGCCAGTCCTGACTTTTCCAGCATCAGCCCCATGAAGACAAAAAGAGGCACGGCGAGCAGGACGTAGTTCGTCATCGTCCCCCAGATTCGCAAGGGGAGGAGGTGGAAGAAGTTGAGGCCGAAGGTGAAGTAGCCGAAAATCAGCGACACCCCACCAAGGGTAAATGCAACCGGATAGCCAAGCATCAAGAGCGCGAAGACGACGGCAAAAAGAACCAGGGAGATGTACTCAGGCATGAATTTCTCCCACAGGTTTTGACTGATTGTCAGGATCAAGAGGTCGATTAATCAGAGTAAAAAAGGCCCGCAGGGTCATGGCAATCCCCTGTAGCAGCACCAGCACTGAGCTGGTTGGAATCATCGCCTTGAGCAAGAAGCGATAGGGGAGGCCGCCAGGGTCCGGACTGGATTCCATGACTGACCAGCTCATGCTGATAAAACTCTGACTGGACCAGATGATCAGCAGTGAAAAGGGGATCAGAAAAAGTAACCCACCAATCAGGTCTACGAAGGCTTTGCCGCGGGGGGAGAGCAGGGTATAAAAGACATCGACGCGTACATGTCCTTCGTGCTTGAGGGTATAGGCCGCGCCAATTAAAAAGATTACCGCGAAAATATGCCATTCGAGCTCCTGCGCTGCGACGCTACTGTAATTGAAAACATAGCGGGTAACGACGTCATAGCAGACGACCAGTACCAGTCCGGCGGTGAGCCAGGAAACGGCATTGCCAATGCCTTCATTAAGCAGGTCGATCCAGCGAATCAGGCATTTTAATGTGTGCATAAAATCCTCATGACATTTTAATACAAAGGTGAGAAAGATTTCACAAGGAACAAGGTTCTAAACTTAATTGACCGGTTTGGTTCTGTCAACTGGAGTGGTAGTAATACTGCATCGAAAGAGATCCTGTAAACTCTAATTCAAAGGTGCTAAAGATCTGCGGGATACTGCCGGGTCGAAGCGTCCAATATCATCTCATTCGGCTTTTGGCTATCTTTAGGGCTTGAACTGAAAGCCAGCTTGTGCTAGAAGTCCACGTTTGCCACCAAATTGGTTTGGGGGTAAATCTTTCTTCCTTGCTCCGGGCGGGACCGGGGCTGCAACCCAAGAGGAGACGCAACAATGCGTAAGTACGAAAGTTTGTACATTGTTCAACCTGACGTTGTCGGTGAAGAGCTGACCGCCATGGTAGAGAAGTTTCAGTCTGTGCTCACAGAGCAAAATGCTGAAATTCTTAAACTTGATAACTGGGGGACCCGTAAGCTGGCGTATCCGATCAAAAAGCATGTGAAGGGCTGCTATGTGCAGACCATTTTTGAAGCGAGTGCTGAAGTGATTGCTGAATACGAACGGCGTCTGCGTCTTGATGAGAAAATTCTGCGGTTTTTGACTCTGCGTTTTGACGGTGATCTGGTTGAAGCACCTGAAGAAGTCGCTCCGGTCACATCCAGTCATGTTGATGATGAAGATGAAGACGATTCGGAAGGCTCTGATTCCGTAGAATAAACCGTTATCGATTTAAAGGAGTTCCTGTTATGGCTACATCATCTGCAAGTCGTCCGTCAGCACCAGCCCCGCGTCGTCGTTTTGGCCGTCGCAAAATCTGCCGTTTTTGTGCTGAGAAAAATGTAATTATTGACTATAAAGATATTGAAAGTTTGAAGGCCTATCTTTCTGAGCGCGGCAAAATTGTTCCGCGTCGGATCTCTGGCTCTTGTGCTGCACATCAGCGTCAGTTGGCTGAGTCGATCAAGAACGCCCGTCAGGTTGCTCTGATCCCCTATACCGGCTCGCACGCGGTCCGCTAAGCTGTCAAACGCAAAAGGGGAAGCCCCAATGAAAGGGGAAGCTGTCGTTTACAGCATTGCCGGAGTTGGTGTGACCTTGCTGCTCTTGCTAAGTTCACATTGGCTCGGGCCGGTCGGCGCATTTACAAGCATATTGGCGGCATTACCCGCCTGCTATCTGACCATGAGATATGGTCTTTCTGCTGGCATCTTTGTTGTGATGCTGTCTGCTGTGGCGCTTTTACAGCTGGCAGATTTTGCCGGTATCGTCAGTTATCTTGGGATGTATGCTGTTCCGTCACTGTTGCTCCCGAGTCTGCTGAGGCGCTCATGGTCCTGGGACAGGGCGCTACTGGTGAGTGGTGCCGTAACGTTGTTGGTAGCAGGTACTTTGCTTGTCTCTTATGTCCAGTTAAATGGGCAAGAGCTTGGTCCGTTGATAGATCAATACCTGAAGGCCGAGGTAGATTTGGCCATGAAGGCGTATAAAGAAGCCGGGTTCAGTGGTTCGCAACTGACCGACCTCAAGGATGTTGCTATCCAGGTGGCTGATATTATTCGCAATACCTTCGTTGGCCTTTATGCCGCCGGGGTGCTGGTAGTTCATTTTGTGACTCTGGCACTGCTTCAGCGGTTCAGAAGAAATCGCTACCAAATTGATGGTGCCGTATTTACTCAATGGCGGCTCCCCGCACTGCTGATCTGGTTCTTGATTATTGCCGGTTTTGCTCTGCTGGTGCCTCAGGTCGCGGTGGTTGGGCGTAATTTGCTTGCCGTTTTATTGCCACTCTATTTCGTTCAGGGGTTGGCGGTTGTCTGCTGCTTTGTGCAGCGTAAGAGTTGGCCACCGGCGATAAAAGGCCTGATTTATGTGCTGGTCTTTTTGTTGAATCCGCTACCGCTGGTGGTGACCGGGGTCGGGGTTTTCGATTTATGGATCGATTTCCGGCGACCACGTATAAAAGATTTATAAACCGATTTATCATATGGAGGAATCGTCATGGAAATTATTCTGAAAGAGAATGTCGATGGTCTCGGCATCATCGGCGAGCAGTTGTCGGTTAAGCCCGGATATGCTCGTAACTTCCTGGTCCCCAAAGGCCTGGCAATTGTTGCGGATAAAGCTTCGGTCAAGGAGCTTGAGCATCAGAAACGTCAGTTGGGACGTAAATTGGAAAAGGCCACCAAGGATGCTGAGGCGATCAAGGCCCGCATTGAAAAGGTAGCTTGTGAATTTATTCAGCGCGCCGGTGAAGAGGGAAAACTCTTTGGTTCGGTGACTTCGATGGATATTGAAGCCAAATTGACCGCCGCCGGAATTGAGATTGATCGTAAAAAGATCCATTTTGACGATGCGATTAAAACCCTGGGTGAGCATCAGGTCTCGATTAAACTGGATGCTGGAGTTGTCGCCCTGATCAAGGTCATCGTCAAGCCGCTCGAAGAGCAAGCCTGAGTTAATAATTAGTTACCAATTTCGGTTAAAAAGGGTGGTAGATCTCTGCAGATCTGCCGCCCTTTTCCCTTTTGTGCGCGCACCTTTTTTGATATGCTCCAAGGCCTATGAAAACTGCAACTCAATATACTGAAGAAACTACCGGCCATCGTATGCCGCCGCAAAACCTTGAAGCCGAGATGTCGGTTCTCGGCGGGGTTCTGCTTGAAAATGAAGCACTCAACCGGGCGCTCGAACATCTGGTGGCTGATGACTTTTATCGCCGTGGGCATCAACTGATATTTGGTGCCATGATTGCGCTTTCAAACCGCAATGAGCCTGCCGACCTCGTGACGCTGTCGGCCCAGCTCCGGACCCAGAAAATGCTGGAAGAGGCCGGTGGTAGTGGTTACCTGGCGACCCTGGTCGATTATGTGCCGACCGCCGCAAATATCCAGTATTACTGCAAATTGGTCAAAGAAAAATCGATTGCACGCAAGTTAATCAGTGTTTCGACCGACATTGCGACCAGTGGCTATGAGGGTGGCGACATGGAAGTAGTCCTTGATCGCGCTGAAAAAGCGATCTTTGAGATCGCCGAAAATCGGATCCGACCCTCTTATTTTCCGGTGCGCGATATCCTCAAGGATACCTTTCGCAATATCGAGCAACTCTACGAGCGTAAAGAATTGGTCACCGGTGTGCCGACCGGTTATACCGATCTGGATAAGATGACTGCCGGCCTGCAGCCTGGTGATCTGTTAATCGTCGCTGGTCGACCATCTATGGGGAAGACTGCTTTTGCCTTGAACCTGGTTGAATATGCCACGACCCATCCAGAAAAGAAGATTCCGGCGGTCGTGTTCTCGCTCGAAATGAGTAAGGAGCAGCTGGTACAGCGTCTGCTCTGTTCTGTGGCTAAAGTCGATGCCGGCAGGTTGCGAACCGGCAACCTGGGGGAGTCGGATTGGCCAAAGCTGACGATGGCGGCCGGTCAGCTCAGTGAAACCCAACTCTTTATCGATGATACCCCCGCGATTTCAGTGCTGGAACTGCGCTCAAAGGCTCGTCGACTCAAGGCCGAACATGGGCTTGGTTTGATCGTCGTCGATTACCTGCAATTAATGCGCGGCAGCAGTACCGAAAACCGCCAACAGGAGATTTCGGAAATTTCCCGTTCGCTCAAGGCTCTGGCCAAAGAGTTGAGTCTGCCGGTTGTTGCGCTGTCGCAGTTGAACCGTTCCCTCGAGAGCCGCACAGACAAGCGCCCGATGATGTCTGACCTGCGTGAATCCGGCGCGATTGAGCAAGATGCCGACGTGATCATGTTCGTCTACCGCGAAGCCGTTTATTGTGAGGACTGCAAAAGCCGCGAAAAGACTTGTGAACAGGGGCATGAAAAAGACGCTGAGGTCATCATTGGTAAACAAAGGAATGGTGCCATAGGTACAGTGCACCTGACTTTCCGAGGTGAATTTACCCGCTTTGAAAACCAGGCCAAACGTACAGATGGCGGTTATTGATGCCTTTAACAGCCCTGATCCTGTCTCCTTTGCGCCGGCCGTCATGCGAGCAACATGAGCCGCAATAAAACCACCTTTGTCGATTATCCCGTTTATCTCCTCCTGATCGGTTTCCATTTTTTATCACGTCTCTTCCCGTTGGCGATCTGGTGCCGGCTGGGGCAGCTGTTCGGTGGTCTGCTCTATCTGCTGGGCGCCCCCTTTAAGCGGATTGCGCTGATTAACCTGAAGTTCGCCTATGCCGATGAGTTGAATGATGCACAGCGCCGGTTTATTTTACGCAAAAACTTTGCTCATTATGGTGTCGGAGGTTTCGAGTGGATTCGGATGCTGCGACTGAATGAACGACGTCGCCAGCAAATCTGCCGGTTGATCAGGATAGAGGGGCGGGAACATCTGGACACGGCCCGTCAGAACAAGCAAAAAATTATTCTGCTCAGCGGTCATTTCGGCCATTGGGAATATGCCACGGTAAAATATGCCAGTGAGATAAATCCCCTTTCCTTTATCGTGCGTCGCATCGACAATCCTCTGGTTGAACAAGAGCGGTGCCGCTATCATGAGGACTTTGGTGCGCGAATCCTTTATAAAGAGAATGGCCTGCGCGAGGCGATTCGTGGCCTGGCAAAAGGGGTTGATCTGTTGTTGCTTGCCGATCGCAAGGCACAACTGCATGAAGGGATTCCTGCCCGTTTTTTTAAACGTAAGACTTCGACTCTAGCGATTGCCGTGACTCTGGCCCAAAAATATAACGCGGCCCTGGTCCCGATGTTTATTTTGCGTGGTGAGCAGCCCGGCGAACATCGTCTGATCTTTGAACCAGCCTTAGATATCGACAACTTAACGCTAGAAGAGGCTGTGCAGTTACAGAATGATTGCCTCGAACGGAACATTCGACGTGCTCCTCACCTCTGGCTCTGGCTGCACCGTAAGTGGAAGTGCTACCACGCGCAAATTTATCGTCGTTAGACTCAGGGTTTCTTTGTTGTCTAAGCCCTGACCCCTCTATATTCTAGAATTAAAATTCCCTATTCTTTTTGCCTCCTGCTATATTCACGGAATATCTCTCTGCGTATAGATAGGATCGAACTATGGCAAAAATTGATAAATTATTTCAAATTCTCCAGCAACTGGGCGGCTCTGATTTACATCTCTCTCCGGCAAACCCGCCGATGATTCGCGTGTCGGGGCAACTCAAACCGGCAATGGCTCAGGTCCTGAGCAGCGAGCAGTATCGACAGCTCGTCTATGAAATCATGACCGATGCACAGCGCTCAGTATTTGAAGAGCGGCATGATCTAGATTTTGCCTATGAGGTTACCGCGTTGAATGCGCGTTTCAGGGCAAATATTTTTATGGGTCGTCTGGGGATCAGCGCAGTTTTCAGGATTATTCCTGCAGAAATTCTGACCGTTGAACAATTGGGATTGCCCCAGACAGTGCTCGATCTGACGGAGTACAAAAAGGGTTTGATTCTGGTGACAGGGCCGACCGGTAGTGGGAAGTCGACGACGCTGGCCGCTATGATCGATCATATCAACCGCACGCGTAGTGAGCATATTCTCACGGTTGAGGATCCGATCGAATTTGTCCATCAAACTCGTAAAAGTCTGATCAACCAGCGCGAAGTTGGTGTCCATACTCAGAGCTTTGCTTCGGCACTCAAGGCTGCGCTTCGTGAGGATCCCGACATTATTCTGGTCGGAGAAATGCGTGATCTTGAAACGATTGAGCTGGCTATTACTGCTGCGGAAACCGGGCACCTGGTCTTTGGTACCCTGCACACCAGCAGTGCCTCAAAGACTGTCGACCGTCTTGTGAATGTGTTCCCCACCACCCAGCAGGAGCAGATCCGCACTATGCTCGCAGAGTCATTGCGCGGGGTGGTCGCTCAACAACTGTTGCGGACTCTCGATGGTAAACGCTGTGCTGCTCTCGAAATTTTAAAGGTCAATGCAGCATCTGCCAATCTGATCCGCGAAGGGAAGACTTTTCAGCTTCCGTCAGTGATCCAGACCGGGCGTAAGGATGGGATGCAATTGATGGATCAAGCGCTGCAAGAGCTGGTTAATGCGAAAAAGGTTAGTCTCGAAGAGGCAAGGCGTTTCGCTATGAACAAGAATCAGTTTGCTGAACCCAACTCCGGAGGAGGGAACCATTCATGAACGAACAGCGAATCAGTGTCGATGTGCGGCAGATTGAGGTTGTTCTGTCCAACGGGGAAAGATTGATGGGGGAGACCTTTCTGCAACTACATGGGATGTTGCAAAGCGGGCCGCAACGATTGAGTGAGGCGTTAAATGGTGACGATAACTTTTTGCCGTTGCGCGTTGCAGAAAAGATTAAACTGATCAATCTTGATCAGGTAATGGCCGTCTATACGGCCGCTGCAGAGGAATACGATCCACTCCTTGAATTGGGCGAAGAGCATCGGGTCAGGGTGACTCCAGCGGTCGGAGGACCGCTTGACGCGAAGATCTTTGTCAATCTCCCTAACGGAAACAACAGGGCCAAGGATTTCCTTAACCAACCGCGGCGTTTTTTATTGTTTCTATGGGGCGAGCAGGTGGCCTATCTGGCGCGAAAGAGGATTTTACTGGTCGAAGACTGAACTAATTCCTCGCCTGTTAGTCTGTACGTTTTACCGTAATTCCCAGAGTGGTGATCTTTTTACGCAGGGTGTTGCGGTTGATGCCAAGTATTTCGGCGGTGCGCACCTGATTACAGCGGGTCTGCTGCAGGATAATATTGATTAATGGGCGCTCGACCTGATGTAAAACCATTTCGTAGAGATTGTCGAGTTCCTGAAGATTCATCTGTGCCAGGCTGTTTTGCAGCTTATGTGTGACCAGAGCTTCCAGGGAGTCTTCCTGTTTCCCACACTCCTCTGTACAACCTAAACTGGGGAAATCCGAGGGCATGAGGACCTGATTGGGTGTCAGCAGGCTGGCACGTTTAATCAGGTTTTCAAGCTCGCGGATATTTCCTGGCCAACTGTGTTGTTTAAGTCGGAGGATCGCTTCCTTGCTCAATTCGCTCACATTGACTCCCATTTCCTGTTTTGCGCGATGCAGAAAGAATTCGGCCAGATCCTGAATATCTTCAATGCGCTCGCGCAAAGGGGGGAGAACGATCGGGACCACGTTGAGGCGATAAAAAAGATCTTCACGAAAGGTCTTGTCTCGAACCATGCTGGTTAAATTCTGGTTGCTCGCGGCAACAATTCGGACATCCACGGCCATGGTACTGTTGCCACCGGTGCGGGTTACCTCTTTTTCTTGCAGGACACGCAACAGTTTTGCCTGTAGCTCCAATGGCATATCGCCGATTTCATCCAGGAACAGGGTGCCGCCGTTGGCCTGTTCAAACTTACCCGCCTTACGTTCAATGGCACCGGTGAACGCGCCTTTCTCATGCCCAAAGAGTTCACTTTCGAGCAGTTCACGGGGGATCGCCGCACAGTTCAGAGCAATAAAAGGTTTGCCGAGACGTGGGCTGTTGTAGTGGACAGCGCGGGCGATCAACTCTTTGCCGGTGCCGCTCTCGCCGGTGATCAATACCGTTACATCTGAAGCTGCGACGCGACCCAGAATTTTATAAACATCCTGCATCGCCTGGCTGTTGCCTATAATGGTACGCCCGAAACGGTATTGATCCTGAATTTCATTGCGCAACTGGCCTATCTGATCGGTGACTGCGGCCGCCTTTTCTGCTTTAAGGATAATCGCGTCGAGTGCTGAGAGATCAAAAGGCTTGGTTAAATAATCGTAGGCGCCGTTCTTCATCGCCGCAACGGCATTTTCCATTGTTGATTCGGCGGTCATTACCACAACCAGGGTTTTCGGGCTTTCAGTTTGCAAGGTTTGCAGCAGTTCAATCCCCTGGATCCCTGGCATCTTGATGTCGAGGACTGCAAGGTCGTAATGGTTTTTGCGCGAAAGCTGGCGGGCCTGCAGACCGTCCTCGGCGAGATCAACAATGAACCCCTGTTTTTTTAGGGCTTTAGCGAGAACCCAGCGGATACTCTCTTCATCATCGGCAACAAGGATACGGCGGATCGACATGGCAAAATACCTCATTTTTTAGCAGTAGATTGTGTATTGAATCTCGGGTGTGGTCAGTGTCTGTGCAGCGGAAGAGATATGACAAAAGAACTGCCGCAGCCTTTGAGATTTTTAACGCCCAGTAGGCCGTTATGATCGCTGACTATCTTTTGACAGGTCGCAAGTCCCAGTCCGGTCCCACCGGTTTTCGTCGTATAGAACGGGGTAAAAATTCTCTCGAACTGATCAGCCGGAATTCCCGGGCCGTTGTCTTCGATGGCGATCTTGACCAGGGGTACAGCCCTCTCTCCTGGTGAACTGAGATGGTAGTCGGAGTCGATTCTGGTGATGATCCGGACCTCGCCGCCAACGTCAACGGCTTCACCTGCATTCTTGATCAGATTGAGAAAAAGTTGCGTTAGAAGACTCTGGTCCCCCCGAATCGGGGGGATGCTGGGATCGAGATGAATACTGAATCTAATCTGCTTTTCAATAAATGCTTGCCTCTGCAGCAGCACGATCTCGTTCAAGATTCTGCCTAGATTGACCTCATTGTTGGTCGCTATGCGGGGGCGCGAGAGGTCAAGTAATTCTTCAATGATGTTGTTGACCCGTTCCGTCTCGCGGATCATCACTTCCGGGTACTCGCTCAAGGGGCTCCCCGCTTCAAGCTCCATCTGCAGAAGTTGCGCGGCACCCTTAATCCCACCCAGGGGATTTTTAATTTCATGAGCGAGCCCTGCCGCCATGGTGCCGACCATCGAAAGCCGATCCGCGCGTCGGATCGCATCCTCCAAGGTTCGAATCTGGGTCAGGTCGCGCATGATAAGAACTGCGCCCTGTTGCTCTCCGTCCGGCTTGAAGAGAGGCGAAACAGTGGCGCTGACCGGCAGCGATTTCTTCGGCCGTTGAAGTTCGACCGTCTCATGATCTGAGATGGAACGACCAGCCGAGAGCGCTTTATCAACCAGCGAGCAGAGGATCTTCTGGTGACCGAAGCATTCGCTGAAGACCCGCCCCAGACATTGCTTTTCACTCAGTCCGGTCATGTTCTGAGCTGCGGGATTAAAAAGACTGATTTTCTCTTGCGGGTCCAGGGCAATGACGGCCTCACCGACATTTTCAACGATCAGCGCATAGAGTTGCTGTTTGGATTCAGGCAAGTTCTGCGCCTTCTTGTTCATTGAAAAAAGTTTCGCAAAATAACAGAAGTTCGGGCCATGATTCAATCTTCTGCAACTGACCGCGGAAATAATGAGCGCCCGTCAGCCCGCGAACGTACCAACTCAGATGTTTGCGCATCTCCAGTAGAGCTTTGTGCTCTCCGAAATGTTCGGCATGAAAATTCAGGTGTTGCAGTGCGGTCTGCCCGCGATCGGCGGCTCCAGGCAGCAGAGCGGGGGCGCCCCGAAGCAAGGCCGCGGCTTGCTGAAAAATCCAGGGATTTCCATAGCAGCCACGAGCGACCATCACCGCATCACAGAGGGTTTGCCTGAACATCGACTCGATGTCAGCGGCATTAAAAAGATCTCCGCTGCCAATGACTGGAATATCAAGGCTCGATTTCAGCTCCGCGATCATTTTCCAATCGGCTTTACCACCAAAATTCTGACTGCGGGTACGAGGGTGCAGGCATATGGCGTCCGCTCCGGCCTCTTTGGCGATACGTCCGACTTCCAGAAAATTAATGCTTGTTTGATCCCAACCAGAGCGAATTTTAAGGGTGAGCGGGCCAGGAAAGGCCGCACGCACGGCTTCGATGATCCGACCGACGCGGTTTGGATCTCGCAAAAGGGCACTGCCGGCACCGCTGCGTACAACTTTTTTAACTGGGCAGCCCATGTTGATGTCAAGCAGATCAGCGTGAGGGCCGACCATGGTCGCACCCTGCGCCAGAACTTGCGGGTCATCCCCAAACAGTTGGACCGCCAGAGGTTTCTCCTCTGGACAACTCTCCAGCAACGCCAGGGTCCTGCGCCCATCCCTTATGAGGCCATTGGCGCTGATCATTTCAGTGAAGACCAGCGCCGCACCGAAAGACTTCATGATCCGGCGGAAGGGGAGGCTGGTGATGCCCGCCATGGGTGCCAGGATTAGAGAATTGTCAAGTTGCAGGGAACCAATTTTTAAGGGCATGAATTGCATATTATTTAGGCATTGTAGCCGGATAAGCCAGGAAATCAAGCGAAAAGCGCAACAAGGTATGATAGATATGGGCCGTGTTGTAGAGGGTTGAGCCTGGATACTGTATACTAATTTCAACTTGACAAACCAAAGGGTGGTTGTTAGAACAATATCTGGAAATTTAAGCGAAGGAAGGTTTATCAAACCAACCAATCTTCGGCCTACTTACGTGGGTATTTCTTCTACCCTTTTGATCGCAGGTGAATCCGTTCGGGCGGACGTATTTAAAGCGATCACTGTTTTTTCCGCCTTGCGGAATGGATTCCCCGTTGGTCCCTCTGGGACATTAAAAACCTCGTTACGTTTACATCAAAGGAGAGAGAGTATGTCGACACTGAAGAAGGTCCTTGCTCAAAAAATTGATGAGCATCGCCCCCGTACGACCCGTTTGCTGAAGGAGTTTGGTGAAGTTAGTCTGGGAGAGGTAACTGTCTCCCAATGTATCGGTGGAGCCCGTGGCATCAAATCACTGGTCACCGATATCTCTTATCTTGATCCGATGGAAGGTATTCGCTTCCGCGGCAAGACTATCGATGAGACCTTTGCCGCTCTACCCAAAGTTCCGGGTAGCGAATATCCTTATGTTGAGGGTTTCTGGTACATGTTGCTGACCGGCGATGTGCCGACCATGGAGCAGACGCTTGAGGTTGTCGCAGACTGGAAGCGCCGTTCTCAGGTTCCTGAGTACGTTTACGATGTGTTGCGTGCCATGCCGCGTGACTCGCATCCGATGACCATGTTCTCGACTGCAGTCCTCACCATGCAGCGCGATTCGGTCTTTTCTAAAAATTATGCTGCCGGCAAGTTCAACAAGATGACCTGCTGGGAAGATATGTATGAAGACGCCAGCAACATGATGGCGAAACTTGGCCCCATTGGCGCCTATATTTATCGTATGAAGTATCGGGGCGACACGCCGATTGCGGCTGACCCGAATCTCGATTTTGGCGGAAACTTCGCCCACATGATGGGTGTCGACGCCCCTTATGACGACGTTGCGCGGATGTACTTCATCATCCACTCGGACCATGAGTCTGGCAACGTTTCGGCGCACACGACCCACCTGGTCGCATCGGCGCTTTCTGATGCCTACTACAGCTACAGTGCCGGCCTCAACGGCCTGGCAGGTCCGCTGCATGGTTTGGCCAACGAAGAGGTGCTGCGCTGGACTCAGAATTTCATGCAGCAACTCGGCGGACAGGTTCCGACTGAAGAGAAGCTGAAGGAAGCCCTCTGGGCGACTCTCAACAGCGGGCAGGTTATCCCCGGTTATGGTCATGCTGTTCTGCGTAAGACCGACCCGCGCTATACCTCACAGCGTGAGTTTTGTCTCAAGACTCCGGGCCTCAAAGATTATCCGTTGTTCCAACTGATCAAGATGATTTACGAAGTGGCTCCGGGCGTACTGACCGAGCATGGCAAGGCCAAGAACCCCTGGCCGAACGTTGATGCCCAGTCGGGTGTCATCCAGTGGTACTATGGTGTCACCGAGTATGAGTTCTATACCGTCCTGTTTGGTATTGGCCGCGCCCTTGGTTGTCTGGCTAATATTACCTGGGACCGTGCTCTCGGTTATGGAATTGAGCGACCCAAGTCGGTCACGACTCCTATGCTCGAAGCTGTTGCCGGTATCAAGTAAGTCACAGTCTCAGCACTGACCAGCAGAAAAGGGAGGCCCGAACGGGTCTCCCTTTTTTAATTGAATCAGGTTTTAAGTTGTTGCACCGCAACAGGTAAAGTCTGTCCCGTCGCGCGGTTATTTCTTCTCTTTTTCCTTGCGCGTGGCGTAGAGCAGAAGTTTTTGATCCGTAAAAGTCTCAACCTCGCCAGCGAACGATTCGATCTGGAAAAAGTCATGGATCTTGGTGGGGGCGTCCATGAAGAAGCGATTCAGTTCCTGAATTTTAGTTCTGTTCATCCCCGCACGTCGCGCCCAGTCGTGGAAGTCGTGCTGTTTCGGTAAGATGCGGGTTTCATGCAGAATAAGCTCTGCATCTTCGATCATTTGACGCCAATCTGCCTCGGTGAAGGCGCGGATATGAGTCGGATCACGCATCTGCTCCATGGTTTGGTAAAATTCGGCAATTTCAGAATCTGAGGGGAGCAAGGTGTCGATAATAACCATCCGCCCACCACGTCTTAAGACCCGATGGAATTCTTTGAGCGCTCGCGGGATGTCCGGGAAGTGGTGTGGGGCAATTCGACAACTGAGAAGCGTGAATGATCCTGCCGGGAAGGGGAGGTCTTCGGCATCCGCTTCTCGAAAGACCACATTGTCTATATTTCCTTCATCGGCAATATGTTCCTGGGCTTTCTTGAGCATTTGCATCGTCAGATCAGAAGCGACGACTTGCCGAACCATAGGCGCAAAATAGAAAGCGGTATGGCCTCCCCCGCAGGCGACATCGAGCATATTATCTTCTTTTGTCGGTTGCAGAAGTTCGGCTGCGGCATCGAGGTCTTTACCTCCGGCAAAGGAGCGTGAATAGACATAGTCCATGGCTGCTCGGCCAAACTGTTCGCGAACTTTATTTTTGAACTTCTGGTTCATCGTGGAACCTCCAGAGTATAAATCTGAGGCTTACAGGGGGGCTGAAAGCACAGATTGGCAGCAGTATAGCATTTCAAGCGAAAAAGTCTTGGAGAAGTTTGACCAATAAGGTATTTTTTCGCCGGAGCAGAGCATTTGGAGTCGGGCACGTCTTTTGCTCAGTTCGTGGGATCGGGATCGGGTTTCTGCGGTTGATACTCTCCCTGGGTGAGAATGAGTGAAGAGCACAGGTAACTTGCGGCGAAAACTTGTCTCTCTTCTGGTTTTAGTCGACGAAAACTGCACAATACTGAAGGGTTAACCAACGATGGGAAATGCAATGCAGATGGTGACCGAGTTGGCTATCGGTATCTGGAATGAATTTATTTATATCCTCCCTTATCTCGCTGTCGGGGTTCTGCTTGAGGCGATTATCCGGACCATGAAATGGCACGTAAAGATCCGGCATGCACTGACCCGTTTCGGCGGATTTTCAATCCTTCTTGCCACCCTGCTTGGTGTCATCAGTCCATTGTGTGCCTGTGCGACTCTACCGTTGGTGATCTCCCTGTTGCTTGCGGGATTACCCCTGGCGCCGGCTATGGCTCTGCTGGTGACTTCGCCGCTGATGAGTCCTGCCGGTTACACCCTGCTGAACTGGGAACTCGGTCCTGCCTGGGCGAATGTCGTGGTTATCTGCGCGGTCCTGTTCGGACTCTTTGCTGGCTATGTCACCCTTTTTATGCGCCGCTTCGGTTTTACCGAGGATCTTCTTTTTAAGAAAATTCTCCCTGCGGGTGATTTTCATGATCCAGCTTATCCTGTCGAAGAGTTGCGTTGTGATTGTGGCAAGCAACTCTCACATAAGGTCAATCGCTGCACCCATAATAAGTTCCTGGTTTTTTTGGCCAGGTTTTGGGAGGGGATGTTTAAAATAGGTAAATTTGTTCTGCTTGGTGTGGTGATTGAGGTTCTCACTGTACAGTTTCTTCCGACCGCATGGGTTTCTGGAATTCTTGAAGGGAATGGCGTTTTGCCTATCATTGCGATTACTTTTGCCTCTATTCCTTTACATCTGCCCCAGGTCGCTGCGGCGGCTATGCTTTATGGTTTCGTCTCACCTGAGTTTGGCCAGGGTATTACTTTGTCCCGTGGCGCCGGGATTGCTCTGTTGGTGGGGGGGCCGGTGACAGCTCTCCCGGTTATGGCGCTCTTTATTGCGATGTTCAAAAAACGTGTTCTGGCGCTTTACCTCGCGATTTGTATCAGCGGAACCCTGATGCTGGCCTTCGGGTACCGAGCTCTGCCATTTTTTTGAGTATCCGATCTATTCAGCAAAAGAGAGATCGCCAAAATTCAGGTGGTCTTTTTTTTGCGCATTTTGTCAGGGGTGGTTTGGATGATTCGACGACCCTTCTGTTTCGGGATCAAACTGCGCTGCCTGCTGCTGCAGATCATCGAGGATTTTACTGCAGGCAGCAAGAACATCGGCCGGGAGATTTGGTAATTGCTGGAGTAGGCTCTCAAGGCGGCGCGCAGTTCCTAACGATGCTTTAACTAACTGCGGTTCTGTCTGTTGAGAGTTCTGCCCGCTGAGTTCACGAAACTGCCTGGCGACCGTCGGGTGACTGCGCTCTTTGTCGATCACCGTTTCGCGGAGGAGTTGAAACTGTTCATCACTCAGGTTCTGCCCTTCACTCGCCTGTCGCAACATATCGATAGACCGATAGTCGGGGATCGTCAGCATCTGACGGCTACGCGCCAGAATTTCAGGTTCTTTTGCTTCGAGGTAGTTGTAGGCACCGGTTAATTTGAACGCGGTGTCTTTCTTTATCCGCACTTCATCCCGGCAGTAGTCCTCAAAGGAAGCATAGCCCCAGGAACTGTACTCCCCGGCTTTTCGGACCAGGCTGAGTTGCTGCCCGAGTTCGACCCAACTTGATTTGAACTGACAGGCCACACTCAAAACCCGATAGCGCGGCGAGGCCGGATCGAGTTGTTGCATAATTTGTTCAATAACGAGTTCACCTTTTGTTTTCGGGGTGTTACGCATGTAAATTTATCCTTTTATCGTTGGAAGAGGGATTAATTCTGGCTCACAGATTAGCACGGGGGTACTTTTAGTGGCCAGCGAAGAGCGGCTCGCGTAGAATACGCCAGAAAGTTTTTTGCAGAAAGTTGATCTCAATGAAAAAGTACGAAGTCGGTCCAGAGACCGTACGCATGCTTGGTTTAGGTCACCCCTGGGTCATAGCCGATCGTTTTACCAAAGGCTGGAAAGGCGCCGCCGTCGGAGAGTTGGCTCTGATCTGTGATGACAAGCAGAAGGCTTTAGCTACCGCACTGCTTGATCCGGCAGATCGGGTGGTGGCGCGTATTGTCGGGCCACCGGGGATTCATCTTGATGCGAGTTGGTTCCGGAAATGTCTGCAAAAGGCGCAGCAATTGCGCCAGCAGGCAGGCCTGGATGAAACCGATGCCTATCGCCTGGTGAATGCTGAAGGGGACGGCCTGCCGGGACTGACCATCGATTGTTATGCGTCATACTTGATGATTCAGCTTTATTCGGCGGCCTGGGACAATTTTCTGCCGGTGCTGCTTGAGGTGCTGAAAGAGTTGTTCTCGCCGGCGGGGATTTATCGCAAATTAAGACCGCAGGAGACGCGGCAACTTGAGGCAAAAACGAGTGGTAAGGAGTATAGCCGCCTGCTCTGGGGGCATGCCGCACCTGTCCCCTTACAGGTCAGGGAGAATGGACTGCTCTTTTTGACGGATCTGCGCGAGGGGTTGAATACCGGGCTTTTCCCCGATCAAAGGCGGCACCGTCTTGATCTGATGCAGCGGGTCAAGGGTAAGCGTTTTCTCAATCTGTTCGCATTCACCGGGGCGTTCTCGGTTGCGGCCGCGGCGGCTGGAGCGCGGCAGGTCACCAGTATCGATGTGTCCGGGCGTTATCTGGAGATTGCGCGTGATAACTTTTCACTAAATCGGCTGAATCCCAAGCGCCATCACTTTATCGTTGGGGATGTCTTTGCCGAACTTGCTAAATTAGATCAGGCGGGTGAACGATATGATGTCATCTTGTTCGATCCACCCTCCTTTTCAACCACTAAAAAGAGCCAGTTTTCAACCCGCGGCGGGACGGCGCAACTGGTCAGCGCGACCCTGCGGTTGCTGGAGTCGGGAGGGCTGCTGATCTCATCCTCCAATCATCAGAAGGTGGAGATGTCAGATTATTTAAAAGAACTACGCCGCGGGGGACTTGAGGCCGGTTGTGAGTTGAGAACGATCTATCGTGGAGGGCAGCCGGAAGATTTCCCGGTGCCGGCGAGTTTCCCCGAGGGGAGTTACCTCAAGTATGTTATCAGTGTTAAGGATTAGGAGGCCAGTTCGCGATGTTTTTTTTGATTTTTTTCGTGCCGATCGGCTTGATTTCCGCTTATCTCGCGTTTAGCTGCGTGCGTCAGAAGTACACCGGTGCTGCCCTGCTGATGGGGGGTGTCGCTGCAGCTTGTCTCATTATATCGTTACTGATTCTGATCGCCGGCTTGTTTGTGGTTAAAGCGACCGGATGATCAGTCGAGCCCCTTGTCTTGGCCGAGGGATTCTGCTAAAAAGACCCATTCAAATCAGGATTTATTACAGGAGTGGAAAAAATGGGATTGATGACCGGTAAGCGCGGGATTATTTTCGGCCTCGCAAATGACAAAAGTATCGCCTGGGGGATTGCGCAGCAGCTCAAGGAAGCCGGCGCTGAAATCGCATATACTTATCTGAATGAAGCACTCGAAAAGCGCGTGCGTCCTCTGGCCACAAGTCTGGGTGCCAACATCATCCTCCCGTGTGATGTCCAGGACGAGGCGCAATTGCAGGCTGTTTTTACTGAACTCGAAAAACAGTGGGGCAAGATCGACTTTGTGGTGCATGCTGTGGCCTTTGCCAATCGCGAAGATCTGAAAAATCCCTTTTCACAAACCAGTCGTGCCGGGTTTCAACTTGCCCTCGACGTCAGTGCCTATTCCCTGGTTTCGATGACTCGCGCTGCACTGCCGATCATGAACGAAGGTGGCAGCATCATTACCATGTCCTACCTAGGGTCCATGCGTGCCATCCCCGGCTATAACATCATGGGTGTTGCTAAAGCCGCTCTTGAGGCCTCAGTGCGCTACCTGGCGGCCGAACTTGGTCAGCGGGGGATTCGCGTTAATGCAATCTCGGCCGGTCCGATCAAGACCCTGGCGGCTTCGGGTGTTGCCAACTTCAACGATAAGTTGCGCGTCATGGAATCGCGGGCGCCTTTGAAGCGCACCATTACCCAGGAAGAGGTCGGCAAGGCGACGCTTTATCTGCTTTCTGATCTAGCCAGCGGGGTCACAGGTGAAATTCATTACGTTGACGGTGGATTCAGCATTGCTGAAGGCTGAGTTGATTCCCACATTCACATATTGTGCAGGGGCCCCGTTCGGGGCCTTTGCCGTTTCTGCCATTAATTATCAGCGATGATCTACGGCAATACCAGCGGTCTGAAACCGAGTGACCATAAAGCCCTGGAGCGGATCTATCGACGCCGGGTTCCGGGTGATTCTCTGATCAGTGATGAGTTGGCGCGCTACTTGACCGAACAGTCAGCCCAGATCGGTCGGCAGCTCGGGTTGATCATTAATCGTGCGGGTGAAGTGCTGCACGTCATTGTCGGTAATGATCGCGAAATCATGATCCCTGATCTCTCAGGGTTCGCCCTGGGCCGCAGTGGCCTGCGCGGTCTGCGCTGTATTCACACCCATCTCAAGCAGGAACCCCTCTCCCGCGATGATCTGACTGACCTTGAACTTTTGCGTCTTGATCTGATGGTCGCTCTGGGGGTGACGGCGCAGGGCCTGCCGGGGCGCGTCGAATATGCCCATCTGCTGCCGACGGGTGAGACGTCTCAGGTTGAACGGGTACAGGTGCCCGACTTTCATCGACTTGACCTCGATTTTAATACATTTATTCAAGCGCTTGACGCCGAGATGGAGCGACATGCGGGAGCTACGGTTGATCTTGAGGATGGCCGTGAGCGCGCGTTGTTGATTTGTGTTGGTCAGAATTCACGACGCGAAATGGAAGATTCACTCGCTGAACTGACCGAACTCGCGCGTACTGCCGACCTGCAGGTTGTTGATCAGGTGATGCAGCGACCACGACAACTTCACCCGCGCTATCTGGTCGGTGAGGGGAAGTTGCGTGAAATTGTGATCAATGCCCTGCAGCGCCGGGTGACTTTGCTGGTTTTTGACCGCGATCTGACGCCCAATCAGGTGCGCGCAATCTCCGAGGTTACGGAGGTCAAGGTTATCGACCGCACCCAGTTGATTCTCGACATCTTTGCCCGACGTGCCCAGTCGCGTGACGGCAAGGTTCAAGTTGAACTGGCACAACTCAAATATATGCTACCGCGGCTGTCGGGAAAGGGGACCGCACTCTCCCGTTTAATGGGAGGGATTGGTGGACGTGGGCCCGGCGAGACCAAGCTCGAAATTGATCGTCGTCGTACGCGAGATCGGATTCGGCGACTCGAAATGGAGCTTGACTCCTTAAGTCGCGGGCGCTTGCAGCGCCGCCAGAAACGGGTGCGTGCCCGGGTGCCGATTATTTCAATTGTCGGGTATACCAACGCCGGTAAGTCGACCCTGCTGAATGCCTTAACGCAAAGTGAGGTGTTGACCGAAAATCTGCTCTTTGCCACGCTCGATACCGCAACTCGCAGGTTACGATTTCCCCTCGATCGTGAAGTGATTATTACTGACACCGTTGGCTTCATCCGTGACCTGCCGCCCAGTTTGATCGGCGCATTTCGCGCGACCCTCGAAGAACTGGAGGACGCAGATCTGTTGTTGCATCTGGTCGATCTTTCCAACCCCCGATTCGAAGATCAGATCGCCGCGGTCGAAAAGATTCTGGCGAGCCTTGATCTTGGCCAGCAACAGCAATTGCTTGTTTTCAATAAAACAGATCAACTCGACAAACAGGAAGTCATAGAACTCTGTCGACGCTATGAAGCACTGGCAGTAAGTGCCTTCAATCGGCGTTCATTCGGCCCGCTGCTTGCTGCACTGCAGGCGCGTTGTTGGCCTGCTGATGAGCCTTCGCTGACTTGACATGAAAACACAAGATCCGTTAGTGTGCCTCGTTGATATTGTATACACCGGACTTAAATCTTTCGAATTTATAAGGACTTCATGCGTTTTCCTCTCTTCGAATGCGGCTTTTGTAGCGCCACAATAAAGCGACTGGTCTGTGTCCTGCTGCTCTTCGGGGTCGTGGGATGTATGCCTGCCGCAGAGGTGCGACCAGGCACGCTGTCGGCGCTTCCGACACCGGCAGCAAGCGACACAGGACCAGCTTCTGTTTCCGCAGCTTCTGCCCTGGCCCCTCCGGCCTATGACGCAAAATTAACCGCGGCGGTCCTGGCAGGACTTATGGCTCCGGTCCCCCCTTCAGTTGAGGATTTTATCGCCCATCGTCCACCGTTGCAGTACACGGGTGACATCCCCTTAACTAGAAACCCGCGGATCGACGCCCTGATTAAATATTATACCGGCCCGGGTCGCACCATGTTTGGTCATTGGCTGGAACGCGCGGCCAAACATATTCCACGTATTCAAATGGTGTTTGCCAGCGAGGGTTTGCCCCTGGATTTGGCATATTTGGCCATGATCGAGTCAGGATTTAACGAAAAGGCTTACAGCTGGGCGAATGCCGCCGGACCCTGGCAGTTTATCGAGAGCACCGGCCGGAACTATGGGCTTGAGAATAACTGGTGGCTGGATGAACGGCGGGACATTGAAAAATCCACTCGCGCCGCAGCGGGATTTCTCAAGGATCTCGAGCAGCGTTTTGATGGGGAGTGGTATCTGGCGATTGCGGCCTATAATGCTGGTGGGGGTAAAATCAGTCAGGCGATCCGCAGCGCAGGTAGTCGAGATTTCTGGGCCCTGGCCCAGGGCGATGTGCTGCAGGCTGAAACCAAAAACTATGTACCAAAACTGCTTGCGGCCCTGACGATCGTAAGTAACCTCGAGGCCTATGGTTTTGCTGATCTGAATTTTGAACCCCAGCCGAAATATGAATTCGTTACACTACCAACGACCACAGATCTTGAGGTCGTCGCCGAATTAAGCGGCAGCGCATATGAAGAACTTAAAGATCTGAACCCGGAACTTAAACGCTGGTGCAGCCCTCCAGGGGTCCGTGACTACAAGTTACGTGTGCCCCGTGGACATGGCGAAATGTTTACAGCCTCTTTTGCCGATCTCCCGGTGGCCGATCGTGCGCGTTACCATCGTCACAAACTCGTGGCCGGAGATACCTTGCGCTCGCTGGCCCACAGATACCGGATTCAGGTTGAAGATATCGTCAGCCTCAACCGGATCACTAATCCCCGTGCCTTGCGTATTGGCACAGACCTTATCCTGCCACTGAGAGAAGGTTTTTCGCGTTTGCCGTTCGACGAAATGGTTGATGATTACCAACGTAGCCACCGGAAACGTTATACGGTGCGCGAGGGTGACAGCCTGTGGAAGATCGCTCAACGGTTCAATGTGCAGCCGCATGATTTGCGCGTCTGGAACCGCCTGGGATGGAGTAACCTGTTGCGGCCGGGACAAGTTCTTTCGGTCTCGGCGCAAGGGAAGAAAACGAAACGGCAGGCAAAGAAGACCCGTTCCTCTGGTCCGCTGAAGAAGTTGGTCTATCAGGTTCAAAGCGGAGATACGCTCTGGGGGATCGGACGCCAGTTTGATGTTGCTACCAACCAGATTCGTCTCTGGAATGATTTGAGCCAGAAACACGTCTTGAAGCCCGGCCAGAAATTGACCCTTCACGTTCCCCTTTCCCGTAGCAGCTGATGAATCCATCACTCCTGGTTCGCGCACTGGCCCTCTCGCGGCTATCTGCCCAGTTAAGGCTAAGCGAATACCAGCGACTCTATTTCGGTGCAGAGTTCTGTAGTTGGGCCATGCCTGTCTCCCATGAAGTACTGCGGGCGCGCCGTTTGGCCCGCGAGGCCGGGTTGGGGTTTACCCTCATGACGCCGGTGCTGCGCGAAGAAACTCTGGTGGAGTTAGCCGCCCTGTTCAAGTTACTGGCCGCTGACTGGCAGTTTGAGGACGAACTGCTGATATCCGATCTGGGGACGCTTGAGACGGCACGGCGGTATTTACCCGAGGCACAGATTATCCTGGGCCGTGCCCTTTCAGGCCAGAAGCGCGGCCCAAGGATTGAGGCCCTGGCTCTTTCGGTTGAGGCGGCAGAATATTTTCGGCAGGGGAGCTGGTACTCACGCGAGGCTGTTCAACTGCTGGTGGAGATCGGTATTCACCGTGTTGAGCTGGATAATCTGTTGCAAGGGATCGCGCCGCTTCCTCGGGCGCTGGTTGGTTCGGTTCACATCCCCTGGTTGATGGTGACCAGCAGTCGTAACTGCCCCTATCATCCAGATAAGAGCGGTCGTCGCTGCACGGTTAATTGCGGGGAGGCCTTCAGTTTGTGTACCCCTCAGACCCCTCAACTATTGATGCAGGCCGGGAATAGCCAATTTATCGAAAACCGCAACATCCCTTCCGATTTGGGTGCTTTACGCATCGACCGCTTGGTTGAACATCCGGCGTTGCCACGTTAAGAGAATCCCACTGGATTCTTTTGACTTTTCGCGGCTGGATTGTTAAAGTTTCGCACCTTGAAATGGCCCCTGCGGCCGATGTGTTTGTACCACCCTCTAAAGGACCGCGCACTTATGTATAACCTGCTGATTTCTTTGTTTTGTTCCACTATTGTTACCTTCTCTGTGATGAAATTTGCCGGGCAGAGCCCTCTGATTGCGGGGCTTGCCGGGTTGGTGGTTTTTACCCTGGCCTATATCCTGATCATGCGGACTGTCATGAAGAGATTCGGCGCCTTGATGGAAGTTGCACAACGGGATGTGCAGGCCAATCGCGCCGATCGCGCGATTCACGTCATGAAGAGCGCTTTTAAATTTGCTCCATGGCAGCTCTATATCAAGCAACAGGTTAATGCCCAGATCGGCAGCATCCTCTATCTGAAACGGGACTTTCAAGAAGCCCTGCCTTACCTTGAGCAGGCCTTCGTTCGGCACTGGGTAGCCATGTGCATGCTCGGCATCAGCTATATGAAGAAAAACAAGCAGCAGAAAATGATTGAGGCCTTTGAAAAGGCGACCTCCGGCACCAAAAAGGAACCTCTTGGTTGGGCGATTTATGCCTATTGCCTGGAGAAAAGTGATGAACATGGCAAGGCGATTGCCGTGATTGAAAAAGGGCTTAAAAAAAATCCAGGCGACGAGGCGCTCAGTGAAAATCTTGAGCTGCTGAAAGAGGGAAAGAAAATGAAAATGAGGGCCTTCGGCGATATGTGGTATCAGTTTCATCTTGAAAAGCCCGGCGCGATTATCAAGCAACAGACCAAGGCGATGACCGGTCGGCGTAAGATGGTGCGGCGCTGAGAGTGACGGATGACTAAAAAAAAATCTTCTTCCAATCGCAAGACTATCAGTTTTGACTCAAACCCCTTCAAACAGTTGAAGGGGTTTGCTGTTTCCGCTCCCGCGCCCGTTAAGCCTTCCGCGCCGGCGGAGCCTGAACCGTCTGTACCTCCAGATCCCGAAATTGAACGTTCTTTCTTTGAAGAGATGAAATTTCTGGGGGTCGACCCATTGGCAAAAGGGCACAAAATCGTCAGCGACCCGGCCAGCGTTGAGCAGATCCGAACCCAGGTTTCAGAACCGCCTCAGAGCGAAGAAGAGTACTTTCTTGCCGCGCTTGGGCCCCTCGATGTGTGTTTTGAAGATCAACCGCCCAGCGCGATTAAACCGGCGGTCCCGAGACGTCTAAAGCAGCTAAAGCAGGGGCGATTAACCCCGGATGCCAGTCTTGATCTGCACGGACTGCAGCGGCAGCAGGTTGCCGAAAAAATCGAATTTTTTTTGCAGAATGCCCTCTACCAGCAGTGGCAGACGCTTATTGTTGTCACCGGGCGGGGACTCCATTCGGCAGAAGGTCAGACGGTATTGCGCGACGAGGCTGAACGGTATCTTTGTGATACGGGCAAACGCTGGGTAGCTGAATGGTGCCGAGCACCTCGCCAGTATGGCGGTGAAGGAGCCCTGGTGCTCTTTTTGAAGAACAATGACTCTGGAGCTAAATCCGATGGCAATTGAATTGAAGGTTGGTATGAAATACGCTGGCCTGACCGCTGCCCAGTTTCTACAAGGTGAAATCTGTGCAGCACCCGCGGCCTATGTAAATCAGTTGTTTAAAAAGGGCAAGGTTCTGCGCTCGGGTAAGGCGTTGATGACCGACACGCTGCTTTGTATCGAGGACAGCATCTGTTTGCCCGATAGTGCACGACTCAGCGAATTGATCAATCTCTCTCGTCAGCGTCCGGCACCTGCTGTGATTCTTTATGAAAACAGTATGCTGCTGATTGCTGATAAACCGGCGGGACTGGCCGTTCACTCTTCGGTGGGACATGAGACATCCAACCTGACCGCTTTGCTGCAGCAACAGATTGATAAGGGGGATAAGAAGTATCGCATCTCCCCGGTTCAGCGACTCGACCTTGAAACCTCGGGGGCCTGCCTGTTCGGCAAGGGGCGCAAGGCGCTTGGAGAGCTGGGAAAGGTTCTGATGGCGCATGAATTGAAAAAGACTTATCTCGCGCTGGTCGCCGGTTGTTATCGCGGCCCGGAGGAGCTGGTCTCGGAAGTCCATGCCAAGGGAAAGCTCAAAGAGGCGGGGTGCCTGGTTAAAACCCTCACCTCAAATCCAACCGCCAGCCTGTTGCAGATTGAACTCCAGAGCGGCCGTCAGCACCAGATTCGCCAACAAATGGCCCAGCAGGGCTGCCCGCTGTACGGCGATCGCCGCTATCATGGCCCCTGTCCCGCTGAACTGCCGCGCGTATTTCTGCACAGCCATCAACTCTCATTTCATAGCCCTTTCGGCGGGGACCCGATCAGGGTAACTGCCCCCCTCCCCGCAGAGTTAGTCGATTTTCTCGCCAGGATCGGTCTCAGGTTTTGAGCAGGTGATAAGAAAAAAAGGCGGCCATTGAAGAATGGTCGCCCTTTTTTTGTCTGGCTGCAAAAAAACGTAAATCTTATTCAATAACTTTTTTGACCACCGGTTTAGCGGTGCGGCGCCTTGGTTTCACTTCGACCAACGATGCCCCTTCTTGCGCTGCGCTACTGACGGTTTCTTCGGCTTTTTTGGGTGCTGTTTTGCGTCTGCGAGGCTTGGGCTTCTCTTCAGCTGGAAGCGGAGTTTTATCCGGAATCACTGTTGACACGCCGTCGGACTTTTTAGCCGCTGGTCTACGCCCAGTGCGTTTCGGTTTCTCTGGAGTCGGAGTTTCGGCATCGACAGAAACTACAGGCGCCGCAGCCGCCCTCTTTTTTGCTGCGGGCCTGCGTGTGCGACCTTTGGCCGGAGGTGCTACAGCTGCTGCCGCTGTTTCGGTCAGGGGGGTGGAAGTAACCGTTTCGGGGCTTACAGGCGCTTCTGCTGGAATGGCAGCCGGCTCGTTTTTGGCCCCGGATCTACGTCGGCGCTTCGGTTTCTCTTCCAGCGGAGGGGTTACTATCACAGGGGCGACAGTCGCCTCCTGTTCGATTGGTGCGGCGGTTTCGGTAGCAACTACTTTAAGGTCATCTTCAACTTTTCGGGCTGCGGGTTTGCGGCCTCGGCGCTTCGGCCTGGATTCGTCTACAGGGACTGGAGCTGCCTCTGAGATGATGACTGGCGTCGTTGTTTCATCCTGGTCTGGCCGGGTTGTTGTCTCTTCGGTCTGCTGATCTGCCGGTGCAGGATCGGCTCCTCCGCTCCGCCGTTTCCGCCTTCTCCGCCGCCGGCGTTTGCCTGTGGGACTCTCTCCCGCAGTTTCAATTTCGGGAGTGGCTTCTGCTACAGTTACATCCGCTGCAATTTCAGGAGGGGCAGAGGGCTCTTCCTTTTCGGGGGTATTCGCTGCGGCAAGGGCTTTTTCAATCCCCTCGGAGTGAGAGACGGGCGCCTGCTCATCATCATCGAACTGTGCTTTTTCCCGCTTCAACAGTTCAAGTTCCACCTGCTCTGGTATTGCGTCGAGACTTGCCAAAATCTGAATCTTCAGGTCGAAGCGTTTTTCCAGATCCGTCAGGGCCTGGCGCCGTTCGTTGTGCAGGTAGTTGGCGACATCAAGGGGGATAGTGGCCTTGATTGTTCCGATCTGTCCTTTTGATACTGCAGCATGCAACTGGCGCAACAGAGCAACCGCCTGAGCCTCGGGAGATTTGACTCGGCCCTTGCCGTGGCAATGGGGACAGTCCAGATAGGCGCCAACCGACAGGGTCGGGCGGATCCGCTGACGCGAGAGTTCGAGCAGGCCGAACTGACTGATTTTACCGAGGGTGATGCGGGCCTTGTCGTCTTTGACGCTCTCTTTTAAGGTTTGTTCAACCTCGCGCACTTTTTTGCGATCACGCATGTCGATAAAATCGATGACGATCAAACCACCCAGGTCGCGCAGTCGTAACTGACGGCCGATTTCGGCTGCGGCTTCGATGTTGGAGCGTGCTGCTGTTGCTTCGATCCCTTTTTCTCCGCCCATGCGGCCGGAGTTGACGTCGATCGCGACCAGGGCTTCGGTCTGGTCGATTACGATCGACCCCCCTGAGGGGAGTGAAACCTGATTGCGGGCCAAGGATTCGATCTGTTCCTCAATCTGGTAACGTGAGAAGAGCGGACGTTTTTCGCGATGCTGCTTCACCAGGTTCAGTTGATCCGGCATCACAAGGGAGAAGAAATCCCGGGCCTGCTGGTAGACCTGAGAGTCATCGATCATCACCTCATCCATATCGGTCGAGAAATAATCCCGGATACTGCGGATAACGATATCCGATTCCTGATAGAGCTGGGCCGGGGCCTTGGCCTTCTCCTTGCGCGCGAGGATCCCTTTGTAGAGACTTACCAGGTAGTTGAAGTCGCGTTTCAGCTCGACCTCTTCCTTGCCTATGCCTGCGGTACGTACGATGTAGCCCATTTCGTCAGGCAGGTTAAGTTGCGCCATGGTCTTTTTGAGGGTTTTGCGTTCCTTTTCATCCTCGATTTTGCGTGAGACCCCTTTGGTGCTGCTGTCGGGCATGAGCACCATGTAGCGTCCGGGGAGCGAGAGGAAGGTGGTGAGGGCCGCACCTTTGGTACCGCGCTCACCCTTGACCACCTGGACCAGAATTTCCTGGCCGCGATGGAGTATCTCGCTGATGCGCGGGTATTCTTTGGAGTCGGATTTGCGGGCGGGGTGAAGATCAGGGTGAATTTCACCTGTTTGCAGAAAACCGTGTTTTTCGGCGCCATAATCGACAAAGGCGGCCTGCAGGCCAGGCTCAACCCGGACGACAACCGCCTTGTAGATGTTTCCTTTAGTTTGCAGCTGGCCAGCGATCTCGATATCGAGCTCGCTGAGAATTCCGTCGACCACAATCGCAACCCGGTTTTCTTCCGGGTGCGATGCGTTGATCAGCATCTTCTTGCTCATGATATAAACCTCTCTTGGTACCCCCAGTACCAGACCTGCAATCCACGCAAGGACCACACCGTAAGTTCATACGGGGTCCGCCGTGCATGTTGCGAGGTCTAAATGTGGTGTCTCCCTTGACCGGGAGAGGGCCCCGAAATGGGGCGGTAACCGGCAACCTCAACGCCTGGGGACAGCGGAGGTCGATCCGGTAAAACTCGTGTCGCGTAAGTGGCGACTATAACAGAAAGTTATAAGAAAGCTACACAAAACATCAGGTGGCCCTTTGCCTTTGCGGGGGCGTTGCGTTGCGAACCGACCTCTAAAAAGGGATTGAAATGACTTAGGCTATTTCACAAGCGAGATAGTGTGGAATATTCGACATTTTGATGTATCATATTCTACATGAGACGATTAACATATCTTTATTTTTTATGCTAAGCGATTGGAATATAAGAACAAATATGCTTGGTATGAGTTTTGATACAAGTGACAGGATGCTATTAACCCGATTATGGAGTTTTGCGCCATGAAGTTGTTGTTATCATTGATCGTTCTTTTGTGCAGCCTGTCTATTGCCCTGCCGGTGTTTGCTGGTATGCCGGTGGATTCTGAGCTGCTTTCTTCCCTTCTTGCAGAAGCTGAAATCCATAATCCGGCATTGCAGTCAGCACGTGAGGCTCTGGATGTGGCGGCCTCCCAGATTGATCAGGTTTCAGCTCTGCCAGATCCGATGCTGTCGATCAGCCTGATGAATTACCCAATAGATACGTTGCGTAACGATAAAACGGCGATGACCGGTAATGACTTCAAGTTGTCGCAGATGTTTCCCTTCCCCGGAAAACTTGCCACCAAGAAAGAGCTTGCCCATCAGCACGAACTCTGGGCAAAAGCAAAATATGAAGATCTGGTGTTGCAGGTTCGCCAGCAGATTCGAGACACCTGGTTCAAATTGAGCTTTCAACGTCAGGCAATTGGCCTGATACAAACCAATATGAAGCTGATGGATGACTTTATCCGGCTGACCGAAGCGCGTTATCAGGTCGGCAAGGGTTTGCAGCAGAATGTTCTGAAGGCTCAGGTTGAGCGTTCGCGACTCCTTGATCGTCTGCTTGGCCTGCAGCAGGATGCTGAAAACAGCAAGGCGCGGATTAACAGTCTGGTCGGACGGCCAACGGAACAGTCCCTTGCTGATATCGACGAACCCGTTGAGGTTTCGTACACCCCGAGCCTCGAAAACTTACGTAAACTGGCACGTCAAAATCGCCCGATGTTCGGTGCTTTTGACGCATTGATAGGCCAATCTGAACAGAAGGGCAAGCTGGCCAAGCTCGATTATCGTCCCGACTTTACGGTCTGGGCAGGTTACCGCTTTCGTGCCGATGATCTCCCCGACAAGGGCACCGATTTTGTCAGTGGCGGAGTCAGCCTGAACCTCCCTTTCCCCAACGCCAAACGGCGGGCTGCAGTGCGGGAAGCCGATGCGAGTCTGCGGATGGCTCACCAGCAGCGTAACGAGTTTACCCGTCAAGTCGATCTGGCATTACATAACGGTCTGACAGATCTGCAGCAGGCTCAGCAGCTGGTTAAGCTCTACCGTGGCGGCATCATTCCCCAAGCTGAGCAAACCTACAAGGCGACCTTGTCGGCCTATCAGGTGGACAAGGTCGATTTCTTGACCCTGACTGATTCGCTAATGACGGTTTACCGTTTTCGTATCGATCTGGCGCGTGCCGAATCCGACGTTCAGCGCAGTGCCGCACGGTTGCTCGCAACCACCGGCCTGGACGATATCGCTCAATCTATCTCCCCCTCTCTCGACCGATAAGGACGCTCCTCATGCGTAAGCTTACTCTCTCATTATTATTCATGCCCCTGGCTGTGCTTCTGTTGGCAGGACTTTACTGGATGACGGCCTCGATGCTCGCACCTCAGACGGTCGATTTTAGTATCATTAGACGTGCTGCCGCTGCCGAGAGGAAAGTCAAATACTGGAAGGCGCCGATGGATCCGACCTATATCCGTAACGCCCCGGGAAAATCGCCGATGGGGATGGATCTGGTCCCGGTTTACGAAGACGATGCGCAAAGCGGCTCAACCCTCAGTATCGATCCTGTGACCGCCCAGAATATGGGGGTCCGTACGGCACCGGTGGTCGTAGGGGATATCTTTAAACGGATCCGCACCGTCGGTCTGATCGCTTACGAAGAACCGAGGCAGTACTCCGTTAACGCCAGAATCTCAGGCTGGGTCGAGAAACTCTATGTCAACGAGAAGGGCCAGAAGGTCAAGCAAGGGCAGCCGCTGTTAGAGATCTATAGCCCCGAACTGGTAACCGCCCAGCAGGAGTTGATTCTGGCGAAGCAGAACCTTGCTGGTCTCTCAAAAAGCAGTTTCCCCGAGATCGTCGAGGGGGCAAAACGGCTGCTTGAAGCCTCGCGGAGTCGTTTGAGCCTGTGGGATATTTCAAGTGCACAGATCGCTCAGATCGAAAAAAGTGGTCAGGTGCAGAAACGTCTGACTCTTGAAGCGCCTCACTCCGGGATCGTGTCGATGAAAATGGTCACCGAGGGGATGCATATCCAGCCCGGTGCGCCATTGTTTCAGATCTCCGACCTCTCGCGGGTCTGGGTTTACGCTGATCTCTACGAAAACGAACTGCCCTTCGTCAAGGTCGGACAGCAGGCCAGTGTGACCCTCCCCTATGCCAATGAGAAACCACGCAGCGCCAAAGTGAGTTACCTCTACCCCTATGTCGATGCCAAGACCCGTACGGTCAAGGCGCGGTTGGAGTTTTCCAACACCGACCGCAGCCTGCGCCCCGATATGTATGTCAACGTCGAGATTCAGGCCGAACCGCGCACGCATGTGCTGATGATACCGGCCGAAGCGGTTCTGAATTCGGGCGACAAACAGCGGGTCTTTGTTGCTTTGGGCGGCGGGAAGTTTGAACCGCGCATGGTCAAGACCGGGGTTCAGGGCGACGCGGGCATGATTGAAATTGTGAGCGGTGTCGCTCCCGGTGAAACGGTGGTGACCTCGGCTCAGTTCCTGTTTGATTCGGAAAGTCAGCTGCGCGAGGCGGTTAATAAAATGCTGGAGCCGAAAAAAGAGCCCTCCGCCGATGCTGGAGCCGCTGCCGATCTGTTTGGCGATGAAAAAGCTTCCTCCAAAAAGAAACTCGATGACCTCTTCTGATTCGACTGTGCTGAGCTAAGGAAATCGCCATGCTTGAAAAGATCATTACCCTCTCGATTCGCAACAAATTTATGGTCGTACTGGCCACCGTCTTTCTGATCATCGGTGGGCTTTATGCGGTGTCCAAGACCTCCCTCGATGCGATTCCCGATCTGTCGGATGTTCAGGTGATTGTCTTTACCAAGTATCCGGGGCAGGCCCCCCAGGTGGTCGAAGACCAGATCACCTACCCGTTGACCACCCAGATGTTGGCCGTCCCCTATGCCAAGACGGTGCGCGGCTACTCCTTCTTCGGTCTGTCTTTCGTCTATATTATTTTTGAAGACGGCACCGACATGTACTGGGCGCGTTCACGGGTGCTCGAGTACCTGAACTATGCCGCAGGCAAGCTGCCGGCCGGGGTCACGCCCGCTCTCGGCGCCGATGCCACCGGAGTCGGCTGGGTCTATGAGTATGTGCTCGAGAGCAAAAATCACGATCTGCAGCAGCTGCGCTCGATTCAGGATTGGTATCTGCGTTATGAGTTGACCGCCGTAGACGGGGTTTCCGAGGTCGCCAGCATCGGCGGCTATGTCAAACAGTATCAGGTCAAAGTCGATCCGAACCGCCTTGCGGCCTACGGTATCTCACTCGCTCAGCTGCGCATGGCGATTAAGCGCAGCAATAATGACGTCGGTGGAAGGCTGGTCGAGATGGGCGAGACCGAATTCATGGTCCGCGGTCTGGGTTACATAAAGTCGGTTGCTGATCTGGAGCAGGTGGTGGTGAGCACCGATAAGCGCGGCACCCCGATTCTGGTCAGGGATATTGCCCGGGTCGAGATTGGGCCGGAGTTGCGCCGTGGCCTGGCTGAACTGGATGGCAAGGGCGAAGCGGTCGGCGGCGTTGTTATTATGCGCTACGGCGAAAATGCGCTGAAGACGATCGAAAACGTCAAGAAAAAGCTCAAACAACTGCAGGCCGGACTGCCGGACGGGGTGACGATCAAGGCAGTTTACGATCGCAGCGGCTTGATTGAACGCGCGGTCGAAACCCTGAAAGGCAAGTTGATCGAAGAGAGTATCGTCGTGGCCCTCGTCGTGGCGCTCTTTCTCTTCCATCTGCGCAGCGCACTGGTGGCGATCTTCACCCTGCCGGTGGCGATTCTTATCGCCTTTATCATCATGCACGCCCAGGGGATCAACGCCAATATCATGAGTCTCGGCGGCATCGCCATCGCCATCGGGGCGATGATCGACGCCGCGATCGTCATGATCGAAAACGCGCATAAACATCTTGAACATAAAAAACCGGATGAAGCGCACTGGGATGTCATCCTGAAGGCGGCCAAAGAGGTCGGTCCTTCGCTCTTCTACTCGCTGTTGATCATCACCGTCTCCTTCGTGCCGGTCTTTACCCTGACCGGACAGTCCGGGCGGCTGTTTAAGCCGCTGGCGTTCACCAAGACCTATTCCATGGGGGCGGCCGCTTTTCTTTCGGTGACCCTGGTGCCGGTGCTGATGGGCTGGTTTATCCGCGGCAAGATCCCCTCGGAAACCGCCAATCCGATCAACCGCTTCTTGATTCGCAGCTACCATCCGGTCGTCGATTTTGTGCTCAGGTGGCGCAAGATGGTGTTGCTGGTGGCGCTGCTGGTGACCATCTCGATCATCCTGCCGCTGAAGCAGATCGGCTCGGAATTCATGCCGCCGCTCTACGAGGGGGATCTGCTCTATATGCCGACCACCCTGCCGGGAATCTCCATCACCAAGGCGCGCGAGCTTGTGCAACAGACCGACCGGATTATCGCCAGCTTCCCCGAAGTGGAACATGTCTTCGGTAAGGCGGGCCGTGCCGAGACCGCGACCGATCCTGCGCCGCTGTCGATGCTTGAGACCACCATCATGCTCAAGCCCGAGGCGGACTGGCCCAAGGTTAAGAGCGAGCGCTTCTACACGAGTTGGGATGAGGGACTCGACTGGCTGAAGAAGCCCTTGCGTCTGGTCTGGCCCGAAGAGGCGACGATCAGCGTGAATCAGTTGAAGCAGCAGCTCGACAAGGCGATCCACTTTCCTGGCGTAACCAACGCCTGGACCATGCCGATCAAAACCCGCATCGATATGCTGGCGACCGGCATCAAGACCCCAGTCGGCATCAAGATCATGGGGGACAACCTTGAGACCCTCAGCCGTCTTGGTAAAGAAGTTGAGGCGGCGATGCGCGATGTCCCTGGCACCCTGTCGGCTTTTTCTGAGCGGGTGGTGGGGGGCAATTACCTCGATTATGAGATCGATCGTCAGGCAGCTGCGCGCTACGGCCTGACGGTTGGTGCTATTCAGGATGTGATTCAGACCGCCATCGGCGGCATGAACGTCACCCAGACGGTCGAAGGCCTCGAACGCTACCCGGTTAATATCCGCTATGATCGCGACTATCGGAATAATCTCGAGGCCCTCAAGCGCATTCTGATTACCACTCCGCAGGGTGCACGAATCCCGATCAGCCAGGTGGCCAAAGTCAGCATCAAGAAAGGACCACCCGGCATCAAAAGCGAAAACGCGCGTCGTACGGCCTGGGTCTATGTCGATATGACCGGTAGTGATATTGGCAGCTTTGTCAAGAGTGCCCAGCAGGCCGTCAGCGAAAAGGTTAAGCTCCCGCCCGGCTATAACCTGGTTTGGAGCGGTCAGTACGAATATATGCAGGAAGCGAATCAGCGGCTGCAGATGGTCATCCCGCTGACCATCCTGGTGATTTTTGTCATCCTCTACATGAGCACCAAGTCGCTGGTTAAAACCGCCATCGTCTTTGTTTCGGTGCCGATGGCCCTGGTCGGCTGCTTCTGGTTTATTTGGTTCTTGGGCTATAACAGCTCGATTGCGGTCTGGGTCGGGGTCATCGCCCTGGGCGGAATCGCGGCTGAAACCGGGGTGGTCATGCTGCTCTATCTCGATCTGGCATATAAGCTCTGGGAAGAGAAGGGACGTATGAAAACCCGAGGTGACTTGGTGCAGGCGATCCACCATGGCGCCGTCAGCCGGATACGACCGATTATTATGACGCTTTCGGTGATCATCGCCGGTCTGGTGCCGATCATGTGGAGTCACGGTGCCGGTGCCGATGTCATGAAACGGATCGCCGCGCCGATGATCGGCGGGGTGGTGACCGCGGGGCTTATGGAGTTGACGGTCTTCCCGGTCATCTATTTTCTCTGGCGCGGTATTGGACTGATCAAAGATCTGACCCCGACATCTGCCGAAGATATCAGCGCGACCGAAACCTTTATTGAACGACCGATCCGACGCAGGGAGAAATATGACTGGGAAGATGATCCAACAGATTCCCAGATTTAGGCCAAACAAACAGCTGACTGATATTCAGTCAATACCCAAAAACATTGAGGAGAAAAACATGAAAAAGTTATTAATTCTTGCCCTGATGGTAGTTCTGGTTCCCGCCACCGGCATGGCGATGAAGGCGATGGACAACAAGGATATGAAGATGGACAAGGGTAGCATGGCGATGGAGGGCGTGATCATGTTGCAGGACGAGGTGGTCGATGGTGTCAAGGGTGCCGCTCACCTGATGGATGATCCCAAGATGGGCAAGATGCTGATGGTCATGTTCACCGATGAAAAGACGGGCGCAATGCTCAGTGAAGGTCGCTGCGCGCTCAAGATCGAAACCCCCGACGAGAAGGTTGGTGAAGCGCAGATGATGATGAAGAGCAAAGGGATGTTCGGTGTCGGTGTCAAGCTAGAGCAGAAAGGGATGTATCATCTCAAGGTTGGAACCAAACTGGCTGACGGTACGAAACGCGCCTTCCATTTCCATTACGAGAACAAATAAGTCCAAAGCCCTCTGTCCCTGATCGGACAGAGGGCTTTTTCTTGAACCTTTCCTCAGCTCCTGTCTTTTTCTCCCCCTCTCTTTATGCTATAACACGCGCCATGTTGCAATTACGTGGTGTGAATAAATTTTTTGCCGACCGACATATTTTTAACGCGATCGATTGGCATGTCCGTTCGGGTGATCGAATCGGTCTGTGCGGTGAAAACGGCGCGGGCAAGTCGACCCTGCTCAAACTTCTGGCCGGCAAGGTCGAGACCGATGGCGGCCAGGTGCAGTCGGCCAAGGGGACGACTTTCGGCTATCTGCCGCAGGATGGACTTGAGCACAAGGGGCGCAGCCTGTTTGCCGAGGTCCACAGCGCCCTGGAAGAGCTGCTGGCGATCCAGGCCGAACTGAAGCAACTTGAAGTTGTTCTGGCCGGCGAGCATAGCCCTGTCGATCTTGATCGTTACGCCGAGTTGCAGACCCTGTTCGAAAATCGCGGCGGTTACACTATGGAGGCCGAGATTGGCAAGGTGCTGGGTGGTCTCGGATTTGCGCCGACCGATTTCGAGCGACCCTGTGAACAGTTCTCCGGCGGCTGGCAGATGCGCATTGCGCTGGCCAAACTGCTGCTGCAGCGCCCGACTCTGCTGCTGCTCGATGAGCCGACTAACCATCTTGATCTTCCTGCGCGTGACTGGCTGGAAGCCTATCTCTGCAATTATCCCTATGCCGTGGTGCTGGTTTCCCACGACCGTTTCTTTCTCGATCAGGTGGTCAGCCGGATTGTCGAAATCTGGAACGGTAAACTGACTGAATATCCCGGGAACTACAGTAAATATCTGATCACGCGTGATGAGCGGGTCAAGGCATTGCGCGAGGCCAAGCGTCTACAGGATGAAGAGATCGAGCGGACCGAGGCCTTTATCAGCCGCTTCCGCTATCAGGCGAACAAGGCATCACTGGTGCAGAGCCGGATCAAGCAGCTGGATAAGATTGAACGGATCAATATTCCCCCGGAACGTAAACGGATCGCCTTCAGCTTCCCGGCCCCGCCCAAGGGGGGACGGATCGCGCTGGAGTTGAAGAAGGCCAGCCAGCGTTACGGTGATCTGCAGGTGCTCGACGCGATCGATCTGGTGGTAGAGCAGGGGGAGCGGATTGCCTTGGTCGGCCCGAACGGCGCAGGGAAGTCGACCCTGATGCGTCTGCTGGCGGCGGTGGAAGCTCCTTCGAGTGGCGAGCGAATCGCCGGGCATAATATGACCCAGGCCTATTTTGCCCAAGATCAGGCGGCCGAGCTGAATGGCGAGCGCAACGTGCTGGCCGAGATTTCAGCCGATTCGCCTTACGCGATGGTGCCGAAACTGCGGAATATCCTCGGCAGCTTTCTCTTTTCTGGTGATGAGGTCGAAAAGCCGGTCAAGGTTCTCTCCGGCGGGGAGCGCAATCGTCTGGCGCTGGCCAAGCTGCTGTTGCGGCCAGCGAATCTATTGCTGCTCGACGAACCGACCAATCACCTCGATCTGCAGTCGAAGCAGGTCCTGCTCGATGCCCTCAAGGGCTATAAGGGGACCATCATCTTTGTCTCACATGACCGTTATTTTGTCGATCAGTTGGCCAGCCGCGTCCTTGAAGTCGGGGCGGGAAAAGTTGAATCTTATTTCGGTAACTATGAAGACTTCCTGCGCGCCAAGCAGAAGGTTGGTGACCTGAGCCATAGCAGTCAACGTGTTGAGCATCTTGCCAGTGAACAGGTTGGCGAACCCGGGGAAAAGGATGAGCGCCGGCTGGTTCATGCCGATCGCAAACAGTTGCAGCGCCAGCAGCAGAAACGTGAAAAAGATCTGGCACAGGTCGAAGCCGAGATTGAAAAATTTGAGGGCGAACTGACTGGTCTGGAACAGTGCATGGCTGATCCGGCGCTGTATCAGGATCAGGAGAAATGGCGTAACCTCAGTGTGCAGTACCAAAAACTGAAGGATCGCCTCGAACTAACTTATGCCCGCTGGGAAGTGTTGCAGGAGCAGGTATGAACGTCAGCCCTCCATTTGTTGTGGTCCTCGCGGCGGCGGCGGCGGGCGTGGGGCAATCGACCCTTGCTGAAAATCTGGCAGTCTATCTCAGAGGGCTGGAAGAGGATCTGCCGGTGGCGGTTATCTCTTTCGATCCGGGTCAGGATCTGGCGCAAACCTTCGAAATCAAAGGACACCGCGCCTCAGACTGTACCCCTTTCTTTTCCGGGAAGGGGCTTGAATCCCAACTGACGCTTGGGCAATTTGGTATTGAATATCTGGCGGCCGGGGCGCTGCAGGATATGACCCCCGGTGCATTTCGCCGTACGTTGCGGGCGACCCGGTTTCCTGGGATTTTGATCATTGATGCTGGTCCCCTGACGCAGGTTGCTGCATCTGCAGCCTTACAGTCAGCGGATCTGGTTTTGGCCCCGGTCAAAAATGCGGCCGGCCTCGCGCCTTTAGCTGAGATTCGACGTGAGTTGAAGATGGGAGGTGGCGGCGATCAGATGCTCTGCCTCATCCCGGCGCTGCTTGATACGCAGCCGCCAGGACCACAACAACTCGATTTGTTGCGTTTTGCAGCCGCCGAACGGGGATGTCAGGTGCTGGACGGGGAATTTGAACGCGACGACCGGTTGCCGACGGCGACAGCTGGGTATGGTGGCTCGATATTAACCCGGTTGCCCGGCAGCTCCGCACATCACTTGCTGCGGGACCTGGCAGGGTTTGTCTTGCAAAAATTTGCGGACGGACCCAATAGTCGCAGCCATCAGCAACGCTTGCGAATGGATGCGGCTTTGCCACATCGCGCAAAACGGGTTGAGTTGAGCTGTCCTCTATGCCAGAAGCTGGCCTTGCAAGAAGCTGCACATTATTGTGAGGCACTCCCTCAGCGCCGGCGCTGGTTGCTGCACGCCGACTGCCTGAAAGATTTGCTGTCAGGCTGCCGGGTGCAGCCATTCTGGTTGAAGGCAGAGGAGCAAGTGCTGGTGCTGAGGACGGGGATTGAAGGGGTGGGATTGACTCCGGAGCTCAAATTACTGATAACACGATCTTCTGGCGCCGTGTTGGAGTCTGAGCAGTTTTCCCCTGCCCCGGAATCGGGATGGCAGACGCTTGTGTTGCACGCAACGGGTCGAACCCTGGCCGAGCAGTTGCCAGCATTAATTATGATTTATCCGGCGGTCAGCGGGACGCAATGCCTAAGTGCTGACCAGTATGTGCGGTACGTGAACTGGCGCAGACGCGTGAGGGCAGAGTTGGAATCTGACCTTTAGCCGTTTTATTGGAGTGAATCCGGAATATGGATGTGATTGACAGTGCAACGGGATATTCTTTAATCTCGAGTTGGCAGCAGCTGTCCGGATTAAGAAGGGGTTCATATGATTTTGCTTCCCAAGGGGAGTCCCGTTAAAGAAAATGTAAATCCGGCTCGAGTGAATTTACCCGAAGCGATGGAGAAACTTGTTGAAAGCCAATTCTCTGGGTATTTGCGCTTTGATTCTCCAGTCGGCACCGGGATCATCATTTTTGAAAATGGCCACCTCATTAGCGCTCTGATGCAGGAGGTTGACGCCGATGGACGGATTATTGCGTATGACGCCATCAGTCGCATCTTCGAAATGTCTATCTTTGGTAATGCTGTTTTAAACATTTATCGTTTAAATTCAGAAGTCGCCATGAGCATTCATGCCCTGTTGCACGGTGAATATATTTACCGTGGGCAGGACCTCAAACTGATCAATATTCAAGATTTATTAGGCCGCATCCGCAGCGACCGCTTAAGTGGGTGTTTGCGCGTCTATAGTGAGCGGGCGGTGGCACTGGTTTTTTATGAAGCGGGACACGCTCTCGGTTTTTTGCATGAAGGGGCAATGGAGCTGGAAACAACGGCCGATCTCTCTGTTTCTGTTGCTGCCCATCCCGGTGCCAAACTCGATCTGCTCTCAACTGTGACGGCCGATGGCATTCGGATGGCCGATTTAATGGCCTCTGCAGATCTGGGACCGATGTGGGAAAAAGTGCGGAATCGTTTGCTGATAGAACGCAAAAAGCGCGAAGTGCATACAGGCAGGTTGAGCGAGCGTGAACTTAATGACCGCTACCAAAGATTTTTTAAATTAATGCGTGGCATTGCAGAGCGTCATATCGGACAATATGGAGTGATGCAGGTCGAAAAGGCGCTCAAAAAAGTCAGTAACCTGATGTCGATTGGTGAACTTGACCAGTTCTTTGTTGAGTTGACCAGAGCCGCTAATCTCGTCGTCGCCCCGGCAAAGGTAAGAGAGATGATTGATGAGATGCGGCGTGGTGTGAATGCGCTTCTCTGAGGTATAGTTCTAGTTGTCCTTTTCTGGGAACTTTTGCCTGTGATGCAGGTTGCTGTACTGAATTGTGGGCAAATGGTGAGGATTGGAACTCCATCGAATACACGGGAAAATTGTTTCCCTCTCAATATAAAACGCCGTTCTTTAATTGTCACGTTTAACCTGTTTTATTGGCTGAATTTATTCTTGACTGCACTGTTTGATTCATTTATAAAGTATTCGGGTTTAATCAAACATTGTTTTCATTTCACTTAACTCTTTTAAGCGGAGGATCCCTAGATGAAACGTTTCACTTTACTGATGGCCGCACTCGTGGCCGTTGCGGGTTTGGCGAGTCCAGTCCTGGCAGCAGACACCATCAAGCTCGGTGTCGCAGGTCCTCACAGCGGGGATCTGGCGCCCTATGGCATCCCAACCATGAGGGCTGCTCAACTGGTCGTCAAAAAAATCAATGCTGCTGGTGGTGTCTTGGGCAAGCAGGTTGAACTGTTGATTCAGGATGATCAGTGCAAGCCTGAAATTGCCACAAATACCGCGACCAAACTGGTCACTGAAGGGGCTAATGTCGTCCTCGGGCATATCTGTTCGGGAGCAACCAAGGCTGCTCTTGGTATCTACAATGACGCCAAGATTCCGGTCATGTCGCCATCGGCAACTAACCCTGGACTGACCCAGTCTGGCGATTATCCCAACTTCTTTCGGACCATCGCTTCCGACGACATGCAGGCTAAGCTGGCGGTTGATTTTGCCATCAACAAGCTTGGTGCCAAGAAGATTGCAATCCTGCACGACAAGGGTGACTACGGCAAAGGGTTCGCTGAATTTGCCAAGAAATTTGCCGATGAGTCTGGCAAGGTCAAGGTTGTGTTGTTCGAAGGGATCACCCCGGGCGCCATGGATTACTCCTCGATTATCCAGAAGGTTCGTCGTGAAAACGCGGATGTGCTGATTTTCGGTGGATATCACCCCGAAGCGTCGAAGCTGGTTGCGCAGATGAAGCGCAAGCGTCTGAAAACTGCCTTCCTGTCGGATGACGGTGTCAAGGATGCCAGTTTCGTCAAGGTGGCCGGCAAAGATGCCGATGGCGCGTATATGACCGGTCCCCGCGACCTGTCAACTATTCCGCTCAACGCGGCCGCTACCGCTGAGTACAAGGCTGCTTACGGCGAAGATCCAGGCGCTTTCTTCCAGGAAGGGTACTCTGCTGCTCTAGCCCTGCTGAATGCGATTCAAAAAGCGGGTTCTACCGACTACGCTGCGGTCACCAAGGCTCTGCGGACCGAGTATGTCGATACGCCGGTCGGCAGGATCAAGTTTGATGCCAGAGGTGATGCTGAAGGGGTTGGTTTTTCGGTGTACCAGGTCCAAAAAGGCAAGTTTGTCGAAATTAAATAAGATCATGTCGGAATTGTCGACTTGATCCTGTTGAGTCCACTGTCAGGGGATCGGTTGAGGCCGATCCCCTGACCTGTGTCTGCGGCAACGACATGCCACCGGATATGACATTGGTTTTCGTGGGATAAAAATAAAGATTGTTGAGGCCGAAACTGGCTTCTGTTCCCTTTTGCTTTGCCAATTGGTTTGACCTACATGGAATATTTTATTGAACTCTTTCTCGGCGGCCTGACGCGGGGGAGCATCTATGCTCTGATCGCCCTGGGCTACACCATGGTCTACGGCATCATTCAGTTGATCAACTTCGCTCATGGCGAGATCTACATGATTGGTGCTTTCGTTGCTTATATCGTTTGCGGCGTATTGACGATCTATGGTTTTCATGGTGTTTCGATCCTGATTATCGCCGGCTTGTTGGCGATCGTTTATTCTTGCGCTTATGGCTACACGCTGGAGAAGGTCGCTTATCGTCCGTTACGCAACGCTCCGCGTCTGGCACCGCTCATCAGCGCCATCGGTATGTCGATTTTTTTACAAAATTATGTACTCCTGGCTCAGACCTCGGATTTTCTTCCTTTCCCGTCGCTGATTCCCAATTTCGCCTTCATGGAACCGATTGCTCATATTATCGGTTCGCCCGAACTCGTTATTCTGGTGACAACCCTGGTGACGATGATTCTTCTGACCCTTTTGATCCGGTACACCAAGATCGGCAAGGCGATGCGGGCTACCCAGCAGGACATGAGTATGGCGCGCCTGGTCGGGATTAACGTTGATCGGGTGATCTCGATGACCTTTGTGATTGGGTCGGCCCTGGCGGCTATCGGCGGGGTACTGGTTGCTTCCTATATCGGTCAGGTTAACTTTTATATCGGTTTTATCGCCGGGGTAAAAGCATTTACCGCTGCAGTACTGGGTGGGATTGGCTCAGTTCCAGGTGCGGTCATCGGTGGGTTGGTACTGGGGCTGACTGAGAGTTTCGCTGCGGGTTATATCTCGAGTGACTATGAGGATGTTTTCGCCTTCGGTCTACTGGTGCTGATCCTGATTCTGCGCCCGTCCGGTATCATGGGGCGAACGACCAAACAAAAAGTCTAGGCAGTTAACCTTGCTATCAACAGGCATAATCGATGAAAAACATTAAACAATCTCTGGCCGTATCGCTCTGGTTTATCTTCCTGACTTTTCCGCTGATGGTCGTCAAGGTTAATACTTCCGAGCAGTCGGTGCAGTGGCGTTGGATGAATATCCTCTGGGTTGGCGTCGGTATTTTCATCCTTTCTTTTATCTGGCGCTATGCTCTGGCTCGCAAGGAAGCAAACCAGATGGCGGCGCAGAGTGGACAGGATGGGCAGGATAAACCATCGAAAATCCATGTATTGCTGGAAAATCCGGAGATAAGGACCAAGGCAATCCTGGCTTTTCTGGCCTTTGTGCTGGTCTTTCCCTGGGTCTTCGATACCTATCAGAGCACGATCATGATCTCGGCTTTGATCTATGTGGTGTTGGGGCTTGGCCTGAATATCACGGTTGGTCTGGCAGGTCTTCTCGATCTGGGCTATGTCGCTTTTTTTGCTGTGGGGGCATACGCGTACGCCCTGCTCAATTACCACTTCGGACTCGGTTTCTGGACCTGCCTGCCCCTGGGTGCTGCTTTTGGCGGGCTGTTCGGCGTAGTGCTCGGATTTCCGATCCTGCGACTGCGCGGCGACTATCTGGCTATCGTTACCCTGGGTTTTGGATCGATCGTTAAAATTGTTCTTGAGAACTGGAGCGATTTTTCTTTCGGCCCCAGCGGAATAGCCAACATCGAAAGGCCGGGCCTGTTCGGCATGCAGATGGATATTGCCGGTTCAACGACTTACATCTACTACATCATGATCGCGATGGTGATCCTGACTATTGTTGTGACCGGCCGGCTGAAAAATTCACGCATCGGCCGCGCCTGGATCGCCCTGCGAGAAGATGAGATCGCCTGCGTCGCCATGGGGATTGACATGGCGCGCACCAAACTGTCGGCCTACGCGCTTGGTGCCTGCTGGGCGGGGATGGTTGGGGTTCTGTTTGCGGCCAAGACCACCTTTATTAACCCTGCCAGTTTCACTTTCATGGAATCGGCCATCATCCTCTCAATCGTTGTTCTTGGCGGAATGGGGTCGATCCTTGGCGTCATTCTCGGGGCAATGATTTTGATCCTGCTGCCCGAGTATCTGCGCGCGTTCTCCGAATATCGGATGCTTATTTTCGGAGCTGCCATGGTGCTGATGATGATTTTCCGCCCACAGGGAATCATCAGTAATATCCGTCAGAAATATGAATTCAAGGGATTGAAGGAAAAATCAGAAAATGTCTGATACTGCTAAGCACGTATTACTCGAGGTTAAGGGCCTGTCCATGGACTTCGGTGGATTGCGCGCCGTAGATTCGATAGACCTGAGCGTCTCTGAAGGCGAAATCGCGGCCCTGATCGGTCCAAATGGCGCAGGGAAAACTACATTTTTCAACTGTGTTACCGGCATATATACTCCGACTCAGGGGGATATCCTGATTCATCCCAAAGGGCAACCGACGCGGCGCGTTAACGGAAAAAAGCCGAACATCGTGACCGCCCTCGGGATGGCACGTACCTTTCAGAACATCCGGCTCTTCTCCGATATGACGGTGCTCGAAAATGTCATGATCGGTCGGCATTGCCGAACCAAAACCGGTTTGGTCGGAGCCATTCTGCGTGGCGCCGCAGTCCGCAAAGAGGAACAGGAGATCGTCGAGTCCGCCTACGATCTGCTTGAAAAAGTCGATCTGGCACAGTTTGCCAATGAGTATTCGAAGAACCTCCCCTACGGTGCGATGCGGCGGCTTGAGATTGCGCGGGCCATGGCGACGGATCCCTTTCTGCTGTTGCTTGATGAGCCGGCGGCCGGGATGAATCCGCAGGAGACGCACGATCTTGATGTTTTGATCTGTCGTATCCGTGATGAGGTGAAGATCGCTATTCTGCTGATTGAGCATGACATGAAGCTGGTCATGAACATCTCGGATACGATTCATGTCATGGAGTACGGCAAGAAAATTGCGGCCGGCACTCCCCATCAAATCAAGAACGACCCGAAGGTCATTAAAGCCTATCTTGGAGAAGAAACCGAGGCTTGATGGCCTTACGAAGATCTCCGCCTAACGGGGTTATCATGTTTTTCAGAGTTTTCAGGTGACCGTGCATGGTATCGCATCTGAAAAACATTCAGCCATGATCAGCGAATTTTTTGCTTAGCCATCTACTGTTTTAGAGAGATGAATATGCTTAGATTGCAGAATATCCAGACCTATTACGGTAACATCCAGGCACTCAAGGACGTGACTATCGACGTCGCTGAAGGTGAGATTGTCACTCTTATTGGTGCTAATGGCGCCGGTAAAACCACGACGTTGATGTCGATCTGCGGGATCACCCCGCCGCGTAAAGGAGAGATTGCGTTTAAGGGCAGTTGTATCCAGCACCTTAAGCCCGAGGAGATCGTCAAGCTCGGGATCTGTCAGGTCCCGGAGGGGCGACGGATCTTCCCTGACATGACGGTGGTTGAGAACCTTGAAATGGGTGCCTTCTTGCGCAATGACAAGGCTGCCATCAAGACCGACCTGCAGATGGTGTTTGATCTCTTTCCGATTCTCGAAAATCGGCGGGCTCAGCTTGGTGGAACCCTGTCGGGAGGAGAGCAGCAGATGCTGGCTATCTCGCGTGCGTTGATGGCACGGCCGCGGTTGCTGCTGCTGGATGAGCCTTCCCTCGGCCTGGCGCCGCTGATCATTCACCAGATCTTCGAGATCATCAAGAAGATCAATGAGGAGAATGGCACCACCATCTTCCTGGTCGAGCAAAATGCCAATCAGGCCCTCAAACTCGCACATCGTGGTTACGTTATGGAGAACGGTCGCATTACTCTGGTCGATAAGGCCGCGGCTCTGCTAGAAAATGATGCGGTCAGGAAGGCCTATCTCGGCCTGTAACACCATAAAAATTGACAGAAAATAGAGCCGCCCTTTGCTGTACTGCAAGGGGCGGTTTTTTTATGCCCGGGTATAGGTTCGGCTCCCGGGATTGGTTGCGGTACAATAGTGAAGGAGGGCCGACACATTGATCACTTAGCAATGAGAATTTATATGGAGCGTTTGAAAGGGATTTTGAATCGGATCGAAGGAGAGAGTTATAAGGCCTATAAACAGTTGGCCGGGCTCTATCATTATGAGGCCTTTGATCTCCGTGTCGAACATGTCCAGGGTGACCCCTTCGCTCAGGCCTCCCGGATCAGCATTCGGTTAACCCCGGATCAGCATGGCCTGCCGCCCGAGCTGTGGAATACTCGTATCCGCCAGACGGCCAGCGAGGATTTTTTGGCGCGCGCCGTTGCTTCAGCCTTAAAGCGAAGAGTCAAAGGGTCGCGTGGCACGGGACACAGCGGACAGATCAGTATCGCCACCAGCGGCCAGCAGGTGTTGCGGCGTAATGCGGTGCTGATTGAAGACGGAGGGATTGAGGTGCGTCTGCTTTTTGCTCTGCCAGCCGATGGTCGTTCCATCCGGATTCCAGATGCTCGCGAGATGTTCTTTCAGGAATTACCCCAGGTGGTGGTCGAAGGCTTGAACTACTGCGGCCGTGATCTTACCCCGATGCTCAGGCAGGTTGAGCAGGTTGAGGATCAGCAGTTTCTGAGAAACTGGCTGGTGGGGGCTGGCGCTGTGGCCTTCGTGGCCGATGGCTCCCTGCTGCCTCGTGCTACGGGAGTCGACGACCGTCCTCTGGCTGAAGGAATTCGTTTCTGTTCGCCTGAAAGTCTGCGCTGCCAGGTAACTCTCCCACATCGGGGTTTGATCAGCGGGATGTGTCTTCCGCAGGGAGTGAGCCTGATTGTCGGCGGTGGATTTCACGGCAAGTCAACGCTGCTGCAGGCTCTGGAGCGCGGGGTTTATAATCATCTCCCGGGAGATGGGCGTGAACTCGTGGTGACGACCCCGACGGCGGTCAAGATCCGCGCCGAGGATCATCGTGCGATCCATCAGGTCGACATCACCCCCTTTATTAACCATCTCCCCGGCGCACGCCCGACCGACTGCTTTTCAACCGGTAATGCCAGCGGCAGCACCTCACAAGCCGCGAATATTATCGAAGCGCTGGAATGCGAAGCCGCCTGTCTACTGATCGACGAAGATAGCTCTGCGACCAACTTCATGATCCGGGATCAACGTATGCAGCAGCTGGTCAGTGACGCGCAGGAGCCGATCACACCACTGTTGCAGCGGGTCCGTGAGCTGTATGAGGAGGCAGGGGTCTCGAGCATTATCGTAATGGGGGGCTCTGGCGATTATTTGTCGGTTGCTGACCGGGTGCTTCAGCTGGATAATTATCAGGTGCTTGATGTGAGCAGTCGGGCGGCAGACCTGGCCGGCGAAGGTCCGTTACCAATCGCCTCATCCCCGGCGTTACGGCAGCGGCGTCCCCGCTGGCTGCCTGTAGAATGGTTTGATGCGCGGCGCGCGGATGGGAAACCTCAGATTGTGACGCGAGCTGACGGGCTGCTCGATTATGGGCGTCAGCATATCGATTTGAGCAGGGTTGAACAGCTGGTGGATGAGGACCAGCTAGAAACTATCGGACGCCTGCTTGAGTATTATGGGCGTCATTATCCGCTTCACCCTGGTGGCATGCTCGCCGGTTTGCGCCAGTCTCTGCGTGATGCTGAAGAGCAGGGGCTCGATATTCTTTCACCATGGAAGGTCGGGCATCTGGCGCTGCCACGACTTTATGAACTGGTCGCGGCCGCCAACCGCATGCGGCCCGGAGTCAGTCTTTAGCCCTTCCTTGTTATTCAGCGCTTGATGAGCTGGGCCAGTTTCAACAATGACCCCTGCCGGGTCGAGAGTGCACCCTGCGGGCAAAGTTCCTGACAACAGAAGCAGCGGATACAGGTTTTATAATTGATTCTCAGCAGCTGTTCCTTAATGGCCATCGCTTCTGGTGGGCAATGCGAAACGCAAATACCACAGCGCGTGCAGAGTTGATGGTTCGGGGCCGGGCGTGCGGTCAGGGCCTGCTTGAGCAGGCGCTGCATAAAGGCTGGCATGCGGCCGTTGATATCGGTATTTTTTGCGGCCTTGAATCCGGTGATACGGAGCTCGGTCAGGCTACCGCCGACAATCTCAACGTCTTTCAGCGCCGCGCCCCGGCGTCCGGTTTCGAGGGCCAGTTTCTGTGTCCAGACCTGGCCCGGCTGGAGGCCGACCAGTTCCACCGCCACCGCATCGACCGCGAGGGGGGTGTCGCCGGCCAACAAGACACCGATCTGTACCGGGTCTCCGCTGCCGGGGCCATCGCCCTCCATGCCGACCACGGCATCGACAATTGTCAAGGCCGGTTTCAGTTGTTCACAGAGTTCCAGCAGCATCAGCGCAAAGAGCGTCTTGTCACTGCCGGCCTGCAAGTGCAGGCGCGGTTTACGCAACCCGATCATCGCCCCGAACATGTTTTTGACGGCGCAGGTCAGTCCCATCATCTGGTGGGTTTTAAGCTTCGGCAGGTTGATCACCACATCAGCTTCAAGGAGCTCGCCTGCGACCTCAAGTTTTTGAAAGGCGCGCCCCTGAGGATGGATTTTAACCGAAGTCTCAAAAGGGCTGAAATGAAGACCGAGTTCTTTAACGATGGCCATGATGCCACACTTGCGGGCGACACTGGCTGCGCTGCCAATGCCGGGTGAATCGCCGACCGAGACGATGCCACCGGCTTTTCGGGCCAGTATCGCGACGGCGCGGACAATTTCCGGATGGGTGGTGACGGCCTTTTGTGCCGGTTTACCTGCCAGCAGGTTGGGTTTGAGCAGTACCTTCTGACCCGGGCTGACGAACCTGCTCATCCCCCCGAGAGGTTCCAACAGCTGTTCAACCGCCGCGAGGGTTTGATCCGGAGCGTAATCTGCGAGCGACTGTAGACTGACGTGACAGTGATCTTTGAGGTCAGATACTTTTTTCATTGGCGATTTCAAGAGCGGTCGCGACCGCATCGATGGCTTTGCGACGGTAAAGCAGGCCGGTGTGGCCAATGCGATCAAGGACGATATTGTCGAATCCTTCGAGATGGGCGGAGTGGGTCGGGACGACCATATTGTCCTTTTTGCTGTAGACATTGAACAGTCGCGTATTCGGGGGCATCGGGCTATCGGCGAGTCTTTTTAGAAAATCCGAGTTCGGCACCAGGGAATTGCTGAGGGGCGAGAGTGCGAACGGAGTCAATTTAGAGCCGGCGTGCGGGGTGCCCAGAAATACGCAGCGATCGACCTTGTTCTCACCGCCGCGCAGTTGCAGATAGTTGCGTGCGATGATCCCGCCCATGGAATGTCCAACCAGATGAACCTTTTCAACGTCAAGGCTGAAGCGCAGTTCATCGACCCGTTTTGCGACCTGCTCGGTCAGTGACTCTTCATTATGGTAGGACGACAGATTGATCGTCACCAGATTGTTGAAGCCCCGGCGCCGCAGGGCCCATTTGAACCAGAACCAGCTCGCACGATTATTAAACAGTCCATGGAGAAGCAGGATCGGGGTCTCACCAACGATTCCAGGTTGCTTTCTGGGAGCCCACAGGCCGAAAGGGAGGAGCAGGAGAGTCAGGATGTTAAAAAAGATTTCTTCGGCGATCAGCGAAACTGCGAGCCAAAGAGATCGTGGTTTAAAACGCTCTGCCATCAACTCCGGGTTGCTGTTGGCATACTCACACCAGCACATGCTATAACTGAGCACGACAATAAGGGTTTCCACCAGCAACAGCGTTTTTAGCAGGATCAGAATAATGGTCATCAGGGTTCTCTATCTCTTCACAATGATGGACGATCTTTGGGCAGAACGAACTCTGGCCGAAGTATGCCACGCGGTTTAAGAGTGGTCAATTTTTGATACTGCGTCTTTGGAGGCGGCGAGATGAAACCGATTCTTGCAGACTTTATCCGACACCTCGAGATTGAACGAAATCTCTCTCCCCGGACTCTCGACGCCTATCAGCGCGACCTCCTGCAGTTTTACCTATTCCTGAGCACTGAAGACCGATCGGATGATGAGCTTGAGATGCTCTCTCTGGTCGATTCCTTGATGATGCGGCGCTACCTGGCAGGTCTGCATCGGAAGAATCGTCGTACCAGTATTGCGCGCAAACTCTCCGCGTTGAGAACCTTTTTTCGCTATCTGGTCCGGCAGGGCCTGCTCGCAGCCTCACCTGCAGAAACCCTTGCAACCCCGCGTCACGAGAGTTACCTGCCCAAAGTGCTGTCGGTTGACGAAGTGACCCATTTTCTTGACCATCCTCACCCCGGGCAAACCCCGTTGGACCTGCGTGACAAGGCCATCTTTGAGTTTTTCTATTCCTCAGGCGTGCGTGTCGGCGAGATAACCGCGCTGGATGTCGGATCGGTCGATTTAGCTCAACAGCTGGCGCGGGTGCTCGGCAAAGGGAACAAGGAGCGTCTCGTCCCGCTGGGGAAGATCTCCTGCACATCACTGCAACAATATCTGGCCACTCGTGGCAAGCCTGCCGCACATGAACCTCTTTTTCTCAACGCCCGGGGGGGGCGTCTGACCCCGCGGAGCGTGCAGCGCCATATGAAGAAATATCTGCTTCTGAGTGGCCTGCGGACCGACGCCAGTCCGCATTCCCTGCGGCATTCGTTCGCTACCCATCTGCTCGACGGAGGCGCGGATTTGCGCTCTATTCAGGAGCTGCTCGGCCACGTCTCACTTTCGACCACCCAGAAGTACACCCAGGTCAGCCTCAGCCACCTTACCTCAATCTATGACGCCGCTCATCCGCGAAGCCGTAAAAAATAACCAGAATGGTCATAATTGCCTTGACAGTCAGTCCTTCTTGGTTAAAATGATCACCGATATCAAAATCAATTACCTGTCATTTACGATTAAAAGAAGGAGAAAACTGATGAGCGTTCTGGTTGGAAAGCAAGCCCCTGAATTTAAAGCAACGGCCGTTCTGGCCGATGGTACTTTGAATCCCGATTTCAGCTTGAGTGATTACAAGGGGAAGTATGTGGTCCTTTTCTTTTATCCCCTCGATTTTACCTTTGTCTGTCCGACCGAGCTGATCGCCTTCAGTCATCGTATAAAAGAATTTGCCAATCGCGGAGTCCAGGTGATTGGCTGCTCCATCGATTCTCAGTTTACCCATACAGCATGGCGTAATACTCCGGTTGATCAGGGTGGCATAGGTCCGGTCGCCTATCCTCTGGTCGCTGACGTCAAGCATGAGATCTGCAAGGCCTATGATGTTGAATTTGAGGCTGCCGGGGTTGCTTTTCGTGGTTCGTTTCTGATTGATCAGAAAGGGACGGTCCGTCATCAGGTCGTCAACGATTTGCCCCTTGGCCGGAATATCGATGAAATGCTGCGGATGGTTGATGCTTTGCAATTCACCGAAAAACATGGCGAAGTCTGCCCCGCCGGATGGAACAAGGGGGATAAGGGGATGACACCGAATGGCGCCGGAGTTGCTTCTTACCTGGCCGCCGAGGCGGATAAATTGTAAGTTCTTTGCTGGATTTACCGATACCTGAAAAAATCGGGAGTGTCACTATTGAGGCGCTTCCGATTTTTTTTGGCCGCGAGATTCACGAGCAGGGGCAGATCTTGAAAACGTCATTGGAAATATATGTTGACACCTGTACCAATATGACTGATTTTCATAGGTATTAACCTATAGAAGCTCAGTAGATTTAGGTATTTTTTCGAATTACATGGAGACCAGATGTCTGAGCAAAAGGGAAAATGTACAGAAAAAACGGGGAAGGCGATCAAGATCAGACGTTTAATCTCCAAGAAGATGGAAGAAGCCTGGACCACAATTCCCCATTTTCATGTGACGATGACGGTTGATATGACCGATGTGATTTTGCTGCGCGAGGCGCAGGGATTGACGATCAACGATTTTATTCTTTCGGCAGTTGCTCTAGCCTTAAAGGAGCACCCTTGGGTCAACAGTTACTGGGATGGCGAACAGGGAGTTGAACTTGAGACTATTGGCCTGGCGTTTGCGGTCGCGACCGATTGCGGACTCTACTATCCGGTCATTAAAAAGTGTGAAAATTTCGGTTTGCAACAGATCAGCAAGAAGGCACGTGGCCTCGCGGGTAAAGCGCACAAGGGGACGCTCGATGAGACTGAATGTACAGCTGCCACCTTCACCGTGACGAACATGGGAATGCTCGGGGTTGAATCTTTTGCTACCCTGATTACCCCGCCACAGGTTGCTGTTTTGTCGATCGGGACAGTCAAGGGGGAGATTATCGTCGACGAACAGGGGGAACCGGCGGTTGCCCCGATCATGCGCATGACCCTGGGCGCTGATCACCGCGTGCTTGATGGTGCCGATGCCTCCGAGTTCTTGGCCACCGTCAAAAGCTATCTTGAGGCCCCGGCGGTCTTGATTGAGGAATAAGTTTTCCCCGCTATAAATGGAAAAATCCTGTGGGCAGTTTGCTGTTCACGGGATTTTTTGTTAATGGCTGAGTGGCTAGCGCACACTGATCCCCCCATCCAGATATTTGATTACCGGGTAGATGAAAAACTCAATGATGCGACCTTGGCCAACTTTGATTTCTCTCGTTACCGTCATCCCCGTGATCAGGGGGATTGCGACGCCCTCAACCATCAGAACCGCTTCCAGAGGTTCGACGTAGGCCTCCTCATAGACCCGCCCCAGATGCTTATCCTCGATACTATCATCCGCCACCCGTTGGAGTCTGTCGCGCAGCAAGCCGTACTTCTAATGGCCCTTCTTCATGCATGTTTATCTACCCAGCATATCCAAAGGGGAGGCAAGTGCCTCCCCTTTGGATATTTAGCTTTGTTGGTCCAGTGTCAGTAGCCCTTCAGGTGATCAATATAATTCGGCAAGAAGAGCGATATCGACGGAATATAAGTGATCAGCATCAGGAAGATCAGCAGGATCATCAGCCAGGGGAGGGCTGCTTTTAAAACCCACATGAGGCTTTCTCCGGTTATCCCTGCAGTAACAAACAGGTTCAGGCCTACCGGCGGTGTGATCATTCCTATTTCCATGTTGACAACCATGATGATGCCGAGGTGGATCGGATTGATACCAAGCTTGACCGCAATGGGATACAAGATCGGCGCCATGATCAGAATGATCGCCGAAGGCTCCATGAAGTTACCGGCAATCAGCAGCAGGACGTTGACTACAACCAGGAAGCCCCAGGATGGCAGGCCCCAGCTGACGATGGCTTCGGCGATGTGGTGGGGTATGCGTTCTGTCGTCAGCACGTGGGCAAAGAGCATGGCATTGCCGATGATAAACAGCAGCATGATCGAGACCTTCGCCGAATCCAGCAGAACTTTTTTGGTGTCCTTGTGAATCAGCGATAAGGGCATCGCTTTTGCTGTAAGCAGCAGGTTGCGGACTAATACTTTCGCAGGGCCATCGCCTGGGTTTTCCTGCCATTTTGCATTTTTGATCGGGCCCATATCGCGGTAAACAAAGATAGCGATGAAAAAGGCATAAACCGCGGAAATGGCTGCCGCTTCGGTGGGGCTGCAGATTCCGCCGTAGATGGAGCCGAGCACGATGATGATGAGCATCAGGCCCCAACTGGCTTTCATTCCGGACTTGACCAGAGTCTTGAACCCGACCCAGGGCTGGGCGGGCAGACCTTTGACCCGGGCGACGATGTAAATGATAATCATCAGCATAGTGCCCATCATGACCCCGGGCAGGAAGCCGGCCATGAAGAGGCGGGCTGCTGATTCTTCGGTGGCGGCCGCGTACACCAGCATGACAATCGACGGCGGAATCAGGATGCCGAGGGTTCCGGCATTGGTGATGACGCCGGCGGCCATTTCTTTGGGGTAGCCGGCTTTGACCATACCGGCGATCACGATGGAGCCAATGGCCGCAACAGTAGCGGGGGAAGACCCGGATACGGCCGCAAAAATCATGCAGGCAAGAACTGAGGCCATCGCCAGTCCACCACGAATCCAGCCAACACAGTCGATGGCAAAATTGATGATGCGGGTGGCGACTCCGCCTGTAGATAAAAAGGTTGATGACAGAATAAAAAACGGGATCGCCAGCAGGGTGTAATGTTCAGATTCTGCTGCCAGCAGTTTGAGTGCAATCGACGCAAGCGAATCATGTGAAAAGAGCAGAATCGTAGTGATACTGGAAAGTCCAAGGCCAAAGGCGATGGGCATGCCGGTCAACAGACAGAGCAGCAAGATGAAAAAGAGTGCGGCAGTGGTCATTCGGAGTTACCTCCCTGGGAAGCGGCTTTAGTCTCTTCAGCCAGGTGCATACTATCCTTGGCTTCATCGGCAAGCTGGAAACCTTCGGCTTCCCCGGTGAAAATTCGCCACAGGAGTGCAAGTAAGCGGAAGGCAATCAGCAGCATGCCGATCAACAGAATGCTGTGAGCAACCCATTTCTGGATGGGCAAATCCTCTAGTTCAATCCCTATGCTGTGCATTTTACTGAGATAGACCCAGGCGCCGAATGAGAACAGGGCCGTATAGAACAGGCATGCGAGCACCGCCGCAGTGCTGACGATTTTACGAGCAGTGGGGGGGAGGATTTTGACAAGGGCATCTACACCGATATGCGAGCCGACCTTGATCCCGTAAGACGCTCCGAACAGCACCATCCAGGCCGAAAGGAGCAGTGTTAATTCCTGAGACCACATCAGACCGATGTCGAACCAGAACCGCAGCACTACCTCTACGAAAACCAGCAAGGTCATAGTCGCCAACAGGAGAACAATGATTGTCTCCTCCAGACTGTTTATCATCCTGGTGAACATAAACTTTCCTTACGTAAATAAACTGCCTGATAAATTATCACGGGCCCATGTTCTGGGCCCGTGACACTTAAACATAGAGTGCTATTAGTTGTTGGAAGCGACTGCGGCTGCGATTCTTTCCTTGCCGATTTTGTTTTCGAATTGTTTCCAGACCGGCTTCATAGCTTCAACCCACAGCTTACGCTCGGCGGGAGTCAAAGTAATAACTTCCGAACGCTTGGAGTCGATAATTGCCTGACGGTCACTGATGGCTTTTTTGGCTGAGACGTCATTGCCGAAGGCGATTGCTTCATCAAGGGCTTTTTTCAACTCGGTGCGGATGTCAGCGGGCAGACCCAGCCAGAAGTCAGCTGAAGTGACAACCAGATAGTCGAGCACGCCATGATCGGTTTCAGTGATGTAGGGCTGAACTTCGTAGAATTTTTTCGAATAGATATTTGACCAGGTGTTCTCCTGACCATCAATAGCTTTGGTCTGAAGCAAAGTGAAAACCTCGGAGAAAGGTTTCTTCAGCGGCATAGCGCCAACGGCTTCATACTGGGCTGCGAGCACATCCGAGGTCATGATGCGGAATTTTTTCCCGGCAGCATCCGCCGGGACACGCAGCGGGCTGTTGGCAGAAATTTCTTTCATGCCGTTATGCAGATAGCCGAGGCCGATGTAACCCTTGCTCTTCATTGAGGTCAGCATCTCCTGGCCAACTGGGCCCTGCTGAAATTTTTCTACAGCGGCCATATTGTTGAACAGGAAGGGGAGGTCGAAAATCTGAAGTTCGGGGGTGTACTTTTCAAACTTGGACAGTGAAGGAGCGGCCAATTGAACGTCACCTAGAGCCATAGCTTCAAGGACTTTGTTATCGCCGAACAGCTGCGAGTTGGGGAAGACTTCAACCACAACTTTGCCAGCAAGGCGTTCGTCAACAAGCTGCTTGAACTTATTGGCCATTTGGCCCTTTGGAGTGTTTTCGGCGACAACGTGTGAGAATTTGATCATGATGGGCTCAGCCATCGATACGGAAGCAGTAGCTACCAGCGCCGCTGCCACTACCAGACCTACGAGTAACATCTTACTTTTTGACATTTTTTTCTCCTGTGTTTGATGGTTAAGTACTTGTTGCCCAAACAGCAACAGTTGTTGGGACGGAACTCAGGGTAATCATCGAACCTTCCTCATTTTTCCCTGAACTTAAGTCATTGAAGAAATAACTTGTCGATTCTGACCTTGCCAGACGCTTGCATCTTTGACAGCACATCGGTGTCGATTTGATTCGACATCTCGCGGGCATAGTCTGCTGCGTCCTTGATTGCGCCTTGGATGATCACCTGCAGATCATCAGGTAGCCGTGACCAGAAGACGGCGTTTACGAGAACCAGATATCCCTGATAATCGTGGCTACCTGGACCTGGAACCGATTTCTCTTGGTCAGGCTCCTGACCATTATCCCAGAATGACAGGACAATCAGTCCGCTTTTACCCGAGTCTGCCAGTAGTTTCGTAACGACCTGGTCGCCTATGTTCAAAGACCGCTGGGCTTTATTTTTAAATAAAAACGGTAAATAAAAAACCTGCAAAGACGGCTTAAACCCGGAAAGAGCAGATATCCCGGGTGCTGCCATCTGTAGAGTCCCGCTTTGAAGACCCAGCAGGCTTTCTGTCTCATCCCCGTGCTTCCCGCCGGCAACAAACTCAAGGGCGATGCGGTTATTCGTTCGCTGTTCAACCAGGCGTTTGAAATACTTGCAAACCTTGACCTTGCGTTGGTTGGCGTCTGCCCCCTGACTGAATTTAATTAAGATCGGTTCTGCATGCACCACCGCTGATAGTTGAAACAAAAAGAGCAGCGCCAGGAGAACTTTTACATAAGGCATTAGTCAATATTATCACTTCTTTTGGTGTGCTGTTTGGCTTCTCTCAAAAGGTATTTTACTTTTTCTGTCAAACTGATATTGGCAAGGATGGTGCCATTAATAGAAAGCTGTTTTTTAATTGCCAAACTGATTGATAATACAAGATAAAGTAGAGACGTTTGATTGAGTTTTCTTGGCAGGAAAAAAATTTGAACTCTTCTGAAGTGGCTATGTTCAGCCATGGGTGGCGAATATGCGCCACTTTTTCTGGTGCCGTATTTCAGGAAACTAGAACCAGGTTATGCCGGGCATGTTGCCGGTGGTGTTCGTGTCCGCAGTTATTTCAGCGGCCTCGATTTGTCTTTACTCGTGGTTTTTTTTCTGGATCAGGTTGACAGGTCAGGGCGCCCGGAAGATGATGATTGTTCCTTTTTCACCCAGGATTTTATGCTTCAGGTTAACGCCGGCGAATGGAGGTTTGTCCCGTGGATACATTGGTCATTAATGCTCCGGCCAAGATAAATCTTTGTTTATATGTCCTGGGTCGCAGGCTTGATGGATATCATGAGCTGGCGATGGCGATGCAGAGGGTTAGTCTGTATGACCGACTCGAACTCGGGATCGAAGACGGTGAGGGCATAGAGGTTCTTTGTGATGGCCTTGACCTGGGGAAGGAGGAGAACATTGCTGCTCGAGCGGTACGACTGTTTTTGGCAGAAACCTCACTTCAGCGGCGGGTTGCGATCAAAATTGATAAACACATTCCTGTGGCGGCAGGGCTGGGTGGTGGCTCATCCGATGCGGCGGCGGTTCTTTACGGGCTGAATAAACTGTGCGGCCAGCCTGTCGCGCCTGAGCGCTTGCTTGAGCTTGGCGCTGAACTTGGTGCCGATGTCCCCTTTTTTCTCTTTGGCCGACCGGCATGGGCAACCGGAACTGGTACAGAGCTGGTTGCATTGCCCCTTTTACCGGATGTTTGCTATCTGCTGCTTAACCCCGGATTTGCAGTCTCGACAGCCGGAGTTTATCAAAGTTTGCAGTTGACAAAAGGCGGCGAACTAGCTAACCTTCCGAGGTTTTCGGTCACAACAATCTCTGACCTTGTCAACGCGTTACACAACGATCTTGAGCGCGTGACGTCTGAGGCGCATCCAGAGATCCGTGAAATGAAAGAGTTTTTGCTGCACGAAGGGGCGCTTGGGGCGCTGATGTCCGGAAGCGGGGCCAGTGTTTTTGGGGTTTTCGCTGATACGGCGGCTGCGATGGCTGCTAAGGACGCGGTTTCGTCCCGTGCAAAGTGGAGAGCTTTTGTCGCTCATCCTCTCGCGCGGGACTTGACAGTCTGAGCCGATACAGGTAAAAACGCCCCGCCGGAAGAGGAAAAAATCTTTCAAAACTGGAAATCGAAGCCGCTATCTGCTCCTGACTGGCAGGCATTTTTTGCTGTGATCCGACTCGGGGTATACCGGGTATACAAAGGTTAGAGCCGTTATGATTAAAATTTTCACTGGCAACTCCAATCAGCCTTTGGCTCAGGAAATTTGTGATCACCTGTCGGTCAATCTCGGCCACGCCAAGGTTCATACCTTTTCGGACGGCGAAATTCAGGTCGAGATCGGCGATAACGTTCGCGGTCGTGATGTTTTTCTGGTCCAATCCACCTGTGCACCGACCAATAACCACCTGATGGAAATGCTTGTAATGGTTGATGCGCTCAAGCGGGCTTCGGCGGCGCGGATTAACGCGGTTGTCCCCTACTTCGGGTATGCCCGGCAAGATCGCAAGGTCGCCCCCCGTGCACCCATTACCGCCAAATTGGTAGCTGATCTCATTTCGGTTGCTGGTGTAGACCGTCTGTTGACCGTCGATCTGCACGCCGGACAGATCCAGGGATTTTTTGATATCCCCGTTGATCATTTATATGCTGCTCCGGTCATGCTGGATGAGATTCGTAACAAAAAATTGAAAGACCTGGTTATTGTCTCTCCTGATGCCGGGGGAACTGAGCGGGCTCGTGCCTTTGCCAAAAGGCTTGATGCCGGTCTGGCCATCATCGATAAGAGACGAAGCGGGCCCAATGTCTCCGAAGTCATGCATATTATCGGTGATGTCAAGAACAAGAACTGTGTCATTGTTGATGATATGATCGATACCGCTGGCACCCTGTGCACTGCGGCAAATGCGCTTTTGAATTCAGGTGCCATATCGGTTTCAGCCTGTGCGACCCATGGGGTCCTGTCCGGCCCGGCTTTGGAACGTATCACCGAAAGCAAGTTGCAGGAAGTGGTGGTTACCAATACGATCCCGGTACAACCCAGATTTAAAGATTGTGCTCAGTTGCGGACATTGTCAGTCAGCAAACTGCTGGCAGAGGCGATCCGCAGGATCCATAATGACGAATCGGTCAGTTCGCTCTTCGTCTAGAGCGGTTGCTGTCTGGAAATCCAAATAGATAGATTGACGTACCGAAGAAAGCTTACGGAGGAATTTGATAGATGGCTATTGCAGAACTAAATGTGACCTTGCGTGAAAAAGCGGGTAAAGGCGTAGGACGCAAGTTACGCGCTCAAGGATTAATTCCCGCGGTTGTTTATGGTAAAAATATCGAATCGTGCAAGATTGCCGTCGAACCCAGGGCTCTTGAAAAAGCGGTTTCATCCGGGAGCGGGTGGAATACTCTGCTCACGCTTAAGGGTGCCAAGCCAGTAGACGGGCAGGTTGTTGTTTTGAAAGAGCTCAACCTTCATGCAATTCACCGGAACATGGTTTCGGCCGACTTCCATGCCATTGATCTGTCCCATAAGGGTAGTTTCATGGTGCCGGTTGTTACTGTCGGGACGTCTGTTGGCCAAAAAACTGGTGGGCTCTTGCAGATGCTTCGTCACGAAATTGAAGTGGTTTGTCTGCCGAATGCTGTGCCGCAGTCGATTGAAATCGATGTGACAAAGCTGGAGGTTGGTGATGTCGTTCACATTGCAGAGGTCATAGCGCCTGCAGGTGTTGAGATCCCACACGATGTCAATTTCACTGTCCTTACCATCTCAGCACCTCAGTTGTCAGTAGATGAGGTTGAAGGTGAAGAAGTTGAGACTGAGGGTGACGAGGAATAACCTGCTTTAGTGCATGACAGCGGAGTCGCTGTGAAGCTACTGGTTGGGCTCGGCAATCCGGGTGAAAATTATCAGCAGACCCGGCACAATGTCGGTTTTATGCTGGCAGCCGAGATTGCCGGTCGGTTTGGCATCAGCCTGAAGAAGAAGGGCTATCAGGGCCTCTATGGCGTTGGACGCGTAGCTGGCGTTGAAGCCACTGTTCTGTTGCCTCAGACCTTCATGAATCTCAGTGGTGCCAGTGTCAATGCTGCTTATCAATCCCTCGGAGTCTCTCCGGGGGATTTGATTGTCGCCCATGACGATCTGGACATGCCCTTTGGAGCCTTACGGATTCGGCCCGAGGGTGGTCATGGTGGCCATAACGGTATTCGCAGCATCTGCGGTGTACTGGGGCGGGGTGATTTTATCCGGGTTAAAATCGGTATTGGTCGACCAGAACACGGTGATGTGACTGGTCATGTGTTGGGTCGTTTCTCTACCGCTGAAAGATCAGTGCTACCAGCCTTGTTGCAGAAGGTTGCGGATGCGACAGAAGAGATATTTCGCAATGGCGTTAAATCAGCCATGAATCTTTACAATAGTTCAGATCTGCTCGAACAAATCAAACCCTAAAAAGAGAGGCACGGAACAGATGGAATTGTACATGTTTGCTCCTATTCTGGGAGTTATTGGCTTTGCGATCGCGATTGTCTTGTACAAACTGGTCAAGGCTCAGCCGGTTGGCAATGCGCGCATGCTGGAAATTTCGGAGGATATCTACAAGGGTGCCATGGCCTTCTTAAACCGTGAGTACCGTGTCCTTGCCGTATTTATCGTGCTGGTCTTCGGCCTGATCGCCATGGGGATGAACTTTCAGACCGCCCTCGCATTTCTGGGTGGCGCTATTTGTTCAATGACCTGCGGTTATATCGGGATGAAGGCTGCTACCCGCGCCAACGTGCGGACAACCGAGGCGGCACGTGCCAGCGGTCAGGCCAAGGCGCTTGAGATCTCCTTTAACGGTGGTGCAGTTATGGGTCTCGCTGTTGCCTCGCTCGGGCTGGTCGGGATTGGAGTGGCTTACTATTTCTATGGCGGAGATATCACCACGGTTCGCTATATCAACGGGTTCGCCATGGGCGCTTCCTCCATCGCTCTGTTTGCGCGGGTTGGTGGTGGCATCTATACGAAAGCGGCTGACGTTGGTGCCGACCTGGTGGGTAAGGTCGAGGCCGGTATTCCTGAGGATGACCCGCGTAACCCGGGGGTTATTGCTGATAACGTCGGCGACTGTGTTGGTGATACCGCCGGGATGGGCGCTGATATCTTCGAATCTTATGTCGGTTCGATTATCGCGACCATGGCGATTGCCGCTGCCGCTGGTCCCGAGCTGCTTGCCAAATTGGGTACTGGTGCTACGGTTCAGACCAATGTGCTTGTTTTACCACTGATCCTGGCGATGGTTGGCTTGGTCTTCTCCTTTATCGGCATCGGGTCCATGAAGATTCTCAAGTCAATGGACCCGGCGAAGGCCCTGCATTACACCACTTTTGTTGCGGCTGGCGGCTTTCTGGTCGCAGCCTTCTTCGTTATCAAGGGCTATGGTCTTTCTACCGGGATTTTCTGGGCGATTCTGGCCGGTACCCTGGCGGGGATTGCCATCGGTCAGGTGACTGAATATTATACCGCCCACGCCCCGGTGATCCGGATCGCCGAGGCAAGTAAAACTGGTGCGGCCACCAACATCATTACCGGTCTGGCCGTCGGTCTGGAATCGACTGCGATTCCGGTCCTGATTATCTGCATCTCCATTTATGTCGCGAACTACTTCTCTGGTCTCTACGGTATCGGCATCGCAGCTGTCGGCATGTTGGCGACTGTTGGCGTTACCATGACCGTCGATGCCTACGGGCCGATTGCCGACAATGCCGGTGGTATCTCGGAGATGGCAGGCCTTGGTAAGGAAGTGCGTGAGATTACTGACGGCCTCGACGCCATCGGTAATACTACTGCTGCCATCGGTAAGGGTTTCGCGATCGGCTCTGCGGCACTGACTGCCCTTGCGCTCTTCTCCGCCTTTGCTACAACCGTCGGCCTGAAGTCGATTAACCTGATTGAGCCCAAGGTGGTTATTGGCCTGTTCATCGGCGGCGCACTGCCGTTCTTTATCGGCGCCTTGACCATGACCTCGGTTGGTCGTGCGGCGGGCAAGATGGTTGATGAGATCCGTCGTCAATTCCGCGAGATTCCAGGTCTTCTCGAAGGTAAAGAAGGCGTTAAACCCGATTCACAGAAATGTATTGATATCTCTGCCGCCGCAGCTTTGAGAGAGATGGTTCTTCCTGGTGTCGTCGCAGTTGTTGCGCCGGTTGCGGTCGGGTTTATTCTTGGTGCTGAGGCTCTCGGCGGTATGCTGGCCGGTGCGACTCTTGCCGGGGTCCTTCTGGCTCTGATGATGTCCAACGGCGGCGGTGCCTGGGACAATGCCAAAAAATACATTGAGCAGGGTAAGGTCGCTGGTGAGAAGAAGGGTGGCTCCGCGCATGACGCAGCCGTTATCGGCGATACCGTCGGCGACCCCTTCAAAGACACCTCGGGCCCGGCCATGAATATCCTCATCAAACTGATGAGTGTTGTTGCCCTGGTTATTGCGCCGCTACTGACGCTCTGATAACTCAAGCGACAATTTAGTCTCATTCGATAGCCGGGGTTACATGCCCCGGCTATCGCTATTTAAGAAGAGAGAACAATCATGGGTTTTAAATGTGGAATCGTTGGCCTGCCCAACGTCGGGAAGTCAACCATCTTCAACGCGATTACTTCTGCCGGAGCTGAAGCGGCTAACTATCCGTTCTGTACTATTGAACCGAATGTCGGTGTTGTTGCGGTCCCGGATCTACGCATGGATGCCCTGGCCGCGATTGTTCTGCCGCAGCGGGTATTACCGACCACGATGGAGTTTGTCGACATTGCCGGTCTGGTCAAGGGTGCCAGTAAGGGCGAGGGGCTGGGCAACCAGTTTCTCGGGCACATCCGTCAGGTCGATGCCATCGCGCACGTGGTTCGTTGTTTTGAGGATGACAATGTCGTGCATGTTGACGGCTCTCTCGACCCGTTACGTGACATTGAAGTCATCCAGACTGAACTTAATCTGGCCGACCTTGATACCGTCGAAAAAAGGGCTCAGCGGTCTGCCAAATTAGCCAAAAGCGGTGACAAGCAGATGCAGGCCGAGGTCGAAGTGCTGGAGAAAATACGCATCGCGCTCAATGAAGGTCTGCCTGCGCGGTCGGTTAATTTGACCGAAAATGAACGGCTGATCGTGCGTGGCTTGCATTTGATCACCGCGAAACCTGTACTGTATGTCGCCAATGTGACCGAAGATGATTTGGCAGGCGATCACCCTTTTGTCAACCTTGTCACTGCTCACGCTGCCGCAGAAGGTGCGGAGGCGGTTACTATCTGCGGCAAGATTGAGGCCGAAGTGGCAGAACTCGATCCTGAAGAGAAGGCTGAGTTTCTGTCAGAGCTTGGCTTAAGTGAGGCAGGGCTAGACCGAATGATTCATGCGGGTTATCGTCTTCTGGGGCTGATAACCTATTTTACCGCCGGGGTCAAAGAGGTACGCGCCTGGACCGTCCGCCATGGGGCCAAGGCACCCGAAGCCGCAGGTGTCATTCATACAGATTTTGAAAAAGGCTTTATTCGTGCCGAGGTCATTGCCTATGAGGATTTTATCAACTGCAAAGGTGAGGCGGGTGCGAAAGAGAAGGGGCTGTTGCGCCTTGAAGGTAAGGAGTATCCGGTCGTAGACGGTGATGTCATGCATTTTCGTTTTAACGTGTGAACCACTACGTAGAGGTTTGATTTTATTCTGGGGTGGTTTTTCTTTGCGGCGTGCTGGCCGGTTCTTTTGATAATGATTTAAAACAGCTCAGCCCCCTAATTATATTTATTTATTGATTCAAAAGGTGAAATAAAATAGATTATTTTTTAATTAAGTTAACATTTTAATTTTATTTTGATTCTGGCTGGAGGAAGTTGTTGTTTGGAGTGCGGAAGTTTCATAGCGCACGAGTGGCCGGTATTTTCTCGACCTCAGGCGAGAGAGCGCTGGTCATTCTGGACAGTGCGCGGGGTGGTGCCCTTCCGCAAGTCCACTGTTGCGAACTGTTCGCCTCGGACACAGCCGTTGCAGACTATGTGCGAACCCAACATTTGCGCCGTATGGTCTGTGTCGATGTCTTGCCGATCTCTTCTTATAGTCAAACCCTGATCGATATCAGCGGGGTGAAGGAGGAAGAACGGCGTGAGGCGGCACGCTGGCAACTGGGTGAACGGCTGGATTATCCGGTTGAAGAAGCCATTGTTGATTTGTTTGAAGTTCCGGTTGTCGGGGCTGAAAACAAAAAAAAGACCTTTGCTATCGCCGCCCCACGCAGGCTTTTACAACAGCGCGTTGCCAGCCTGAAGCTAATAGGCCTGCGGTTGGCGGCCATCGATATCCCTGAGTTAGCCCTGCGTAATCTACTGGCGCTCTTCCCAGATGAGCCCCACGGGCTCGGTTTACTCTGGTTCAGGGATGATAATTGCCTGTTGGTGATTATGCGCGGTGAAACCATCTTCTTCTCGCGTGTGATCAATATCGGTTTGACCCAACTGGCACAGCACGAAACTCCAGCCAAAGACGGTCTGCTGGCCGAAGGGCTACAGACACTGCTAGACGGCGTTGTCCTGGAAATTCAACGTTCCCTCGATTTCTGCGAAAGTAATTTCCGCCTTCCACCCGTGCCCAAAATATTGGTCGCCATGTGCGGCCCTGCATGCGATCCGTTGCTTGAATATCTTGCACGCTATCTGCAATCCATGGTGTGTCCGGCTGATTTCCATCAGATACTTGACCTGCCGACTGATGTTTCTGAGGAAACCATCAATTCCTGCCTGCCCGCTCTGGGGGCTGCGCTGCGTGCCGGAGGTAGGGCATGAGGCAAGAAATCAATCTCTATCAAGATAGCTTGCGAGACAAGAAAATTCCTCTGTCAGCCGGGGCTATGGTCTTTATCGTTGGGCTAACGCTTATGGCAATGCTGGTCATTTTGGTTGGGATGCGTTGGCAACAGAAAAACCTATTCGCCGAACTCGCCGTACTCAAAGCTCAACATACTAAACTGAGTAGTGAAGTTCAGATGTTCAAAACGAACACTCCCCCCCGCTCAAAAAATCCACAGCTTGAAGTCGAGCTTGCGCAGTTACGTCTTGAACTGGCCGGGCGCAAGCCCCTGCTCGATTATTTTGCCAACACTGATTCCGCGCCAGCGCATGGATTTTCGCCACTGCTGGAAGGGTTGGCCCGTTATCCTTTTGACGGGGTCTGGCTAACACAAATAACCCTGAATACTCTGAAAAAGCAGGTGAATCTCGCCGGCAGTGCAACCCGCGCGGAGCTGGTCCCGGCCTACCTTCGCTATTTGGGAGAGAAGCAGGTCTTCATTGGTCAGTCTTTCGCCAGTATGAAGCTGACGCGCCTGAAGGAGAACCTACATCAAGTTGATTTTAGACTTGAGACTGAGTTTGGAGCGTCCGATGGTCACTAGACACGCTCAAATCCAGTTGTATCTGAACCGGTTTAACAGTCGCAGTTTGCGTGAGCGGTTATTGCTGTTGTTGGTAATTCTTGTGGTACTGCTGGTTCTGTTTGATCTGTTTGTTGTGACGCCCGGGCTCGAGCAACGCAAGCAGGTTCAGGCGGAGATCAACAAGTTAAAAACCGACATTGTTGTCCTGCAGGCCGAGCAGACTGCGGCCAAGACTACGGCAACCGTCGACCCGGATCAGCTGGTACGTCAGCAGATGGCTCAGCTTCAGGTTGCGATCGGAACTCTGGATCAACAGCTCAAGAATCGGCTGATCGATCTGCTCTCCCCACGGGAGATGCCGGCAATGCTGCAGCAAATCCTCGGGCAACAAAAGGGTCTGCGTCTGATCAGTATGCAAAATTATCCAGCCGAGCCTGTGCTGCCGCAAGTGGATAAAAAAGCCTCATCCGTGGGACTCTATCGTCATGCGTTGCATCTTGACCTCGAGGGAGGATATCTCGATCTGCTCTCATATCTCAAGGCGCTGGAAGGGATGCCGCACAAAGTCTACTGGGACATTCTTTCAATTGAAAAGGATAAGCTGCCAATGATGCATATCCAGCTTCAGTTACATACCCTGAGCCTGACGGAGAACTGGATCGGTGTCTGAATTTCTGAAATCCACCTGCCTGCTCTTGATCCTTCTAGCTCTTGCGGCTACGTGCGCCTGGGCCGAAACGATGCAACTGGTCGACCCCATGTTGCCCCCTGTCAGTTCTCGGGTTGCTCCTTCTGTTACGAGTGGTGACACGGGAAAAGCCAAAACATGGCTGCTGCAGGCGGTGTTTGTCGGGCAACAGCGTAGCGTGGCGATCATTAACGGGGTCGCACTGTCGCGCGGAGATCGATACCGTGGTGTTAAGCTTTTGCGGATTGAGAAAGAACAGGTGGTCTTGCGATCCGCCGAGGGGAAAAAAATTATTTTGCATATGGCACCGGGAGTCGCAAAAAAAGATGTGCACAAAGAGGGAGACTGAACAACAATGAAATGCTTGGGCCTCAATATTTTCTTCATCCTGTTGCTCTTACTTGTTAGTTGCGCTCCCAAGCCCAGAGGAGATGAACCGCTGAAGGCGATCGACGCAGCGCTTGTGTCACCTAAGCCTGAAGTGCTGCAGCCGGCTCTGCCGCCAGCAGATATCAGCGCTGCCTTGTTACCGCGTGCAAATGCCGCTGATACTGATCTGGAACCCCTTGCGGCGCCCCGCTTCGATATCACCGCCGATCAGGTCGATGCACGCGAGTTTTTTATGGGACTGGTCAAGGGGACCAACGTCAATATGGTTGTGCATCCTGCCGTAACGGGGAAAATCAGTATCACCTTGAAAAATACCAGCGTGGAGGAAGTGCTTCAAGTCGTTTCCCATGTTTATGGCTATCCATATGTCAAGACGGGATCAATCTATCAGGTGATGCCGCTCGGGTTGCGGGCGCAAACTTTCCCAGTCGATTATATCAATATGGTGCGTAAGGGCACATCAGAAACTCTTGTCAGTTCTGGTCAGGTCAGTCAGACGAAGTCGTCGAATGAAAAGAATGAGAGCCAGAAAAACAGTAGCTCGGCCGGCAGCAGCATAGAGACCACTTCAACCGCTAATTTTTGGCAGGAGCTTGGTGCGGCCTTGCGCGGTATTATAGGTTCAGCTGAGGGGCGCACGGTTGTGGTTCAGCCGCAGGCCAGCGCAGTGGTGGTGGTGGCGATGCCCGAAGAGCTGCAGGCGGTTGCCTCCTACTTAAAAATCATTCAGACGAATCTACAGCGCCAGGTAGTCATCGAAGCGCGCATCATCGAAGTGACCCTTGATGATGGTTTTCAGTCTGGAATCAACTGGGGGGCTCTGGCTGATGGCGGTAACTTAGCCATTGGTCAGACCGGCGGAGGGACGATTTTCAATAATGGCGCGGCTCCTTCGGCGGGTGTCTTAGGGAACCTCGGCCGTGACGGAACCCTGCCCAATGCTCTTGGGACCGCGGCCTTTGGCGGGGTTTTCAGCATGGCTCTCAGCCTCAATAATTTCAAATCATTTATAGAGCTGCTGCAGAAGCAGGGGGACGTTCAGGTTCTCTCCAGTCCGCGGGTCAGTACGGTGAATAATCAGAAAGCGGTCATCAAGGTTGGAAGCGACGAATTTTTTCTGACTGACATTACTACCAACACCACGAGCAACACGTCGACCAACAGTTCGGTTGATATTACCCTGACTCCTTTCTTCTCAGGGATAGCTCTCGATGTCACCCCGCAGATCGATGCCAAAGGAGGGGTGATCTTGCATATCCACCCGACCGTCAGCGAAGTGACTGATCAGACTAAACACATCAGTATTACCGGCGCGCAAGGTGGTGGGGATCAGAACATGTCGCTGCCTCTGGCTAAAAGTACGGTGCGCGAGACTGACAGTGTTATCCGCGCCGAGAGCGGCCAGATTGTCATGATCGGCGGTTTGATGAAGGATAATCAGGTCAAACAGGAAGCCGGTGTGCCACTGCTCAGCAGTTTACCGTTTGTGGGGGGGTTGTTTCGTCACACCAAAAGCGTGGCGCAGAAGAGTGAACTGATCATCCTGTTACGACCCCAGGTCATGATCAGTCCAGAAGATTGGAGTCGCCTGCTCGGTGAGTCTCGCAACCGGATTCAGGGCATGAGTCCTGAATTTAATCGGGAATGGATGCCGTCCCCCTGAATACTGATGAGTTGAGGTTTATGTCGGATGTATGAGCCGTTTTTCGGACTGAAAGAGCTCCCGTTCACCCTGACGCCGGATACCGGGTTTCTCTACCGGCACTCGAGGCAGCAGTGCGTGGTGAATGAACTGCTCATGGGCCTGAAGAGTGGTGAAGGCTTTCTCTCCGTAGTGGCTGAGGTCGGCTCTGGCAAAACTCTCCTCTGTCGTGAACTGCTTGAGTTGCTCCCCGTAGACTGGGTCTCTGTTTACTTGCCTAATCCGCTGTTGACCTCGGCTGAACTCTATCTGCACATCGCCCGGGAGTTGTCGATTTCCGATAAACATGGACATACTCTGACTGAAATTCAGCAGCAGATCTTCGAGCGTTTGGTCGAAATCCATGCGGCTGGCGGTCAGACGGTAATTTTACTCGATGAAGCTCAGGCCATGCCGCAGCAGACTCTTGAGGCGCTGCGCCTGTTGAGTAACCTTGAGACCGAAAAAAATAAATTACTGCAGGTGGTCTTTTTTGCCCAGCCCGAATTTGAGAAAAGGTTGACTCAGCATAACCTGCGCCAGTTGCAGCAACGGATTACCTTTACGTTTTACCTTGATCCGATCTCATTAGATGAAGTCGATGGTTATTTGACGCACCGTCTGAGCAAGGCCGGGTACAATGGGCCACGGCTTTTTTCGTCGGCTGCGATGCATAAAATCTGGCGCAGTAGCGGTGGTTGTCCACGGTTGATTAACATTCTGGCTCATAAATCGATGCTGGTCGCCTATGGCAGAGGCGAGCGTAAAATCTCAACGTCTCAGGTTCGGGCCGCAATTGCTGACACCGCTTCGATTGCCTCTGGTGGTGTTTTTGGATCGAGCCTTGTGCCTTTCGGGGTTGGGCTCTGTTCGACCCTGGCCCTGGCTCTGGTCTTCATCTTTTTGTTGCGGGGGCCGGGATGAGTCTGCTTAACCAGGTTTTACGCGATCTGCAACAGCGGCAGGCGTCGCTGTCAGACACTGGCATTGCGCCCATTGTTTATTCCGAGGCTTCGCACCGCCGTAGAATTTTCCTTTTTCTTTTTATCCTCATGGCGCTTGTTCTGGCGTTTGGTGCCACGCGCATGTATTTGTCTCATGGGCCTGCTACGCCAGTGCCCACCATCGGTCAGCCAGCCCTGCCAGTCGACAATTTGCCGCTTGGTGTGGCTGACGCATTGGTTCAACCACGGTACAACCAGTTGCAGATGATTCGGCTGTTGCAATCTTCGGATTCCTCGCGTTTGCTCCTTGAATTTGCTGCGGCTCAAAATAAAATGCCTGAAATGCTGCTGGATGGACGGGTGTTACGGATATTTATTACGGAAATCGCCGTGCGTGCGCCACAATTGCCTCGGGTTGATCCACATGGTCTGATCCGCGATATGGATTTGTCCTGGCAAGACCATGTTTGGCAACTTCAGCTTAAATTTAATACAGATGTGCGCACCCAGAAATTGGTTCTGGCCGCCGATGGACTGCATGGTGAACGTCTCGCCATCGATATTTTTCCGCTGTCGGCTCCGGTAAAGACGCCGGTTCGCGGTGCTGCTCTGACAACCGCCGTGACGCGCGCTCCTCGTCCTGTGATGCGGCCTGTCGCTGCGCCAGTCATAGTGCATGCAGCGGTACCTGAGGCGCAGGTGGTCAAAAAAAACTACGTCCAGACGCAGGCTGAACGGGCCGAAGAACTCTATCAGCATGGTCTCAGTGCTGTCCGTCAGCAAAAGTTCGAGCAAGCGAGTATTTTGTGGCAGCAGACACTGGATCTTGCTCCAGGGCACCTTCAGGCGCGCAAAAATTTAATTCGCGTCGTCCTACCGCATGATCGAGCACGTGCCGATGCCCTGTTTGCGGCAGGATTACTCCTGCATGACCCGCTGGCTCTGCGTAAATGGTACGCCCGGATACTCTTACCCATCTATGGTCCTGCAGTGGCGGTTACGGTGCTTGATGCCCCTCTTGGCCAGGGGACGAACGACCCAGTATACCGCGCCTTGCAAGCCGGGTTCTGGCTGCAAGCCGGAAACTTTGAACAGGCGCGAGAAGCCTATTTGGCCCTGTTGCGGCACAACCAGACCAACGCTCTTTATCGTTTTGGTCTGGCGGTTGCTCTGGATCAGCTGCAGCAAAATACAGCACTTCAAGCGTACCGCAGCGCCGTGAAGGGTGATTTGCCGCCCAATTTAAATACTTATGCGCTGAGCCGGATTGAAGGACTCAGTACGGGTAACGGAGCGGGCAACTGATGGCCGGACCAAAACAAAAAATCAGGATCGGTGATCTGCTGGTTGAACACGACGTCATTACGGAAGAGCAGCTCACCAAGGCCCTTGCGACCCAGAAGGAACAGGGTGGCAAGATGGGCAATGTCTTAATTGGCCTCGGATATGTAGGCGAAATGCAGTTTGTCGAATTTTTGGCCAAACAGCTCAACCTCCCCGCCGTCGATCTGAAGTTGTTCCACTATGACCCGCAAATAGTCAAACTGTTGCCCGAAACCGCCGCCCGCCGTTTTCGCGCTATGGTTCTCAAGGACGATGGGGCGCAGTTGTTGATCGGCATGGCAGACCCGACTGATCTTTACGGCTATGATGAGTTGAATAAAATCCTCAAGCGCCCGATCAGTATGGCGGTTGTGCTTGAAGAAGACCTGCTGCGCGCACTCGATACGGTCTATCGGCGCACCCAGGAAATAATCAATATTGCCGAGCAATTGAATGAGGAACTCGCGGCAGGGTCCAACAGCCTTGAACAGTTGCTGATTGAAACAGATGTTGAAGACGCCTCGGTTGTACGCTTGCTTCGCTCGCTCTTTGAAGATGCGGTACAGGTCGGGGCCTCGGATATTCACATCGAGCCGGATGAAAAGGTGCTGCGCATCCGCCAGCGGATCGACGGGGTGCTGTACGAACAGGTGATGAAGGAAAAGCGCATCGCTACGGCGCTGGTGTCACGCCTCAAGCTGGTCTGTGGACTTGATATCTCGGAAAAACGCCTTCCGCTTGACGGACGCTTTAATATCCGGGTCAAGGGCCGCAGCGTCGATGTCCGTCTGTCGACCATGCCGGTGCAGTTCGGCGAAGCGGTGGTGATGCGTCTGCTCGATCAGTCGAGCGGTATCCTGAGCCTTGAACAGATCGGCATGGGAGATCTCCTGCTGAAACGCTTCAGGCAGCATCTGCACCGCCCCCATGGTCTCCTGCTGGTGACTGGTCCGACCGGTAGCGGCAAGACCACCACCCTGTACGCCGCTCTCAATGAATTGAATATCGCCGAAAAGAAGATCATCACGGTTGAAGATCCGGTTGAATACCGGTTGCCGCGTATCAATCAGGTGCAGGTTCATACCCGTATCGGGCTCGATTTTGCGCGAGTGCTGCGTTCGGGGTTGCGTCAGGACCCTGACATCATCATGGTCGGTGAGATGCGTGATGAAGAGACCGCCGAGATCGCCCTGCGCGCAGCCATGACTGGCCACCTGGTGCTGTCGACCCTGCACACCAATGATGCGGTCAGTACGGCCCTGCGCCTGCTCGACATGGGCGCCAAGGGTTTTCTGGTCGCCAGCTCGCTGCGGGCGGTGCTGGCTCAGCGGCTGGTGCGGCGCATTTGTGACAGCTGCTGCGGTAGCGCTGTGGACGATCCTCTGCAACAGCATTGGCTCGACAGCTGTGCCCCCGGGATGCAGGTAGTCGATTTTAAAGCTGGTCGTGGTTGTGCTCTGTGCAACAACAGCGGCTATCACGGTCGCATCGGTATCTTTGAACTGCTGGAGATCGATTCGCCGTTGGCTGATGCCCTGCGGCGAGGGGCCAGCGACGAATTTGCTAATCAGGCAGTCCGGCAAAATGGCTTTGTCAGCTTGGGGACCAGTGCCCTTGCCTTGGCCAAGCAGGGAATAACCAGCCTCGAAGAGGTCATCCGCATAGCGGGCCAGGTTGAAGAGCCTTTGTTGGCAATGGCGCACCTTGGCAGCGAGGACTAGATGGCACATTATCAGTATCGCGCCAGAAATGCCGAAGGGCAATTGTTTGAAGGGCTGATCGAAGCCGCTTCGGCCGGGGTGGTCGCTGGTCAACTTCAAGCGGGCGGAATTCTGCCGCTGACAATTGATGAAGTAGCGGCGCCACTGATAAAAGGGCAAAAAAAAGGTTTCAGCCTCGGTCGCGCCCCTCGTGTTGGCCGTGATGATCTGATCCTCTTTTGTCGTCAGATGTTCACTCTGACTAAATCCGGGGTGCCGCTGGTCCGGGCTATTCGCGGTCTGGTTGAAACGGCGCGCAATCCCACCCTGGGGCAGGCGCTCGGTCAGGTGGTCGATAGCCTTGAAGCCGGCCAGGATTTAGCCGGCGCCTTCAGCGCCCATCCGCGAGTATTCCCCGGACTGTTTTGTCGTCTGGTGCAGGTCGGCGAAAATACCGGCAAACTCGATGAGGTCTTTCGGCAGCTATCGACTTTTTATGAACATGAAAAGGACACGGTCAACCGCATAAAGCAGGCTTTGCGCTACCCGACCTTCGTGCTGATTGCCATCGTCTGCGCGGTTATTTTTATCAGCCTGTTTGTGATTCCGGCCTTTCAAAAGGTGTTTGCCAGCTTCGGGGCAGAACTCCCGCTGGCCACCCGGATTCTGTTAGGGTTGTCCGGCTTTATGTTGCACTACTGGCCGTTGTTGTTGATTCTCGCAATCATGCTGGTTGCAGCACTCAAGCAGTTATTAAATACACATCAGGGGCGCTATGCATGGGATCGCTATAAACTGAAAATCCCGCTGGTGGGCGATATTATTCTGCGAGGAACCCTGGTGCGCTTTTCCCGGGCGTTCAATATGAGTTTTGGGGCTGGGGTGCCGCTGACCCAGGCGCTCAGTTTCACAGCGCGCGGGCTGGATAACCTGTTTGTTGGCGAAAAGGTCGAGTTGATCCGTAACGGCGTCGAACGCGGCGACACCCTGACGCGCAGCGCCACTCAGACCGGCTTGTTTACCCCCCTGGTGTTACAAATGCTTGCCGTTGGTGAAGAAACAGGCTCGGTGGACACCATGCTGGAGGATGTCGCCGAGTTTTATGAACGTGAGGTTGAGTACGATATTAAAAATCTGTCCAGTGCCATTGAGCCGCTCATGATCATCATCATCGGCGGGATGGTTCTGGTGCTGGCGCTTGGAGTGTTTTTGCCGATGTGGAACCTCGCGGCCGTGGTCAAATAGATTAATGTGCTTGATTTAAGAATAAAAATGAAGAACAATTCACAGGGAAATATTCTTGTTAAAAATTACAATCTTGGGTTCACTCTGTTTGAACTTGTGGTTGTCATATGTATTATCAGTACGCTTGCTGTGGTTGCCACGGGTTACTATCGCAAACTGCTGGTTCAGGTCGAGCAAACTACCGTCGAATACAATGTCGGTACCCTGCGCAGCGCTCTGGCAATGCAGTTTGCCGCTTACTATGTGGCCGGTCGTCGGGACGAGCTACCGGCGCTGATTGATAGCAACCCGATGGAGATGCTGGCCCAAAAACCGAAAAACTATCTGGGTAGTTATTTTTCTGGACAGCAGCAGAATCTGCCGGTTGGTAACTGGTATTTTGATAGCGAAAAGAAATTGTTGGTTTATTTGGTGAAAAACAGTGCCTATTTCAGCAGTCCCTTAACTGGAAAGCCGCGTATCCGCTTTAAAATTCAGCCGGTGTATGCAGATACCGTGAAAGGAGAGCAAATCAAAAATTATATTTGTGGCCTAGAATTGAAGTCGTTGGAACCTTATCGTTGGTTGCCGCCGATCGTGTTAGACAAAATTGAAAGACTTGTCCAAGTCAAAGGAGATTGAAGAATGAAGAATCAAAAAGGTTTTACCCTGATCGAACTGGTGGTTGTGATTGTAATTCTGGGGATTTTGGCTGCGGTGGCAGTGCCCAAGTTTGTTGACCTTACCGCTGATGCCAGACTTGCAAACGCGAAGGCAGTAGCGGGCACCTTAGGATCTTCTTCTGCCATTAACTACGCGGCCGCATTGGTTAAAGGAGCGGTTATAGGTACTACTACTCCTAGCAAAACTGGTAGCGGGGTTGTTGATACTTTAGCTGCCGCTTGTACTGATGCAACGGCTACCGCGCTGATGGATACTGGAGCGACATTTGCGACAGGAACAGGGAATTACACCGTTAGCGGCACAGGAACTCTTACCAATATAGGTGATAAGGCAACTTGTACTATTGTCTATAATGATGATGCTGCTGCAACTGCCGATTTTGTTGTGATCGGTGCGAAGTAGGGTTAACATTTTCTGTAGCTAATAGATCAAAAGATATTTTCTGCAACAAGAGGTGGTTCGCCTCTTGTTGCAGAAAATCTGCGGATAAATACATCGCCTAGTCACTATTTTATTGGTTCCAGCGGCACTGTTTGCCCTCCTACGATTGTGTGAATGGATTGATGACAATATTGAACGGGTCAAGGCTCAGTGGTTTTACCCTGGTCGAACTGGTCATCGTTATTGTTCTGCTCGGCATTCTTTCGGCTATTGTCGCCCCCAAATTCTTCAACCTCAATGATTACCGCAACCGCGCCGCCTACGATGAACTTGCCGATGCGCTACGTTATGCGCAGAAGCTGGCGGTGGCCAGCGGCTGTGCGGTGCAGGTCAGCACCGGCGCGAATAGTTATACACTGAAACAACCTACGCCCAATTGTACCAGCAGCACCTTTGCGCCGATCAGCAATCATCCGGTCACCAGCGGCTCATTTAGCGGCGTAACCGTCAGCGCTTCCCCCGCCAGTTTTAATTTTGACCCCATGGGGCGCTGTTCCAGCCCCGTCGCTATCAATGTCGGTGGCTTGCCGATCAGCGTAGTGGCCGAGACCGGCTATGTGGACGCGCCATGATCGGCTTAAGACGTGCGCTTAATCAGCAGGGAGTGACCCTGATTGAACTGATCGTGGTGATGGTCGTCATTTCGATCGCGCTGGTTGGTGTGATGTCGGTGATCAATTACACCACCCTGCATTCTGCCGATCCGATGCTGCGTCAACAGTCGATTGCCATCGCCGAAGCCTATATGGAAGAGATCAGCCTGAAAAGCTACACCGATCCGGGCGGCCCGGTTGAACTTGGCCGCGCCGATTTTGATGATGTGGCTGACTATAATGGTCTGACGGATAACGGTGCTCACGATCAGACGGGCGCGGCAATTATGGGGCTCGAAAGTTATACAGTGCAGGTGACCGTCGGTAGCGCCAGTTTCGGGATACCAGCCGTCGCCGGTCTCAAGATTGATGTCACGGTTACAGATCCGGCGGGGGAAACCCTGACCCTGACCGGCTATCGGACGGACTACTAAAGATGATGAGGACTGTTTTTCGGCCAATAACCGCTGAGCGTGGTTTCACTCTGATCGAATTGATCGTGGTGATCGTGATTGTCGGGATTTTGGCGGTCCTCGGTGGGCAGTTTATTGTGACGCCGGTGAATCAATATATCGATCTCGCGCGGCGCACACGATTGGTCGACCAAGGCGAAATGGTGCTTCGGCGCATGCAGCGCGATGTGCGTCAGGCCCTGCCGAACAGTCTGCGCATTGGTGGCGGAGGTAAATATCTTGAGCTGCTGCACACTTCTGATGGTGGCCGCTACCGACGCTATCTTGATCCAGTCACCGGAGGAGATCTCCTCGATTTTACCACGGCTGATGTCAGCTTTGACGTTCTGGGCGTGTTACGCGCAGCTCCGCTGTCAGGCCAACGGCTAGTCATCTATAACGTCTCCGCCAGCGGTGTGGCGGGCAATGTTTATGCGAACGCACCGGATAATATGGCGATGATCGGCACCGGCAGCACGTTAAACCACGTTATTCTTACCCCCGCCTTTAATTTTAAGCATAAATCACCTTATCAGCGTTTCTTCATTGTCGATGAGCCGCTAACCTATGCCTGTGAGGGGAATGTCTTGAATCGTTACGCCGGTTACGCGCCCACAGCCAGCCAGCCGACCCCACCAGGTGTGACTCCGGCACTCGTTACTAAGAATGTTAGCAGTTGTAATTTCAGCTATGACCCTGGTGCCAGCCAGCGCGCGGGTTTGGTCACTTTGCGGTTGTCCCTGACCGAATCGGGAGAAACCATCACCCTGTTGCATCAGATCCACGTGTTGAATGCGCCATGAAAAAATTATTGATATTCCATAATCAGCGTGGTTTCACCCTGGTTCAGGCAATCTTCATTTTGGTCGTGTTGGCCCTGCTGGGGGTGGCGATGATGCGCCTGAGCGGCATCCAGAGTTCCACCAGTGTTTTTGCCCTGCAGGGCGCCCGGGTTTACCAGGCTGCGCGCAGCGGGTTGGAATGGGGCGCGGCTCGCGCCGGTGGCGGGAATTGTGCTGCCAGTACAATATTCACTGTTGAAGGTTTTAATGTGACGGTTGGTTGCAGCAGTGCCACTTTCACAGAAGCAGCAATTACTACCACTGTTTATCAAATTAACGCGCTGGCAGAATTTGGTAACTATGGCTCCCCAAATTATATTTCGAGGCGGGTCGAGATGAAGGTAGGATTTTGAAAGCTATGCAGATTAGGCGGAATGAGATCTCCCCATATATTTCGGTAACTCTATTTGTACGCCGCCTGCTGATTCTCTCCAGCCTCAGTTTGCTGATGGTCTTGATTATTCCTTGCGAGGGTCATGCTGACCGAACGATTACCTCTGTTACTCTCGATGGCGGGAACTCGGTCACTGTCCTCCCCTCGGCAACGATCAGTGCGACTGTAAACGTGACTACTGACAATGTGGGGGTGGGGGGTAGAATTCGGAATGATTGGCTTTCGACCGCCTGGCGCATTTCAACCTCGCCGCCAGGAACAATGACTTGTGAAAATCATAACGATCATACCCGGAAAGGAAACTACAGTGAAACCTTCAATATCACTGCACCGGCTGCGTCAGGAACCTACAATATCTATTTTATTGCTTATAATAACGACAGTTGCAGTAGTGGCGACAGCGCTACCTTCAGTCGTGCTAACGCTGTTGTTGTAAATTCACCACCGAGCGTGGTTTCAATTACTCGTGCCGGCGCAGATCCGGTGGCTAGCAACACAACAGTGACCTGGACGGTGATGTTCAGTACCAGCGTCAATGGAGTGGACAGTGGTGATTTTTCTCTGGTGACAACGGGTGGTGTCAGCGGGGCCACTTTGGGTGCGGTGACTGGCAGTGGAACCACCTGGACCGTCAGCGCCAATACCGGGAACGGAGCCAGCGAAGGGACGCTGAGGTTGAACCTGGTTGATAATGATTCGATCAGGGATGTCGCTACAGCTATTCCCCTGGGAGGGACTGGTTCCGGGAATGGTAATTTTAGTGGTGAATCCTACAGGGTTATTTCGCCTCCGACCCTGGTTTCGATCCTTCGTGCCAGTTCTGACCCGACTGCAGCTAATACCACGGTTGCATGGACGGTCGTCTTCAGTGCCAGCGTCAGCGGGGTTGATACTGGTGATTTTGTTCTGGTTCCCTCTGGCGGGACCACCGGCGCCAGTCTTATCGCCGTCAGTGACGCGGGGGGCAGAACCACTTGGACAGTGACGGCCAATACTGGGCCCTCGAGTATTGGAACCCTGGGGTTGAATCTGGTGGATAATGATTCAATCCTTGAAAATCAGTTATCTCAGCCCTTAGGCGGAGTCGGGGTTGACACTTTCCCCGCCGGGCCGGTTTATACCCTGGCGCCACCCGCTGTAGTTCTAAATAAAACTGCCGGCGCTTCTGCTGCGGTGGTTGGTGAAGTCGTGACCTTTACCCTTACCGCCACCAACCCCTATGACAATCCGCTTACCGCCGTGGTCGTTACCGATACGCTTCCGACCGGCATGGGCTATGTTACTCATGTTACGACCTTGGGTACGGCGGCGGTTGCCGGGCAAGTAATCACCTGGACTATCCCTTCGTTGCCCGCTAAGGGGAGCGCGCAGTTAACACTGGCTGTGTCTTTGTTGCAGCAAGGGCCGCTGGTGAACACTGTAACCTCGCCGGGGGCTCTCCCTGCCAGTGCCACGATTCTGGTGTTGGCCAGTGCGGTGACTCACTTTCGGATGGATGAACCCGCCGGTTCCTGGAGTGGTGCGGCCGGTGAAGTTATCGATAGTGGGGGGACCGCACTGCATGGCCGTCGGTTGACCAGTACCTCGCCAACCACTACCAACGTAGTTGACCCGGTTCCGACCATCTCTTCTGAACATCCGTCGGTTATTGGTGGGTTTTGTAACGCCGCCTTCTTCGATGGCCGTGCCATTGTCGAGGTGGCCGATAGTCCGCTCTTCGATTACACCACGCAGCTGTCGGCCTCGGCCTGGATCTATCCGACGGCCTATCCACCGAGTGATTATTACTCGATACTGTCGAATGATGTTAACTACGAATTTCATATCAGTCCTACCGGCAAACTTTACTGGTGGTGGAACTCATCAACCCTGACCTCGGCAACCACGATCCCCCTGAATCAGTGGACGCATGTTGCCATCACCTTCGATTCGTCGGCCGGAGTGAGGCGCCAGCGGATCTATATCAATGGTGTTCAGGATCCCAACACCAATAATTGGCAGGGGACTCTGGCGCCTAACAACTGCAATTTTTATATTGGTGGTGATATCGCAACCGGGGCCGCTTGCAGCATTATGCCAGGGCGAAATTTTCACGGCATGATTGATGAGGTTAAACTTTACAGTTTTGAACTCAGCCCTTCAGAAGTCGTTGCCGATATGACGCTGGGACGCTCCTGTTCCGGTACTTTCGATCATGTGCAGATTGAGCACGACGGTACAGCCTCGGTATGCGCCCCGGAACGGGTAACGATTAAAGCCTGTCTGGATTCATCCTGTAACACATTGTACCCTGGCACTGTGACAGTTAAACTTAAGCCGACGGGCTGGGTCGGCGGGGAAACCTTCTCCTTTAACGGTGGGATCGCCACTCGCCAACTCAGTCAAAGTACTGCCGGCGCCGTCACGCTTGGAACTGATAGCGTTACGCCTGCTCCGGCCACTGCCAGCCGCTGCTTCAATGGGGCGAGCGAAACCTGTACCCTCAACTTTACGGCTGCATCATGTGCGTTTGATGCCGTAGAGGTCAGCGCTGATCCACAAACTCCAATTTTTACCAAACTTGCGGGCGTGCCGTTCAATATCGATGTGCTGGCGTTACTTGGTCCTACTACGATTAACACAACCTATGCCGGGACGGTGGCTGTCGATCTGGTAGATGCATCGTCATCTGCCTGTCCAGTCGGAGTTGGGCTGACCACGGCGACTAACACGACCTTTAGCGGCGGGGAAGCCGGGCGCAAGACCGTAGCTTTTAATTATCCCAATGCCGCACGGAATGTCAGGGTGCGGGCCACAGTCGGTGCATCGGCTCCAGCGTGCTCTACCGATAATTTTGCGATTCGTCCAACGGCGTTTACGTTAACCTCCAGCGATGCCACTAACACCGCAACCACTGGTATCCCCATTATCAAGGCAGGCACCCCATTCAATCTGACGGCCAGTTCGGTGGCGGGATATGATGGGACGCCCAATATTGATAGCAGCAAACTGAATGGAACTCCCAACGCCGGGGTTTTGAATGGAAGTTTCGGCACGGCACCCGCTGCGACAGGAACTGCGGCAGGTTCCGGATTCTCCTACAGTGAAGTGGGCCATTTCGGTCTGGCTCAGAATGCGGTATACGACATCAGCTTCACCGCAGTGGATCAACCGGGTGACTGTACCGCGGATTATTCCAACACAATTTCCGGCGGGAAATATGGTTGTTCCTTTGGCAGTGCCGCCGTGCCACAGATAAACGGCAGTAGCGGATTCGGACGCTTCATCCCGGCCCGATTCAATCTGAGTGTCGCTGTCCCGCCACAACTGGGGCCGACCTGCAGCAACAGCTTTACCTACCTGGGTCAGCCATTCGGCTATCTATTTGACCCGGAAATGACATTGACCGCGTTGAACAACAGCGGTTCTACGACCCTCAACTATGGTGGCAGTTACTGGAAGATGAACTCAAATCTTGGCGGACGCAGTTACACCAATAATGCGGTAACAGCGGCAACGCTTGGAATAGCAACGGCAGGAAGTGTTGCCTGGGCCGGAACTGCTGACAGCGACGGGATAGGAACTGTCAGTATCAGCGCCGAACAGTTGGTTTACGCGAAGCCGACGATGCCGGAAGCCCCCTTTGACGCAAACCTGGATCTGAACTTCACTGCCGGGGATCTGACTGATGCCGATGGCGTCTGTTTCGACCCTGAAAATGATGGCATCTGTAATGCTTATTCTATCTCCGCCATCACTGGAACCGAGCAGCGTTATGGCCGCCTGAAGCTGCAGAACGCTTACGGTTCAGAACTGCTCAATTTACCAACTCCTTTTATTGCCGAGTATTTTACCGGTGGCGGATTTTCTCTGAACACCGCAGATAATTGCACCACGCTGACCACAGCCGACCAACTGCAATTGAGCACCGATGGCGGTGCCAGCTGGGTCAACGGCGATACGGCAGTGACGCTCGGTGGGGGGACGACATCGGCCACGCTGGCGTCATTTCCACTCCTTAACGGCGATGCCGGACTCTCCTTCAGCGCCCCGAACGCCGGAAATACGGGGACTATCGAAGTCCGCTCTCTGGTTGCCCCGGCCTTTCCCTGGTTATTGTTTGACTGGACTGGTGACGGGGTTGCAGATGAAGCTAGGGCACGTGTGACCTTCGGCATATATAAGGGGAGTCCCCACTTGATTTACACCCGCGAGTCGGTTCAGTAATCCTTATTTCAGAACTGGGCAAAAAGAAGCCCCGCCGGAAAGCCGGCGGGGCTATTTTAATGCAACTGCTTAAGGAAGGTCGATTACTCGCAGAGATCAACCTTCATGTCCCAGTTTTTAATTTTCATGGTGCCGTTTTTAGCAAGGTTAAGCTGCATTTTGAAGCAGCGATCAAACAGCTGCGGCTCGTGACCAACCCCACGGGCCAGGCAGTCCTTCGCGGCGATATCAAAATATTCCTGCATGATCGGCTTGTACTCGGGATGGACGCACTTGTCAATAATCAGCTGAGCGCGATCCTTAGGTGCCAGGCCACGACAGTCGGCCAGACCCTGTTCGGTGACCAGGACGTCGAGGTCGTGCTCTGTGTGGTCGATATGCGGCGCCTTGGGGACGACGCAGGTGATGCCGCGCGGGTCGGTCTTCGACGGACGGGTCGAGGGCGCATGCATTATTTTCAGGTAACCGTTGCGCAAAAAGTCGCCGGAACCGCCGAGGCCGTTGATCATCCGGGTGCCGCCAACCAGAGTCGAGTTGGCGTGAGCGTATATATCAAACTCAACCGGGGTGTTCATGGCGATGACGCCCAGACGGCGGATCGGCTCAGGCGAATTGGAGATTGAAATCGGACGCATCAGGATTTTGTCCGCGTATTTGTCCCAGTTGTCGAAGAAGCGCGGGAAGCCGGATGATTCGGAGAGTGATAGTGAGCAGGCCGAAGCGAAGTCGAGTTTGCCTGAGTCAAAGAAGTCGAGCATGGTATCCTGCAGAACCTCGGTAAAGACAGTGAGGTTTTTGAACGGTCCCTTGGCCAGACCACCGACGACAGCGTTTGCGATGGAGCCGACGCCCGATTGAAGGGGCAGCAGGTTTTCCGGCAGACGGCCACGTTTAACTTCGTGGGCGAAGAACTCCATGATGTGACCAGCAATCGCTTCGGATGTGTCGTCCATTTCGCTGAAGGCGCGACCTTTGTCACGATGCTTGGATTCGACGATGGCGACCACCCGGCTGATATCGATCGGGACGTAGGGGGTGCCAATGCGCGTATCGGCGGCGGTGATCATGAACGGCTGACGATGGGGCGGCTTGTTCTGCATCAGGATATCGTGCAGACCTTCAAACGAAGGCTGTCCGGTGTTGACTTCAAGGATGATCTTGTCTGCGACGGTGACCAGTTCGGGCACCAGGCCGCAGGATGAGGTGAGGGCCAGGCCGCCATCTTCGGTGATCGCCGAAACTTCGATGACAGCGACGTCAATCCGGCCGTTCTCAGTGTAGAAACCGTAGCCGAGATCCTGAGCAAAGTGACCCAGGTGCTTGTCACCCATGCGGATGCGGCCTTCATTGATTCCTTTGGCAATATTCTTGCCGGTCTGGTAGGGCCAGCGACGGTCGATCATGTCGAGGGATGCCCAGCGGTCTTCGGTCTCCGCTCCAGCCGAGGCTCCGACAAAGAGATTGTATTTTGTTTTGCCCTGAAGATTGTTCTTCTCAACGTGATCGGCCAGAGCGATTGGTACCGCTTTGGGGTAGCCGGCAGGAGTAAAACCAGACCAGCCGATATTCATGCCGGGCTTGAAAAACTCAACACATTGTTCAGCCGTTTTGACCTTCTTGAGTAGTTCTTTACAACGGACGCGATCATCCAGTGTTCCGTATATGTTCGACATTCTCTCTCTCCTCCTTGTGAAAGGCTCTAATGGTACCTCATTAGGTACCTGCCGGAATTGTTAACCAAAGCTGTGGCGAAATGGCGGATTTATAATCTCTGGAGGGCTCAGTGGTGGTTTGATCCCAGACCTTAGAACCGCTTCAGTCGTTGGAAAGTGTATTAAACTTTCTCTAATAGAATGACGTTATAAGAACGACGTTTTTTATATAATGGCATATATCGCAAGTCAAGTGAAAAGAAGGAATAAGGGGAGATTTATCATTTCTGGTATTTAGGTGGTTTTAGCTGGGCTTTTTTAACAGAACAGGCCGCTAAAACTTGAATTTTAGAGGCCTGTTATTCGATCGATAAGTCGTGAGCGCTCAGTAGTCTTTTGCGAGAATTTTTTGAGCCTGGCTGATGTATTGGCTATCCGGGAACTGGTCAAACAGGGTGTTGAAGATATCCGCAGCTTCCTTTTTCCGGTGAAGCTTGAGATAGGCCGTGCCGAGATAGAAAAAGGCCTCATCGCGATAATAGTAATTGGGGAATTCTTTGAGAATGCCTTTAAGTCGGTTGATAGCGGCCTGGTAGTGGCCGGTGCGCAGGTAGAACCGGCCAATATAAACCTCACGTTCGGCCAGGCGATTGCGCGTGCGCTGCACTAAGACGCTCACCTCTTCAATCCTTTTATCCGAAGGATAGTCCTTCATAAACCGCTGGAAGGTGTGCAGTGCGTTTTCGGTGGCGGTTTGATCGCGGTCCTCGCTCAGCATCTGTTTGTAATAAGACATCCCTAAAAAATAGAGGGCATCCGGCAGGCGCTTGTCTCGAGGATGCTCTTTGACGAATGCGCTGTAGCTGGATGCGGCTTCTTCAAAGTTGTCGGACAGATATTGTGCTTCAGCTATTTTCAGTTCGGCCAGTTTATTCAGTTCTGGAGAATAATAGCTGTCCCGAACCTTCTTCCATGAGGCTACGGCATCTTCATAAAGGTGGCTATCGAAAAATCTCTCCCCCTCTTTGAAATAATAATCAGCAGAGCGTGGTGGAGGAACAATTGTCGGGTTGCAGGCCGTAAGGAGAATCAACAGGATGAGGCTAAAAAGCAGAGATCTGAACATCTTTTTATCGTGCCTTGTCTTTGAAAGCAAAAATTCGTTTCAAGCTACGGAATCTTAAGGCGTTTGTCAATCTTTGACTGTTGCCGTGTCCCGGCCTTTCACGGAGGTATAAATCTCTTCGTGAACATGTTTGAAGCAGAATTGATGCGCTGGAATTTGCTGAATAATACGATTTAACTGCATGAGCTCGTTGGGGTCCAGTTCAGCCCCTCGATAGAGCGCAGCCCCATAAATCCGGGCAAAGTCTGCACAGAGAGGCTCCTGGCTTAGCTCGGCAATCGCAAAAAGTCCGAGATGATCGGGAATTTCCGTCTCGCCTGTCGCCTTGCGCAGGGCGCGCAGGTAACGCTTCATTATTTTCTGTTCTTGACTGGGATGTTTACCAAGTTTCCTGAACGACAGTCCGAGAGGGATAAAAAAGCAGAGCGGCAGTAACCACCAGAGATAACCTCCGGGTAATTCAGGTTTGAACTGGTGCAGTCTCTTGCCCGTCGCAAATAGAAGCGTCATCTGGGCCTGCAGGTCGTAAGTGATGACAAATCGACTCCAGGCCGTATCCAGAAAATCGGTGACCGTTTGCGACCAATTGAAAGGCAGACGTGCCAGCCCGTTAACCGCCACGCCGGCGTTGATTGCCAGTCGACTGGGGTCGAGTCGTTGCCAATGATTTTGATCATCAAGCGCTTCAACCCAGACGTGTGCCATATCTTCATCGACCAGATAGTAGCCGCCCAATTCGTTATAGCGCCCTCCCAGATAGCCGCCGACCAGCCTGGTCGGCACCCCTGAGATACGCAGGAGAAGCGCGTATGATGAAGCAAAATATTCGCAGTAGCCGCGTTTACTGTCGAACAGAAAGGTCTCGACCGGGGTCTCACTCAGTTGCAGGTTGCGTGCGGCATAGGACAGTTTCTGCTGGCGGAAAAAATCGGTTGCGGCCCGGATCTTTGACGCGCGGTCAGGCTGTTTGGCGATTTCGGCGGCAATCATGGTGAGGCGCTGCCCGCTGTGCTCAGGAATTTGAAGATAAAAGTCTTCTCTGGCAATGTCTTTTATTTCTTGAACGCCGCTGCGGGAAGACACAACCCTGTAGCGAAAGGATTTTCCCTGGCGGTAGCGGGCTTCAAACACCCCATCGGCAGAGACGCTGTTTCTGATTTCGGAGATTTCAATCGGCAGATCGAGCCCGGGAAGGTAGCGATCATTGCGCGGTTGACTGAAAATAAGCTGTGATGTTTTTAGGGCTTTCTCCGTGTTGATATCCGCCGGTGCCCTTTTGTCGCGAGTCCAGCGGCGCCCGTCGGTCTGGTTCAACACCAGCCCACGCCAGTAAAGTTCCTGTGGATCGATTGCGGCCATCTCGACTCGAAATGCCGCTGCGCCACTACTACCGAGATTGGCCAGACTTCCCGGGCTGACCTCTTCACTGAACCCGGCGTTTGAGGTAGCTGCCGGATTGAGGAAGTTCCACAACGGGTGTTCGGTGCGGGGGAGCAGGGTGAAGAAGAACAGCATCAGGAGCAAGGATCCGAGCGGTAACATTGATCCGGTGCGGAGCAGGCTGCGCCACTGTTGAGGGTTCAGCTGCAGCGTCGGATCCGTGGCGTAGAAACTGGTCAATAGCAAGCCGAAGGTCACCAGACTGATCAGCAGGATCAAACTGATCAGGTAGCCGGCGCTGAGACTCAGCAGAGATGATGCCGCCAGAATAAAGGTCGACAAGACAAAAATCTGCAGCAGGTTGCGCCCCGATTTGTCGGTCACCAGGCGCACTGCAAGGAGCAAGACCAGCATGTTGATGAGCGGTTCAACAATGTTGGTCCGTGACATCTGCAACAGGTAAAAGAAGAAGCAACCGAATGAGAGCAGGGTCGCCGGGAGCGGGCGCAGCACTTGCAGCTTGCGCCGATCCGCAATAAAACCCGCGATCAATGCCGCAAGCCCGGCGATTTGGGCGAGAGGAGTTAGATACAGAAAGGCCGGCGCCAGCCCGATTATGGCCACGAGGCTGGCGAGGATCTGCAGCACCTTCTCAACGGCCATGGTAGAGAGCCAGTTCGGTTAGGAGGCGGCGGCGCTGTCCATTGCCGCTTTGGGGTGAGATGAAACGTCCATTGAGCTTGAGACCGACCGGGCGCTGGTGGCGGAATTGCTCGAGCATCAGGCCCGTCGCCCGCCGGAGTTTCTCCTCAGTGGCCCCAGCCAGCTGAGCAATGTCGATCACGATCGGCTCTGCACCAAGGCCCTCATGTTGCTTGACCTTAAGACTGTTATGGCGTGCTGACAGCTTCCAGTGGATCGCCTTCAGCGGTTCTCCTCCACGGTAATCGTGGATCCCCCGCAGGTCGCCACTATCGCCGCTGACCGAACGCGCCAGCTGGTGGCGTTGGGCGTGATACCCTGCTACCGTCGGGGCTTGAGTCCGCTGTGGTTGAGGGAAAACCAGTAACTCCTGGTTAACTTCGATGCGCAGCGACCGCACAAAAAAGTTGATCGGAAAGCAGGAGTCGATCCAGATATATTTTAGCTGTTGCTGGCCGCGCCGGGACCAGTTCAGCATCAGACTCTGTTCTTCGGTGCCCCTGGCGGAGATCTGTGGAAAGAGCGGGAAGTCCGCGCCGAGATGCACGCGGATCAGGAAGGCTGGCAAGCGGTGGCGACGATTCTGTACACAGACCCCGATCAGGGTTGGCTGACCGGCAAAGATCTCCTGCGGCAAGGTGAGTTTGATCAGGAGGTTGCGCAGATTCTGCTGTCCCAGCCAGCCGGAGACGGCCATGAAACCGAGCAGGGCCGAGACCAGCAGGTACAGCAGGTTGTTGCCGGTGTTGACCGCCGCAAAGCCAAGAAACAGCGTCATGCCGACATAAACCATGCCGGCTCGGGTAAGTTTTAGGCCATAGGAACGGGCAGTTTTTGGAGCAGCGATCGGATGATCTCCTGTTTGTTCTGGGTTTCGTATTCGGTTTTCAGAATCAGGCGGTGAGCCGTCACCGGCAGCGCGATCGCCTGGACATCTTCAGGAACAACATAATTACGTCCCTTTAAGTAGGCCTCAGCGCGGGCGGCATCGGCCAGGTTGATCCCGCCGCGGGTTGAAATTCCCGCTAAAACCAGAGGATGTTGACGGCTCGCCTCGACCAGGTCGTAGATGAACCCCGCAACCTTCGTCCCGAGGGTGATCTCTGCCACAGCCTCGCGGGTTTCAAGAATCTGGGCGCGGCCGAGCAATGGTTCGATCCGGTCGAGTTGGTGTCGGATGCTGCCATGCTGAATAATCTGCCGTTCAAGCTCGGGCGGTGGATAGCCGATACCGGTCGCGGCCAGAAAACGGTCGAGTTGAGACTCCGGCAGGGCAAAGGTGCCGATCTGTTCCGCCGGATTCTGGGTGGCAATCACCATGAAGGGGTCCGGGAGGCTATAGGTTTTCCCTTCGAGGGTAACCCGACGTTCTTCCATCGCTTCGAGCATGGCACTCTGGGTTTTTGGCATGGTCCGGTTGACTTCATCGAGCAGCACCAGGTTGCTGAAGATCGGGCCTTCGATGAAACGAAAATTGTTCTTTTCGCGATCGAAAATTGATAGACCGGTTATGTCAGAGGGGAGCAGGTCGCTGGTGCACTGAACGCGACCGAAGCTCAGGCCGAGAATCTTCGACAGGGCCAGGGCCAGGCTGGTCTTGCCCAGACCGGGGATATCCTCGATCAGCAGGTGTCCGCCTGAGAGCAGGCAGATCATCGCGATGCGCAGTGCACGCACCTTTCCCTGGAGAATATCATGCGTCAGATTGTCGATAATTTGCAGAATCAGGTCGCGGTGCGGGAGCTGCATTATTCAAGGTTCTCCATAACAGGGAAAGGATGACGCTAACCATTATAGCGACAAATGATCCGGCAGGTCTGCAGGGGTTAAAAATCTTCTTCTCAAAAAAGTTGAGTTAAGCGCGGTGGAATCTTGCACAGTCCCTGTTTGCCGCTTATGATGAGGGGAGGGGATTCAACTCTTTAGCGACGGGTGAGCTCAGAATGCACAGATATAGCGATATAAATTACGGTACACTGTTCGAAATGTTCCTGCACAGTCGTTCCCAATATGCCGAGCAGATCGCCTTTGTTTATCGCGCAGCGGGGAGCGAATTCAGCGTCAGTTATGAAAAGCTCTACGAAGATGTTGTGATCCTGACGCGGGCCTTTGTCGAGCGGGGCATGAAAAAGGGGAGCCGGGTGATGATCCTGTCGGACAACCGCTACGGCTGGATTGTGACCGATATGGCCCTGGTCGCCCTCGGCGCGGTGAGTGTGCCGCGCGGTAGCGACACCCCGACGAGCGAGTTGGAATTTATCCTCGATCATTCGGCCTGCGAATTTCTGGTGATTGAAACCTCGGCGCTGCTCAAGGCCCACGAAGAGATGTTAAAGCGCAAAAAAATGCGCGCTATCTTTCTGATTGAAGGGGAGAAGACTCACCGCTGGTTTGATAACGTCTACAGCTATAACGACTTGCTCGAAGACCGGCGACTGACTGTGGATGAACTGGAAGTCTTTGCCGCGCGCTGCTTGCATTTGACTCAGGACGATCTTTTTACCCTGATCTACACCAGTGGCACCACCGGGGTTCCCAAGGGGGTGCGTCTAACCCACCGCAATATCATGTACAACGTGCGGAATCTGCCGCACCTGGTCGGTCTACGCGAGACTGACCGCTTTGTCTCGATCCTGCCGAGCTGGCACATTTTTGAGCGGGCGGTGGAATATCTCGCCCTCTCACAAGGCTGCTGTACGGTTTATTCCACGGTCAAGACCTTTGCCGCTGACCTGGAAAGCTATCGCCCGACGCTGGTGGCGACGGTCCCGCGCTTGTGGGAATCACTCCATGCCCGGGTCAACGGGACCCTTGAAAAAGAAAATCCCCGCCGCGCAAAAATTTTCCGGACCCTGGTCGCCATTTCGACAGCAACTAACCGCCAGCGGCGTATTCTGCGTGATCAACTGCCGATTTTCACCCAACAACCTTTCTTCAGACGTTGGCTGCGGAAGCTGCGGGCACTGTCCTGTCTGCTGTTACTGGTCCTGCCGGATAAGCTGGCCAAGTCACGTCTGCTGGCGGTGCAAGAGAAATTCGGTGGCCGTCTGCGCATGGCGATCAGCGGCGGCGGGAGTTTGCCTCCCTGGCTTGACGAGTGGATCGACGCCGTCGGCATTCGGATCGTTAACGCCTATGGCATGACCGAGTGTGCACCGGCCATCGCCGGGCGCGCCCTCAACTGCGAAACCTTCAGCACCCTCGGACTGCCGGTGGCCGACACCGAACTACGAATTGTCGATGAACAGGATCAGCCGGTTGCTGCCGGAGTTGAAGGCGAAATTCAGGTGAAGGGCGACCAGGTCTTTTCCGGTTACGAAAATAATGCCGAAGAAGATGACAAATCCTTTACCCCCGATGGCTTCTTCCGCACCGGCGACCTCGGGATGTTGACCCTGCGTGGTGAACTGGTGATTACGGGGCGCTCCAAAGAGATTATCGTGCTGGCCAGCGGCGAAAATGTTGACCCCAGCCGCATCGAGTCAGCGATTACGCGTCTGCCGTTTATCAGTGACGCGGTCCTGGTCGGGCAGGATAAAAAAGGGCTCGGAGCGCTGGTGGTTGCCGACTTCGATAAGCTGCGCGAGTTCGCTGCCAGCAAGCTGGATATGATCATTGAGAGTACCGAGCATCTGCGCAGCAATCATCATCTGCTCGAAAAGGTCAAGGCCGAGATGAATCGCATGCTGAACAGCAAGAAAGGCTTCAAGCCGTTCGAGAAGTTACAGAATATCCATTTTCTCGAGGGTGAGTTCAAACCTGGGGAAGAGTTGACCAATACCCTGAAGAAAAAACGTCACGTCATTGAAAAAAAATATCACGAGCTGATTAGCAAACTCCTGAAATAGGTTGCCGCAGTTATCCGTTGCAAAGAAAAGGCACGAGTCTGCTTGTCTCTATCATGACGCGCGGCACGCAGCACCGGCGGGGCGGGCCGCCAATCGCCGAGGGAGACAGAAGAACGTATGTTTGGATCATAGACAGACAGCTTGGGCGTTCGATTCTCCCGGGCGTTCTCGGCGCAATTTTCGGAAGACGTCGCACAAGCCAAAACAAAAAATTTCGACCGCAGCAGAGTCTTAACTTCAGTGGGGGGCATTTTAGATGGATTGACACTGGTCAGTCTCGCTCCCCTCGGGTATGGTGTAAGATTACAGTTGCAGGTAACCAGAGTCCCTGCCCCGATCACCAATAGCCGAAAGTCATTGACCATGAAAAAATATTCCTTCACTCCCGGGCAACGCTTGTCCGGGTTTATTATTGAGCAGATCGACGAAATTCCCGGAATTCAGGCGCGCATGATCCGCCTGCGCCACGAAAGGACCGGTGCACGTTACATGCACCTCGAGCGTGCCGATACCAATCGCCTGTTCGGCGTGGGCTTTCGCACCCCGCCGGATGATTCGACCGGGGTGGCGCATATCCTCGAACATACCGCGCTCTGCGGTTCGCAGCGTTTTCCGGTGCGCGACCCCTTCTTTTCGATGCTCAAGCGCAGCCTTAACAGCTTCATGAACGCCATGACCGCCAGTGACTGGACGCTCTACCCCTTCTCCAGCCAGAATCACAAAGATTTTAATAATCTGCTGGATATCTATCTTGACGCCGCCTTCTTCCCCAACCTGACCGAGCGTGACTTTTCCCAGGAAGGGCACCGGCTCGAATTTGAAGAGATGGAGAACCCCCTGTCGCCGCTGGTCTACAAGGGGGTGGTTTACAATGAGATGAAGGGGGCGATGTCCGACCCCTCCTCGCTGCTTTCGCGCCGTCTGGGCCGGGCGCTCTATCCGACCACAACCTATCATCATAATTCGGGCGGTGAGCCGTCAGATATTCCTGATCTCAGCTGGCAGCAGCTGCGTGATTTTCACGCGCGCTTCTATCATCCCTCCAACGCCTGGTGCTTCAGCTACGGTGACCTTGATCTGCCGGAACTGCTGCAAAAGGTCGCGGTACAGGCCCTTGACCGCTTTGACAGGATTCAACCGGACAGTGAGGTGCCCCCGGAAACCCGCATCACCGCGCCCAAGCAGGTTCGAGAGTCTTATCCCCTCGACGCCGGGGAGGAGACGGCAGGTAAATCAATGGTCCAGATGGCCTGGCTAACCTGCGATATCGACGAAAGTGTCGAGCGTCTGGGGCTGTCGCTGCTTTCGACCCTGCTGCTCGGCAACCCCTCAACTCCACTCTACAAGGCGCTGATCGACTCAGGGCTGGGGGCGAATCTGGCCCCTGGGTGCGGCTTTCAGGATGACAACCGCACCACCTGCTTTTCCGTCGGCCTGCAGGGGACCGATCCCGATAAATTGTCGCAGATTGAGGCGTTGATCATTGAGACCCTGAAGCAGATTGCCGCTGCCGGGTTCAGTGACGAACGGGTTGAAGGGGCTATCCACCGTCTTGAATTTTCCAATCGTGAAGTCACCGGTGACAGCTACCCCTATGGGCTGCAACTGCTGATGCGCATGTTCGGTCCCTGGTTGCATGGCGGCGACCCGCTGAGCGCGCTTGATTTTGATACCCAGTTGCAGGAGTTGCGCAAAAAACTGGCGGAAGGACCCTATCTACAAGTTTTGTTGCAGCGTTGGCTCATCGATAATCCGCATCGGGTGACGCTGTTGCTTGAGCCGGACCACCAGCTGCGCGGTCAGGAAGAACAGGCGTTGCAGAAAAAGCTGGCGGCGCTGGCCGCAAGCCTTGATGGCGGGCAGAAGCAGAAGATTATCGCTCAGGCCAAGGCCCTGCAGCAGTCGCAGGAGTCGGAGGAGAATCTCTCCTGCTTGCCGACCCTCGAGTTGACTGATATTGAAACCGAAGAAACGCCGGTAGAGGTCAGTGAGGAGACCGTTGCGGGGGTGCCGCTGATGTTGTGCGCCCAGCCGACCAACGGTATCGGGTTTCTGGCGCTGAACATGCCGATCGATTCTCTTTCGGCCGAACTGTTGCCGCTTTTGCCGATTTTTAGTGGTCTGTTGACCCAGGTCGGAACCACAGCCTCCAGTTACGTGCAGCTGGCACAAAAGATCGAAGCCGTGTCCGGCGGAATCAGTGCGCGCACTTCGTTGTTGGAGGATCCGCAGGACCATGCGGCCTTCACCGCCAGTTTCGTGGTCAAGGGCAAGGCTCTCACCCGGAACGCAGCCGCGATGTGTGAACTGCTCGGTGAAATCCTGACAGGGCTCGATTTCTCCGATATCGGCCGGATTCGGCAGGTCCTTGATCAAATCCGGATTTCACTGGCAAACTCGGTCCCGTCCTCCGGGCATTCCTATGCCGCCCGCGCCGCAGCTGCCTATCTGTCCCCGGCGGCGCGTCTGCGTGAACTCTGGTCGGGCCTCGAACAGGTTGCGCTGGTCCAGAAACTGGCCCAGCAGGATGATGAGCAGTTGCGGGAGACCGCCGAACGTCTGCAGCAGATCGCTGGGCTGCTCTTCAATCGCAGCGGAATGCAGGCCGCACTGACCGCCGAAGCCGGGCAATTCGAGGCATTTACCTCGCCCCTTGAAGCACTGCTGAAGGTTCTGCCGGGCAAAACGGCGGGCGGGCAGGGGCTCCCTCAGCTGGAGCCTGTCCCTCAACGGCAGGGGTGGGTCTTTTCGGTACCGGTCAACTATGTGACCCGGGTTTTCGCGGCGCCCGCCTTTACCCACCCGGATAGCGCGGCCTTGACAGTACTCTCTAAGCTGCTGCGTTCCGAATACCTGCACCGTGAAATTCGCGAGAAGGGGGGAGCCTACGGCGGAATGGCGGGCTATAATGCGGAAGCCGGAATCTTCTCGCTGCTCTCTTATCGCGATCCGCATCTGGAGCGGACGCTTCAGGTCTACGAAGATGCGATCGCCTGGGTGGTCACGGCAAGCCTCAGCGATGAAGTGATCAAGGAGTCGATTCTGGCCGTTTTCAGTGACCTTGATCGACCGCATTCACCCAGCGGGAACGGTGCGCGCGAATTCGCCAACCGACGCCAGGGGATGACCCTTGAACTGCGCAATCAGATGCGCCGGCGTTTACTGTCAGTCGACCGAAAACAACTGGTGGAGGTGGCGAAACGCTGGTTGATGGGGGAGGGTATCAGTGCCGTGTCGGTCTTGGCCGGTGAAGAGGCGCTGAAGGCGTACAATGCCGCTCATCCCGAACAGGCGCTGGAACTGAAGCGCTTGTGATTGTCCCTACCGGACCAACCTTTATTGAAAGTGTTTTCTTTAGCTATGTCTGATCAATCCTATTTTGCGACCGCCGCGCGCGGACTCGAAACGCTGCTGGTTACGGAACTCGTCTCCTTCGGCGCCGTCGAAGTTGAGGAGGCGATCGGAGGTGTCCACTTTCAGGGTCCGCTGCAGGTTGCCTTGCGGGCCTGTCTCTGGTCGCGGTTGGCGAGTCGGATTCTGGCGCCGATCGCCGAGTTCGCGGCCGATACCACTGATCAACTTTATGACGGTGTCAGGCAGATCGACTGGCGTCAACATCTGGATATCACCAGCAGTCTGGCGGTGGATGCCCATGTGTCGCAATCAAAAATCGACCATTCCCGCTATGCCCTGTTACGGGTCAAAGACGCGGTGGTCGACCAGCTGCGCGACAGCAACGGCCAGCGGCCCAATATCGATCCTCTCGATCCCGATCTGCGACTGAATCTTTATCTTTTCCGTAATCGCGCGACCATCAGCATCGATCTCAGCGGCGCTGCTCTGCACAAGCGTGGTTACCGCAGCGACGGCCTGAGCGCACCGCTCAAAGAGAATCTGGCGGCCGCGATTCTGCTCAGCTGCGACTGGCCAGCAATCCATGCGGCCGGTGGGGCCTTTCTCGACCCGATGTGCGGTTCCGGCACTCTGCCGCTTGAGGCTGCGATGATCGCGACGGATTCCGCTCCCGGTCTCCATCGTGAGCACTTCGGTTTTCTGGGTTGGCGTCAGTTCGACGGTCAGCACTGGGATGAGCTGCTGGAGGAGGCCGAAGCACGCAAGATCGCAGGTCTCGAACGTCAGCATCCACCGCTGATCGGTTACGATGAAAACACCCGCGCCATCCGTCAGGCCTGGGAGCATGCCCGGGCCGCCGGGGTGGATCGCTGGGTGCATTTCGAGCGGCGTGAGCTGGGGCAGGTTGAACCCCCGGCGACCGAGTCGGGGTTGCTGGTGACCAATCCCCCTTACGGTGAACGACTGGGAGAGGCTTCAGACTTGCCGCCCCTTTATAATCGGCTGGGGGAGAAGATGTGTGCCTTCGGCGGCTGGCAGGCGGGGGTGATCACAAGTGAAGTGGAACTGGGGCGGGCCATCGGCCTGCGCGCCCATCAGCGGACCCCGCTCTATAACGGGGCGCTCAAGTGCCAGTTGCTGCATTTTACCCTAGATGAAACCAACCACTGGAAATCACTGGCCGATGGCGCCGGACGTCCGGTGGCTCGCCGGCTGACCGCAGAAGCCGAGATGCTGGCCAACCGTCTGCGCAAGAACCGTAAAAAACTATCAAAGTGGCTGAAAGCTGAACGCCTGGAATGCTACCGTTTGTATGACGCCGATCTGCCGGAATTCAACATGGCGATCGATATTTATGGCGACGAGGTTCATCTTCAGGAATATCAGGCGCCCAAAGATGTCCCCGAACAGAAGGCCGAACGGAGGGTACGTGACGCTGTCTCGGCGGTCATGCAGGTCCTGGAGGTGCCGAACGGAGCGGTACATACCAAACAGCGCCAGCGCCAGAAGGGGGTCAGCCAATATCAACGCCAGGATCGGCGTGGCGTACTCAAACAGGTCAACGAGGGGGATTTGCGGTTTCTGGTGAACTTGAGTGATTATATTGACACTGGGCTGTTTCTGGATCACCGTCCGACGCGCCAACTGTTGCGTTCGCTGGCAGCGGGGACGCGCTTTCTCAATCTGTTTGCCTATACCGGAACCGCCAGCGTTTATGCCGCTGCCGGCGGTGCGGCGGAAACTACCACCGTCGATATGTCCCGCACCTACACCGACTGGGCGCAAAAGAATATGCAGCTGAACGGTTTTGACGGGCCGCAGCATCAGTTCGTGCAGGCCGATTGTCTCAGCTGGCTGGAGCAGCCGCAAAAAAGCTATGATCTGATCTTTCTCGATCCGCCCTCTTTTTCCAATTCCAAGGGGATGGACGGCACCTTTGACATTCAGCGTGATCATGTGAGGATTCTGCAGTCAGTCATCAAATTCCTGGCGTCCGGAGGGATTCTGATTTTTTCCAACAATCTGCGCAGTTTCAAGCTGGACAGCGACCAGTTGCCTGGGCTGAAGATTGAAGAGCTGAGTAACCAGACCCTGCCGCCTGACTTTGCCCGCAACCCGCGGATTCACAACTGCTGGCGCATCGAAAGGGCTTAACTCTTGTGCCTGAAAGAGGGGATGCCATGCACTACCTGTTAGTTCTGATGGTCCTGTTGCTGTCGGGCTGCGGTCTCAGCAGTATGCCGCAGCACATGGCACAGGCGACGCTGGATCAGACCGATCCCGAAACCGTCGCTGCGGCGGCACCCGCCTATCTGCTGCTGTTCGACAGTTTGATTGATGCCGACCCTCAAGACGTTGATTATCTGCGGGATGCTGCTGGGCTTTACGCTCTTTTCGGTGACGTGTTGATTACGGATAAGGTGCGTTCAAAGCGGTTGAGTGAACGCTCTTTTGCTTACGCGAATCGCGCCATCTGCAATGAGGAGCATGAGCTTTGCGGTCTGAATGCCCTGCCATTTGATCCCTTTGTAGCGAAAATGAAAACCTTCGCCGAGCTCGCTCCCGCCCTGCGACTGGTTTATCTGCAGAGCTGGCTGGTCTATTTGAAACATCATGCCGACGACTGGAATGAACTGGCGCGCCTGCCCCAGCTCGAAGCGCTGGTCGGTTACCTCCTGCACCATGAAGAAGGAGCAGAGAGCCCACAGCTGCATCTCTATCTGGCTATTCTGCAGACCCTGCGTCCTGCGATGTATGGTGGCAAGCCGGAAGAGGGACGACTGAATTTTGAGAGAGCCATGAAGCTCGCCCCTGATGATCTCTCGATCAAGGTCGCCTTTGCGCGCTTTTATGCACGTGGAGTTTATGATAAGGAACTTCATGATCGCTTGCTGAATGAGGTGCTGACCGCCGACCCGGTGAAGCCCGGCTTCACCCTGCTGAATACTCTGGCCCAACGTGACGCGCGTGAACTTTTGGCTTCTGGACCTGACTTTTTCTAAAAAACGGAGATAATTAATATGCTGCGCAACCTGTCCCTTCTGTTCCTGCTTCTGCTCATACCCTTATCGGCCAGTGCCCTGACGCTCAAGCTGGCGACCGTCGTCCCTGAAGGCTCAAGCTGGATGGTGCAGATGCGTGACGGCGCCAAACAGGTCGAAGAGAAGACCGCCGGTCGGGTCAAGATCAAGCTCTACGGCGGTGGTGTCATGGGCAATGAAAAGGCGGTACTGCGCAAGATTCGTATCGGGCAGTTGCAGGGCGGTGCCTTTACCAGCGGAGCCATGGCCACGGTCGCTCCTGACCTCAGTCTTTATAGTCTGCCGATGCTGTTCAACTCCCTTGAAGAGGTTGATTTCGTGCGTGCCAGCATGGATTCAATGATGATCAAGGCGCTCAAGGATGCACAGTTTACCTGTTTTGGTCTTGCCGGAGGGGGGATGGCGCTGATGTTCTCCAAGACGCCGATTGCTAATTTGGCCGATCTAGCGGGAAAAAAGGTCTGGGTGCCCGAGGGGGATCTCGCCAGTTATGCCGCGATGGAAGCCAACGGCCTGACCCCGGTTACCCTGCCGTTGACCGATGTGCTCACCGGTCTTCAGACTGGCCTGATCGACGTCATCGGTTCGTCGCCGCTGGCCGCTATCGCCTTTCAGTGGCACACCCAGGTCAAGTATTTCAGCCCGACGCCGCTCTCCTATATTTTCGCCATGCTGGTGCTTGATTCCAAGGTGATGGACAAGATGTCCAGCGCGGATCAGCAGGTGGTAAGCGCGGTATTTGAGGGGATTTATCAGCGGCTCGATAAGGAAAATCGCCAGGAAAATGCCCAGGCCGAAGAGGCCTTGCGCAAACAGGGGCTTATCGAAGAGCAACCGCTGCAGCAACTCGCGCAGATGCGTGCGGCGACTGAAGCCGCCCTTTCAACCCGTGCCCAGGAAGGACTTTTCAGTGCCGATCGCTACGCTGAAATCAAGGCACTGTTACAGAAGTATCGTAGCCAGGGAAAGGGGACAAAGTGAGTATTGGCGGGCTGCTAAAGCGTCTGGATGCGCTGGGTCGACGTATCGAAGATGTGCTGCTCGCAATCCTGCTGACCGGCATGATTCTGCTGGCCGGCTGGCAGATTGTGCAGCGTAATTTTATTGGCGGCGGCATGAGTTGGGCGGACGAGTTTCTGCGCCTGCTGGTCTTGTGGCTCGGCCTGCTCGGAGCCATGGCCGCCAGTCGTGATGACCGTCATATCGCCATCGACTTGTTACTGCGTTTTATGCCGAAGAAAATCAAACCTCTGGTCCAGATCATGTTGCACCTTTTTACTTCGACGGTCTGCGGCATGCTTGCCTTTTATTCGTTTAAATTCATCCAGATGGAACAGGAATATCAAACCAAAGTCATGACCGGGCTGCCCGCGTGGTGGTTTGAACTGATCCTGCCCCTCGGCTTCGGCATGATGTGCCTGCGCTACCTTGGCCATGTGCGTCGCACTATCTACCCACTCCCGGAAGAGGTCGTATGAGCGTGTTACTCCCACTTTTCGCCCTGTTCGGTGCGCCATTGTTCGCGATTATTGCGGCCAGCGCCATGTGGGGTTTTCATTCAAGTGGGATCGATCTGACCGTGATGCCGATCGAGATCTACCGCCTGGCCGAAATGCCGGTGCTGCTGGCGATTCCGCTGTTTACTTTTTCCGGCTATCTGCTCGGCGAAAGCGGCGCTCCGGGTCGCCTGATGCGGCTGTCACGCGCCTTTCTCGGTTGGTTTCCGGGTGGTCTCGGGGTGGTCGCCCTGATCGCCTGTGCCTTCTTTACCGCCTTCACCGGCGCCTCCGGGATCACGATCATTGCCCTGGGAGCGATTCTCTATCCTGCGCTGGAGCAGGCCGGCTACGAGAAAAATTTCAACCTCGGCCTGATTACGACCTCCGGCAGTCTCGGTCTGCTCTTTGCGCCGTCACTCCCTCTGATTCTTTACGGCATTGTCGCGCAGCAGGCGGGTGGTGATATCAGCGTCAATCTGGATGATCTCTTTCTGGCCGGCGCATTGCCGGGGATTTTGATGCTGGTTCTGCTCAGCGGCTACGTGGTCTACAAGCGCCGGGGAAAGAAACTTGGGGGGAAGATAACCCTTGGCGAGGTACGCAGTTCCCTGCGTGAATCGATCTGGGAACTGCCGCTCCCTTTTGTGGTACTGGGCGGAATCTATAGTGGTTACTTTGCCGTCAGCGAAGCTGCCGCGGTTACCGCCTGCTATGTGCTTTTGGTCGAGGTTTTCATCCTGCGTGAAATCTCCCTGCGCCAGCTGCCGGTCATCATGCGTCAATCGATGGTGCTGGTGGGCGGTATCCTGCTGATCCTGGGGGTTTCTCTCGCCTCGACCAGCTACATGATCGACGCCGAAGTTCCGGCCAAACTGTTCCATTATGTCCAGTCGCATGTCGAAGGGCGCCTGACCTTTCTGCTGCTGCTCAATATCTTCCTGCTGTTGCTCGGCGCTCTGCTCGATATTTTCTCGGCGCTGGTGCTGGTCGTTCCGTTGATCCTGCCGGTCGCGCTCAGCTACGGCATTGACCCCCTGCATCTCGGGATCATCTTTCTTGCCAATATGCAGATCGGCTACATCACCCCTCCCGTCGGGCTCAACCTGTTTATTGCCAGTTATCGTTTTGATGTGCCGGTGCTTACGCTCTATAAATCGACCTGGCCGTTCTTTTTACTGCTGCTCGCATCGGTACTGATTATTACCTATGTGCCTTTTTTGTCACTCTGGTTTCGTTAGCATTTGCAAAAAGGGTGCTTCAGCCTGTTAGAATAAATCTATAAAGAACCCTGCCGGTCTTAACGACTGCTCTTAACTTAGATTGGTTGAAGAGGTTTTAAAAATATTCAGCTAAATACTTAAATCGACTAGCTGTTACGCAAGGAGGGACACTTTATGTATTCCATGGACGGTGTAGGGAGAAATACCATCGCGATGGTGCTGGCCGGGGGGAAGGGGGAGCGGCTCAGCCCGCTGACCTTGCGTCGGGCCAAACCGAGCGTAGCCTTCGGCGGGAAGTACAAGATCATCGATTTTGTGCTCTCCAATCTGTTTAATTCGGGGATCAAGAAGGTCTATATCCTCACCCAGTACCGGGCCTACTCACTCAACAAGCATATCCGCGAGTCCTGGGGGAAATGGACCGGACTCGGTGAGTTCTACGTCGATATCTCGCCAGAGACCAGCAGCGAAAGCGAGGAGTGGTTCAAGGGGACCGCCGACGCCATTCTGCAATATCTGCGCTTTGTCGAATCCACCGACGCGGAATATGTGGCGGTCTTCGGCGGTGATCATATTTACAAGATGGACGTCACCCAGATGATCAATTTCCACCGCATGAATCGTGCAGACATCACGATTGCCGCGCTGGAAGTCCCGGTCGAAGAAGCCAGCCGGTTTGGGGTTTTTTCCGTGGACGAAGAGTCGCAGGTCATCGGGTTCGATGAAAAGCCAGAGAAACCTGAACGGATTCCGGGGCGCGAGACCTGTTTTGCCTCCATGGGCAACTATATTTTCCCCACCAAAAAGTTGATCGAAGTGCTGCTCGAGGGGAAGAAAAAGCATGCGGATCTTGATTTCGGCAAGCACGTGATCCCGATGATGCTGGCAAAGGGGGACCGGGTCTTTGCCTACAACTTCAATGATAACCTGATCTCCGGCATGCGGGCCGAGGAGCGTGGTTATTGGCGTGACGTGGGCACCCTTGACTCTTATTATGAGGCGAACATGGATCTGGTCAATGTGTCGCCGCAGCTGAACCTGTATAACTACAAGTGGCCCATTTTGACCAATCAGGGGAATCTGCCGCCCGCCAAGACTGTTTTTGACGGTGATGACCGTCGCGGCCAGAATATTGATTCCTACGTCTGTGCCGGCTGTATCACCAGCGGCAGCACGGTGCGACGCTCGATTCTGGGACCGCGCTGTAAAATCAACAGCTACAGCCTGGTTGAAGACTCCATCCTCTTCGAAAATGTCACGGTCGGACGGCACGTCCAGATCCGCAAAGTGATTATCGACAAGAATGTCGCGATACCGGACGGGGCGATCATCGGCTATGATCCTGACGCCGATCGGAGCAAGGGGTTCACGGTAACCGAATCCGGGATTGTCGTGGTGCCGCGACCCGATAAGTGATCTGTGACACCTGTGCATGAAGGAGGACTTTTTCCCGAGTCGATATTCTGGAAAAAACAGGTCGTGAAGCGACAGGACCAAACCCCGTGATCGCCCCTCTCTAGTCTGGCAATGACTTAGCCTGCGACTATTTATCAAATAAAGAAAGGCCAACCCTGTGTCGAGGTTGGCCTTTCTTTATTTGAACTGAACGATAGGTTGCAGTCCTTGTTTGTCCTGCAAGGTACCTGACCCTTTGGTATTTATCAGAATGCTACTGTCGGGTCAGATTCCGATAACGGATACGGTGGGGCTGGTCGGCGTCGCGACCGAGGCGCTTTTTACGGTCTTCTTCATATTCGGAGTAGTTCCCTTCGAACCAGAGTACCTGAGAATCCCCCTCAAAGGCGAGGATGTGGGTGGCGATGCGGTCGAGGAACCAGCGGTCATGGCTGATGACCACGGCGCAGCCGCCGAAGTTTTCGAGCCCCTCTTCCATGGCGCGCAGGGTGTTGACGTCGAGGTCATTGGTCGGCTCATCGAGCAAGAGGACGTTGGCTTCCTCGCGCAGCATTTTGGCCAGGTGCACGCGGTTGCGCTCGCCGCCGGAGAGGACGCCGACCTTCTTCTGCTGGTCGCTGCCGGAAAAGTTGAAGCGCGCGACATAGGCGCGGCTGTTGACCGACTGGTTGCCGACCATGATGATCTCCTGGCCGCCGGTGATCTCTTCGAAGATGGTTTTGTTGGCGTCGAGTTGACGGGCTTGATCGACGTAGCCGAGTTTGACGGTTTCGCCGACCTTGATACTGCCGCTGTCGGGCTGATCCAGGCCGGTGATCATGCGGAAGAGCGTGGTTTTACCGGCGCCGTTGGGGCCGATGACACCGACAATGCCGCCGGGGGGGAGGCTGAAGCTGAGTTTGTCGATGAGCAGGCGCTCGCCGAAGGCCTTGCTGATCTCCTTGGCTTCCACGACGATCCCGCCGAGGCGTGGTCCCGGCGGAATATAGAGTTCCAGCGTCTGCTCTTTGGCTGCGGCCTCATTGCCGAGCAGTTTTTCGTAGGCGCTGATCCGTGATTGACTTTTGGCATGCCGACCCTTGGGCGACATGCGGATCCACTCCAACTCGCGTTGCAGGGTCTGCTGGCGCTTGCTTTCGGACTTCTCTTCCTTCCGCAGCCGCTCCTGTTTCTGCTCCAGCCAACTGGAATAGTTTCCCTTCCAGGGGATGCCCTGGCCACGATCGAGCTCTAAAATCCAGCCGGCGACATTGTCAAGAAAGTAACGGTCGTGGGTGACCGCGATGACCGTTCCCTGATAACGCTGCAGGTGCTGCTCCAGCCAGGCGACGGTTTCGGCGTCCAGGTGGTTGGTCGGCTCGTCGAGGAGCAGAATGTCCGGTTTCGCCAGCAGCAGGCGGCAGAGCGCCACGCGGCGTTTTTCACCACCGGACAGATTCTTGATCGGGGTCTCGGGCGGCGGGCAGCGTAGCGATTCTTCGGCCAGTTCCAGGCGCGAGTCGAGATCCCAGGCGTCAGAGGCATCAAGTTTATCCTGTACCTTGGCCTGGCGTTCGAGCAGTTTGTCCATATCGCAATCAGGATCGGCGAAAGCGTTGTTGATCTCTTCAAATTCGGCCAGCAGATCGACGGTCTCCTGAACACCTTCCTTGACCACATCACGCACGGTCTTACTGTCGTCGAGTTTCGGTTCCTGCTCCAGATAGCCGACGCTGTAATCGCCGGAAAGGGCCGCTTCGCCGTTAAAATCTTTGTCGACCCCAGCCATGATCTTGAGCAGGGTCGATTTGCCTGAACCGTTCAGACCGAGCACACCGATCTTGGCTCCATAGTAATAGGAGAGGGAGATGTCTTTGATGATCGGCTGCTTGTTGTAGCTCTTGCTGACGCGCATCATTGAATAGATGATTTTTTTTGTGTCTTCGCTCATGGTTTCAACCGGGTGGCTAGGGATTAAGAAACAGTGAAATAATCGAAGGGTCTGTATAGCATTGCCACTGCCCGGGGGGCAAGTGGGGCAGGCGCCGGAGCTGTCAGTTGCGATACTCATTTCATCACTAAGGCTGAATTGCTTCCGGGAGTCGAGATAGAGGCGGTTTTGTCGGGGGACGCACAGCATAACCATTTTGGAGGAGGGGCGCAGAGCTTGATCGAATTTTCAGTTGGATCGACCAGAAATCTGGTTCAGGTCGGCTTTTTTGGGACACGCTTCAGAGATTGCAAAAAGCGCAGTTTTGATGCTAGATTGCGCCAGTGAATAGATACTTACCTTCAGGTCCAGCCTCGCTATGAGTCGCACGCAGAAATTTATTGTTGCTGATGCTGATCTCGTCGGAGCACTTTTGGGCCGTCAGAATCGCTATGTAAAGCAGGTCGCGCTCGCGCTAGGGATACGTATTGGCAGCAAGGGACTTGAGCTGCATTTCTCCGGTGACGCCGCCCAGGCTGAAATCGGACGGCGGGTTTTCGAAGAACTGGAGCAACTCCTCAAAGAGGGGATGCCGCTCTATCCCCCCGATGTCGATTATGCAGTGCGGATTCTTTGTCAGGATTCCTCTACAAAATTACGCGACATCTTTCTTGATACTGTTTTTATTTCTGCCCGCAAAAAAATCATCGGTCCAAAAAGTCTGGCGCAAAAACACTACATCGACGCAATTCGGGCGCATCATGTGGTTTTTGGTGTCGGTCCGGCGGGTACCGGCAAGACTTACCTCGCCATGGCCATGGCTGTTGCCGCTTTAATGCGTAAAGAGGTCAGTCGTATTTTGCTGGTACGCCCGGCTGTGGAGGCGGGGGAAAAGCTGGGGTTTCTGCCGGGAGACCTGGCAGAAAAAATCAATCCCTATCTGCGGCCGCTCTATGATGCTCTGTTTGATATGCTTGAGCCAGAGCGTGGGAAAGAGCTGGTTGCAAACGGCATTATTGAGGTTGCTCCGTTGGCGTTCATGCGCGGGCGAACTCTGAACGACGCCTTTGTTATCCTGGATGAAGCACAGAACACCACCAGTGAACAAATGAAGATGTTTTTAACCCGCCTCGGGTTCGGCAGTCGCGCGGTGGTGACGGGTGATGTGACTCAGATTGACCTGCCAGCAAGCAGCAACTCCGGCTTGTTAAGTGCGATTGATGTGCTCTCCAACGTCAGTGGTATCTGTTTTAATTATTTCAGCGATATCGATGTGGTCAGGCACCCGATCGTTCAGTCGATCGTTCAGGCCTACGAAGCGGCCGACAAGCGTTCACTGCGTCCCGGGCGCAATCTGAATCTCACGTCGGGCGAAGGAGCCAAAAACTAAATATGGCAAAAAAAGTTCAGTCCGGCCCTCTCGATAAACGGCCAGATAAAAAAGTCGAAAAGAAGAGCGAGAAAAAGGGCGATAGAAAAAGTTTTGCCTCGGCCGAACAGGCGCGGCTCTGGTATCGGGACAAAAATCAGGTAGCTAAGGTGCTGTTAATCGTCATTGCACTGCTCCTGACCCTGGTGATTATCCCCAAGGGCGGGTTTATCCCTGAATATCACGTGCCGGGTGAGATCGCCTCGCGGGACATTAAATCTCCGCGTGATCTGTTGATTGAAGATGAACCTTTGACCCTGACCAAGCGGGAAGAAGCTCGCCAGGCCATTCATCCGTTATATGATTTTGATGCAGATGCGGGTCACAATAGCATCGCCCGCCTGAATCGTGGCCTGCGTGAGCTCACGCGTGCTGCTGCTCAACCAGAAACAGCGAAGGCCGCAGACGCCACCGTCACTGCAGACGGGGACGAGGACAAACTGCGTGCTGCGGTTGAAACGGCCTTCGGCGTTGCGCTGACTGATGAGGACTATAAGGTCCTGAAGACCCTTCCCGCCGACCTTGACGTCGCCGCACTCACTCTTAGTCTACAGCAAGAGGTGTTTGATCGACCCCTCGTGGCTAATCTCAAACTGTTTCTTGCCGATCAGGCCAAGGGTGTTGTCGTTCGCGATCTCTCAAGCCAGACCGAGAAGGTCTATACCGATTTACCTCGGGTGATGGGTCTTACTGAGGCGCTTGCCGGGAGTGATCCTCTGCTCAAACAGACTCCGGGAATTAAACGTGCTCAGCGAAAGGTTCTCCTCGGGGTTTTTCAGCAGTTGCTTCGGCCCAGTTTGACCTACAATCAGCAAGAGACCGAGCTGCGTCGTCAGAGAGCATTCGATGATATCGCCCCCGTACTTTTTCAGGTTAAAAAAGGTGAGATGATTGTGCGGGAGGGGGAGCGGGTGACCGCCGTTCAGATCGCCAAGTTACATGCTCTGAGCGAACTCGGACGCGACAATCGAACCCTGCAAATCGGGTTTGGTCTCCTCTTGTGCATCCTTATTTTTTATGCAACGGCCCATTGTTTTGTCCGGTCGAGTATCCGCAAATACAACCCTGATGTGCGTGCTCTCCTCTTTTTGGCCTGTACGACACTGGTCTTTTTTCTGGTGGTTAAAACCTGCATGGCGATCGCGACCGGGCTGGCGAGTACTGTCGGGTTTATCGACGCCAACAGTTTTTACTATGCCATCCCCTTCGCCATGGGTGCCATGGTGGTGCGGATCATTCTAAACTCTGAGACCGCCCTGATCTTCTCTGTCTGCATCTCCTGGCTGGTTGGAGTCCTCTTCGGCAACAGCTTGTTTATTGCGCTTTATGTCCTGGCTTCGAGCCTGATGGGGGCGCATGGCGTGCGTCACTGTAAAGAACGCTCCAATCTTTACCGGGCTGGGGTCTGGGTTGCTCTGGTCAATGCTGGAATGTTGCTGGGCATCCACCTGCTGGCGGGTAAGCCGCTCGATTTGCAGTTGCTGTACAAGCTCGGTCTGGGGCTTTTTGGGGGCCTGCTCAGTGCGGTGGTGGTGAATGGTATTATCCCTCTTGCCGAAAGCATCTTTAAATACACCACCGATATCAAATTTCTTGAATTAGCCAACATGAATTCACCGGTTTTGCGCGAATTGATGGTTCAGGCCCCGGGGACTTATCACCATTCCATGATCGTCGGCAGCCTGGTTGAATCTGCTGCTGAAGAGATCGGTGCCAATCCCCTGTTGGCACGGGTTGCTGCTTATTATCATGACATCGGCAAGATCAAAAAACCGCTCTATTTTTTCGAGAATACCGGGGGACAGCGCAACAAACATGACAAGCTTGCGCCTTCGATGAGCGCCCTGATTTTAACGGCACATGTGAAAGAAGGTGTCGAACTGGCGCGTGAACGCAAATTGGGTGCCCCTATTATCGACATTATTCAGCAGCATCACGGTACGGCGCTGATCAAGTTTTTTTATGAAAAGGCCAAACTGCAGGTCAAGCCCGGGATGGAGCAGATCGATGAGCGGGCTTATCGCTATCATGGGCCAAAGCCACAGACGCGTGAGGCTGCTTTGATTATGTTGGCCGATGCGGTTGAAGCCGCCAGTCGTACCCTGACCGACCCGACGTCGGCGCGCATTCAGGGGATGGTGAAAAAGTTGATCAACAATATTTTTATTGATGGCCAACTGGAAGAATGTGATTTGACCTTGAAAGATCTGCACCTGATCGCTCGAAGCTTTAATCAGGTGCTTGGGGGGATTTTCCATAACCGGATTGACTATCCTGAGCCGGTTCATATAGTGCGTGAGAAAAAAATGGAGGCAGAGCCGACTAGTGAAAATCCAGATCGAGAACCACCAACGGAGCCAGAAGATCCTGATGCGGCCGCTGCGAAAGATAGCCACAAAGATCTTAAGCGCCTTGGGATTCCCTGATGGCGAGCTCTCACTGCTGATCGTCAATAACGACGAGATTCAACAAATTAATCGCGATTATCTGCAGCGGGACAGACCGACCAATGTCATCTCCTTTGCCATGCAGGAAGGAGAGGGGGCCGGCGTTCAGCCTCAGTTGCTGGGTGATGTGGTGATCAGCGCCGAGCGCGCGGCCGCAGACGCTGTTGACGCAGAGATCCCTTTTGAACATGAACTGGTGTTTCTGTTACTGCACGGAATTCTGCATCTGCTCGGCTTTGATCATGAGCGGGGCACTGAAGAGCAGGCCATCGAAATGGAAGCGAAGGAACGTGAAATTTTTTCGTTGATACAACAGGAGTTTCTCGATGAGAATGGCTTTAAAGCAGCACTCTAGACAAGGGGGATTGGTTGCAGCCTGAACGATCTGAGCCGGGTTTTATCCGCGGTCTGAAAAAAATCTTCTCGACACGCCCGCTGGCCAGCACTGAAGCTGACTTGCAGGAGATGATTGATGCCTCTGAGTTAGGGGGGATCATTGATGAAGAAGAAGGGGACATGCTCCAGTCGATTCTGGAACTGAATGACACCATAGTGCGGGAGATTATGGTGCCGCGCACCTCGATGGTCTGTTGTGATCGTACTGCGCCCCTCGCGGATATTTTAAAGGCGATCAACGATTCCGGGCATTCGCGTATTCCTGTTTATGATAACAGCCGTGACAACATCTTCGGACTTGTTTATGCCAAGGATCTTTTACGTTTCTGGGGCACCCCGCTTGAAGAACTGAATCTGAACCAGGTTTTGCGCCCTCCCTTTCTGGTCCCCGAGTCCAAAAAAGTCAGCGATCTACTGCAGGACTTCCGCCAGCGCCGTGTGCATATGGCCATTGTCATCGACGAATATGGTGGCACCTCAGGATTGGTCACAATAGAGGATCTGATCGAGGAGATTGTCGGCGATATTATGGATGAGTACGACCTTGAAGAGGATTGGTTGATTGTTGAGGAGACTGGTACGGTGCTGGTCGATGGACGTCTGAATATTGAGGAGTTTGAAGAGCATTTCTCGATCTCCGTAGCGCGAGAAAAATTCGATACCGTGGGTGGCTATGTCGTCGAAATGCTCGGTCGGGTACCCGCTCGCGGCGAGCGCCTTGAGTTCGACAAGCTGCAGATGCTGATTGTGGATGCCGACCCGCGGGCGGTGCGACAAATCAGGGTTTTCCCGGCCGGTCTCGTCGCTGAGGGATGAAGCCAGCTCTCCTTACATATTGCCGCAACCGAATCGATGTTTATTTAGTCCCGGCGGCGCTCTCCGGCTTGTTGCTGGCGGGGGCCTTCCCGCCGGTCAGCCAGGGCTGGCTCGGTTTTCTCGCGCTGGTCCCCCTGCTGCTCGTTGCCGAGCGCCGGCCCTTTGCCAGTGGCCTGGTCTGCGGTCTCTTTTTCTTCGCTCCACTCCTCTACTGGCTGAATATTGTCATGACCGACTATGGTGGACTGGCGCCTTTCTTCTCGGTGGTTGCCTGGCTGCTTTTGTGTCTCTACCTGTCCTTGTATTTTGGGGCTGCTCTCTGGTTGAGTTGCCGTGCTCAACATATGCTGCGTATCCCGTTACTGGTCTCCTTGCCGCTGGTCTGGGTGGCCTTCGAATATCTGCGTGGCATTCTGCTGAGTGGTTTCCCCTGGGGTCTTTTAGGCTATGCCGCCATCGACATGAATAATTTGCGGCAACTGGCCGATCTTTTCGGCGTTTATGGCCTATCCGCCCTGTTTATGATCTGCAACCTGACTCTGACCCTCTTTTTGCAATATCGACAACCGCGTCTCATCTGCTGCGGACTCCTCCTCTGTGCCCTGTTGCTGGGGGGTGGTTTTTATTATGGTCGTTCAATTCTGTCCAGTTCGGGGAGTAGTGATCTGCCGCGTATGACCCTTGGCTTGATTCAGGGGAATATTGGACAACACCAGAAATGGGACAGTACCTATCGTCAGCAGACTCTGGATGCGTATCAACGCCTCAGCCTGAAGGCAGCAAAACAGGGCGCCAGACTGTTGATCTGGCCGGAAGCTGCGACTCCTTTTTATCTGCAGGAGAAGAGTCCCTCCAGTAGTCAGGTTTTGCGAATCCCCGCTCTAACCGACACCTCATTGCTGCTTGGTAGCCCCTCATATCAAGTGACTCCTGATAATGGTTACCGTTATTTTAACAGCGCCTTTCTGCTTGGGGGCGATGGTCGGGTGTTAGGTCGGAGTGATAAAATCCATCTGGTCCCTTTTGGAGAATATGTTCCATTTGCCAAGGTGCTGTTTTTTATAAATAAGCTTGTCTCCGGGGTGGGAGATTTTAGCCCAGGAACAGTCAGGCCTTTGGCCCTGAATGGTCATGATCTTGGTGTCCTGATCTGCTACGAGGCGATCTTTCCGGCGCTGGCTCGTGAGTATGTGAATAACGGCAGTGATCTCTTGGTCAATATAACCAATGATGCCTGGTTCGGGCGCTCTTCTGCGCCGCGTCAGTTGCTCGATATGACTCGTATGCGTGCCATAGAAAATCGGATCTGGATCGCCCGCGCAGCTAATACCGGCATCTCGGCGTTGATTGGCCCGGATGGCGCGACTCTCGGCGAGACGCCTTTATTTCATGAAGCCATCGTCACCGGTCAAGTGGAACTGGGGGCGAGGCCATGCCTTTATCGCCATATCGGAGATCTTTTTTCCTACCTGTGTCTACTCCTCAGCGGCGGGCTTCTCCTGGGCTGCTTTATCCGGCGCCAAAAAGCCTGAAAATCGTTGGTCGTCTTCGCCTCCTGGTATTTTTTGAATAAAAATGTCTATTTAAGAGATTGACAGCCCCCGGGACTCTAATCTATTTTAATGGAACAGTGTTTTGTTAATATTGAACTCTGAGTTTTTCTCTCCTGATCTGACTGGCGATGCATTGAAATTATGCTAGGCTTTTAAGTGATGCTTTCCCGTGGGTCCCTGTGTCATTGGGACAAAAAACTATCTCACCACAAACTAACAGATAAAAGGAGAACGAAAATGCGATTTTCGAGATTGATGGCCTTGGTTGCAGCAGTTTCGCTGCTTTGCAGCGGAATGGCTTTTGCCGGTAAGGATCTTGACGCGGTTCAGAAAAAGGGTTTTATTCAGGCCGGTGTCAACGGCGGGGTGTTCGGCTTTGGTATGCCTGATAAAAATGGCGTCTGGAGAGGTCTGGATGTTGATACTGCGCACGCTATTGCCGCTGCGATCTTTGGCGATGCAAATAAAGTTAAGTTCACCCCACTGACCGCGCAGCAGCGTTTCACTGCCTTGCAATCGGGTGAAATCGACGTGCTCACCCGTAACGCAACTCGGACCCTGACTCGTGAAACTCAACTTGGTCTGAATTTTGTGGCGGTCAATTACTACGATGGCCAGGGCTTTCTGGTTCCGAAAAAACTTGGACTGAAGAGTGCGAAAGAGCTTGATGGGGCTACAGTCTGCGTCCTGCCTGGTACCACCACTGAGCAGAATGCTGCCGACTATTTCCGTACTAACAACATGAAATGGAAGCCGGTTGTCATCGAGAACACCACGGAACTGGCCAAAACCTTTTTTGCTGGCCGCTGCGACGTGCTGACCTCGGACGCTTCACAGTTGGCGGGGACCCGCGCGGTTGCTCCGAATCCCAAAGACTACGTTATCCTTCCTGAAATCATCTCCAAGGAGCCCTTGGCTCCAGCCGTCCGTCATGGCGATGACCAGTTCCGTGATGTCGTTGATTTTTCGGTACTTGCGATGATCAATGCCGAAGAACTGGGGATTACCTCAAAGAACGTTGATGAAATGCTCAAGAGCAAAGATCCTGTCATTCAGCGTTTTCTCGGCGTTATCCCTGGCAATGGCGCGGCGCTCGGTCTTGATGAAGCCTGGGCCTACAATATCGTCAAGCAGGTTGGAAACTATGGTGAGGTGTTTGAGCGCAACGTTGGGGTCAACACGACCCTCGGGCTTGAGCGGGGGCTCAACGCCTTGTGGACACATGGTGGCTTGATGTATTCACCGCCTTTCAAGTAATTTTTCTATGCGACCCGGGGGACGTTTTAGCGAACGCCCCCCGTTTTTTATCTGCACAGCCCCTGTATGAAAAGAGCTACCTTGGACACTCAGACATCCGGCACAAATGGTGATCTGCCGCCAACCGTTCCATTCTGGCGCGATCCTGATAAAAGAGGAATGGTGTTTCAGATCGTGGTGCTGCTACTGGCTCTCAGCATCGGTTATGTTCTCTTCACCAATACCCAGGCCAACTTAAAAAGACAGTCGATTGCGACTGGCTTCGGTTTTTTACAGCGAGAAGCCGGTTTTGAGATCGGTGATCCCGCGATCGCATATACTGCGGCGGATACCTACTCACGGGCACTCCTTGTCGGTGCACTAAACACCCTCAAGGTTTCTTTTGTCGGCATTTTATTGACCCTGCTCCTGGGCGTCATCGTCGGAATTTCGCGTCTTTCTCGTAACTGGCTGGTGTCGCGCCTGTCAGGCGGGTTTATCGAGGTGATGCAGAATATTCCGATTCTGCTGCAGCTCTTTTTCTGGTACGCATTATTTTACGAAGCTTTTCCGGCGCCTCGACAAGCCCTCAACCCGCTGCCGGGTGTGTTTTTGTGTAATCGCGGGCTGATCTTTGGCGTACTTGCTGATCATCCCGTGCATAGCCATATGCTTATTGCGTTACTGGTCGGCGTGTTCGGCTGGTGGTTGTTGGCGCGCTGGGGGCACAAGGTCCAGGATAACACCGGGCGGATTTTGCCGATTCATCGCATGGGGATAGGGCTTTGTCTGCTGCTGCCCCTGCTGCTCTGGTTGTTTGCCGGGGCCCCAACCGCGCTCAATATACCGGTCCTCAAGGGCTTCAACTTCTCGGGCGGGGTGACGGTCAGTCCGGAGTTTAGTGCGTTGTTGTTGGGGTTGGTCCTTTATACCTCGGCTTTTGTTGCCGAAATCGTACGTGCCGGCATTCAAGCTGTCGACCGCGGTCAGGTCGAAGCGGCTATGGCGATTGGCCTTCGCCCTGGACAGGTCCTGCGCCTGGTGATTTTACCTCAGGCCTTGCGGGTCATTATTCCGCCGTTGACCAGCCAGATGCTTAACCTGACTAAAAACAGTTCGTTGGCGATTGCCATCGGTTATTCAGATTTTGTTTCTGTCGCCAATACTACGATTAACCAGACTGGTCAGGCGATCGAAGGTGTCGCATTGATCATGGCCATTTACCTTTGCTTCAGCCTGTCGACCTCGGTCTTTATGAACTGGTACAACAAAAAAATGACTCTGGTGGAGAGGTAATATGCTGAATTCACGGATTGCAAATGCCGCCAGAGAACAGATGAAGCCACCGATCCGCAACGTTGGTGTGATCGGCTGGCTGCGCGAAAACCTCTTTAATAACTGGTTTAATTCAATTCTGACTCTCCTGGTTCTTTATGGCCTTTGGCTGTTTGTCCCGCCGTTGTTCCGTTGGGCCTTCGTCGACAGCCTCTGGTTCAGCAGTGCTGAGGCCTGCCGCGATATTAATGGCGCCTGTTGGTCGATTATTCCTGATAATGCCAGTTTTATCTTTTTCGGTTTCTTCCCCAAAGGGGAACACTGGCGACCGCTTTTAACCATGCTCTTGTTGTTCGGCCTGGTTTTCTACTCAAAAGACAGCAAACATTGGAAACGTTCCCTTGGTATCTACTGGACTATTGGCTTGATCAGCATGGGTACCCTGATGTACGGCGGTGTGTTTGGTATGCCGGTGGTTGAGACCGATCAGTGGAGTGGTTTTCCGCTGACCCTGATGCTGGCCCTCTTCGGGATGGTCTTCGCTTATCCTCTGGGGGTTTTGTTGGCCCTCGGGCGGCGCTCGAAGTTGACCGGAATCAAGTCGCTCTGTGTGGTCTACATCGAACTGATTCGGGGCGTACCGCTGATCAGTCTGCTATTCATGTCCTCGGTCATGTTTCCGCTCTTCCTCCCCGAAGGGATCAGCATCGACAAGGTGCTGCGTGCCCAGGTTGCAATCATTCTGTTTACCGCCGCCTACATCGCAGAGGTGGTGCGCGGTGGTTTGCAGGCCATCCCCAAGGGGCAGTATGAGGCGGCCGAGTCTCTTGGGCTGGGCTATGGCAAGACAATGCGCCTGATCATTTTACCCCAGGCCCTGAAAATTGTGATTCCGCCATCCGTCGGGATTCTGATCTCGGCTTTTAAAGATACTTCTCTGGTGGTTATCATTGCTCTGTATGATGTCCTCAAAACCACTCAGGTCACCCTGTCGAATCCAACCTGGATGGGTTATTCCAGGGAGGCGTATCTGTTTCTGGCCGCGCTCTATTTTATCTGTTGTTATGCGATGTCCAGTTACAGCCGAAAACTCGAAAGAGCACTTCACACCGGTCGTTAGATTATGAATAAACGGGATAACCTTATGAATGAACAGTCGACAAGAGTTCAGGAAAAAAATGGGGAGCCGATCATCGAATTGATCGGCATGCACAAATGGTATGGTGATTTTCATGTCCTGCAGGATATTAATCTGCGGGTTGTCCACGGTGAGAGGATCGTGATCTGCGGCCCTTCGGGGTCAGGAAAATCGACCATGATTCGCTGTATCAATCGCTTGGAAGAGCACCAGAAGGGGCGGATTATTGTCGACGGGATCGAACTCACTAAAGACATTAAGAATATCGAAAAGGTTCGCGCCGAAGTCGGGATGGTGTTTCAGCACTTCAACCTCTTTCCCCATCTGAGCATTCTCGAAAATCTGACCTTAGGGCCGATCTGGGTACGCAAGACCCCGAAAAAAGAAGCCGAAGAAGCGGCGATGATGTATCTGGAGAAAGTCCATATTGCCGAGCAGGCGCTTAAATTTCCCGGTCAACTCTCAGGGGGGCAGCAGCAGCGGGTGGCGATCGCGCGTAGTCTGTGCATGAACCCCAACGTTATGCTGTTTGATGAGCCCACTTCGGCGCTTGATCCCGAGATGATCAAAGAGGTGCTCGACGTTATGATCGATCTCGCTGAAGAGGGTATGACGATGCTGGTTGTCACCCACGAGATGGGCTTCGCCAAGAGTGTCGCCGACCGGGTGATGTTTATGGATGCCGGACAGATTGTTGAACAGAACACGCCGCATGAATTTTTTGACAATCCGCAGAATGAGCGGACGAAGCTGTTTTTAAGTCAGATATTGTAATAGTCGCGGCATGAGGCGTAAGGGACTGGAATCCAAGGCTATCTATTGTAGATAGCCTTGGCCTTTTCTGAGGGCTTATTTTCGTAATTCAAAGCGATTCTCTTCCACATTTTTTATGGTATTTTGTGGGTCGAAAATTTGTCCGTTCATGGCGATATAGACCCCCGGGGGGAGCGTTTGTGCGGCGGTCAGTGCTGAGGCGACATTGAAAAGGGCATCCGTTGCACGAAAGCGTGCCGGCTGCATGGCCCCCGTAAGAACCAGGGTTTTTCCAGCAATCCCTTTTAGCGCTCGACCGGTTTGAACCATAGTGTCCGTCCCATGAGTGATGACCACCTGGGTGGAACCACTCGCTTCGATCGCCCGCCTGATCTGGGCGCGGTCCTCATCGGTCATATCGAGGCTGTCCTTGCGCATAACCTCGGTCACCTTGACGTCAATCGTCAGGTTGGCCTCGATGAGCAGATCCTGAATAGGGGATTCGCCTATCTGAAAATTGCTTTTGGCATCAAAGTAAACCTTGTCAATGGTGCCACCTGTTGTAAAAATTTCAATCATTGGGTTACTCCCTGTCCAATGCTGGCAAAGTTGACCTCCGTGGCCCTTTTGCCCGGGCGAAAAAGAGGGGTAACCGTAGTGTATACAAAAAAAATCACATGAAAAGGAAAACTGATGACAACAATCCAAAAAACAGAATTTGACCTTAACGGAGAGAAGACCTGGGAAGCATTTGATGCGCCTTCTCTGGTCGGGAACTCTTTACGCTTTGTGTCTGGCGATCCCCAGGGACAAAGGTTTCGGGTCCGTTATTTTCGTGACGAAGAAAAGGCTCTTATGGCTCGCGTATGGTTTGGACCTGAAACAGAAGGTCCTCCTGGACATGCTCACGGTGGCTCAATGGCGGCAGTACTGGATGAGGTGCTAGGCCTCGCAGCCTGGGCGGCGGGTCATCCGGTCGTGGTCGGCCGATTGAACATTCATTTCAGCTTGCTGCTGCCGCTTGAAACCGTGATGCAGGTTGAAAGCGAGGTCGTGTCGGTTGAGGGGCGAAAAGTTAAAGTGAAGGGACGGATTATCGGCGCCGAGGGAACCATTTACGCTTCAGCCGATTGCCTGTGTATTAACATCCTGAAGAGTTAAAACGCCTGAAAAAAGCCAACAAAAACCCCCACTGCCATGGGCAGTGGGGGTTTTAAACAGTTTCAGCGGCGATTGCCCATGATCCTTAACATCATTAAAAAGAGATTGATAAAGTCGAGATAAAGAGTCAACGCGCCGAGAATAGAGGCTTTTTTACTGGACTCGGCATCCGCGAAGCCAGCGGCTCCGATTCGTTTGATCTTCTGGGTGTCATAAGCGGTCAGGCCGATAAAGACGCCGACGCCGATGTAACTGATGACCCAGGTGAGCATGGCACTCTGCATGAAGATGTTAACCACCGAAGCGATTATAATGCCGATCAACCCCATAAAGAAGAAACTGCCCCATCCGGAGAGATCACGTTTGGTGACATAGCCGTAAAGGCTGACCGCACCAAAGGTTCCGGCGGCGATCACGAAGGTGCTGGCAATGGAACTGCGGGTGTAGATGAGAAAGATCGAGGCGAAGGTCACCCCGCTTAAGGCGGAGTAGAGCAGAAACATCAAGGTTGCGGTGGTGGCGCTAATTCGATTGATCGCTGCTGAAAGGCCAATCACCAGGCCTAGTTCACCGAAGATCAGGGCGTAGAAGGCCAGCTTGTTGCCAAAAATCAGATTGAGCAGAGCAGGGCTCGACAGGGTCATCGTTGCCGCCAGGGCGGTCAGGCCCAAACCGGCGGTCATCCAGCCATAGACTTTGGGGAGGAAGGTTGAAACACCTACAATTCCTGAGGCGTGTGAGAAGGTTTGTCTGTCATTAAGCATTTTTTGAAATCTCCATTTTAGTTAAGGTCCAGCTGAAATATAGCCGATTCCGGGTGTCGGTTGCAAACTTCTTGCAACTGAATGCGGCTAGGTTAAATCCGCCCATCGATTGCTCTGGAGCATCGGTCGGCGGCCTGTCAGTCCCGTTGCCCTTCGCAGCACCAACAGGCATTAAGCTGCGCCTGTCAGGTCTCACCACAGAACTGACAGGTCCAAGTCTCAGCAGCCTCCCCGTCAGGTTTCGCCAGCCAACCATCAAGCAGGACGCGCACGTGCGGATAGGCTTCATCAGCGATGACCCATAGTTCGGGATAGCACTCGGTGAAGGGGGTTTCCCCCCAGAGCGGCGATGAGCTGCTCGTTACGCACCAGGCAACCAACCCCTCTGTTCGAAGTAACTCCTTGAATATTCCAGCCAGGGGGCGCCGCCATAAGTCGAAGGTGCGTAGCTTCTTCACTCCATGATTATAGCAATGAATGAAAGCCCGCGTAATGGGGATTCTCTTTAAAAAACAGATGGAAAATCGATCCCGCTGTGCGTTTTTTAAGTAGTGGACTTCAAACCCGGCTGTCGAGTGATTTGGGATCTCGTCACATTTGGGCGGGGTGCTAATCTGGGGTAAAATAGGAAAATCTGTCAGAGCGCTATTCAATAAAATGGGTTTTCCATCCATCTCGCCGCAATTGTGGGTTAATGTGGTAGCTTCTCGCAGGGGTTTTTCTATGGGGCAATGGGGTCAGATTTGCAAAGTCGCAAACCTGACCACCTCAAAGACAACCTGCTGAGTTTTTCTTCCATGGTGTTCGTGGGGTTGTACCTGAGAAGCAGAAGCATTGATTAATCTACTGGAGAGTTAAATGAAACGGTTATGTAATTTTATAATAAGCTTTACCTTCATTGTCATTATGCTCCTTATCGCCTCACCTGCCATAGCTTTGGAATTTGATGATTTTCATACAGGCATGACTATGTCGGAAGTGGTAGCTATGGGCAGAAAAAAAGATGTCCCTTTAGTAATATCTGGGAGCCCAGCTGGAAATATAAAGGGCTTCAATGAGCGGTTAATCGACAAGAATTTTTTAAATGCTTCTGCTATTGAATATACTTCAAAGCTCCTGGGAGTAAACACACGCATCACTCTAAAAATGACCAGTGTAGAGCCACGAAAGTTGTACGAGATAGAGGCTCGATTTCCCAGCTCAAAGAAATCTGAACTTCTGGAGATACTTACAGGGAAATACTCTATACCAAGCACTCCATATTTTAAGGGCCTAAAAGCCTACCAATGGGGGTTCAAACCTGATAAAGGATCCAAAGAAGATATACTTCCAATAGAAAATACTCTCGTGATTCTACTCCTAAATGACTCTTTTTATAATTATTTGACATATACAGATATAAAACTAAAAGAAATAGAACTAAAACAGAAATCTCATAATAACAAAATAGAAGAACGTAACTACACTCCTGAGGATACCAAGAGATTTTGAAGAGGTGCAACACAATACTACAACTTAGGAATTTATGTCTTCTTGGATGAGTTGGATAGCTAACTAGAAGGTAGGATTATGCTAGTTGTAGACAAATAGGCCGAAGGAAAGGCACTCAATGGCGCTCTGTTCGCGCCACCAATCGCAAGCATGGTTCAGGATAGTTTACAAAGTGCATTGCTTGTAAATCTTGCGATCCTCTTCATTTTTTATAGATCAGGCGAATCTAGGATTCCAGGGGTGATTCAGGTGTACCAAGGTGCGCGAATATAAAAACAAAGGGCTCGGCCATTTCTGGCTAAGCCCTTGTTTTTATAGATGGTACCGAAGGCCGGAATCGAACCGGCACGGCCAGAAGCCATCGGTTTTTGAGACCGACGTGTCTACCAATTCCACCACTCCGGCATGCGAAGGTCGATTATAGGCAGAAGTTCACCGATGTCAAGTCTCAGTTCGCAGTTTATACAGATGGTGAATTTCTTGCCAACGGGTGGCACGCTTAATTGGTTTGGCGTTGATGCTGGCGACCGGCAGCAGCTCGGTCATGGCATTGCTCAGCCAGACTTCATTCGCGGCATATAATCGTTCGAGCGGCAACGCTTCTTCTTTGAGTTTTAAGCCGTATTCAGTGGCGGTTGCGATCAAGGCTTTGCGGGTGACGCCGCCAAGGACCAGCTTGCCGAGGGGCGGGGTGAAGAGGGTTTCTCCGTAGAGCGCGAAAATATTGCTGCTGCTCCCTTCGATGATTAGCCCCTGGTCGACAAACAGGGCTTCGCGGGCGTTATGTCTGCGGGCAAAATCCGCAGCATAAAGACAATCGGCATGGTTGCCACGTTTCATTTGGGGGAGATGGTCGAGGGGATTACTGCGACTATTCGGCGCTAGCACGCAGGCGGCACCGGTCTCGCGCTCCTTGGCGCTGATCGAGGTCGCGGCAACCGCAGTCAGCGTGTACCAGCTGTCGTGGCCATCCGCGAGTTGAAAGCTGGTCGTCGTGCCGCGCCCCAGTGTCAGGCGCAGGCGTGAACATGGTTGATCGAGAGCCGCGGCCATCTGGGTTAACGCATCTTCAAGTCTGGACCGGTCGCAGGGAAAATCGAGAAGCTGGGCCGAAAGGCAGAGGCGATCGAGGTGCTCGGTTTGCAGGAGCACGCGGTTTTCTTCGGCCCTGAAAGTTTCAAACAGGCTGTCCCCATAGAGCAGGGCCGCGTCATCTAGCGGCAGCCTGGCAGCTTCAGGCGTGATGATCTGACCATTCAGACTAAGCAGCATCAGCGACCTCACTGAGAACCTTTCTTAAAGCCTCACCCTTGGCCAGGCATTCCAGCCATTCACGTTGTGGATCAGAGTCGGCAACGATTCCTGCGCCGACCTGGTAGCTCAGGTGATTGCCAGCGCGCTGGAAACCGCGGATCAGTATATTCAGATCCATCTCACCGCCGGCCGATATATAGCCGGCGCTGCCAGTATAGCTGCCGCGGCCGGTCGGTTCCAGTTCATCGATAATCTCCATGCAGCGCTTTTTGGGTACCCCGGTAATGGTGCCGCCAGGAAAGGTCGCACGCAGCAGGTCGAAAGGGGTCATACCAGCTTCGAGGCGGCCGCAGACATTGGAGACGATATGGGTCACATGGGAGTAGCGCTCCAGGGCCATCAATTCATCGACCCTGACGCTGCCGGCGCGGCAGACTTTACCGAGGTCGTTGCGTTCCAGATCGAGCAGCATAATGTGTTCGGCGCGCTCCTTGGGATGATCGAGCAGTTCGGTAGCCAGCTGTTGATCTTCGACTCGATCTTTGCCGCGCGCGCGGGTGCCGGCAAGCGGACGGGTTTCGGCCAGATCGCCACGCAGGGAGACCAGACGTTCGGGAGAACTGGAGATGATGCTGAAATCGCCCCATTGCAGCAGGCAGGCGAACGGCGACGGGTTGATCTCGCGCAGGCGGCGATAGAGTTCCGCGGAACTTCCCTGAATCTCACAGTCAAACCGGCAACTGAGATTCGCCTGGTAGATATCTCCGGCGGCGATATAGGCGCGCGTCTGTTCGACCATCGCCATGAAGCGGGTAGGGGTGATTCGCGACTGGGGGTGCAGGGGAATGTGCAGGTTTCCTGCAGGGAGTGGATATTGTTGGTGCTGAATAATATTCTCTGCGAGTTTTTTAAGATCATCAAGACGGGTGTCTTTGTTCAGGCTCGCGAGGGTCAGCATGCGTTGTTGATGATCGAAGACGGCGGTCAGATCGACCCAGTCAAGCTGAAGCTGCGGTATCGGCAGGTCGCGCTGAGCCTTTTGCGGCAGAGTCTCTATTTGCTGCGCCAGGTCGTAGCCGAAAAATCCGAAAAAGCCACCGGGGAAGGGGGTGTCTGTCGGTTGTTCAACGGCGCGGTGACTGAGGATATCCGCCAGTAGCCGCAGTGGGTCGCCGACCAGTTCACGTTGTTGTTTTCCCCGGGTCTGGAGGAGGTGCTGATGAGTCAGGCGGAACGAATCGACCACGCGCAGTGGGACAAGGGTATAGCGTCCGGTCTTTGCCTGCGGGTTCAGGGTTTCTAGAAATCCCGGGCCCTGCGGGAAGAACTGCTGATGACAGAGCAGGGGGTCGAAGGTTGCAAGCGGAATGCTGAAGGTCGTCAGGGCCATCGGTGTGTGTTACCCGGGAAAAGCAAAAAAAAAGAGGTTGACCCGCTGAAGGTCAACCTCTTGAATTTGTTTGGTGGAGCTACGCGGGATCGAACCGCGGACCTCTTGAATGCCATTTATATGGCCCACCTTGCAAGGGGCTGAACTTGTTCAGGTTTATGCCTAGTCGAGCTGACCGGTGTGGTCAGACTGACGCTGTTGGCCGTCTCGGAGTCTGGCGAGGCTTATCTGGGTGTATTTCTCGGTTGTGCGGATCTGGGTGTGTCCGAGGGTCTCTTGTACCAGGCGCAGGTCGTTGGTGGCTTCGAGGGTGTATGTACCACAAATATGGCGGAGGGTGTGAGGGCCTTTTATGGGGACTCCGCTTTTTCGGCTGGCGGTGGCGAAGGCTTTTTTCATGCTGGCGTAAGGTTCGCCGGTTTTGGGGTTTGCGGCGATATAACCTGTGGGATATTTACCTTTGTTGGCTTTACGGACTATGGCGGCTTGGCCGGCAAGGATCTTAATGGCCTCTTCGGGGAGGATGCTGGCTCTCGTTTTGCCACGTTTGGCGATGTAATAGATGACGCCATCGATCAGGTTGACATCTTGCCATTTTAGGCGGCTGGCTTCGGCATAGCGGAGTCCGGCACGCAGCATGATGTAGATGATGGCTTTTTTGGGGCCGTTATCGATGTGATCGAGCCATTTGTGCAGCTCTGCCGGGCTGGGTATTTTTGGTTGTGGGGCTTCGTAGGCGAGGCGCTGCACGCGGAAGGGGAGCGGGTCGCACATTTTGCGTTCGACCATCCAGCTGATGAGGCTTTTGAGGTAGTCAATTTCCAGGTTGCAGGATCTGGGTGTGCTTTTGCGTTTGGTTTTGTATTTGTTGATGTGGATCTCGGTGATCTCTCCGATCGTGAGTGCGCCGAAGTGGGGCTTCAGGTTTTTTAGGGCCCACAGGATTGAATCATAGGTTTTGGGCGCACGGTGCAGGCTGACCCATTCGAGCCAATCGGGGAGCACGTCAACGATGCGGGGGTTGATGAGGTTTTTTATTCCGGATCGGCGGCGCCTGAGCTGCATCTCAATGGCGTGGACTTCTATTTCGCTGCAGTCGTTGACGATCTGCCGGGTGCGGCGGCCGTTGCGGCCTTCGGGGTAGTAATCAATAACCCAGCTACCGGGGATGATGTCGCCGTTTTTGGTTTTGTTGTGGCGGATCGCCATGGGTACCTTTGTGGTGCTTCGCCAGAAGAGCTATGAAAGACGGAGAGTCTCACCGCATTTTGGGCAGGGTTTTATCTGCCCTGCATATTTTTCGGGATAAGATATTTTATTTTTGCAAGCGGGGCAGAGGATGCTTCCCGCAAGTTGTTTTTGTGGTTGCGCAGGTTCGGTGTTGTTTTTGTTTATGAGAGAGATCAACGTTTCGAGGTTTTTGTTTATTTTACGTAATTCGTCGCGGCTTGATCCTGTATAAACGTTGATAAAATACAACCAGATCGGCGCCAGAAATGCGATGATTGCAAATATGACGGCGGCTATTGTGCCGACAATACCGAAAGCTGCCATGGATTATCCTTTATTCGTTGATGTAGATTTGTGTGAGGGGATATTTTGTTTGCCCCATGTCAATCAATACGGATTCTCCTGATTTAAGATCAATATAAGTGCTGCCATTTCCGCAGGTGAGTTCATTTGTTTCAGACCTTGCACAGATATGGTTTGAGCGAATGGAGATATTTTTCCATTTTTCACTGGTGATCCTGACGCGGACGGAGTTGTCACCTCTGGCGCTGCGGTAATATTTTACTACGGTGACTCTGTATCCGGCCCGACTGGCGAGGGCGGCGAGTGGTAATGTGATAAAGATCATCAGGATGATTGCTGTTTTCATAATTCCCCCGTTTATCATTTTATTTCCCCGCTACGCTGATCCGCGCCATGCTGATGAGTCCATAGCCGCGATCGATCTTGACTGCGGTGAGGTCGATGATTCCACCTTCAAGCTGTGCCTGTTCTGGTGTAGCGTCTTTGAGGCCGAAACCGAAGGCGCCGATTCTGGTGATGGTGTGTGTTTTTAGATCTGTGTGGCGGTCCAGTCCGAAGAAATCGGGGACCTCTTCGTTAAACAGGACCGGGCCGCAGCCTGAGAGTACCGAGGTCAGTACCAGGGCAACCAGAATCGCTGAGGCGCGCTTGCTGAAGTGGGCTTGTTTTTTCCAGGCCAGGGTCAGGTAGATGATGGTGATGCTGAGGCTTATGATTGAAAAGAACGCGACCAACGTTTGAAACGGCAACATAGTGCCGATCAGCCCGAGGGCCAGAAAGGTCAAGAGGGTCAACTGGGGCTTCGATTGCTCGACAGCCGGCACGCTGGTGGCCTCGCTGAGGAGGCGGGCAATTCTGGTTTTTTTGGTGTTGATGTCTGTGATGTCTTGCACGTTACCCCCCTGCTGCCCTGATGTTTTTTGTCCTGTATCAGGCCGCATCATTTTTCAATATAGTAGAAAAGAGCTTAATGATCCTATATGAAGAGGAAAAAGCGGTTGATGCCAGGAAAATCCACAATACTATAACCATGAAATGAAAATATGTAGGATTGTCATAATTGAAAAACAAACATATAGAACTGTAAATTGCGAAGGCGAAGCACCAATGGATTGAACACATACAATGGTCAACTATTGTCATGTAGTGACCGCCGTCTTTCAACCATTTCATTGTCTTTGAATTTTTAATTGATATAAGTATTGCCTTTGTTGTAGCCAGAAAACCAACACCTATTGAGCTTATTGTGGTTGCTGATGACAAAAGCTCTTTAACTGAACCGTTAAATATTAACTTATAGTCAATAATAAAATTAAATACTGAAAAAAATAATAGCGTTATAAATAATCCACAAAGCCAATGGTATTTATATTCAACACTATTAGCACTCATAATTTACTCCTCTTTGAACATTACCTTAAGTTCTTTACTCCTCTTTCTCCAAGCAGCGAGTGCTGCATCTGTTAGAACCTTGTGGGGGACTACTCTGTTTTCTCCAAGATCAATCTCAACAGTTTCTATCATTCTGTCGTTGAACAGATCAATATATTCTGTTTCAGAACCGATCTCTTCCTTCCCGGATACAAGCAGTTTTATCTTTTCGTCAGCAGCTCCATGGTCGTGAACTCGTCCAAATAATTTTTTGCATAGCTTAACAACATCTTTTTTGAGGATTGAACCATCTCTTTTATGGCCCATGGAAAAAGTAAAGTTGGCGCTTATGGAAGGGGATGTATTCATAAGTTCAAGAAGTGTATCTGGTGAGATGCCCAACTCCTTAAAGAGTTGAGAGTTATTAGGGGCCGCCACCTGAAGCTCAAATCTCCTGATTATATCCATTTCAGCTAGCCTCTGTAGGGCCTCAGCCTCCAAAATAACATCAAAAACCACATCACCCTCATTGTCCTCTATCTCTGAAACATATGTACAGAAAGATGAGGCGGAAACGGCATCTCTGTTTTTTTGATAAATCAATATCTGTAGATCTGGGACATACACGAACGCTGCAGTATCACCAATTCCCTGATCTTCATCGAGGTCAATTTGGTCGGTCACACCATTCAGCTTCATCTTTTCAGGGATGTCTGTCATCCGTATTTTGGCGGCTTCACCTATAATACGGCCATTTTTATTTCTTCTCAATGCATTAAGTCTTACGTGATAGCGTGTGCCCTCGTAGGTTCTCTCTTCGCCAGGCAAGGCGAAAATACTATCGAGAAGCGTCTCAAATGTGCCACCACCTTCAGGCATGTTCACTTTAAAAAAATCAAAATTTATTTTCTTAATCATAATTCCCTCTTAATTTCATATTCGCATCGTATTGTGACTAATTACGTCACACATGCGCGATAACATCGGCAATGTTGTTTTGACTAACGCATAAAACGCTAATCGGTAATTATTTCCGACGATTTGGCTTCTGTGTCAGGGCAGAACCTGCAGCAGTTTTAGCGGGTTTAGCTGCGGAGCTGCGCAGGGTTTTAGACGCAGCCGTGGCGGCTTTGGGTGATGTAACTTTGGTTGGAGCTTTTCGCTGAGAAAGCGCAGATCCGGCTGCCGACTTGGCTGCTTTGCTGGCAGTGGGACTTTTGAGAGTTTTGGATGCTGCGCTTGCGGCTTTTTTGCCGGTGACTTCCTTGTTGGCCATGGACCCCTCCTGGTTGGTAGGCTTTATGTTTGTCTAGATCAGCTCGGCTTTACTCTTTTCCTTTTCCAAAAATATACCCGAGTGCCAGAGTGATGATCGGCACAAAAATGGACCAAATCGTTGCAATGGAGGAAATTTCAAAATTTAACTTAGGATCAAAATAGGACCCAATGAAAACCAAAACTGTCAGGGTGCTGCCAGCCAGAAAGCTCCATTTGATAGTTTGCCAAACAATTGCAGCTTGGGCATGCTTCCCGGAACCAATAACTCTTGTAATAGTGCCAGCTACATCGCGATCGAAACTGTCACGAGACCTTGGTTTCACATTTTGGGGCGCGACATCAATCCTATCAACCATCTACTTTCTCCCCAAGATAAAACGTGTATTCAATTTTCCTAAGATTCTCTTGCGGTTTGGCCTTACTGGTACTGATAAACAAAAAAAGGACCCTACCGTCTAAAGAACCAACACGGAGTGCCTCCGTCATTGACATGCCAATGTTGGAGTTAAAGTTATAAAAATCAATCGACAACTCAGTTGCACTAACAGGGGTAGTATCGAACCTTGGACCATCGCTATCAGTGATGAAGGTACAGTTTATGGTAAGGCTTTGGATGAGAAATTTAACTTCTTCAGTGAAAGAATGGACTAAGCCATTTCTAATAACATCCTTACCGCCGGTGCTGATAGAAAGAGAAACACCAGTCACATCGTGGGATACAGACACTTTAAAATTCTCCTCATATCAACTCGCCAGCCGAATCAGCTTGGCGACAGTTTTTTTGTCTACTTGCCTTCCTTCTTCTTCTGAAAACATTTCATAGAGCGTGGTGATCAGCTCGGCTTTTTTGGCCGGTGCCAGATTGCGTTTTTCGCCCTGCAGATATTCTTCAACTGCTTCGATCACTGCACGCAATGTGACCGTGTCGTCTATTTGGTAGGCGGTTTCGGTTTCGTTGGTGTGGCTGTGCTCGGTTCGCATTGGGCCTTCACCGGATTCCAGCCACTGTATCTTTATTCCAAAAACGTCTTCTACTGAATGAAGGGTTCTTTCTGAGAGCTGACTTCTGCCTTTGAGAGCCTCTGTCATAAGTGAGGGAGATACATGGATTTTTTTAGCAAAAGCCGATTGGCTGAGACCAGTCTCTGCAACAACTTTTTTAAGTCTACTGGAAAAATTATCCATTCACTGTATTTTCCTGCTTGACTATGTACAGTCACTGTAATATGTTTGTTCCAAGAACGATGCAAACAATACCAAGAACGAAGAGGTTACACAAATGAAAATAGATAAAGACGCCACTAGAGACCGTTGTCGCAAGAAATATGGAAGTGTCTTTGCCTGCCATGAGGCCTTTGGGGTGCATGCTCGGGTGTTTTACGCCGCAACGGATGGTACGCGGGGGCTCTCTGGTCGTGATGGCGTTGCGAAGCGCACCATCGATCGCCTTCGGACAGAGGGTTTGTTGGTTGAGATCCCTGAGACTGGTGTTCAGTAAATAGCTCATAGCGTGAGCATAACCACTGATTCGAAATTCGAATATTACAAAGGGGCTTAGGCGATGGAATCATACGAGGCAATGCGACGGGCGGTTGGTGGGGCGGCAGTAAAGGTGGCGAGACGTCTGGGCCGATCGAGCAGCATGGTTCAAAAATGGTGCGAACCATCAAACGACTTCACCACCAGTGGCGCCCTGAACCCGCTGGACCGCATAGAAGGTGTGATTGAGGTTGCGGTTCAAGAGCGGCGGCGTAGTTGTGATGCTTATGCTCCGATCTACTTCCTGGCACAACGTTTTGGTGGGCTGTTTCTGCCCCCTATCCCCATGACAATCAAAACCAGTGAGATCAGCGCTCAGTTGTGCCGCACGGTGAAAGAGGCTGGCGATGCTTTCAGCGTGGCAGCGAAGGCGTTGGAGGATGACAACCTGTCACCCAATGAGCGCCGCGAGATTTTGAAAGAGGCGCATGAGGCAATGGCGGCTTTTGCTGAGTTTACCCGCATGATCGAGTCGGAGGGCTGAGCAATGAATGTCACTTTAAAGAAACTAAAGAGAACAATCGGCGCAATTATCAGCGACATAGACACCGCAGACTTCAATATGGCGCTTGATGTCAGAACGCGTGTTTCAGCAGTGCAACTTCTCTTAGATTCTAGCTCAACCCCGCAGTCGTTCCTTAAAGTCATGAGCGATGCCTATCTGGTCGCCGACAATAAAATCAAAAAGGAAATGGCTAAGTGATGAGCGTTGAGCAGCGCCTTGAGCGTATAGAGGCGCTCTTGCAGACACTTGTTAAGGCGCAGTCTCAGACTGTTTCATCATCCATCGATATCGATTTGTGTTTGCGCGCTGATAACCCGCTGGCGGCTTTGCGGGAGCGAAACAAAAAGTTGAAGCAACAGAAGGGCAGGGCGCGCTCTGCAACTGGATCAAGCTAATCAATTTTAGTCAGTCACCCACAGTGCTGGCTTTGATCGGGGGGCTTTACCCCTCCTTAAGCTCCCCGATCTTTTTTAAATTTTTGCCGTGGAGGTTTGAAATGGAACTGGTTCCTGTTTGTGCCTGGTGCCCCGAAGTTGAGATCCCCGCTGGAAAACTTGCAACGCACACGATTTGCCGTGAACACCTGCTGGAGAAGTTTCCAAAGATGGCGCCTAAGGTTTTGGCCCGGCAGCAGGTTAAAACCCAGATCGAACTGGCCAACCCGTTTTTAGTTAACCAAACATTTTAATGGAGTGCGTCGCAATGAGTCATAAGGCCAAGGTATTTGGTTATTTGTATGTGGTCTTTCTGCTGCTGGTGTTCTGCTGGACAGGGGACAGCGACTACCAAGACGCAAAGCGGATGCAGTCGACCGGTGCTCAGGGATATCGAGTTCATAATTTAAGGGGTGAGTGATGGCTGACGGTGCGGTTGTCCTGGATTGTTTGCACTGCAAAAACCATGGTCGTTGCGGTGAGGTTGCCAATCGCTGCCGCACAACGCTGCGAGCCTGGGTGTATGACTTTATTCTGTTTGATTGCCCCCAGTTTGAGCCGCTGTATTACCGGGGGATTGAGGGTGTGATTGATCATTCCCAGCGGCAAGCTTTTTAAACACTGAATAGGAGAAAGACAAATGATGAGAGCAAAAATGAAAGTTATTAAGGTCGATGCAAATGAGTACAACGAAACAATCAGCATGACCGCTGTTTGTAAGGCTGAAGGCTACCCGGAAGACGGTAGCGACGAGAACAACACGTTTGCCAAGTTCACCCCTTCGGCGGACCTGACAATGCAGATTGCTAACCCTGATCTGCTCGGCAAGTTAAAGCCTGGCCAAGAGTTGTATCTCGACTTCAGCCCTGCCGAGTAGCAACCAAACTGCCGGGCTAGGGTAGCACCCGAAAAGCGGACGCCTCGCCGTCTGCCCGGTATTTCTTCGAGGCCAATGATTGGAGGCAGTCATGTTTGATACGAGCAAAACGCGAGCTGGCGAGAACTATCTGACCGAGGCGGAAGAGAAGCAGATGTTCGATTACCTTAAGCAACTCAAAATCCCCCAGGCTGAGCGCGATTATGTGCTGCTGAAGACCTATCGCCTGCTTGGCCTGCGCCGGGTTGAGGGTGTGCGGCTGAACGTGGGCGACGTGTACGGCAAGGATCGTCTGGTGATCAGCCATTATATCGCCGCCAAGGGTGCGGTCGGCGAGTTGCCTATTCCTGCCGAATTAAAAAAGCTGTTTGTCGAGTTTATGCGTTGGAAGCGCCAGGCGGGTGAATCGCTGGCTGAGGATGCGCCGTTATTTGTGAGCCGTAACGGGTCACGCCTGTCTATTCGCGCGGTCAACGACATTATGGCCAAGTGGCTGAATGCTGCCGGGGTTGAGCACAAGGTGACCCCGCACGGACTGCGGCATACCAAAGCGCAGCGGATTATGCGCGACGATCGTTACCTGACCCCGGGCCAACAAAAGAACGCTCTGCTGCTTGCGAACAAGCAACTGCGGCACAAGAGCATGAACAGCACCATGATTTATGTCGCGCCGGGACGGGAAGATATGGCCGCGGCGGCGGAGATTTAAGTGATGAGTACAGCGACGTGTGATGTGCGTGAAGCTGTGGCTCGGGTGGCTTGTGGCATGGCTGGCGTTCGTGAGGCACGGCTACTGGTTGGCAAGCTGCAGGATATCACCTGGCGGGTTGCGAATGTTGATGGGCAGCCGGTTGAGGTTTGCCGACACTGCCATGGTCGGCGTGAGGTTGGGCATGGGGCGCGATGTATTGCGGAGGATGTTGAGTGATGCTTTTCAGTGGAACGACGGCCAAAACATTAAACCCTGTACTGGCTCCGAGCGGTGCATGGATCGACCCAGGGACTGATTGTGTGGTGATGGGGACTATGCGCGATGCTGAGCCGGCGATTTATATGGTTGAGACGGCGGAGAACGATGAGTTTGAGTCGGAAGAGTTTTACTGCTTTGCGGATGATTTGGAGGTGGCTTGATGGGGGTTCAAAAAAGCACAGCAACAGTCTATCGAATCAGCGGCCACGATCAGGGTTTTGGCTGGGCCAATATTACTATTGATCAGCTCGGCCCGCTGCGGGATCCCCGCTATCGCGAGCCCTTTTCAATCCATATCGAGAGTGACTACGGTTCATGGTCTAACTATTGGTCACACCCCGGCGCCTGCTGGCGATCATTTCTTAACACCATTGATATCGGCTATGCCGCCAAAAAGTTTGGCGCGGCAAGTTATTACGACTCAGGTCTGACCGAAAAAGCCTACAAGCGTGACATCGTCGAGCTTAGAAAAGAGGTTGCCATAACCGCTGCTCAAGCTCGCGACATGTGGGACCAGATTGAGGCCGAGTTTATGGACTCTGACAGCAATGATCTGATCGCGCACCGTTTAATGGGCGGTGAATGGGGGGAGATTCTGTCCGAAATTGGGCACGAATCATGGGAATACCTGCAGAGGGTGACCACTATTTCCCCATCGTTCAGAGCCTTTTGGGAAGGCCCTTATCAAGAGTTTCTACGGGGCCTCAAGGCGGAGTCAGCCATAGCTGCTGAGTGTGAAGATCCCGAAGAGGTGATGGCGTGAATAGGGCTGATAGACGCGCCAAAGGACTGTATTGGGATCGGGCTTGGAAGTTGGTCGAAGGTTGCACCAAGGTTTCACCTGGCTGTGATAACTGCTGGAGCGAAACTAAGACGGCAATGCGCTGCTGGCATCCAAACGAGAAGATCAATAACAGAGCCATACAAGTTATCCATCCAAATACTGACGAGGGCTTCAACGGATCAATCACCATGCGTGAAGACAACCTTGACCTTCCACTGCGCACCAAAAAGCCAACTGTCTTCTCGATCTGGAATGATCTTTATCACGAGGAGGTGACCGACGAATTCCGATTCAAGGCATACGATGTGATGAGCATGTGTCCGCAACATACCTTCCTAATTCTCACTAAACGTGCCGCTTTAATGGCTGAGTTTTTCAACGAAATTTTTGGCTTCGGCATTGATAAAAATGTTTGGCATGGCATCTCAGCCGAGAACCAGCAGACCGCAGACGAGCGCATCCCTTATCTGCTGAAGTTTCCAGGAAAGCGGTTTCTCTCTATCGAACCGATGCTGGGATCGATCGACTTCAACCTTGGCTGGAACCTTCACCTTATTGAGAAGATCAATGCAGTTTTACTCGGTGGAGAGTCCGGCAAGAATGCGCGGCCTATGCACCCTGATTGGGCTCGTACTGTACGCGATTTGTGTGCTGAGGCTGGTGTTCCATTCTTCTTCAAGCAATGGGGGGAGTGGGCACCTATCGAAGCGATCCTTACTGATTTGCGGGGGATGCGATCCGCAGCGACATGGTTTGCCGACCAATGGATATTTGAGAAGGAAGACATTGGAGGTGATGGGTCTTACGAGGAATTCGAGCCTGATGTGTGGCGGGTCGGGAAGAAAAAGGCCGGGCGACTGCTTGATGGGGTGATTCACGACGGGCTGCCATGGGGAGGGGCTGAGTGATGGCAAGGGCACCAAAGGATATAGGTCCTTCAATTGGAGTGGTTTTTTACATCACAGCAAACCGTAGATCTCATTACGTGGCATTGATCGGGCATTGGCCTGCGCGAGCTGGGTTTGCCAGTACTTGTAGGTCAGGTATTCATCTTTTTTCGAGGCGTGTAACCGCTGAAGAGTTAAAGGAAGACCAAGCTTCACCACGGCATGTTGCTATTGTCTTCTCTTCATTCCACGCCATGGTTCGATACATCCTTGAGACAAGTGGAAATGATGCCAGGGAGGGGCTTCGCAAAAAGATATCTGATGATGCGTTCAGGGCCGGGTATTCGCTCACAGCAAAACAATTTGGGAGGAACCTGGCACGTTGGCAGAAAAAGAAGGCGAAAGAGCTGGCGGTTAAGGCTCTGAACCGAGAGTTGAGTAATCCACAGATGAAGTTGGCCATATAAGATTTTTTGTGAGGGTCCTGATGCCATCCACCGATAAAACCTACTGCGTCGCCAGATGCGCAAATACCGACTGCGATTGCAACCGGGTTAACCATCCCGTTAATGGCCGGGGTGGGTACGGTTATTCCCAAGCTGATTTTTCTGACCGATGCAAAGAGTTTTTCGCGGAGAGGGATGACCGATGAGCAAGCATTTCAACATGGGCAACGTCTTCGGTCGGGTGGTTATCGAGTCGATCGAGCGCAAGCCGAGCAAAAACAGCGAATTCCTTAATTTTCAAATAAATGTCGCTGGCCGTCACTGTGGATCGGTCAAGGCGTTTTGCCGGATGTGGCAGACGGAGCGGATTGATGCGTTTATGGCTCATGTTCGGGCGCGGCCGCATGATCCGCTCTGTTTGAAGGGATTTTTCGGCCAGTACTGGGATGAGCGAAATACAGTCTACAGCACGTTCACGATCCATAAATGGGAGGTTCGTGAGAGTGATCCGCGGGCGGCGTTCATCTTAAAAGGTCAGGTTGACGTGATCAGTGCGGTTAAAGGGGGCCATCGGTTGCTTTTAAACTACAGCCGCGAGGGACAGGAGACCGAGCGGCTTGAATTTTGGCTGCAGGATGAAACGTTGCTGGATACACCGCAGGCCGGGGATCTTCTCGAAATTAAGGGGTATCTGCGGCAAGAGCAGCCTGAGGATGATTTTGGGGGAAGCACTGGCCCGGTGAGGGCTTATCTCGAGAAGTTGAGGGTGATCTCATGAGCATTGAGGCCTGTGATAGCTATTTCAGGGAGACGATGACCAAAGTGGCGAATGTGGTTGAGGATCGTTATCTGGAGGCAGTGTCCGGGGCGATGGATTGGGGCCGTGCGTACTTGCCGAAGGTCGCTGAGCGTTGTGATGCAAGGGCCGATGAAGAGTTGACGGTTTTGCGCAACAACGGCCTGATCGCTGAATTTAAGGTTGCGGCGCTGGATTTTTGCCGGGCCAGGCTTGAGCTGTACAAGGCACATGCTCTTGCGATGGAGGCGGCTGCTTAATTTATGTCTGATTTTGCCACAATTAAAGAGGCGCTCAATCTGCAAAAGGTCATCGAAAACGCGACCAGCCAGGTGATGGGCAAAACGCATCTTCCGGAGTGTCCGTTTTGCGGTGGGCATGACTGTTTTTCTATCCCGAAGGATAAGGATTATTTCAAGTGCTTTCAGTGTGAAGAAAAAGGCGATGTCTTCAACTTTTTGGAAAAATATCACCAGACAGACTCAGCCGAAGCCCTGAAGATTGGTGCGGAGCTGGCGGGGATTCCCCTGGAACAGAAAAAGAAGAGTTCGCCGAAATTGAGCGTGACCGACAAGATCAGGCTTGAGGCGGCGGAATATTATCATGCTCATATGCTGAAAAACGGTGGACGGACGTATCTGATTGATGAGCGTGGTCATGCGTTGAAGACGCTTGAGAAGGAAAGGGTTGGCTTTAGTGATGGCCACCTGGTTGATCATCTGCTGAGTAAAGAGTTTTCAGAGCGGGAGATCTTAGAGAGTGGTCTGGGCCGAGAGCGTGAGTTAGAGGGCGGCCGGCGGGTTGTTTATGATTTTTTTAGTAAAGACCTGGTGGTTTTTCCGCACTTTTCAGCGGGTAAAGTACTGCATTTTACCCAGAAGGATCCGACGAAGAAGCTGAAGTATCAGCTGACGGCAAAGCAGCGGGACAAGCGTTGGGCTTTTTATGGTCAGGACGCGATCGACAAATATGATGAGATCTTGCTGGTGGAGGGTGAGAACGACCGCCTGCAGGTGATAAATACCGGTGTCGGCTACGTGATGGCGATGATCGGGCAGATCAGCGATGATCAGATCAAGGTTTTAAAGAAGTTGTGTGGAAGCAAGAAGCTTTATCTGTGGGTTGATAACGATAAGGCGGGGCGTGATTACGTTCGCAAGATTTGCGGCGGTTTGAGGGGACAGAACGTCAGGATCGTGGTTTACGGTAAGGATGGGGATGATCCGGATTCTTACCTGAAGGGGTTTGAGGGCGATCGGCGCAAGGAGATCCGCCGGCTGCAGCTGGAGGCGGTGGGTTATATCAATTGGGAGCTGCAACAGTCGGCGGGGTTGTCATCGCTTGAAGAGAAGCTGCTGCACTTAAAAGAACAAAAAATTTTCCAGCGAATCGGCCAGGAGCAGGCGGTTCAGCAGGATATTTATCGTGAAAAGTTGTCGGTGCTGGGTTTTAGTGCGGCGGCGATCGAGCAGCAATTGGATTTTAGTCAGGACCTGTTGCAGCAGATTCGGCAGCAGTGCGAGATGGTCGAGAACCCGAAGGATATCGATCCGATCGCGATGGCGGAGACGATCTTTCGTTTTTTTGCTCACCATGGGCGTTTTTACTATGACGCCGATAACACGGTGTGGCTGATCTACCAGAACGAGACCTACGAGGTTCACAACAACACCAAGTTCAATGCGTTGATGTTGAAGATGACGCGCATGATCATTAGTCAGGCGCCTGGTGGTCAGGTGTGGGATGCGTTGAGGCATACGGCGTATCTGAATGGTCGGCGGATCGATCGCTGCCGGTGGATCCACACTGACTCGGTTAAAGACACCATCTATCTCAATTTAAACGGCCCGAACAATACCATTCTGAAGGTTTCCCTCCAGCATATCGAAGAGATCCAGAACGGCATGAATGACGATCATGTTTTGCTTTCGTCCTCGCCCAAAATATCCCCAATGAACTGGCTTCCGGATGTGGATGTTCAGGAGGGGATGACGGCGCTGAAAGAGCTGGTTTTCGATAATCTGGCGATTAAGCATGAGCAGCGTTATCTGGTGTTGTGCTGGTTGATCAGTGGGCTTTGTCCGGATCTGGCGCCTTATCAGTTTTTGATGAAGTTCGGCGGGTATGCGTCTTCGGGAAAATCGACGGCGGCGAAGCTTATTTCGACGGTCTTTTTTGGCAATGATGAGCTTTCGGATCCGTCGGGCGCAGCGGCTTTTTCAAATGCTGCTCAAAACCCGCTGTTGGTCATCGACAACCTGGAGAACAAGGACTTGAACCGGGGTATGCAGAAGTTTTTGCTGCTGGCGGCCACCAGGGGGCAAAAGGAGAAGCGCAAAGGGGGTACAGACACCGGTACGGTCGATGAGAGTCCGCGGGCGCTTATCTGCGTGACGGCGATCGAGCCGTTCACTTTATCGGAGTTGATCACCAGGACCTTTGAGATTCCTTTTGATCGACGGGTGCATGGTGATGATTCTTTCTTCGAATCTGAGGTTTTGGAAAATCTGAAGAAGAAGCGCGATCTGATCATGTCGGCGATGATCCGCTTCATTCAAACGGAGATCCTGACCAACCTTGACCAACGTAAGCAGTACATGGCCATCCTCAATACGATGTTCAAGGGTCACTCCAAGGACCGCAGCAATGCCTATCTGGCGCTGCTGATGCTGATCAATTCGCGCATGCTGAAGTATATCCCTTTCTATGAGCCTGATGATCTGATGTACGGATATGAATCAAGAGAAAAAGAGATCTACGAGGCCTGGATCGAGGAGCAGAACAATACGGCTAGGGAGACCGAGACCGGTTCGAATAACATCCTGCAGCTGCTGGGTGGATTGGTGCGGGAGTATATCCAGGCCAATAAGCATAAAAATGAAACGGAGGCTGTTGCCGACTATAGCGAGCCGGTTTTCACTCTGGATCATAAAGACTACGGTTTAAGGATGTTTAAAACGATGGCGCGTGAGCATCAGGATGATAACGGAGAAAAGTATTTCATTTCGACCATTGAGTTTGTGGCTTCAAGTGCTGACGTGGTTGACGCTTTCGATATGTTGGCCAAGAACACTGGCAAGAATAATCCCTACGGCACGGCAGCTATCTTTACGGCTCGGCTCAGAAACGATCGGAGTGTGTTGTCTAAGTCTGGTTGGGAGCTGATTGAAACACCAGGTAAGGAACCATATTTCAAGGTGCTGCACGGCAACAGGTTCTTCAAGTTCAGGCATGTTCTGGTGAAGTAGGGGTGCAGTCGGTTTAAAGGGGTGCAGTTGTCATTTTGTCGGTGGGTGCAGTTGTCAAACGAAGTGGGGTGACGGAGAAGAAATGAGGGCAAAACGACCGGTTTTTTCTTCTTATATAAGTTCTCGCCCGCGCGTAGGGCACATTTTTGAAAGACTGCACCTCTGCACCCTTTTTAACTTAACTATTTAATTTTATTGATTATATCAGGGGTGCAGTTAGGGGTGCAGTCTGGGTGCAGTGGGGTGCAGTTGGGGTGCAGTTGGAGGTAGTTCTTTTGGACTGCACCCATGATCAAGCCCAGTAAACATGGGCCTTTATGGCAAAGGGTGCAGAGGTGCAGTGATTTAAGCGCCCAGCTGGTTGGCTGGAAAGCTTATCAATTTCTCTGGATAAGCTGCCGCAGGCCTTATGGCCTTCTTAAAAAAAGGGTTTGAGGAAGTTTTTACAGGGGTTATATCAACGCCCTTATATGTAGGCCAGTAGCAGTTCTAAATCAACCCTGTGCTGGCTCGTTTCGGGTGGTGGATAAAAAACAGGCTGGAACGAACCCAAAAAAGCTAAATGATCAACTGCACACTCTTACAAACTGTGCAGTTCAATAGACTGACGGTAACCACATATCAACCACTTAGGAGATCAACCCATCATGAACTGTGCAGTCCATCAGACAATGACCAGCATCCAAGCCCACCCCCCCCTCAAAAGCAATCAGACCAGCAACCAGGACTCCCCCCCATTGCTCTCCCATATCGAGAGCCCCTTTAAAAAGACTTTTTCCCAAAGCGGGGGGCGCGGGGGGAATGCTTGAGTCCTGTTTGCTAGATTGGATGGAGCACTGCCTGATTCAGCGTGGCCAGCAGCCGCGAGGCGTGAAGCAGTACGAGCGTGTTGTCCGTGGTTTCTTTACCTGGATCACTGAGAAGGGGTTCACTCCTGACCCTGAACGGATCGCCAAGGACCACATTACTGAATGGCAGCGCTCGATCTTCTTCGAGCATGGGAATATTTCGAACCGCACCCGGGCCAGCAAACTGTCGGCGCTTCGCTCTTTCTTTGGGTTTTTGTGCTATTCGGGGTTGATCGCTGCTGATCCGACAAAAGGGATCCCCTCGCCGAAGATTCAGCCCAGCCTCGCCAAAAAATTCAGCACCGAAGAATTACGCATGCTGTTCGCCGCCCCAGACCTTTCCACCCATATGGGAATACGCGACCTCGCGATCTTAAAAACACTCTACGCCGCAGGGCCCCGCGTTGAAGAGTTGGTCAATCTGGATACCCATCACATCCACGATACCGGCGGATATATCCGGATTGAAATAATCGGCGGCAAGGGAGGCAAGAGCCGCACCGTCACCCTGCGCACCCGAGCAAGCCGTACCCTGCGCGACTGGCTACTGATCCGCGACCAGATATCAAGCAAAACACCCGCTATCTTCATCGGACTGCACCAGAAAAATAAAAAAGAACGGATCTCAACTCGGCAGATATTGAACATCATCAAAAAATACGCCGCCCTGATCGGAATAGAAAGCGCCGATGCCTTCTGCCATAAAATGCGCTCCACATTCGCCAGCGACCTCTATGACAGCGGCAACGATCGCTGTCCCCACTGCAATCATCCCATCCACTATGTCGGGTTGCTCGAGGTACAGGCCCAAATGGGCCACGAAGATCCAAAAACAACCCAGGGATATATCGCCATATCAGACCGAGTCTTACGCAAGACCGCCATTCCCGATCGCAGATTTCGTGAAATTGAGGAGGAACTCTGATGCCACGTGGAGAAAACAAAGAGGCCATCGCCGATCTATTCGATCAGCTGCACATCGAATTCGAGGATCTGGCCCCCAGGATCATCAAGGTGATGATTAGTTGCCTGGGTAAGACCCGTATCACCTTCCCTGATTTTGACTATATCTACCGCCAGGAGCGCAACCGCAGGATCAGAAACGAGTTCGATGGTGTTAATTATGAGGAGTTGGCGATCAAGTACCGCCTGAGAACGCGGCAAATCCGGAGTATTTTGAAAAACTGTGAAAATGCATGATGTGTTGCAGATATAAAAAAGCCCGATCACGGAGGGGGTGTGTGACCGGGCTTAAAAGTGGGCTTATTCAGCCCCCTCAAAACAGATAGTAGTGATGGGGGCGGATGGTGTCAACCCGGGTAGAGATCAAAAATATACTTTTTTTTGGAGGGGTGGGGTAAATGATTTTAGCTAGGTGTCATTTCGGGACACCTGCTCATATTAAAATCAATCTTGTCACACACTAGTTACTTGCGCTTGGCTCTCTGTGATAGCGCCGAACCAGCCGCAGATTTAGCGGATTTCGAGGCAGTCTTAGATCGTAGCGTCGCAGAGGCTTTGCTGGCAGTGGCTTTGACGGCTGTCTTGCGCTGGGATAGAGCAGACCCGGCTGCGGATTTGGCGGACTTAGTCGCGGTTTTGGATCGCAGTGTCGAAGAAGCTTTACTGGCAGCGGATTTGCCGTTTTTTATAAGGGGGGTCATCGTGGTCTCCTTAACCTAGTCTTCATCGACTTCGTCATTTTCGGGGCCAATTATTTCTTCGTCGACAATACTGACTACGTTATTAATGAATATGGCCTGCTCACCATCGTCTAATCCAGCAGTAGCAAGGAGAGAACCTATCCTGGCCAGTGTAGCCTCATGATACCCCACCCAGTCGATGTATGGCTTGATGGCAATTCGCCGTTTATCCATAGTGTCGCTTGCCGCTTGCACACCTTGTAAGAATAACATCAATCCAACTGCAGAAGTTACCAGCAATTTACCGCCAGACAATGGAAAATAAAAATTTATGCCAAATATTAATATGAAGAAGCCAACACCAAGAAACATCATAATACCAGCACTGATCAAGTTTGAGATGATCATGGTAGAAACGGCTTGAAAGCGTCGATCATCGTCTACCAAGTATAGAGCTTCACGATATTGTTTAACTAGGATTTCTGCTTTTTTCATTGCAGAATCTCGGTTTCGCTTAGCCCACAGATCTGACAACTTCCATCGCCATAAATATCTAGCGATACTCCACAATACTACTGTGGGAGCCAATATTGTGACTATCCATTGGAGCCAATTGGGTACGTCAGGCATATTTAATATCTCTCTATGTTTAAAATTGAACCAGCCAGTTGAATATTCCGACTGTATACCACTTAATTAGGTGGGGTTAAATATATTTTTACCCCCTCAACCGCCATCATTAATGCAGTGATCTGCCAGATCACCGCTTGAATATTTGCTATGTAGCCTTCTATGAGCTGGAATTTATCCGGTTTATGGGAGGCTTTTTTGAATCTGGATGATAAACAGACCACGCTAGAGGTGCTATCTGCTGAGATCGAAGATCTTAAGCGCCGTATCGATATCGGTGAAACTGGCCTTTCCGGGCCGTTTTCCCGCCGTCTGCAGCTTCAGTACGCGCTGCGCGCCGAGCTCGAAGCCGCAGAAGATAAAGATGCCGACGAAGACCCACTGCTGAAGCGTCTGCGGGTCAAACGCTCCTACCGCATGTCACCAGCCGCGCTCGAAGCCCGCCAGCAAAACGCCCAAAAATCAACCGGACCTCAAACCTCCGAAGGTAAAGACGCCAGCGCGCGTAATAGCTGGAAGCATGGCCAGCATGCCCGCCGCCGGGTGATCGGTTTCGGCAAGCCCTGCAAATCAACCTGCCCGCAATACCCTTGCTCACTGGTCGAAGATGGCGCTGTTCAGCCTGGCCAAGATTGCCAGGACAAAGCCTATTTCGCCGCAACTTTAAATGCCATCTCAAAAGCCCTGAACGATGGCGATCTAACCGACATGAAAGAGGTTGTCACCTTGCAGCTGGGCGGCACCCTTCAGGTGATTGAAGAGCTTCAGGCCTCCATCCTTGAAAATGGCGTTTTCATGAAGAGCGAAAAGCTGGGCAAAGAAGGCCAGGTTCTCGGCTATGAGCTAAAACCGAACCCTTCGTTGTTGCCGCTCTCCAACCTGCTTAAGGCCGCTGGCGTAACCCTGCCGGACTTTATGATTACCCCCGCCGCGATCGAGCGGAAAAAAACCGACGACGACACCCGCGAAGGTTTGGCCGATATCTTCAGGGTTGCCAGTGAAGGGCTGACCCGCGCCCGTGAAAAGAAAGATGAATGACCTCCGCGCCGATCGAGACAATACCCCCGGTTGAATACCCGGGGTTAATCGTCCCGCCGCCAATGGCGCCGCTGAATGCTGAGTCCGATTTAGGCAAAGGCATCCTTGTTCCACACGCCACCTTTGAGCGAATTCTCGAAAACCTCGATTGGACCTGGCAGCAACTGACCCGCGGCGAATTTCCCCCCGCAATCTACAAGCTCGGAAAAGATACCCACGAACGCCTGCAGCTGTTGCAGCTGGCCATCATCTGCGAAGACCCGCTGCTCTGGTGCACGGCTTTTTTGCGTGAGCCCGAAGATATCGACCACAAAGATCCGTACCAGTTTTTTGATTATCAGGTCGCGTCCCTGCGCTGTGAAACCAGCGTCGTACACCAGGATGGCGCCGAGGTTGGCAAAACCCGCGAGATTGTCGCCTGGTCAACCTGGAAAAACCACACCTGCCCAAGCGGATCCGGATTGATCGGCGCGCCGCTGCAGGTGCACCTGGATGAGATCATCGACGCCAAGCTCGAACAGCTGTCATACAACCCGCTGCTCGAAAGACGCCTGGTCAAACATAAAAAACAGCCATACACCCAGTTTAAATTCAGTAACGGATTCAAAGAAGATTACCGCCCCGCCGGGTTCGATGGTAACGCCTACCGCGGCGTGCACGCCAAAACCTACGGTATTGTCGACGAGGCCGCAAAAAAGAAAAACCCCAAGCAATGGTCAGAGTTCTGGCGATCGCTCAAGCCATCCGCCACCGGCCGGGTGTATTCCGTACCCGATGGCGATCGCGAATCAGGCTACTACAAGCTCACGCAGCGTGCGACAAGTAACACCGACGAAACCGCAGGAGGACAAGAAGATGCCGGAAAATCCGACTTCAAAGATTTCGATAATTATGTCTGGACGCTCTTCCGTTGGGGCAAAGATCTTATGCCCGCTCCTTACTGGACGCCAGAGCGTAAGCGCTTTTACGTCGACCAGTACGGTGGCGAAGATTCACCAGATTATCGACACAACGTCCTCGGCGAACACGGCGATCCAGAAAATTCTGTCTTCCCCTGGGCGCAGCTGAAGCACTGCATCCGCGATGTGCCTGAATACCGCGTGCTCAAGGTGCTGGTCGATACCGCCAAACAAGAGGTCATCGTCAAAGGTTCTCGCTGTGATTACGTCATCGGTACTGATGGCCCCCAGCCCAGCGAAATCATTCTGCGCGAAGAACTGTTTGACCAAACCCAGCTGTTCGAAGTGGATGAATCAGGTGACAGCCAGTTTAAACGCTTGATCCGCGAGTTTTTTGTTTCTGTCCCGGGCTTAAGGCGGGGCGGTGGTGACTTCGGTTTTGCCCCCGATCCGACCGAGCTGACTATCTGGAATATTATCGGCAAGCGCGATCGCCTGGTCTCGCGCCTGCAGCTGAAGCAGGTCACCTATGATCAGCAGTGTCAGGCCTTAGATGCCATGGATGACCTGTGCGGTGGCGTAGCCGATACCGCAACCTGGGGCACTGACTACGGCAACGCCGGCAGCGCCGTTGCACACGATCTGCAAGGCCTGCAGATTTACCAGCACAAAAGCTACGAAGACCGCCTGCGCGGCTTCATGTTCCAAAGTACCACCGATAATGTCGACGAAAGCGGCGAACCACTCACCGACGCCAAAACCGGCAAACCCGCCAAGATCACCCTTAAAGAGTTAGCCACCGACCTCATCGTCAAGCAGATGCAACGCCAGCTGCTCGAGCTACCGGCAGATCCCGACATTATCAGCGACTACACCAATCACACCTGCCGAATCGGTGAACGGCAGCGCATCTACAACAAACAAAAAGATCACCTGATCGATTCGCATCGCACCCAAAAGCTGGCCGGGGTGCTTGGCCAAGAGGTGGAGGATATTTTCGCATGAACATTTTAGGGCTCAACATCTCACGCAGCAAAGCGCCGTCAGAATCACACACCGTGCAGCTCCGTCCGAACAACGGTCAAGGGCCCTACACCGCCGGGTTTCGCAAGTTCATCGCGCAAAAGCTGGATCCAACTTTCTTTGAGTTTATGCGTGAAGCCATCCCGGTGATGGATACGGCGATCTGGCGGTTGGTCTCTCTGGATGGTCACCTGGTGGTAAAAGGGAATAAGGCGGCGCTGGTCGAAGAGATTCAGGAGTGGATGGATAATGTGCAGGTCAATGACTTTCAAACCGGCATGCACGCTTTTCATCAGAACCTGACCAACGAAGGGTTTGAGCAAGGTTTTGCGATTGGTGAGTTCATCCCCAACAAACAACGCAATGACATTGTTGGTTTGAAGGTCGCCGATTCAAAATTCATCCGCTTCAACCGCAAGCCGAATTTGCTTGAGATTCTGCAGCGCGCCGACGGTGATCAGGACTGGCGAGTGCTTAAAATGGATCCGCTGCTCTACTGGTCCATCCATAACGAAAATCAAAACCCCTATGGTACCCCCCTGTTTCGTTCTTGCGAGTTTATGGCCCAAACCCTGGCGACCATGCACAACTCGCTGGCCAACGTCTGGGAACGCTTCGGGGATCCATCATATTCGGTCGTCTACAAAACCAGCAAAAAAGACGGTACCAACCATCAAGAACGTCGTGACGCCATGGTCACCGATCTTAACGACGCCGTGCGGGCCAAACGCGCCGGCAAGTCCGCCGACTTTGTCCATGCTATTGATACCAACAGCGAAATCGAAATCAAAATTATTGGAGCAGAAGGTAAAATCTTAAATCTTGAAGTCCCGGCTCGGCATGTCCTTGAGCAGATCGTCGCTAAATCAACTTTACCAGCCTGGATGCTCGGCATGCACTGGAGCACCACCGAGCGCCTGTCGGTGATGGAAAGTGAAATGGTCTTGGCCGATGCTAAAACCCGTCAATCAGCCAAGCTTCCCATGTTCAACCGCACCGTCTCTACCCTGCTGCAGATGCGCGGCCGCACCTGGAAAAAGGGCGACTGGTGGCTCGAGTTTGAACAGGTCAACCTGCACGATATCGAAAAACAAGCTCGCGCCAGATTCTTGAATGCCCAGGCCGATATGATGGGAGCCGATCCGGTAGCAACAGACACGACGCAAAAGAAGGAGGCCCAGTTCGTCGGAAAAAAGCTATAGCTGCTGATTGCCTTTGCGGTCAGCAGCACACCAAAGAGATTCACCGCACGGATCCATGGCCCGATCTTGACCGGTTAGAAAACAGTTTCGAAAGACGGCTGAAATCTGACTGGATTGCGCTGCGAGACAAGGTGCATGAAATCCTAACACTTGGCGTCGTTGTTCCTGAAAAGGGCGTCAGCCGGGAAAACTTTACCTTTTCGCTGGAAGAACGCGGCCAAGTGTTAGCCGAAATGCGCAATTGGATCGGCACCTACAAGGTTGACGCTGAAGATTCCCCTATCCGTTGGTATTACGGCGAATCATATAGCCTCGGTTTGATCCAGGCCGTCGAATTGATCGGCAAGGGGCGGCCGATTCTGGATATCCTCAAAAATCAAGAGATCCTCGACAAGCTTAAGAAAACCGGTTTCGACCTGGTAAAGGATAACGCCACCAAACGGATACAGAACCAGATTCTGTCCGAGATGGAGGCACATGCTTTGGCTGGGAGTAACCCGCGCGAAGTTGCCGCCAGGCTGGATAAGCTGTTTGAAGATGGCAACAGCGATTGGGAGCGGTTGGCGCGCAGCGAGCTGAGTATGGCGGCAGAACGCGCCAAGGAGGCAGAGTGGACTGCCTGGGGCGTTGAGACGATGGATTTTGTGCCAGCGCCTGACGCCTGTCAGCAGTGCACCGGCTTAGCTGGTGAGTACAAGATTAACGAATGTCCTCTTCCAGTTGAAGACACCCACCCACGTTGCCGTTGTGCAAGACGTCCTGGGGCAGGTGTTGATTCACTCAACCTGCAACGCCCGCCAGAACCAAAACCAGATGCCACAACATTTGTCGAAGCGAAGAGTTTGAAAGACGCCGAAGAGTGGGCCAGAAAAAACGGTCTGGCTGATCTGATCTCATACAAAGGCGCAACTGTCGAGGTTGCCAATGAATGGAACCGTTCGGTGTTTGATCATGTCACCCGTTTCCCCGAGCTGCGGCAGAACTTGAAATTTATCGGAACCACCCAGGAGCGGCAGAGGACATTCGTGCGGTTATATGTTGCCGAACTGCGCGATCGCTACCCGGGTTACAGTGAAGAGTCGTTGATCCGGTTGGCCAGAAAACAGGCCGGAAAAACTCCATCCAGTGTGTATGCTTATTCGATCAATGACCCATACACCAGCGGTATAAGTGTCAATTCCATCTGGGGCAAGGCACCAGACAAATTCAAAAGCAATCTTGCCTCAGATGTCGCATCCGGGTTCCATCCGAACGGGTGCGATTCGGTGCGTTCGGTTGTTGACCACGAGATGGCTCACCAGTTGGATAGTCTGCTTGACTTAAGACGTAGTGACGAATTTAAAGAAGTGATGCAGGGATTCTTAGCAGAGGGTGGAAATATCCCGAGCGAACTGTCAAGGTATGCCCTGAAAAGCCCGTCCGAAACCATCGCCGAGGCATGGGCCGAATACTTGAATAATGAAAGTCCACGAGCTCTCGCGAAAAAAATTGGTGAGCTGATAGAATCAAAATACAAGCTTAAGTTCGGAGGTGAATCATGATCGGACCAGAACCACTCTGCATGAAGTGCAAACATCTGCTTGAGAATGAGCCTGGTCAGTGGGGTTTTCGCTGTGCAGCTTTTCCAGAAGGCATCCCTGAAGAGATTATCAGCGGAGAGATCGAGCACCGCCAGCCGTATGTAGGGGATAATGGGATTCAGTTTGAAGAGATTTAGCAGATAGTAAGCTGAAAGATTTGATCAGGCCCCGGCAGAAATGTCGGGGCCTTTTTTTGTTTATTCCCTGCAAGTTTGTGCAGTGATCTGCCAGATCGCCGCTGGATTTTCTGTTATTCCGACTGCATGAGTAAAAAAGACGCCAACCGGTTGAAGCAGGGCCAGGTCAAAAAGATTGGTCATGTCGCCGACGAAGATGAGTGTGAATTCAAGGGGAAGGGCGTCGAAGTAACCAAGTCAACCCAACCTGAATCCAAGGAGAAACATCGTGGAAAAGATTAGTCTGCTGGTCACATTGATCGCCACTATCGCCGGATTTATGGATATCCCCGAAAAGGCAGACGCTAAGGCAAAACTGGCTGAGGCTTTCGAAGGTGAATTTACTGACGATGAGTTTGATCAGGCCGTTGCCCTTTTTGAGGAACAGCAAAAACAAGCTGCCATCGTCGCCGAAATCGGCAAGCTTAACCCTGCCGATAAAGCCCATTACACCAATGGGAAAAACCCCAAGCCGCATGCTGGCGTGTTGGGCGAGCGCCTCGGGTTCTCCATTTCGGCCAAAGAGCGCGATGCCGCCTTTGCTGTTTTTCTGAAAGAAAATCCCCCCGCAGAAGCCCCACCGGTTAAAGCAGAAACCGGCATGGTCACTGGTGAAGATGTCCTCAGAAATATGCGCAAGCAGGGGAAGCGGATCTGATGTTTATTAAGGGTAAGGGCAAAGGCCCACTGACCGACCAGGTGAAAACAGTTTCATCGCAGAAGAGCGCATCTTCTGCAGTCGCTATTACTGCCGAAATCCTGGCACAGGTCAACGTCTACGCGCTGCAGCCCTTAACCGCCGAACAGATCTTTGTCGGCAAGCAGCTGTTGGCCCATAACGGCATCGATCGCGACAACGAAAGGTTCCCCGTCGCCGTGCTGAATGATTTCGCTCAAACCATCCCCGGTAAATCTGCCCTGTACAGTCATGAAAAACGCGCTTTTCTTCCCCTTGGTCTGTATTTCGCCGCCAAGGTTGAAGATATGTCCGTTGAGCAGTTCAAAGCATTAACCGGTGATGATCCCAACCTGCCAACGGGTGAAACCGTCGTAAAGACCATGTGGGCCTGGTACTACGTTGTCAAAACGCCTGACGTTGAGCATGTGCTGCAAAACATCCTTGGTGGCACCTATCGTTATTGGTCTATCGGTTTTCGGGCTGCTGATCTTGCTCCAGTTAAAAGCGACATCAACGGCCCCACCCTTTACTGGGAATACGCCGCCCCGGCAGAAGCAACCGAAGGTTCTCTGGTCTGGCTCGGCGCTCAACAAGGCGCAACCTCACAAAAATCAGCTGGCAAATCGCCGGAAGATACCGACTCTAAAGAGGAGATTGAAAACATGAAAACTCTGATCGTGTTGCTTGGCGCAATGCTGGGTAAATCGTTTGGTGACAACACCACCGAAGATCAACTGGCCACCGCCGTTAAGACCGCCCTCGGCGAAAAAGACGCCCAGATTCTGGCCCTTGAAACACAGGTCACGGGTCTCAAGTCCGATGCCGAACTTGGCAAAAAGTACCTGGATAGCCAAGCCGCCGAGTACACCCGGCTTAAGGCGCTGCTGGGTGAGTGTGAAAGTACCGATGAGGCCAAAACCAAATCGGTCAATTTCGCCAAGAGCATGGGCGTTGATTTTTTGCTCACCGAGCTGAAAAACCTGACCACCCGGGTAAACGAAAAGTTCCCGGAAGGCGGTCAGCTTGCCGGACAGCAGGATCACGAAAAGTCTGCCGATAAAAATCCGCTGGTCGTCGAGTAATCGGCCCCGCATCAATTCTGAATAAAGGAGCACGAACATGGCCAACGAAATCGCAACAATCAGAGCCTCACTCAGCATGCTGCTGACTTTAATCCTGGCACACACCGCCGCCGTTCTTGATGGCGAAATTATCGTATCGGCCGGGCAGGTCCTGGTTGCCGGTAACGCCGCAGATGCCAACGCTGAAACGTCCTATGTTTTCAGAGGGCCGGTCGAATTTCCCAAGGTTGCTGCCCAGGCCCAACCTGCCGGAACAGTCGTTTACTGGGACGCCACTGCAGGCAATATCACCACCACTGCCACGGCTAACACGCGGGCCGGTATCGTCAGAGAAGCAGCGCTTGCTGCCGACACCACGGTATTGGTTGAGTTGCACGAAAATTAATCGTGTGGAGTGAGGAGTCCAGGGGCTTGCGCCCCAGCCCTCGCCTCTGACACTCACTTTTTCACGGAGGATAGACATGAAGCTTTTCGGAAAAAAAGTTATTGATTGGTCAAAGCTGAGCCAGGTTCCCGAAGCTGATCAAAAGGCTATGATCCTTGGTGCCATCAGCGTCGCGCTTAAGGCGTTGTCCGAGCAACCGCTGGGGGCCAAGGCCGCAACCGACGTGCTGGGTACCAAGGCGCTTGGTGCTGATCCGACCATGGTCGTCAGTGCGCCCCCAATCATCGTCTCCGGCAGCGACACGATCGACGCTCCCGACCGCGGCTATGAGGCGCTGTTTAAAGAGATCGACATGCGTCAATCAACCAGTAAGACCTTCGAGATGAATGACATCACCGGTGGTGTCACCTTCTATCAGCAGGTCCCTGGTGAAGAAGCCAAGCTGAGCAAGTTGCCAAAATCAGCACAAACAAACGTATCCATGCTGCGTTTCACTGGTGGTTTCCCGATTCTGGACGACTGGATCCGCTTTAACGAGCTCTACAAGATGGACGCCCTGACCGAGGATACCGTCAAGCGCTGGTACGACCAGAAGGCTAACTTGTTCTACGGCATGTTGACCGCCCTTGGCGCCGGCATCAACCAGGCCTTCGCCACCGACGATGTCACAACCATCAACAACGCCTGTGCCCAGATCATGGTCGATCTCGAAGCCGCGGGTGCAGCTATCAGCTCCGGCAGCAAGTTTTATATCACCTGCCACCCCAACCTGATGGCTCGTATTTACAAAGCCCTGGCGGCGGTCTTCACCAATCCCAATACCAACAACAACCAGATTGTCTGGATGATCGCCGGGGTTATCCCCACCACCAAGATCGCGGCAACTTCCTACTATGTGTCACTGCCTGGTTACAAATCGGTGCGTGGCGAGTGGGATGATCTGAACACCCGCGAACCACAACGCAACGAGCTGAAGCTTGGTGCTGATCATGTCTGGACCGGCGCTTACAACGGCGCGATCGCCAGCACCTTGCAACATCGTCGCTGCGCATTGTCCTAAACCGCCCCAGCACAGACTCTCTATCTGAAATAGGGCGGGCTTGATCGCCCGCCCTATTTTTTTAAACCCCAACGGAGAAAACCCATGCCCGCCAAAGTTACAGCCACCGAAATAATAGAAATGGGTTTCTCCCCAGAAATGTTCGGCAGCAATACTGCCGGGTTTCCTGCTTTTCTCACCAGTGTCATCACCGAACAATCCGAAATATTAGCCGGCCGCGTTGGCGCAACCGCTTATGACAGCACCACCGCACCAACCAGAACTTATGTGAAACGCGCCGAAAAATGCCTGATCTGTGCCGAGCTTTTTCAGCGTCGCTTTGTCCGGATCGCTCAGGATATCAAGCTGGGTGATGGCATAGACGCTTTTAAGCTGCGCCGTACACAAGAAAAGTTCGAAGCCGATGCCGAAATGTGGATCAGTAAAATCGCCTCCGGAACAACCACCGACGGCACTGGATTTTCCAGCGGGGTCGCCATCTCCAGCCACTTCGATGGGGATGCTTGATGCTTGGCCTTAACGTCACAGTGCAGGGCGACAAGATCATCCTCAGCGGCCTGCGCCTGTTAACCAACGATATTGATCCGGCTGCCGCGCGCGGGTTGGCTAAAGCCGCCAAAGGCAGCATGCGTGAAGCCCATAAGTTTCTCAGTGGCGCAGGTGGAAAACCGGGGTCCTACCCCGTCCCGGTCGAAACCGGGCACCTGCGCCGCATGCTCAACTGGTTAAAGCCCGGAGTCAGCAAAACCGCAGACGGAGAAACCTTCACCACCGGCAAGCTTGAAGCCATGGTCTACGATTCGGCCATCTATTCAAACGTTATCCATGACGGCACCGGATCGTCCAGCAAATTTGGGGCCCGCCCGTTTATTACCGATGGGTTTGAGCGCTTCAACCAGACCGTCGGGGTCGCCAATGTGATCGAGGATGAAATTGCAAAAGCTATAGCGAAGAGGGGGTTTAAGTGATGACTGTTGATATTGGAACCGCCTTTTTGCTTATCGCAGGATATGCGGGGCTCACATTGATTTCTGAACTTATCAAGATGTTCATGCAACGCATGCGGTCTGCTGACTATGTCACAAAAAAAGACTGCGAAAAGTGCTCACAAAAGGGCATTAAGGCAGAACAATCCCTTGAGCGAAAGCTCGATGCCATTACCAAGTTGGTCGTTGCCCTGGCGTATGCAATGAAGGTCGATGTTAAAGAAATTCAGCAACTCGTCGGAAACGGAAACGGTAATGGATAAATTCAAAAAACCACCGATCGGGATCTGTATCCACCACAGCGCGACAACTGACGGATCGCACCTCGATGCAGATGCAATCCGCCGTTATCACATCCAAACCAATGGCTGGGACGATATCGGGTATCACGCCCTTGTTGAGCGAGTTAACGGGCAGATTCGGGTTGTCCCCGGGCGATCAATAGAAATGCAGGGCGCGCATTGCCCGGCCCTTAACGCATCGTATTTGGGATTGTGCATTGTCGGCAACTTTGATCTGACGACACCCGATAACGATCTGCTTGATGTCGCCGCGGCCTGGTGCCGGCAGCAGATGGAACATTACAAGATGGATCTGAGGCGCATCGTTTATCACTGCGACTACTCGAGTAAAACCTGCCCAGGGATGAACTTCCCCAAGGGCGGGTTTTTGCTGCAGTTGGCTGGGGAAGAAAGGCCGGGGCTGTGAAGATTTCCGATCTATTCGAAAAGCACAAGCTGGTTCGCCGTCTGTCGCTGCTGTGGGCAGTACTGCTGATCTCATGGGTCGTTATTCAAGTCTTTACACATATCAACTTGATCAACTCGGCAGTAGCTACGGCACTTGGCATCGTGGTCGGTCTACTTACTACCGTTCTCGGGCTTTACCAGCACCACCGGCACAAGGAGGATAAAAATGCTTAGCCTCTTAGCACTCAAGGCCGGTTTGGCAACCCGCAAACTTTGGGGCCCTGCCATCCTTGGATTTATCATTCTGGCGGTTGTTGCCGGTGGTTATTTTTACATCTCGCACCTCAACAGCAAGGTGACCCGCCTGACCGGCGAACGGAACACCGCGATCGAGGGCATGCAACGCGCCAAGCTTGAAACCACGGAACTGCGCAAGGGGATTGAAAATGCAAAGCAAAACATCACCACCATCAATCGAGATCTGGCCGCAGCCCGAGAAGAAGCGCAGCAGTATCGCAAAAAGTTTGATGATCACGACCTGCGCAAACTGGCCGCCGCCAAGCCCGGTCTTATTACTCGTTTTGCTCGTCGCGCTACTGAGCGGGTGCTCAGCGATATTGAGTCCGCCATCAATCGTAAAGGTGATGGTTTGTCCGGATCCGCCGACAGTAGACCGGGCACAGCTAAGGCCGCACCCGCCGACAGTAATTGATATCGACGGCGAGCCGATGTTTGTTTTCGACTCTAAGGGATATGAAGCGATGGCCGAAAATCATCAAACATATCTGAAGGCGATCAGGCAACAACGGGCTGTGATTGATTATTACCAGCGCTGCCTCGACCAGGCCGAAAATGGCCCAGGGCAACCATAGCACCACCCAAAGTTCGTCAATTCTACGGCCAATCAGAAGGCCACTTTTTACGGAGAACCAATGTCCATACTCGCCGCCATCCTCGATCTAAAAAGCACCCTTGAAAGCGATAGTGCTCTTGATGCTTTTTGCCAGGCGAGGTTCGGGAAAAGCATCACCGTTAAAACCAGTTATCGCAACCGCGAAGAAATCAGCATGGGTGAGTGTCCCGTTGTTTTAATGACCCGCCCGCGGGTAACCCGTGAAAACGGTCTCAACCGTCGCGCCCGGGGGAACCACACCGTCCGGCTTTATTTTGGATTTTACCAGGCTGATACCGCAGGTGATCCCCGTGACACCGCCAATCAGACAGCCATTGAATTTGAAGAAGCGATCGAGGACGCAGTCTCCGCAGATACCACCCGTGGAGGTAATGCCAGCAGCACCGTACCTAAAGATTCCGTTAACGACGAAGGGATCCTTCACCCGGTTTATTTCGGGGTGATGGAGATCGAGATAACTAAACGCCTGTAAAGGAGATTTGCCATGTTCGGAAAGTCGAACGTTACCGCTTACGCAAAAATGCAAGGGGCCAAAGGGGCCGCGGCCAGCATCGCCAATACGGATGCCGTTGATTTTAACCGGGATTCCACCCTGGTTTTCCCAAAAGGCCGCCAGATCCAGCGCGGTCTTAACCGTTTTGGCCGCTTTCCCAGCAAGCAGTCTGTCGCGGGTCGCTACGGTGAAGGCGGATACAACATGGAACTGCGCGGCAGCGGAACCGCCGGAACCCCTCCCAACGGCTTATCACCTTTTTTAGAAACGCTCTTCGGTACCAAGGCCGTGAATGCTGCAGATACGGTTGATATCGGATCTGGTACCACCACCGGGTTTGATTGCGCTGCCTCTTTAACCGTCGGTCAGCTGGTGCGCGTGGCGATCGGTGCAGGGTTTGAGATTCGCATTGTCGACAGCAAAACCGGGGCCGGTCCCTATACCTACACGGTTTCAAAAGCGTTTAGTCTGGCCCCCGCCGATGGGGCCGAAATAAGCGCTGGTGTCAGTTTTTTTCACCTGGGCACCGAGGCCGCCAACTTTTTCACCCTTGAGCAATATATCAAGTCGATCCGCTACCTGTGTGTCGATGCTGTTTGCGAATCGATGGCGGTCAGCATCAGCGATGAAGATGTTATCAAATCAACCTTTGCCCTGCGCACATCCAGCTGTACCGATACCGCCGCCACGGTTGACCCTTATACCCCAGTCTATGACGACTCACCCGAGCTGGTCGGGCTTGAGTGCAATCTTATTCTCGGCTCAACCGCCACCAATATGAAGCAGGCCGAGTTCAGCCTTAAGACCCGCCGCGAGATCGGCGGCATCAACTCATCCGGAATCTCTGATCTGCCCTTCGCAAATAACTTTGAAGCCACCGGAAAAATAACCCCCTGGATGGAAGATGCCGCGCCCTTCACCGCATTTTTCGCCGGCACTGTCGCCGACATCGAAATCACCAAAGGGGTCGCCGGGAATCAGCTTTACATCCTGCAGCAAGATGTCCAGTACAACGGCCCGGAAGTCAGCGACGACAACGGCGATTTTCAGTGGAACCTGCCCTACAACATCACTGGCGGCGTGTGGTTGGGGCTGTTCTGATGCGGCCGTTTATCGGGTTAATTCTACGCGGTTTGGGCTGGGTGTATTCAACCTGGTGCAAGCATGTCCGCATGGTTAAGCAGGAGGCTTGGCGATGATCTTGTTTTTCAAGGGGTGCTGGCTGTTGGTCCGGAACCCGCGCTTTTTCCTAAAGGTTTGGCGTGACGCTTATCAAAAGCTGAAAGATCAGCAGGCGCAAAAAAATGGCTAAAAACCGCGCCCAAATCATCATAACCGGAAGCGCCAAGGGCGCGCTCAGCGCTATTAAAAGCGTTGCTGGTGGCATCAAGGGGTTTGGCTCTTCAGTCCTAAATCTGAAAACCCTTATTGGTGGTGCTATCGCCGGTGGTGGGATTGGTCTGCTTGGTAAATCATTTCTTGATGCAGCCCGTACCAGTGAAAATTATCGCATCCGTTTAAACCATTTACTCGGGTCGCAAAAAGAAGGCAACAAGCTCTTTAAGGCAATGGCAGATTATGCCGGCAGGGTGCCTTTTGCTTATGACCAGGTCATGGGCAGCGCTACACAGCTGGCAGGTATCCTCAAGGGCGGCGTCAGCGAGATTAAACAGTGGATGCCGCTGATCGGCGATCTTGCTGCCGTCTCTGGTTTAGGCATTCAAGAGGCTACCGAGCAGGTCAGTCGCATGCTCTCAGCGGGTGCCGCCAGCGCCGATATGTTCCGCGAGCGCGGCATTCTTGCCATGCTCGGATTTCAGGCGGGGGTTACCTACTCGGTTGACGAAACCCGCAAAAAACTGATGGAAGCCTGGAACGACCCAAAGAGTAAATTCAAAGACGCCACCAAAGATATGGCCAGCACCTGGGATGGTTTAATCTCCATGCTGAGTGATGCCTGGTTCAGCTTCCGTAACGCGGTGATGGATACGGGCGTCTTTGATGGCCTTAAAAAGATGGTCCAGGGAGTCATCGATAAGATCGCCGAATTAAAAAAATCCGGCAAGTTTGATGAGCTGGCCAAAGACTTCGGCGCCAAGATCATGGCTGGCATCATCGCCACCCTCAACGCTCTGCCGGGTATCGTACGCGGCGTTATTAAAGCCGCCGAAATGTTGCTTCTTGCGGTGAGCGGCTTCAAGCAGATCCGTGGGCTGTTTGATGTCTTTTTAGGCCAGGTGCAGATCTGGTCGCTGGAATTCATAAACAACCTGCGCCTGGTGTTTATCCGCCTGCTCGAAGGGATAGGGCGTATTCCGGGGGTCAATACCAGTGTCGCTGTCAAAGAGACCTATAACGATATCGGCACCACCAACGGCAACCTTGATGCGCTTGAGGCCCAGCTTGAAAAAACCAAAGTCAACCTCGGCAAGGTCCAGATCGAGCAGGATGCGACCAGCGCCGCCTTCGCGAAAATGGCTGAAAACGCCAGCGCATCAGTCAAGATGATCACCGATGGCGCTCTCAAGAGTTTGAGCGAAAGCCAGAAACAGTTGGCGGTTGATACCAAGGTCTCAGCCGATTCACAGATCAGCGATCTTGATCGCGTAGTGCAAAAATATAACGAACTGAACACCAAACAGCTTAAGGGCACCGGCTACGTCAGCCCCGGAGCCAGCGGTCTCGAGCAGATGGCGGCGGCAATCGATAAGGGTGACAACACATGATGCCCTGGCAGATTGGAATAGAAGATAGCTCTCTTGTCTGGCAGGCTCTTGATAATGGTCAGGTGCGTGAGGTGTCAAGTGGCACCGGCAGCGAGTCGCAGGTGATCCCTGATGTGTCACTAACTTTCGCCGCAAATATCGATCTTCCGGCCGGACTGCTCGATCCAGAGACCAACCGCGATCGCGCGCGCCTGCGCCTGAGCGACGGCACCAGCCTGCGCTTTTTTAGAATAGAAGAGTTGTCTGGCAGCGTCTCTAAAGCACACGATTATCCGCGCATCAGCGGCCGCGCCTGGGCGGGTATTATCACAGACTGGCCGCCTATCTCTTATGATTTTAGCGCCGACATCTTAGCCAGCGACATGGCCCGCCTGATTTGCACCCGTTACGTCGATAGTGGCAGCGGCGACGCCGTAGGTGTGATCTGGCTGGCCAGTCAAGATCCAGTCATACCCGGTGGGCGCTTTCTGGTAAGTCGCAGTGAGCGCTGGGCGCTGCTGAAAGAGCTGGTCGATAAGTGCGGCGCCAAGCTGCGTGTCTCGACAGATGGCCTCAACTTTGAGGTCTATGACCACCCAAGTATGTCACTCAGCGAGTCTGTGACCCGCACCTATATTGATGCGCAGAGCCTTAACTATCAGCTGTTGAGGGTTAAACAACCAGGCAATGCCGTCCGGGTGCAAGGTGAGCAGGCTAACTACACGCGGCCCCAACTGCCGGTTATTTTGTGCGGTGTTTATCCGACAAGCATTACCGCCGATGGCGTCAGCACCGCAGTAGCTATAGCTAAAGTTTATGATTCTAACGGCGCTCTGGTGCAACAGCGGGCAATAGTCGAAGAGGCGATCACAGCCGGAAGTTACACCGAAATACCCGTCTCCGGTTGTTATGCGGTGCAGGCTGTCTGGATAAACACCGGCACCACCGCAAGCCCAACCAAGGGATCGCGGATTGATTGGTCGGCTTTTAATTCAAGCAGCATCACCGTCCCGGATAACGGCACCCAACTGTTTATCGTCAGTTATACCCAGGCAGAGGAGGTCAGTTTTACGCTCACCGACCAGGCCGATGAAATCCTGGGCGAAGCGCAAAGCACCACGGGAGCGCTGGCCGTATCGACCAGCGCCGCTCTCGGCCGGGTGATCGGCGTTTATCGCAGCACCGACAGCAACCGCAGCGGCGTGAATTATTACACCGGCGGTTCAGCTACGCCCAATACAACAAGTATCACCTTGGGGATCACTCCGGGACCAATCGGCACGGCCGTGATAATCGACTATGAAACCTATAACGGCAGCCCCCTGTCAGCCAGCATCAGCCCGGCTTCTGTGCTGTGCGATGCTAACGGCATGGCACAAGCCACGATAGGCAGCGGAACTACAGTTGGTACGGCCAAGATAATCGCGCGAGCCTTAAGTCAGGAGGGTAGCACCTGGTTATCATTGCTTGGTTCTGCCGTGGCCAGCATCGACCTTGCAAGTGACAAGGCGCAAATCCTTGTTGGCAGCAGTATTGTGGGGCAAACGCAGGTTGCAGAAACAAACCTGGTGGTGCACTCAGATACCTATGCAGACGGCACAATCGGGTTTGATGGCTATGTCGTGGTAGCAAACGCGGTCGCGGGGAGTGTCGCCATTTCCAGTATCCTCACGGTTAAATATATTACGCGCAAGGTTGTCAGCGGTGAAAATCGGGTTTACCTGCGGGTCACTGGAGCTGGCCAGTATTTCACTTTCGGCTCAACCACAATTGATATCAATTACAACACGACCGCCGATATCAGCAACGATGCCGGCACCGCAACGATAACCGCCACCGTCACGCAGGCCGACTTAAGCCCTGTCTCTGATGGCACCCCGGTCGTATTTAGTTTTTATGGGCAGTCCAATGGCCGCTTGTCCAGCACCCGCTCTTATACCAGCGGCGGAGTGGCCACTACTGTGCTCACCGCCGGGGCATCTATCGGCCGCGCCCGCATCTCTGCCGTCTGTGGCAGCCAACGCGCCGATATTAGTATTGAGGTCGTGCGGGTTATTACTGATGACAGCGCCATTGGAACGGTCAGCTACCCAGCGGGTGCCAACCCTCCGGGCGGCACTACAGATGCCGTCGCCGATAGTGGAACCGATGGCGATATCAGCGGCAAGCGGCGCCTGATTTGCGACAATCAACCCCACGCCGGGGTCTGGGTCTCATTATGTAACGGCCAGATTAACCGGCAGACCGATAGCAGTGGATATTTTACGTTTGACTGCGGCGTCATCGGCACCAACAACGGCACCGCAACGATTGATGGTGAGGTTTATCCGTTCAGCTGGACCATTACTGCGCCGGCGGTTTAAATGGATATCTTTCTCTGCACCAGTGAAAAAATATCGGCACCATCATCAGATATTTTGCTCTGTCCGCATGTTGCTGTCACCGGTGATATTGAGTTATGTGCCTCGCCTTGCGCGACTGCGCCAGCGCTGTTTTTGACTGGTTCAGATGCCCCCAGTGTCGGGGATATTTATAGCGCCAGCGGTGGTATCGCACCCTATACCTATAGCTACACCGGCGGAACGATCAACCCCACCACCGGTGAGATATTAACTGTTTTAAGCTGCGTTTATGGGGACAATACCAGGGCCTCAGCCATTGTTAGTGTTATGGATGATTGTGGCGTCAGTGCGGCAATCGTTGTCAGACAGCCTGGTGGTGGATGGGTCATGCGTGACTATCAAACCAACCCGGAGAGTGGTGGCACCTATAGTAATCACGTTTTTACCTTAGGCAAAGATCAATACAATATTACTTTTGGCCGCACAGAAGGATCAGAAGGATCGATTACCCCTTGCACGAGTTCATGGCCTGTCTTTATTTTCGATTGTGCGGCTGGGGTATGGCTGTCTGCTTATTTTGGAGACTATTGGGGTGAGATGGGCATGACAGAGGCATGGTGCTCGCAAATCTATGTTCGTAACTTTGCTTGGTCGGAGTGGATATGTCCCCCTTTTTGGTAGATGACAGTGAGTCCAATAACCTACGACTGGAAACGCCCATGAGTGATAACCGCGAACCACGTATTGTGACCAGCTCCGGAAGTTCCCGCGGGCTGGGTGACAGCATCGCCAAGCTGACCAGCGCCCTCGGTATTAAGCCCTGCGGCGGCTGCAAAAAGCGTCAGGCGTACCTGAATAAGAAGATGCCCTACAAAACAAGGATGATCGATGCTGATAGCTAACCAGTCACCCGCCGAAAATACCAGCGCCGTGCGCCGTGATTGGTCACTGACGGCCGATGTAACCGATGCCAGCGGCATCAGCAGCGTGGCCCTCCTGGTTAACGGGGTAAGCGTGACCCCAAGCACCACCAGCATCACAGATGGTAAGCGCGTTGAATATGCCCCACCAACCGCTAGCGGCTACGGCGACCGCATCACCATTGAGCTGACAGCCACCCCGGTCACTGGCGCGGCAGTCACATACACCTGGCGCTTTACCACGGCCACCGGCTTGACCGCCGCAACCAGCTCACCGCCGCCGAACCTGGTGGTTGCTAAAGATATCAGCTTAACCGCTGCTGAAGCCGACGATCAGGTCGGCGGTGTGAATGTCATCTGGTTGGCAGATATCACCCACCCGCTGATCGTCACCGAAGATCAGGCCCAACTGGTTGGCAGCGTCGCGGTTAATGACAACTGTTATCACAAGCATCGTCGCACCTTACTGGTTGACCGTTTAGATGTTAATGGCGACGCCAGCGCCGCGCTGCAAGAAGGTGATTTAGTCGCCATCACCATTGGCGCCCTGGGAGAAACTGCACAAAAAGCCCAGGTGTTGGCGATACGACAAAGCATAACGCCACAAGATGGTGTGCAATACGAATTGCTGGTCGAATATTACGAGGCAGTTTAAATGGCAGACACCCTGACAAAAATTAAAAAGAGCCTCAACATCGACCAGCGCAACCTGTTAGTCGCCACCGTCATCTCTGACCATGGAGCCACTTTAAGCTTGCGCAGCACTCGTGGAGAAGCCCTGATCGCCGGTAACCCTGGCGGAAGCTATCGGGTTGGAGATCGCGTCGAAGTCAGCACCAACGGCACCACATACACTGTCACTGGCCTGGCGCTGGTTGTTGAATTAGCCGGAGAGAAAGTTGTTTTAATTTAGTGGAGCGGCACAGAAAACTTTTTAAATAACAAACCAGTTAACATAAACCAGCCTCGAAACCAGAGGCCCTGACCCAAAGGAGCCACATCATGGGCGATAAATTTGAAGGTGCAGTTTATGACCTCAACAGCATCCCGGCTAACATCCAGTCGATCACCCCAAGCGACACGGTAGATCTGCCCAACGTCACCCGCCGAATCTACATCGGCACCGGCGGAGATATCAAAGTCACCGCCAAGGAAAGCGGCACCGTAACCTACAAAAACATGCCAGCCGGATACATGGAAGGCGCCTTCACCCGCGTCTGGGCAACCCCCGACGGTGGCGGAACCCCAGCCGCTGACCTGATCGCGGAGTGGTGAGATGATTGGCCTCGGGACCACCATATTTCACCGCGCCAGATCAGCCGCTACCAGCGTTATTTATTTTTTGCGCAACGTCCTCAATAGCACTGCCACGACTGGAGCAGACTCAACCTTCACCCGTGGTGGCTCCCCGGCAACTGTTCGCGCTTGGGATGCTACGACAGGGCTGAAGCTCGTCACCTCTCAGGCTGATGAACCTGTCAGTGAGGGGATGCGGTATGACGCGGGCACTTGGCTCAACGATGACGGAGCAGGCAACGCCCTCCACCCCACCAACGCAGACGGTGCTTATCTCGACCTGCCTGCACGGATGAACAATGAAGCAATAGGCCCTGACGCGACCAAGAGACAGCTTGGCACTGCTGAACCGCATGACTACTACTATGAGTCTGTGGCGATGGGGGAGGAAGTCATCACCCCTCTACTTGTCGCTGGAGTTGGGGCGACAATCTCAGAGACTGATGGAGTTACAACTCAAACCAGAAATGGGTCATCAAGTTCAGCTTATGTAACGGGACTTCCTTTTGTTACCTCTGGTGCTAAATATCAGGTTTCAATCGATCTCATATCTATTAATGCACCAGCTACTGTGTCTGTCAGGGTTGGTGGCGTATTGACTCCGCTGACGGTAGGTATTAACACTTTTGAAGTAACAACCGTTTCCAGTGTCTATCTAACCATTGAAATTCTCAATTACACCACAGGAACGGCAGTCTACCGTGATGTCTCACTCAAACTCATCCCCAACACCAGCCTCACTAGCCCCTTGCGCGACTCTCTGGGCAGGATGTACGAGGAGCGGGTGGTCAATGGGGGCTTTGATGTTGACTATGGGTGGGTGAAAAATGGCAACTGGGCCATCTCAGGTGGTAGTGCTTCCTGTACGTCTACGGGAGTGAATGAGGATATTTATCAGAGTATAGTTACCACGATAGGAAACACCTACACTGTTTCATGTGATGTGTCTGGTGTCGTTGGCGCACCACGGTTCTATGTCGATGCCTCTCATGAAGCTCTAGTAAATGGACCATACGAAAGGACTTTTACTGCAACTGCTACCTTTGCAACCATCCGTGTACGAATGATTACGGGAGGTTATTCTGTCACCATCGACAACGTATCCGTCACAGAAGTCGATGCCCTCGGCAACCCGACCAACGTGCTGGATGGGGGGAGGCGGGTAGCGGCAAGTAACTACCTTCTGAACTCTGGCGCACCTATCACACAGACCACAGGAAGCCTTGCAATAGGCTGGTACACTCTCTGGGCTACAGGAACAGGTACGGTTACGGTATCAGCAGGGACCGCTACTATAAGCACAACGGCTATGGGTGCTGTGACGGACGGAACGGATGGTAGCTATATCTGGTTTGAAGTCACAGGCGCAGGAACAGTAACGGTCACAGTAGCAGGAACACTTGGCACGTTTGATCTGATCGGTGGAACCTACACACCAGCACAACAGCCTCATATTGTAACAACTTCAGCCCCCGTAACCGAAGCGGCGAATGTCGCGTCATCCGTCGTGTGGCAATACGGAGGTCGCTACAACAACACCGGGAAGATGCCTTATCTGTTGCATGAGGGGGCGGCGACGAATCTCTTTCTTAATTCAGATGCACCAGTTACTCAGAACATCACGACTACTGCACAGGCTTACGTCCTCTCAATGACAGGAACGGGAAGCATTACAGCGTCCGGTACAGGTTCAGGTGTAGCAACAGAGGGCAGTCCATTGACCTTCACAGCCACAGCAGGGACGTTGACACTTACGAAAACTGGTACTGTTACAACCGCTGATTTCTGCGCCGAGACCGTACCAACAAGCCACATCCCCACAACTACAGCCCCGGTCACCCGCGCAGCAACGAGTCAGACGTCTCCAATTGTCTTCAGTGCTGATCGTATCCAACTGCGTATCATGCCGTCAGGATTATCGGAAACCTTCCTGAGTGACGGTACAAACGCGCTGACCTACACAGGCACAGCTTTGCAATTCACGGATGGAACAAATATCCTGACGCATACAGTAACGCTTGCTGATGCTGATGTTGTCGGCATTGACTTCGCCCTCGGGACGCTCTACCTCAACGGGACTCTGGTTGATACCAATGCCCTTGTCTCTCCAACGTGGGGGGCTTTGACGGATATTGGCAATATAACGGACCTGAAAGAGGATGCTACTCTCGACCTTACCAGCATTGCATGGAGTAAATAATGGTAGATGCAATCTTAAAGCTCAAAGCACCCTTCGATGCTGACCCTCACGCAACGCTGGTTGCACTTGCCGAACTATCCCTTGCTATGTATGGGGAAGGGGGCAACCCAGATGCAAAGATCACGGAGGACTTCCTCGGCTTTGTCAATACACCCGTCTTCGGTGGCTACGTGACGATGAGGATTACAGAAGCCTACGCTATGGCTCTGGAGTACATTGAGGCGAACGGAGGGAATCCTATGGCTGAACTGATCAGAGTGGAATGGCCGACGACACTAGACACGAACGGTGATACGATCCCTGCGGTCTATGCTCCGATCACTTTCCCTGTTGAGCAGTTCGATATTGACGGCGTTTCACTTGGGTTTATTCAACAGTCAATTGGCATCATTGGTGGGGGCGTGCATGGTTAAGTTACCGACGATCCCAGCCGACAAACTCGGCCACTTCTTCTACTCCGCAATCCTCGGCGCAGGTTGTAACCTCTTTTTCGGTCCACTCGTTGCGCTCGTGGTTGTGGTAGCCGCCGCTATAGTAAAAGAGCTTTACGACAAGATCAGCAGCAAGGGAACGCCGGAAATATTGGACGCGCTGGCGGGGATTGCTGGTGGTCTGGTTGCGATCAGCGGGAGCTGGATTTAACACAACAACTAAATGTAGTCAGATGTGGTCAGATTGAACTAAAAAAGGGTTAGCCAAAAAACGGCTAACCCTTTGAAATGTTTGGTGGAGCTACGCGGGATCGAACCGCGGACCTCTTGAATGCCATTCAAGCGCTCTCCCAACTGAGCTACAGCCCCGAACAAGTGGAGCGTTTATAACAAAGGCCCTTGTGACTGTCAACAGGAAAGATATGGGTTGGTTTAATATCGCGTGGCCAGTTCGGAACCCGCATGTTAGAATCAGGCTTGGTTCTATGAATTGAATATCTTCCTGCCGAGTAGGGATTTTTATCGTGAGCTCTCATCCGCAAAATTTACTCCGCAAGTTGCCCGGTGTCGATCGGGTTCTTGTTACCGTTCAGGGCCTGGTGCATGAAGACTGGCCTGCCCACCTTTTAACCGCCGAGATCCAGCAACAGATCGCTGACTTGCGTGCGCAGTTATTAAGCGGCGCATTAGCAAAGGTGCCTGCGCTCGAAGTGATCGCCAGAGCGGTGATTGTCGGCTTGAATAAATTTCGCCAGCCCTCGTTGCGTCGCGTCATTAACGCCAGCGGGATTCTGCTGCATACCAACCTGGGACGTGCCCCCTTGGCGGTCGCGGCGCTGGAACAAATTCAGCAGGTCGCCAGTGGTTACAGTAACCTGGAAATGGATCTGGTCAGTGGCCGTCGCGGGTCGCGACACACCCATGTCGAAGACCTGCTCTGTCGTCTGAGTGGGGCCGAGGCGGCGATGGTGGTTAACAATAATGCCGGGGCGGTGCTTCTGGCGTTGACCGCGCTGGCCAAAGGGAAAGAGGCCCTGGTTTCGCGCGGTGAGCTGGTCGAGATCGGTGGATCTTTTCGCATCCCCGATGTGATGGAGGCGGGGGGGGTGAAGTTGCATGAAGTCGGCAGCTCTAACCGGACCCATCTGCGCGACTATGAACAGACGCTCGGACCTGATACGGCGCTGCTGCTCAAGGTTCATACCAGCAACTATAAGGTTGTTGGTTTCACCAGCAGCGTTACCGCCGCAGAGTTGGTGGCTCTGGCCGCCGCGACCGGTATCCCGTTGCTGGAAGATCTGGGCAGCGGATTGCTTAAGCCTTTGCCCAACAGCAACCTGCCGTATGAGCCGACGATTGCCGAAGCGGTGGCCACCGGGGTTGACCTGCTGACCTGCAGTGGCGACAAGCTGCTGGGCGGACCGCAGGCGGGGCTGATTTTCGGCCGGCGGGAATGGGTCGACAAACTGCGCAAGCATCCCTTGGCCAGGGCACTGCGCATCGACAAGCTCTCCCTGGCAGCCCTTGAAGCGACCTTGCGTCTCTATTTGACCGGTGAGGAGAGCAAGATCCCGTTGATGGCCTATTTTGGTGTCGGCGTGCAGGAGCTGGAGGAACGGAGTCGACGCTTGATGCTGAAACTTGAACCCTTGAGCTTAAGTGTCGAGCTGATTGAGGATGCGGCGAGGGTCGGTGGTGGTGCGATGCCCGAAGCTGAATTAGCCGGTCCGGCGCTGGCATTGACCTCTGATGTTCTGTCTCTTGATCAGCTGGCCGCGGGGTTACGTGCCTCAACCCCGGCCCTGGTCTGCCGTCTCCACGAGGGGCGGTTGCTGCTTAATCTGCGCACGGTTGATCCGCTGGAGGAGTCGTTGATTGTTGATATCTTTAAAACCCTGCTGCTGCCTGATTCACCTGTCAAGCGGGGCGCATGAAATCTTCCGTTCTGAAACCCGTTATTATCGGGACCGCTGGCCATGTCGACCATGGCAAAACTTCCCTGATTCAGGCCCTGACCGGGGTCGATACCGATCGCTTGCAAGAGGAAAAAGCGCGCGGTATTTCGATTGAACTTGGCTTTGCCCCGCTGCATCTGCTGGATGGGCGCCTGGCCGGGGTCGTTGATGTGCCCGGGCACGAGAGGTTTATCCCGCAGATGTTGGCGGGTGCCGCTAGCATCGATCTGGTGCTACTGGTCGTCGATGCTGCCGAGGGGGTGATGCCTCAGACTCGGGAGCATCTGCAGATTCTGCAGCTGCTTGAGGTCAAGCGCGGCATTCTGGTGTTGAACAAGATCGATCTGGTCGAAGAGGAATGGCTCGATATTGTCGAAGAGGAGATTCGCGAGCAGGTGGCCGGGACCTTCCTGGAAAACGCTCCCTGTTGCCGGGTCTCGGCACGGCAGAAACTTGGGCTTGAGTCGCTGTTGCAGACACTGACGACGCTGGCGATCAAACTGCCACAGCGCGACAGTGGCGGGCCGGTGCGCTTACCGGTTGATCGCTGTTTCAGTATCAGCGGTTTCGGTACCGTGGTCACCGGGACCCTGGTTTCAGGCACCGTGCGCAGTGGTGACCGCCTCGAAGTTTTACCGCTCGGAAAGCGGGTGCGGGTGCGGGAGCTTCAGGTTCACAGTAACAAAGTCGAGTCGGCTGAAGCGGGGCAGCGCTTGGCGATTAACCTGTCCGGTGCTGAGCGTGACTGGTTTAAAAGTGGTTCGGTGGTCGCCAGCCCGCATCGTTTCTGTGTCACCGAGCGCATTGATGTGCGTCTTCAACTGTTGCCCGAGGCACCAAGACCACTCAAGTTCCGCGATCCTGTGCATCTGCACCTCGGCACCGCGCGTGCCGTCGGTCGTGTGGTGCTGCTGGAGGCGGACAGCCTTGAGCCCGGAGCCAGCGCTCTGGCACAGATTGTCCTCGATCGTCCCCTGGCCGCCTGGCGCGGCGATCCTTTCGTGATCCGCAGTTATTCACCGGTGACGACCATCGGCGGCGGATGTATTCTCGATGCGCTGCCGCAGAAGCACCGGCGCTTTCGTCCCGAGGTTTTGCAACGCCTGCAGCAACTGGAGAGCGGCAGCAGCGGTGCGGTGCTGCATGCGGTGGAGCAGCTCAAGGCCGCGCGCCTGCGTGACATGGAGAAGCTGACTGGCCTCTCTCGCGATCTGTTGTTGCAAAATCTTGAGCAGTTAACCGAGAGCGGAGAGCTCTGCCAGCTTGGCGAACAATGGTTGACGGCCGGCTTGCAGACCGCCTGGCTCGATCAGCTGGAGGAGCGCTGTGCGGATATCCTGGCAGAGAATCTGCTGGCGCATGGCGTTGCGCGTGCCACGCTCAAAGAGAGCTTGCCACCGGTGCTGGCCTTGCGCAGTTTCGATCTGCTGCTTGAGCAGCTGTTGGCGGCGGCCAGGCTGAAGAAGGTGAATGATCTGCTGGCACCGCCGGATTGGTATCCACAGGTTAGTCCGCAGCAGGCGGAGCAACTGGGAAGGCTGCTAGAGCATTTTGAGCAGCAGGGTTGCCAGGTTGCCAGTCTCAATCAGGTGATTGAAGATCTTAAGCTGAATCAAACCGAGGTCGAACCCTTAGTCGTCTATCTGGTGGGGGAAGGGGATCTGGTGCGGCTTTCGAGTGAAAGTTATCTGGCAAAATCGGCCTACGCGCTGGCCCTGAAGCGCCTGGTTGAATATTTCGTCGAGACTGCTGAGTTGAGCCTGGCTCAGTATCGGGACCTGTTCGGCGGCGGGCGAAAACTGGCCCAGGCACTGCTCGAACATTTCGACGGCTGCAAATACACCCGGCGTCAGGGCGATATCCGTCTCGCCTGGAATTTACCTGTCCTTGAAAAAGAGGACTGAATTCACTTGGCAGTTGGGGCGCGTTGTGACAGCATGCTTTTCGCTAAAGCCATATTTTTGCAGGAGATAAGATGACCAACAGGGTACGCCTGACCGGTCTGTCGCGCAGCTCAGGTTGAGCCGCCAAGATAGGCCCCGAGGCCCTGGCCCAGGTACTGGGTCAGATACCAAAATTTAACGATCCCCGTCTGCTTTCGCAGCATATTCCCTTTGCCGATGCCGGTATCTTCCGCATCGACGAGAAGAGGGCATTGGTGCAGTCGGTCGATTTCTTCACCCCGGTGGTCGACGATCCCTTTATCTTTGGTCAGATCGCGGCGTCCAACGCGCTCTCCGATCTGTACGCGGTCGGCGCAACCCCGCTGACCGCGTTGAGCCTGGTCGCATTTCCGCTGAAGCTGGGCGAAGATGTTCTGGCTGAAGTGCTTAAAGGCGGTGCCGAACGGGTGGCTGCGGCCGGCGCCGTGATTGCCGGTGGGCATTCGGTGGAGGATGACGAGCCGAAATATGGTCTGGCGGTCACCGGTATTGTTGAGATTGAGCAAATGATGCTCGCCACCTCCTGCCGGGTCGGTGACCGGCTGCTGTTGACCAAACCGCTTGGTTGCGGAATTCTGGCTACGGCGCTTAAGGGTGAGGTCGTCACGGAAGCTGGAATTTCAGAAGCTATCGGCGGGATGATCGCCTTGAATGCTTCTGCCTCAGCAGCGTGCATGGCCAGCGGTGTGCGGGCCGCAACCGATGTCACCGGCTTCGGGTTGCTTGGACACAGTATGGAAATGGCGCAGGCCAGCCAGGTCCGGTTCGAGATTGAGACCGCGAGCCTGCCGGTTTACCCGCAGGTCGCTGAGATGGCGGCCTTAGGCCTGTTGCCGGCCGGATTGCACCGCAATCGAAAGTATTATCTGCCCAGGGCTGTTCAAGCTCAGACACTTGAACCCTTTGTCCTTGACCTGCTCTGTGACCCTGAAACCTCTGGTGGCTTGTTGATTGCGGTGGCGGCGGAACTGCTGCCGCGATTACAGCAGGAGCTGGCGAGTCGACAGGTTTGTTCCTTTGAGATCGGCCGGGTGATTTCCGGGGAGGCTGGTATTGTTCTGCGCTGAGGGAGTCAGGCTCGCTAAACCCAGGAGGTGCCGCTGATGTTCGGCTTTGGTGTCGGAGAGCTTATGCTGGTCGGGGCCCTGGTGGTTTTTGCGCTTATCAGCGGGCGCAATGTCGCGAGCATGTCACGTCAGGCCGGACAACTAACCAGCCTCTGGTTTAGGTTGAAACAAAAACTCTCATTTCTGCGTTTTTTCAAATAGTCTTTTTGCGCCCAACACCCAACATCCAACACCCAAACTTAATACTCAATCTTTGCAAATGCCGATTTTTCTGAAGCAATCAAGGCATCCTTCAGGGTGATGATCCCCTGTGCCTCCAATAACGGAATCAACTTGATCAGCACCTCAGCGGTTACAATCGAATCGCCGAGTGCCGTGTGTCGGCCAACGATGGTGATGTTGAGTCGCTCTGCGATCCCTTCGAGGCCGTGTCCTTTCAGGTTCGGGTGGATAATCGATGAGAGCAGCAGGGTGTCGAGGACGGGGTTGGAGAACTGGACGCCGGACTTCTGTTCCTTTAGCTGCAAAAAACGCATGTCGAATGCCGCATTATGTGCGACCAGTACGGCCCCGTCGGCAAAGTTATGAAACTGTGGGAGGACCTTGTCGATCGTCGGCTGGCCGATGAGCAGTTCGGGATTGATCCCGTGGATGGCAACCGAAGCCGCCGGGACATGGCGCCTTGGGTCGACCAGTTGATCAATAGTCTCATGGTGCAGAATCTGACTGTTGACGATACGGATGGCTCCGAGCTGGATAATCTCGTCCCCTTCCGAGGGATTCAGGCCGGTGGTTTCGGTGTCAAAGACTACGAAGGTCAGTTTGCGCAGCGGGGTCTTGGCCATTTCGTCATCACCACGGCGCTCGAAGAGATCGAACTCGTAGGAGATTGGACGATGCTCGATGCTGGTGTGGATTGAGAGGGTCAGATCTCTGTCTTGTTTGGCATAGTTGATTTTCATGCCAAGGAAACTTTTGCCGCCGTCCGAAGTCAGATATTGCATGTTGCCGGACATCTTCTCGAGCAGGTCCACGAAACTGAAGGTTTCGCCGCGGCTGTTGCTTATCAGAGGGGAGTCCCGCCAGTTGTTAAGCAGGCTGTCGTCAATCGACTTATACCACTCGATCCACAGGGAGAAGTAATCATCTTCAGTGGTGAGCTTGAACTGCAAGTGATCGATAGCGTGATGCATGTTGAGCATGTCAGCCAGGTACGAGAGAGTCTGGACAAAGGAATAGCTGTCAAGCCTTAGCCAGATGTTGGTCTCGCTGTGAAAAGTGACCTGACAGTGGAGACGGTCGGTAATGTTCTTGGCCAGCACTTCGAGGATACTCTCGCCGGGAATATCCTCGACCTTACTTTGGGCCCGCAGATGGGTCATATAGTTGTTGCGCGCCAGTTGGATGGTCTGCTCCAGCACCTGAGAGGCCCGGTCGATGGTTTTTCGGTTTTTTTGCAGTTGCTCCAGCTTCATCTCCGGAGTGTCGAGGATTTGCGTGATCGAATCCCTGATTTCACTCAAGGTCCCCTGCAGGTCATCGGTCAGGGAGCGGATCAGCGAATCACGTCGCGTGTCGGCAGCGATTTGTTCTGTCATGTCCTCCAGGGTGAGGACAAACCCGCTCATCTGCTCTTTCCCATCCCTGAGCACTAGAACCGGGGCCATGTTGACCCGCAAGTAGGCACCACCATGGTATGACATCATGAAACTGCTGATGGGGGTCGACTGGCCGCGTGCAAGAGCATGATTCAGCATTTCAAGCGCGTGTGCCAGCGGGTCGCGATCAAGCAGACCGAAGACAGAGCGGCCGAGACCGATTAATCCCATGGGTTGGATAGTGGCGGTATTTACTGCCGATTTCTTGTCAAAGAGGGTCTTGGCTTTGGTGTTGTAGAGAAGAATCTGACCATCGCTGTTACAGACCAGAACGGCGTGGGGCAATTCGGACATGAGCGCTGCGAGACGATTCCGCTCCTCCTTGAGCTGAGCCTTGGACTGTGCGATATGTATGTCGATATCCCTCTGCATGCGGGTAAAGGTGTCGGCCGACTCATTGAAAATCTCGGCGAGATGAACGAGTTCTTTCGCCCCTTTAGGCTTAAGGCGGTAGTCGGTATTGGCTGTCGAAATCAGGCGGATCTCTTCACCCATCTGCAAAATCGGGATGATGTAGTTGTGGAAAAGCAGGCTGACGAGTCCGCCGATAATCACACAAAGAAAGGCAGCCCCAATAATCGGAAACGGGATTAATTTTCCGATAAGATGCTCTAAATAGAGTTGTTCTTCGGTCGCGAGGCTGTGCCAGGACCCGGCAAAACTGGCGATAATAACGCTGAAGGTTATCAACACAATTGCGAAGAGGAAAAACCAGTATTTGACACGTGGTGACATGAAACCTCTGCAGCAGAACCGATGCTAAGCGCTGTGTGCGCTGGCGTCGGGGTTAATTTTTTGGGAAAGGGGCGTTACGTCGATCTTCCCAGTAGTTGGTAATGCGTGCAACCAGGCTGTGACCCCGTCCGTAGTTGACGGCTTCAAACAGGGCGCGAAAGGTCTCGCGTTCGAGACGCAATTTAAAGTAGATCTGGGCCATGTGGAAATTGGCCCAACCCTTCTCCTCATTATTTTTCGCCTGGGAAAGCGCCCGCTGACTTTCGTTGAGGGCCGGCTTGAATTGTCCTTGTTTCAAGAGAATGACCGATTTCAAGTCAAAGAGCCTGCTGTCGGCGGTCGGGAGGGTTTGTGCAAGGTTTTCAGCGGTCTTGAGGTTGTCAAAATTTACGGCTTCAAGTAGAGCCAGATGATAACTCAAGGTCTGTTTCTGAGAGTTGTCAGACGGATAGGTAAAGGCTTTTTTGTAGACGCGGCGGGCTTCTTTATACTTTCCCGTTGATTCTAACAGATCGCCATATAACAAAGCATCGTCAACATTCGGGTTGCCTGTTATGGCCTGCTGCATCTCTTTGAGCGCCCCGGGGATATCTTGAACCGAAATCATCGCCGTGGCCCTCAGGCGATGTTGAGCCGGGGTGATGGTGGTGCTGTTGGTTGCCGGGGCGCAGGCTGGTAAAAGCAGAATCAGGATGCAGAACAGACGCATTCGATATTCTCCGACGGATAGCTGAAAATCAGGAGATTCTACCGAAACGGCGGCCGCATCAGGAGCGTGGCCGCCGTTTTTATAAGATCAGCAGGTAAGGCGTTTGAGCGCCTCAAGATATTTTTCACTGGTCCTCAGGATAATCTCGGGCGGTAGCGGAGGAGCTGGTGCCGTTTTCCCCCAGTCAAGGGTTTCGAGATAGTCGCGCAGGAACTGTTTGTCAAAACTCGGCTGCGCTTGACCTGCTTTATATTGGGCGCTCGGCCAGAACCGGGAAGAGTCAGGGGTCATGGCCTCGTCAATCCAGATGAGTTGGTCACCGATGGTGCCGAATTCAAATTTTGTGTCGGCGATGATGATCCCCTTTGTCGCGGCAAATTCGCGCGCCCGCTGGTAAATCTGGATACTCACCTCGCTGACTTTTTGCGCCAGTTCCGGCCCGCATAGGTTGGCGGCTTCGGCAAGGGAGATGTTCTCGTCATGGGTGCCGAGTTCGGCCTTGGTTGATGGCGTGAAAATCGGCTCAGAAAGCTTGCTGCTTTCGAGCATGCCTTCCGGCAGCTTGATGCCACAAACAGACCCTTTTTGCTGATACTCTTTCCAGCCGCTACCAGAGAGGTAGCCCCGGACAATACATTCGATCGGCAGTGGCTGCGCTTTTTTGGTCAGCATGCTGCGACCTTCCAATTGGTCGCGGTACTGATGAGTGATAGCGGGAAAGTCATCAACCTCGGTCGAGATCAGGTGGTTTGGAATCAGATCTCCCATCATTTCAAACCAGAATTTGGAGACCTGGGTCAAAACAAAGCCCTTCTGCGGAATCCCTTCGTTCATAATGACATCAAAGGCCGAGATTCGATCGCTGGTGACGATCAGCAGGTGCTCACCGAGGTCATAGAGATCACGAACTTTACCCCGGTTGAGAAGTTTCAGTTCCGGACAGTTTGTCTGGGTTACGATCTTGGTCATAAGCTTATCTCCGGCCTCGGTCGTTGGTAAGGGATGGGTCGATCGTGATTTCAGCGGCTTCACGTAATGTTTTGAGTTTGTCATTGATGATGGCTTCCTTTTTCTGGGAGAGAAGCCGATCTTCGATCTTTTTGCGTTCCGCCGTGTCAAGTTTTGCCGGGTCAGATTTTTCGCTCTGCTTGAGGCTGACCAGAACATATCCCGCGCCCTGTTTGAAGACCTTCGTTGCCAGAGGCTTTTCGCTGGTCAGGGAGAAAGCTGCGTCGGAGAGTTCCTGCGATGTACCGATTCGGGGGATAAATGCGCCATAGCTGCGGCTGAAAAGACCGGTCTCCTCTACCTGGAATTTAGCTGCCTTGGCGGCGGCGCTCAGGCTTTTCATCTCAGTTGCCTGTTTAAGCAGATTGTCGGCGGCTTCTTTCGCAAGATCGATCGCATGGGTCTTGCGGTAATCGGCCTCAACTGCCGTGCGGACTTCCTTAAGTTCAGGAATGCGGCTTTGCTGGCGCTCTTTGATGGTGAATAGATATACACCCTGGCTGGTTTGGACCGGGTGACCCAATTCGCCATCGTTCAGGCTGAATGCAGCTGAGATGATTTCTTCTTCGCGACCAATGCCGTCGATAGCGTCGGTGCGCGCAAACAGGCTTGTCTCTTTAATCGTCAGGTCGTTCGCTTTGGCCGCTGCGTCCAGGTTGCCATTTTTGCGGTTGATATTGTAGGCATCCATCGCTTTCTCATAGGCGATTTGTCGCTCTTTTTCAGTTCGGAGACCCTGCTTGACCTGGTCCATGGCCTCAGCGAGAGTTTTAACTCCAGGCTCAATGTAGTCTTCAAGTTTGATGATGTGGTAGCCGAAATCGGATTCAACAATTCCACTGAGTTCCCCCGGTTTCAGGTTGAATACCGCTTTATCGAAGGGCGCAACCATTGCCCCTCGACCAAAGTAGCCGAGTTCTCCACCTTTGGCCGCACTACCGGGATCATCCGATTTGGCCCGAGCCAGGGTTGCAAAATCTTTACCCGCCTTGAGTTCTTTAAGAATCGATTCGGCTATCGCGCGGCGTGCTTTTTTCTGGGTTGCGTCAGCATCTTTAGCGACCTTGATCAGGATATGAGAGGCCTTGGCCTGTTCCTTGACTTCGAACAGGTTGATATTGCGGCGATAATAGCGATTGAGGTCTTCTTTGCTGAAACTGGTCACCTCTTTAGCGTAGCTGGCGGGGTCAAACTTCAGGTAGCGCAAGGAGATTTTTTCGGGCAGGCGGAAATCTTCCTGATGGTCCTTAAAGTAGGTCTTCAGTACTTCATCCGTGACAGTTACTTTATTTTCAAAACTGGCCGGCAACAGACGAACAAAGTTCAGGTTGATCCTGTCGTTCTCCTTGCGAAAGGCCTGGTTGATCTCGTCAGCGCTGACACTGACTCCCTGCTGCAACTGCTTGCGCAATTTATCGACCAGCAGTTGGCGGCGTTGACTGGCTTCGAACTGCTCTGCTGAGATCTTTTCATAGTTTAATACTTGAATGTAGCGATTGCGGTTGAATTTACCGTCGACCTGAAAGGCAGGGTAGGTCGCAATTGAATTGACTAATTCGTCTTTGGAAACCTCAAGGCCGGTTTTTTCGGCTTCCTGCATCAGCAGGGATTGCCCGATGAGTTGATCAACGGCTTGTTGTTTCAAGTTCAGCTGTTTTTCAAGCTGGGGGGTAAAGTTTTCTTTGTAGATGCCTTGATAGAGGTTGTAGAGGTTGCTGTAAGCGCTCTGAAACTCTTCGTATGAGATTTTGGTGTCGTTGATCTGCAGGGCAGCGGCCTTCCCACTGGCCCCTTTGTCGCCACCATGTCCCCAGACCAGGAAGATTGTGCCGATAAAAGCTGCAATGATCACCCAGAAGATGATCTTGACAATAATCGTTTTTTGTTTGGTGCGTATCATATGAAGCATCAGTGAAAAACTCCTCGAAAACCAAGTGAATGACAGGGCTAAAAACAGCCACGCATGTTAGCCCAGCAATCTGTTGAATTGCAATATATATTTCCCTTTTTGGGCCTTGCGCAAAGAGATGCGGTTTGCTAGAGTGGGCGCGGTTTTAGTAGGAATCTGAAGATGAGATTTTTTGACCATTCTGGCCAGGGGACAATACGCGTTATGTGGAATATTTTTGATGCCGTGTGGGGGATGTTTTCAAATGACCTCGCCATTGACCTGGGCACTGCCAATACCCTGGTGTTTGTAAAAGGGAAGGGGGTTGTCTGTAATGAACCCTCGGTGGTTGCGGTTCACACCGGTGCCGGTGGGCAGCGCAAAGTGCTTGCTGTCGGCAAGGACGCCAAAGAGATGCTGGGGCGGACTCCCGGAAGCATCGTTGCCATCCGTCCAATGAAGGATGGTGTGATCTCTGATTTTGATCATACCGAAGAGATGTTGCGGTACTTTATCCGTAAGGTTCACAATCGTAAAACCCTGGTCCGGCCGCGGATTGTAATCTGTGTGCCTTCGGGGATTACCCAGGTCGAAAAGCGGGCCGTGCGTGAGTCGGCGGAATCGGCCGGAGCTCGTGAGGTATTTCTGATCGAAGAACCGATGGCTGCTGCGATCGGCGCCGGATTGCCGATTACTGAAGCCTCGGGCAATATGATCGTCGATATCGGTGGCGGGACAACCGAGGTTGCGGTGATCTCACTCGCCGGCATCGTTTACGCCCAGTCGGTCCGGGTCGGCGGCGATAAGCTCGACGAATCGATCGTGCAGTATATGAAGCGTAAATATAATTTATTAATTGGTGAGCGGACCGCCGAGGCGGTTAAGATCGGAATCGGAAACGTTTTTGCTGCCGATGACGAGATCCAGACCATGGAGGTCAAAGGACGAGATCTGGTGAGCGGAATTCCCAAGACCCTCGAAATCAACTCGACCGAAATCCGCGAAGCGATGTCTGAGCCGATCAACACCATTATTGAAGCGGTCCGTATCTGTCTTGAACACACCCCGCCCGAACTGGCCGCAGATATTGTCGACAAAGGGATCGTCCTTGCTGGCGGCGGTGCCTATCTGAAGAATCTGGATGTCCTGTTGCGTCAGGAGACCGGGTTGCCGGTGACGGTTGCCGAAGATCCCCTCTCGTGTGTGGTCATGGGTTCCGGGATGGTGCTTGATCAGATTGATCTGTTGCGGCAGGTTTCTGTGCCCTCCTGAGGTTTAGGTGTCCACTGCATAGATTGTGCGGTCGATCTAGTGTGAAAACCTGATGACGGGAGGATCAAGCGATCCTCCCGTTTTACATATAGCCTGCGTGTCACGCAGTGCGGTCCCTGTCTGCCCCATAGCTGTGAGCCCCAGATGCGTGACTTTCTGAAACGCCATCAAATAACCCTGCTGATCACTCTGCTGATTCTGGTCGTGGTGTTTATCTATTCGGTCAACCTGCGCAGCAAAACTAAAATTACCCTTTTTGAACGTGTCGTTTTAGCTCTGACTGAGCCCCTTCAACGTGGGATAGATCAGGCAGGCACCGAAATCAGCGCTTTCTGGAACAATTATATCTGGCTGGTGGATACGCGCCAACAGAATGTTGCTGTGATGCAGGCCAATCGTGACCTGCGAGCCGGCCTGGTCGCAGTGAATGAAGTCAAACTTGAAAACAAGCGGCTTAAAAAATTACTCGATTTTGTGGAAGCTGATCCACGCATCGTTTTACCGGCTCTGGTTGTTGCCGAGGATGCCAGTAGTTGGTCGCGGACCATTGTTATAGACAAGGGGACAGACCAGGGGGTACATGCCGGAGCTCCAATTGTCGTGGCCGAAGGGGTTGTCGGGCGAGTCATCAAGGCGGCGGACAATAGTTCCCGAGTGTTGTTGGTGACCGACGCTTCCTCGTCCATCGCCGCTCTGGTCCAGCGGACACGCACCCGCGGAGTGGCGCGAGGCAATGGACTAAACCTGACCCTTGAATATGCCTTGCGTGACGATCAGGTTGAGAAGGATGATCTGATTGTCACCTCAGGCATGGGTGGAGTCTTCCCGAAGGGGCTGATTATCGGGCGGGTGACGGCAGTTCAATACAATGATTATGATCTTTTTCAGCAGATAAATTTTACTCCGGTCGTTGACTTTACCCGACTTGAAGAGGTTCTGGTTCTGATGGACACTACGCCATGAGGGGGCTTTTCTCGGTTTTTCTCTGTGGTCTGATGTTCATCCTTCTGCAGACTACAATTTTCCCCCGGTTTTTGTCTGCCGAGCTTCGGCCCAATCTGTTGCTCCTTCTGGTGATTTATCTGGGTCTGAGTGAATCTTTTTTGCGCGCAGCTATTCTGGCACTGCTGCTCGGCGCTCTGCAGGATGTTTTTAGCGGTACAACTTTTGGCCTGTATGCCACCGTGCAACTGACAATTTTTTTGGTGGTTCGGCTATTTTCTGACCGTCTTAATGCAGAAAGCCGGAGACTTATCCTGGGGATGGTGGTTGTCGGGACCCTGATTCAGACCTTTGTCCTCGGCTTTCTGCTAACTATTTTTGCTGAGGCTGGCGCAGTGGTGAGTATTCTGCTTGCCGATCTTCCTTTTCAGTTGCTGTCCAATGTATTGACCGCCTGGTTGTTGCTGCTTTTATGGCTGAGATTCCAACCCCTGATCGGGACAAGATCAGGGATGGCTGGCCTTTTGTATCAGAGCAAACACCATGGGACTTGATGCGCGCTGGATTGAACTGCCGGCGGTGCAGAGACGCTTGTTGCTCTTCTCTGTAGCTGCTGCCGGGCTATTTCTGCTTTTGGCCCTGCGTCTTTGGTACCTTCAGATCATCAGCTATGATCGTTACACTGAGAAGTCAATGCGTAACCGGACCCGTGTTCTCTCCCTGGCTCCCCCACGGGGGCCAATTTATGATCGAAACGGAGAGTTGCTGGTCGGAAATCGTCCCTCTTTTACCGTTTCGGTGATGCGCCAAGATGTAGATGATTTGCCGGGCCTGCTCCAGAAGCTGGCCGGATTGCTCGGAGTGGATATTGCTGTTTTGCGTGATCGCTGGGAGAAAGGGAGTCGTTTTCCGATCTACCGCCCGGTTCCTCTTGCCGAGGATGTCCCACGTGATGTGATGGAGCGTGTTCTAGAGCACAGTACTGAGCTCCCTGGCGTTCTTGTTGAAGTTGTGCCGGTACGTGATTATCTCGAGAAAGGCTCTGAAGCCCATTTGATTGGTTACCTGGGAGAGGTCACGGAAAAGGAGTTGAGTCAGGATATGTTTGACGACCTTCAGCCGGGTGATGTTGTTGGGAAAATCGCTTTGGAGAAGACCTATGAAAAATATTTACGCGGCCAAAAAGGGCAAAGATTGGTCGAAGTTGATGTTAAAGGGAAACTTCTCAAGCAACTTGAAGTCGACCCGCCACGTCCTGGGAATAAGTTGTTTTTGACGATTTCCCGTGAAGTTCAACGTGCGGCAGATCAGGCCTTTGGCGACCAGTCCGGTGCGGCAGTGGTTCTGGATGTGCATACTGGTGACGTTCTGGCCATGTTGAGTCGTCCGACCTTCGATCCGTCGCTTTTTGTGAGTGGGATTGAAGGAGACGCCTGGGCACAACTGCTTAAAGATCCACGTCATCCTCTGCAGAACAAAGTCTTGACCGGGCTCTATTCTCCGGCGTCCACCTTTAAAATGATTGTTGCTCTGGCTGCGTTGCGCGGGAAGGTTATTACCAAGAATCACATCGTTGATTGTAACGGAGAGTTCAACCTCGGGGAGGCGCGATATCGTTGTTGGAAGAAGGCCGGCCATGGACGGACCAATCTTAAAAAGGCCCTGCGCGAAAGTTGCGATGTCTGGTTTTATCAGGTTGGGCTGGAGCTGGGGATTGATAAGCTTGAGGAGACCGCACACGAGTTTGGCCTGGGTGCGCCGGTCGGGTTTCCTCTGGGAGGGGAAAAATCCGGAGTTATCCCCTCGCAAAGCTGGAAGCGGCAGCGTTTTAATCAGTCCTGGTATGCCGGTGAAACGGTTATCACTGCAATTGGACAGGGGTATGTTCTCACCACTCCGATTCAGTTGGCGGTGATGACGGCGGCCCTGGCGAATCACGGGGATGTCCTGCAGCCGCAGGTTGTTCGGCGGGTCGAAGATTGGAATGGAACGGTGTTGAAAGAAGAGACGCCGCAGGTTATGCACCATATCGATATTCCTGAGGATGCGTGG